>NZ_JBVJYH010000001.1:612585-1190676 GCF_055600785.1 Streptomyces sp. NPDC038200
CGGACGTTCGCCGATGTACTGGCCTCTGACCAACCGGAGTTGGTAAGAAGTGCTCCTTAGAAAGGAGGTGATCCAGCCGCACCTTCCGGTACGGCTACCTTGTTACGACTTCGTCCCAATCGCTAGTCCCACCTTCGACAGCTCCCTCCCACAAGGGGTTGGGCCACCGGCTTCGGGTGTTACCAACTTTCGTGACGTGACGGGCGGTGTGTACAAGGCCCGGGAACGTATTCACCGCAGCAATGCTGATCTGCGATTACTAGCAACTCCGACTTCATGGGGTCGAGTTGCAGACCCCAATCCGAACTGAGACCGGCTTTTTGAGATTCGCTCCACCTCACGGCTTCGCAGCTCTTTGTACCGGCCATTGTAGCACGTGTGCAGCCCAAGACATAAGGGGCATGATGACTTGACGTCGTCCCCACCTTCCTCCGAGTTGACCCCGGCGGTCTCCTGTGAGTCCCCATCACCCCGAAGGGCATGCTGGCAACACAGGACAAGGGTTGCGCTCGTTGCGGGACTTAACCCAACATCTCACGACACGAGCTGACGACAGCCATGCACCACCTGTACACCGACCACAAGGGGGGCACTATCTCTAATGCTTTCCGGTGTATGTCAAGCCTTGGTAAGGTTCTTCGCGTTGCGTCGAATTAAGCCACATGCTCCGCTGCTTGTGCGGGCCCCCGTCAATTCCTTTGAGTTTTAGCCTTGCGGCCGTACTCCCCAGGCGGGGAACTTAATGCGTTAGCTGCGGCACCGACGACGTGGAATGTCGCCAACACCTAGTTCCCACCGTTTACGGCGTGGACTACCAGGGTATCTAATCCTGTTCGCTCCCCACGCTTTCGCTCCTCAGCGTCAGTAATGGCCCAGAGATCCGCCTTCGCCACCGGTGTTCCTCCTGATATCTGCGCATTTCACCGCTACACCAGGAATTCCGATCTCCCCTACCACACTCTAGCCTGCCCGTATCGAATGCAGACCCGGGGTTAAGCCCCGGGCTTTCACACCCGACGTGACAAGCCGCCTACGAGCTCTTTACGCCCAATAATTCCGGACAACGCTTGCGCCCTACGTATTACCGCGGCTGCTGGCACGTAGTTAGCCGGCGCTTCTTCTGCAGGTACCGTCACTTTCGCTTCTTCCCTGCTGAAAGAGGTTTACAACCCGAAGGCCGTCATCCCTCACGCGGCGTCGCTGCATCAGGCTTTCGCCCATTGTGCAATATTCCCCACTGCTGCCTCCCGTAGGAGTCTGGGCCGTGTCTCAGTCCCAGTGTGGCCGGTCGCCCTCTCAGGCCGGCTACCCGTCGTCGCCTTGGTGAGCCATTACCTCACCAACAAGCTGATAGGCCGCGGGCTCATCCTTCACCGCCGGAGCTTTCGACCCCCACAGATGCCTGCGGGAGTGATATCCGGTATTAGACCCCGTTTCCAGGGCTTGTCCCAGAGTGAAGGGCAGATTGCCCACGTGTTACTCACCCGTTCGCCACTAATCCCCACCGAAGTGGTTCATCGTTCGACTTGCATGTGTTAAGCACGCCGCCAGCGTTCGTCCTGAGCCAGGATCAAACTCTCCGTGAATGTTTTCCCGTAATCGGGATGAACACCACGAGAGCGGTGCGAGAGGAGGAATGATCCTCTCGCACACAGCGTCCTCGCTGTGTTTTTCAAAGGAACCTCGTCCCGATCGTGACGACCGGAGACGGGGTATCAACTAATCTGGCGTTGATTTTTGGCACGCTGTTGAGTTCTCAAGGAACGGTCGCTTCCTTTGTACTCACCCTCTCGGGCTTTCCTCCGGGCTTCCCTTCGTGTTTCCGACTCTATCAGATCTTCATTCGATCCGATTTCCTCGGTGCTTTCCAGGTTCCCGCTTCCGCGTTTCCCTTTTCGGCGTTTCCGACTTTATCAGAAGTTCTCGGCCGGTCTGACCGGCCGTTCATTTCCGAGTTATCGGGAGTGCTTTCCGGGGCGCCGTTCACGGCCTCCGACCAAGCACATGTAGATTCTATCGGTTGCCGCTGAACATGTCCAGCTCTAGGCAACTCATTGAATCTACCTCCCCACGCCCGCCGTGTCAACGGCTCTTGCGAGGCGAAGAGGACACTAGCAGCTCACAGGGGCCGGACGCACATCAGGCGGCCGTCGGCACGGCGGCGCTGCGGTCCGTCTCTTCGAGATCACCCGTCTCACCCGAGCGTGCCGCACGGCCACCGAGGACGTAGACGTACGCCAGGAATGCCAGCTCGGCCGCGACCCCGATGCCGATGCGGGCCCAGGTGGGCAGGCCGGAGGGGGTGACGAAGCCTTCGATGGCGCCGGAGACGAGCAGGACCAGGGCCAGGCCGATCGCCATGCCGATGGCGGCTCGCCCCTCTTCGGCGAGAGCCGCGCGGCGGGTGCGCGGGCCGGGATCGATCAGCGTCCAGCCCAGACGCAGTCCCGTACCGGCGGCGACGAAGACCGCGGTCAGTTCGAGCAGGCCGTGCGGGAGGACCAGGCCGAGGAAGGTGTCGAGGCGGCCGGCCGAGGACATGAGGCCGAAGCCGACGCCCAGGTTGAGCATGTTCTCGAAGAGGATCCAGAGGACCGGCAGTCCCAGGAAGACGCCCAGGACCAGGCACATCGCGGCCGCCTGCGCGTTGTTCGTCCACACCTGGGCGGCGAAGGCCGCTGCGGGATGGCTGGAGTAGTAGGTCTCGTACTCGCCGCCGGGACGGGTCAGCTCGCGCAACTGGCTGGGGGCCGCGATGGACGACTGCACCTCGGGATGGGTGCCGATCCACCAGCCCAGGAGGACGGCGATGGCCGTGGAGACGAGCGCCGTGGGCACCCACCAGTGGCGGGCCCGGTACACGGCCGCGGGGAAGCCCCGGCTCAGGAAGTGCGTGACGTCCCGCCATGAAGCGCGGCGGGTGCCGGCGACGGCACTACGCGCGCGCGCCACCAGTTGGCTGAGCCGTCCGGTCAGTTGCGGATCCGGAGCGCTGGACTGGATGAGGGAGAGGTGGGTGGCGGTGCGCTGGTAGAGGGCGACGAGTTCGTCTGCCTCGGCACCGCTGAGACGGCGCCGACGGCGGAGCAGTGCATCGAGCCGGTCCCACTCGGCTCGGTGTACGGAGACGAAGACGTCCAGGTCCATCGGCTCTGACTGCTCCTCGGCTGGTCGTCCACGGTTCGTCGTGGATGCTCGTACGTGCTGTCAGCTTGTCGTACTGCGACGCGACGCGCCCCCAGCTTGGCAGACTTGCGTTCAGGGGCGGACCAGGGAAGGGCGGCGGGCGTGAGTGAGCTGGTGACGGGCGAGGCGGTGGCGCTCGAACTGCGGCCCGCGAAGCTGCCGAGCAGGACGCTGGCCGTGTTGCTCGACCTGGCGGTGGCGATGGTCGCGTACATCATCGTGATCACGGTGCTCGTGGCGTCGACGGCTTCGCTGGACGAGGCCGCGCAGGTCGCGCTGTCGATCGCGGCGTTCCTGCTGGTTCTGGTCGGCGGGCCGATCGCCGTGGAGACGCTCAGTCACGGGCGCTCGCTCGGGAAGCTGGCGTTCGGACTCCGGGTGGTGCGGGACGACGGCGGGCCGATCCGGTTCCGGCACGCACTGGTGCGGGGCGCGATCGGAGTGGTCGAGATCCTGCTGACGCTCGGGGTGGTGGCCTGCATCGCCTCCCTGGTCTCGGCGCGGGGGCGGCGGCTCGGGGATGTGTTCGCGGGCACGCTGGTCGTGCGCGAGCGGATACCCGCCGGGCGGGCCGGCTTCGTGCCGCCGCCTCCTCCCTGGCTGGCGGGGCGGTTCACCGGGCTGGATCTGTCGGCGGTGCCGGACGGGCTGTGGCTCGCGGTCCGGCAGTACCTGACGCGGATGCAGCAGCTCGATCCTCAGGTGTCGGCGGGCATGGCGCAGCGACTCGCGGCCGATCTCGCGCAGCGGACGGCGGCTCCACTGCCGCGGGATCTGCCTCCGGCCGCCTTCCTGGCGGCCGTGGTGCACGAACGGCAGACCCGTGAGGCCCGGCAGGCCGCATCGGCGCCCTATCAGGCTCCCGTCCTCTATCAGGGTCCCCTCTCCTATCAGGCCCCCCTCCCCTATCAGCCCCCGGCCTCGTACCGGCCGCCGGCGGGGGCCTGGCCCCAGGGTCCCGTTCCACCCGCTCCGGTTCAGGACCGGCCGCAGGAGCCTCCGGCGCCTCCTTCTTCCTCGCCGGTGTCGCCGCGGGACGAGGCGCAGGCCGGCCGGTCGGCCACCGGGTTCGCGCCGCCGGCTTAGCGCGGGGTGCCGTCAGGCGCGGTGCTCACCGCGTCCGAGTCACCGGTGGTGCCGGTTCAGTCGAATCTCGACGGCGGGGACTGAAGGTCCTCCAGCTCGATCCCGGGCGCGGCCAGGACCACGTCGCCGGCGATGTGGACGGCGTGCTGTTCGCCGGTGTCCAGGGCTGTGACCTGGTACTCCTCCACGATCAAGGCACCGTTGTCAGTGGCGTGTGCTTCGCTGTCCACCAGAGCCCAGGACTGGTCCACGGTGCGGGGGGCGAGGACGGGGTCCGTGAACGCCACGAGGCGTACGCGGGTCGCGGCGGACGAGGGGGTGAGGCGCAGGAGCCGGGCGGTGGCGACGAGGAACGCGGGGGACGTGCCGGTGAAGGCGTGGGCGCGCACATTGCCTTCGGTGGCATGGGTGCCGGTGGGGTCGGTGCGGACCCAGGTGACGCCGTCGAGGGCGGCGCCGCGCACCTGCCAGCCACCCGCGTGCAGTTCGAGACGGAGGGGACGGCCGAGCTCGTCCAGGGCGAGGTCGACGGAGCCGCGCTGATCGCCGGCGGGACCGGTCAGCTGCGAGACGTAGCGCCAGCCGGACGGGCCGGGGGCGCACTGGAAGTGCTCTTGGGCGAGGGGGGTGTGATCGTGCGGATCGTGGAGCGAATAACGGCCGCGGGGCATGGGGGTCCTGGGTCTTGACGGGCTGGTCCGGCCGGAAGCCATGGGTCGGCGGGCCAAAGGGGCAGGCCCCCGGCACGGGGGTGCGGGGGCCTGCCTCGGAGGACCTGCTGCCGGGGAGGGTGCGCCGGTGCACCGGCGCACCCTCCCCGGCGGGCGGGACTACGGAATCGCCGGCTCAGTAGCGGTAGTGGTCCGGCTTGAACGGGCCGTCGACCTCCACGCCGATGTACGCGGCCTGCTCCGGGCGCAGCTGGGTGAGCTTCACGCCGAGCGCGTCCAGGTGCAGGCGGGCGACCTTCTCGTCGAGGTGCTTGGGCAGCACGTAGACGCCGATCGGGTACGCGTCGGGCTTGGTGAACAGCTCGATCTGGGCCAGGGTCTGGTCCGCGAAGGAGTTGGACATCACGAACGACGGGTGGCCGGTGGCGTTGCCCAGGTTCAGCAGGCGGCCCTCGGAGAGGACGATGATCACCTTGCCGTCGGGGAACTTCCAGGTGTGGACCTGCGGCTTGACCTCGTCCTTGACGATGCCGGGGATCTTGGCGAGGCCGGCCATGTCGATCTCGTTGTCGAAGTGGCCGATGTTGCCGACGATCGCCTGGTGCTTCATCTTGGCCATGTCCGAGGCCATGATGATGTCCTTGTTGCCGGTCGTGGTGATGAAGATGTCGGCCTTGTCGATGACCTCGTTGAGGGTCGTGACCTGGTAGCCGTCCATCGCCGCCTGCAGGGCGCAGATCGGGTCGATCTCGGTGACGATCACGCGGGCGCCCTGGCCGCGCAGGGACTCCGCGCAGCCCTTGCCCACGTCGCCGTAGCCGCAGACGACGGCGGTCTTGCCGCCGATCAGGACGTCGGTGGCGCGGTTGATGCCGTCGACCAGGGAGTGGCGGCAGCCGTACTTGTTGTCGAACTTCGACTTGGTGACGGCGTCGTTGACGTTGATCGCCGGGAAGAGGAGGACGCCGTCGCGCTGCATCTCGTACAGGCGGTGGACACCGGTGGTGGTCTCCTCGGTGACACCGCGGATCTCCGAGGCGAGCTGGGTCCACTTCTGGGGGTTCTCGCCCAGGGTGCGGTGCAGCAGCTGGAGGATGACGCGGTGCTCGTCGGACTCGGCCGTGTCCAGGGCGGGGACCTCACCGGCCTTCTCGTACTCGACGCCCTTGTGGACCAGGAGGGTGGCGTCGCCGCCGTCGTCCAGGATCATGTTCGGGCCGCCGGTGGGGCTGTCCGGCCAGGTCAGCGCCTGCTCGGTGCACCACCAGTACTCCTCCAGGGTCTCGCCCTTCCAGGCGAAGACCGGGACGCCCTGCGGGTTGTCGGACGTGCCGTTCGGGCCGACGGCGATGGCGGCGGCGGCGTGGTCCTGGGTGGAGAAGATGTTGCAGGAGGCCCAGCGCACCTGCGCGCCCAGGGCGACCAGGGTCTCGATGAGCACGGCGGTCTGCACGGTCATGTGCAGGGAGCCGGTGACGCGGGCACCGGCCAGCGGCTGCGTCTCGGCGTATTCCTTGCGGAGGGCCATCAGGCCGGGCATCTCGTGCTCGGCGAGGGTGATCTCCTTGCGGCCGAACTCGGCCAGCGAGAGGTCGGCGACCTTGAAGTCCTGTCGGTTCTCGACAGTCGTCATTGCGAGCTGCTCCTCGGGGTTGGGGCGAGGTGGGTACGGCTGGTCTGCGCGGCGGCGGACACAGGGGTGCCCGGGAGAGGACACAGGCATGCCCGCGTACGCGCAGCGCAGTCCGTCGGAGGCCCTCTCTCCCTCGGCCGGTCCCTGTGGACCGCCCGACCGCCATCAGCAGCGACGTCTGGCTCCGTCCCAAGCTACACCGGACGACCCGGTCGCCCCCAGTCCGCCGGTGCATTCCCGGGGTCGTATTCGCGACGATTCGAGGGGCGGAGGTGGGGGCTGTGGTGGTGCGTCGGGGCTGTGGTGGTGCGTCGTGCCGGGGACGGCCGCTCGCCGTGGCGCGGGTCAGTGACCGGCGGTGTGCGGGGTCGGGCCGCCCGGGGTCGCCTGCGGGTCCGGGCCCTTGGCGGCCTCGGCCTCGCTGTAGATGTCGGGTTCGAGGTAGATGACACGGGCGATGGGGACGGCGGCGCGGATGCGGGCCTCGGCGGCGTTGATGGCGCTCGCGACCTCGGCGGCCGTGTCGTCGTGCTGGACGGCGATCTTGGCGGCGATCAGCAGTTCCTCGGGGCCGAGGTGCAGCGTGCGCATGTGGATGATGCCGGTGACCGTGTCGCCGTCGACGACCGCGGCCTCGATCTTCTTGACCTCTTCGACGCCCGCGGCCTCGCCGAGCAGCAGCGACTTGGTCTCGGCGGCCAGGACGAGGGCGATCAGGACGAGCAGGACACCGATGCAGACGGTGCCGATGCCGTCCCAGACGCCGTCGCCGGTGAGCAGGGCGATGCCGACGCCGCCGAGGGCGAGGACCAGGCCGATGAGCGCGCCGAAGTCCTCCAGGAGGACGACGGGCAGCTCGGGCGCCTTGGCGCGGCGGATGAACTGCGACCAGGAGAGCTTGCCGCGCAGTTCGTTGGACTCCTTGATGGCCGTGCGGAAGGAGAAGCCCTCGGCGATGATCGCGAAGACGAGGACGCCCACCGGCCAGTACCAGTGCTCGACCGCGTGCGGGTGGCTGATCTTCTCGTAGCCCTCGTAGATGGCGAACATGCCGCCGACGGAGAAGAGGACGATCGAGACCAGGAAGGCGTAGATGTAGCGCTCGCGGCCGTATCCGAAGGGGTGTTGCGGGGTGGCTTCGCGCTGCGCCTTCTTGCCGCCTACGAGCAGCAGGAACTGGTTGCCGGAGTCGGCGAGCGAGTGGACGCCCTCGGCGAGCATCGAGGAGGAGCCGCTGAACGCGAACGCCACGAACTTCGATGCCGCGATCGCGAGATTGGCGCCGAGTGCCGCCACGATCGCCCTGGTACCGCCTGACGCGCTCATGTGTCCGCGTTGTCCCTTCGCCTCTGTCGGCCTGGCCCTGGTACATCCGTCCGGGCGTGTACCCGGCTTTGCCCGGCCTTTGCCGGTGGGCCATTCTTGCAGCCCGGCCGGGCACCGGCGCGTCAGGTGTCCACAACCCCGGTCAGATGATCGGCCGACCGTCCACAGCCCTGGTCATACGATCACAGTGGCGCGGAAGACCGTGCCCGCGCCCGAGATCTCCGCCTTCTCGCCGGCCGGGACGAAGACCGACCGGCCGGGGCTCAGTTCGTGTTCGCCCGCCCGGACGGCACCGGCCGTGCAGAGCAGGATCTGCGGGGTGTCGCGGGTGAGGTCGTGGGTGGTGCCGCCCTCGGGGAGGACGTACCGGGAGAGCCGGAACTCGTCGATCGGCGTCTCGTAGACCTCCTCCTCGTCGGGGGATGCCTCGGGGCGCAGCACGCCCGGGTCGGCCGGTTCGAAGCGGACGACGCGCAGCAGTTCGGGGACGTCGACGTGCTTGGGGGTCAGGCCGCAGCGCAGGACGTTGTCGGAGTTGGCCATGATCTCGACGCCGAGGCCGCTCAGGTAGGCGTGGGGGATGCCGGCGCCGAGGAACAGCGCCTCGCCGGGCTGGAGGCGTACGGGGTTGAGGAGCATGGCCGCGATGACGCCGGGGTCGCCGGGGTAGTGGTGGGCGATGTCGGCGTAGGCGGCGTAGGCGCCGCCGAGGCGGGTGCAGGCGGCGGTGGTCTCGGCGACGGTGTGGGCCATCTCCGCCGGGTCGGCGCTGAGGATCGCGGTGAGGACCTCGCGCAGGGCGGCGTCCTCGGGGTGCGCGTGCAGCAGGTCGACGTACGGCTTGAGGGAGTCGACGCCGAGCCCGTCGAGCAGGTCGGCGGCCTGGGCCGGGTCGCGGAAGCCGCACAGGCCGTCGAACTCGGTGAGGGCGCAGATCAGCTCGGGCTTGTGGTTGGCGTCCTTGTAGTTGCGGTGCGGGGCGTCGATCGGGATGCCGCGCCGCTCCTCGTCGGCGTACCCCTCCTCGGCCTGCTTCAGGTCGGGGTGCACCTGGAGGGACAGGGGGGCTCCGGCGGCGAGGATCTTGAGCAGGAACGGCAGGCGGGGGCCGAACTTCGCGACCGCGCGGGCGCCGAGTTCCCGCTCCGGGTCGGCCTCGATGACCTCGACGAGGGTGCCGCGCGCGGTGCGCGAGGGGGCACCGGGGTGCGCGCCCATCCACATCTCCGCCTGGGGTTCGCCGGTCGGCTCGACGCCGAGGAGCTGCGGGATGGCGGTGCGGGATCCCCAGGCATAGGGGCGGACGGTGTTGTCGAGGCGGTCCATGTCTCTTCTCTGTCTCCGTGCGTACGCTGCTCGGCCGGCGCTGCCGCGTCCGCCGGCGCCCCGGGCGGGCGCGAGCGGTCGGCCAGGAGCCAGATCAGGCCCTCGAAGCGAGCGCCAGGTAAACGGCGGCGAAATCCGTGACGGCGATCAGTTCCGCGAGGGTCTCCAGTTCGCCGCCCTCCTCCGGTTCGAGTTCGCTGACGGGCGTGTCGTGACTGAGGGCGACGTCCCGGGCGGCCGGGGCGGCGGTGAGGCCGCCGACCGGGCGGTCGCGGAGCAGCACCACGCGCGCGTGCAGCGCGGGCGGCTCCTCCACGCGGTCGCGGAAGAAGTCGTCCGGGTCGGCGCTGGCGGCGAGGGGGCCGGCCAGCAGCGCGTTGTGTGCGGCGAGCGCCTCGGGCAGCTCGGCGACCAGGGCGGGGCGGCCGGCGAGTTCGGCGAGGGCGGCGGCGAACCGGCGGCCCGCGGGGCCGGCCGAGGGGCCTTCCGTCCACACCACGGGCAGTGCGTCGGCGACTTCGGCGGCGAGGGTCTTGGCCGGGTTGCTGTAGGTCGCGATGGCGGGGCCGCAGCGTTCCGCGACATGGTCCAGGCGGTCGGCGACCTTCTCCAGGGCCTCCGGCGGGGCGGTGAGCAGGCCGATCCGGTCCAGGAGTGCCAGCAGCGGGGTCAGCAGGGCCCAGAAGACGCCCGAAGAGGACGCGGCGAGCGGTTCCTCCTGGTCGTACGGGGCCGTCGCCATCGGTACGAACAGGCCGTGCGCGCCGGCCACCGCCTCGGCGAGCGGGGTGTCGGGCGGGGCCACGCCGACGACCGAGCAGCCGCGGCGGTACGCCTGGTCGGCGAGGAGGGAGAGGCTCGGTTCGGTCCCGTCCGGGGTGGCGATCAGCAGCAGGTCGACGGATCCGGTCCAGCCGGGCAGGTCCCAGCGGAGGGCGCCCGCGGCCGGGGCGACGCCGCTGGGGGCGAGCCGGACGACGGGGCTGCCGACACCGGCCAGCGTGCCGAGGAGGTCGGCGGTGTGGGTGGCGGCGGCGCCGGGGCCCGCGATGAGGACCGCGCGGGGGCGGCCGTCGGGCTTGAGGTCGCCGACGCCGGCCTCGGCGGCGTGCCGGGCGGCGGTGCGGACGCGGGCGCCGGCCTCCGCCGCACCGCGCAGCAGGCCCCGGTGGTCGGCCTCGGCCAGGTCTTCCGGGGTGTCGAGCAGCGATTCGTCCAGCATGGGCGGCAGCCTCCGATCGCCGGGGTCCTGGGGTCCTGTGCGGTGAAGGTCCGCGTCACTCGGGGCGGCGGGCCTCGTCCACCAGCAGGACGGGGATGCCGTCGCGGACCGGGTAGGCCAGGCCGCAGTCCTGGCTCGTGCAGATCAGCTCGGTGTCCTGCTCCTTCAGGGGGGCGTGGCAGGCCGGGCAGGCGAGGATCTCCAGGAGGCCGGCTTCGAGCGGCATGGGGTGTCCCTTCGGCGGGCGGATATGCGTCTGTGGATATGCCTGGTCAGCGTACCGCCGATGGCCGGACCGCTCAGCCCCTGATGATCGCCAGGGCTTCGTCGCGGACCTTGCTCATCGTCGGCTCGTCCTTGGCCTCGGCGTTCAGGCGGAGGAGCGGCTCGGTGTTGGACGGGCGGACGTTGAACCACCAGTCGGCCGCGGCGACCGTGAGGCCGTCGAGGTCGTCCAGGGTGACGTCGGCGCGGCCCTCGTACGCGGCGCGGATCGCGGCGAGGCGGGCGGACTGGTCGGCGACGGTGGAGTTGATCTCGCCGGAGCCGGTGTAGCGGTCGTACTGGGCGACGAGGGCGGACAGCGGGCCCTCCTGGCCGCCGAGCGCCGCGAGGACGTGCAGGGCGGCCAGCATGCCCGTGTCGGCGTTCCAGAAGTCCTTGAAGTAGTAGTGGGCGGAGTGCTCGCCGCCGAAGATCGCGCCGGTGCGGGCCATCTCGGCCTTGATGAAGGAGTGGCCGACCCGGGTGCGGGCCGGGGTGCCGCCGTTCTCCCGTACGACCTCCGGGACCGTGCGGGACGTGATCAGGTTGTGGATGACCGTGCCCTTGCCGCCGTTGCGGGCCAGCTCGCGGACGGCGACCAGCGCGGTGATCGCGGACGGGGAGACCGGGGCGCCGTCCTGGTCCACGACGAAGCAGCGGTCGGCGTCGCCGTCGAAGGCGATGCCGAGGTCGGCGCCCTCCGCCGGGACCCGCTTCTGCAGGTCCACGAGGTTGGCCGGGTCGAGCGGGTTGGCCTCGTGGTTCGGGAAGGTGCCGTCCAGTTCGAAGTACATCGGGACGAGGGTCAGGGGCAGGCCGGCGAAGACCGAGGGGACCGTGTGGCCGCCCATGCCGTTGCCGGCGTCGACCACGACCTTCAGGGGGCGGATGGAGGTCAGGTCGACCAGCGAGCGCAGGTGCGCCGCGTAATCCTCCAACGTCTCGCGCGAGGAGAGGGTTCCCGGCCGGTCCACGGGGGCCGGGGCGCCCTCCGCGAGCCAGCGCTCGGCCAGCTCGCGGATCTGCGCGAGGCCCGTGTCCTGGCCGACGGGGGCGGCGCCCGCGCGGCACAGCTTGATGCCGTTGTACTGGGCCGGGTTGTGGGAGGCCGTGAACATCGCGCCCGGGATGTCCAGCGCGCCCGAGGCGTAGTACAGCTGGTCCGTGGAGCACAGGCCGATCTCGGTGACGTCCACACCGCGGTCCGCCGCGCCGCGCGCGAAGGCACGGGAGAGGCCGGGGGACGAGGGCCGCATGTCGTGGCCGACGACGATGGCCGCCGCTCCCGTCACCTCCGCGAAGGCGGCGCCGAAGAGTCCGGCCAGCGCCTCGTCCCACTGGTCCGGGACCACTCCGCGCACGTCGTACGCCTTCACGATCTGCGACAGATCAGCAGTCACGGCCAACCCTCCTGAAAGTCCTATGGGTGCCCACAAACTACCCGTCGGGAGCGAGGGCCCGGTGCGCGGACACCAGGTGGACGCTCAGCGGACCCCCACCCGTAACGCGCGTCGAGGAGAATCGTCACGCCTGACGGGGGTGGCGTGGGGTGGCGTTCACCGGGGCGCCGTTCACCAGTGCACCGTTCACCGGGGCGAGGCGCTCGGCCGTGGCCCGGTCGCGGTGCTCGGCCGCCCTCAGTTGTCCGGGGAGCGCAGGACCCTCAGGTGGCCGCGGCGGGCGACCTCCATGGGATCCACCGTGCGGGCACCGCCGCCGCCCGCCTCGGCCGCGCGCTCCTGGGGGCGGGCCGCCTCGCGCACGGCGTTGGCGAGCGCTTCCAGATCGTCGCCGCTGGGGCGCGCGGGCGCGGAGCCGTCCAGGAGTCGTACGACCTCCCAGCCGCGCGGGGCGGTGAGGCGCTCGGAGTGCTCGGCGCACAGGTCGTAGCAGTGGGGTTCGGCGTAGGTGGCGAGCGGGCCGAGGACCGCGGTCGAGTCGGCGTAGACGTACGTCAGCGTCGCGACGGCGGGTCGGCCGCAGGCGGTTCGCGAACAGCGACGTACAGGGCTCACGACGTTGGACGGTACCGCACTCTTGAGCGGGCCGCGACGACTCTCCACCAGGTCACTCCACCGTGTCGGGTTGTGAAACGCCCCACACCGCGCTCCGAGCGGGCCCTGCTGACCTGCGCGGACGGGCATCCGGCGTTGGTCCGAAGGGGCCATCCCTGGTTACGAGTTGGTACAAACATCGTCAATTGCCTTGAGTCGGCGGTCCAGGAGAGTTACGGAAACGAGTCAGACCTTGGCTGGAATGGTCATGCTGCGACGCGGTGGTCCGGGGCCGGTTGCCGCGTGGAGCCGGACGGGCGGAGGGCGCGGGGACTACGCTTCACCAGTGATGGACAACCGTGTACCGCCCCGCGCCGCCGGCCCCGGGCCCCGTCGCCGTGATCGCCACGGTCGAGGCATGCGGGGGCCGATCGCACCTCCGCAGGTGCCGCTGGCGGCCAGCCGCGCCGAAGTCTTCGCGGACCTGGTGCAGGACTCCGTGGAGCGTCTCGAACGGCGGTGGCCGCAGCTGGCCGACATGGACTTCCTGGTGCTGGAGGTGCCCCGGCTGGAGCGGCCGGGTGATCAGTCGGCGTGGGGGGACGAGGCCGTGCCGCTCGGCGGGATCATCCCCGCGCGTGACGGACGGCGGGCTCGGGTGGTCGTGTACCGCCGGCCGGTGGAGATCCGGACCAAAGGGCGGGACGAGCGGGCGGCGCTGGTGCACGAGGTCGTGGTGGAGCAGGTGGCCGAGCTGCTCGGCCTGACCCCGGAGACGGTGGACCCGCGGTACGGGGAGGAATAGCGGGCCGGCTGCGCGAGCGCCCCGCAGGGGCCCGGGAGACCGTGCGAGCGGCCACGGCGGGCCGTGCCCGGCGGCGTACCGCAGGCCCGGCGGTGGTTCCCGGAGCCCGTTCCTCCTGCTCTTCGCGCAGGACCTGCCTGCGCAGGACCTCCTTCTGCAAGACCTACCTGACAGGAGCCATTTCTGCAGGACCTACCTCTGCAGGGCTTACTTCTGCAGGACCTACTTTCTGCAGGGCTTACTTCTGCAGGACCGACAAGTCCTCCTCGGTCTGCGGTACCGCCACCATCCCGTGGTCGTTCGGGAGGGTCTGGATGGTGAACGCGGGGACGCCTCCCTCGGTGGCCGCGAGGGTGCGGGAGGCGTAGACCGGGCCGCCGGAGACGGGTTCCACCGTGAGGGCGTACGTGCCCTTCAGGCCCGTCGGGACCGGGGCGTCGACGTTCTGGGTGGTGCCGGACTTGATGGTGTAGCTCTTGGTCACCGGGCTCCCGCCCTCGCTGCCGGCCGACGCCGTGACCTTGACCGTGGCCGTGCCGCCGGGGGCCGTCAGGGCGAGGGTCGTGCCCTTCGCGCTGTTGTCGGCCGAGGTCGCACGCGAGCCGACGGCGGCGGTCGCCGGGATGAACGCCGTTTCCCGCTTGTCGCCCTTGCCGCGCACGACCTGGAGGGCCGCCACGACCGGGACCGTCCGGTCGGTGGGGGTGAGGACGAGGGAGCCGGCCTCGCCACGGGTGACGTCGCCGAGGTCGACCGTCGTCGTCATGCCGGACTTGACGTGCAGGGTCTCGTTCCCGGCCGGGGTGATCAGGCCGTCGGGCGAGGCCAGGCGGATCTTGAGGTCGGCGTCGTCGTCGCCGGGGGTGAAGGCGATCAGACGGACATCGGTGGCGTCCTTGGGGATGCCGGGCAGGATCTGGCTGCCGGCCGGGTCGGCGGCAGCGGCCAGCCAGTCGCCGCCCGCCTTGTCGTCCAGGGCCTGCACGGCCGCACCGACCCGGCCGCTGCGCACGCTGACGTGCACGGTCAGGTCGGTCTGCCGTTCGTCGGTGAGCGTGGAGAGCAGGATCGGCTCGCTGGCGTGCGGACCGACGGTGAGGTTCTCGCCCAGGGACGCCTTGATCGCGCCGTCCTTGCCGTACAGCTCGATGTCGACCACGGCGGCGGAGTCGTCGGGGTTGGTCAGATGGACGTAGTCGGTGCGGCCGGCGGCCGTGCCGGCGCCGGGGAACCAGAACTCCGTATCGGCGCCGGTGCAGTTGACGCCCTGGAGGCCGCGGCCGGTGCCGACGGCGACCTCGGTGGTCTCCTGGACGGTCCAGCCGGGTGCGAACCCGCCGTCCGCGGTGCCGACCAGCGCGGGCGCCTCCGCGCCGGAGGTGTCGCCGGTGGCCGGTGTGCCCGGTGCCTTCGGCGTGAGCACCGGCTGCCCGGCCTTCTTCCCGGCGCCCTTGCCGTCCTTGCCGCCGTCCTTGCCGCCGCTCTTCCGGTCCGCCGACTGTCCGGTGGCCGGCTGGAGTCGGGCCTTGCCGCTGCTCGCCGCGCCCTTGGTGGCGGGCGTGAACGACGTGTACGCCGTGTCGGCGACGTCCGACGTGCTCGGCGCCGGGCACAGCAGGCTGGTGCGTTCCACGGGGAGTTGGGCGGCCGCCTTCGGGGCGGCGGCGCCGGAGGCCGACGGGGAGTCGAACCCGGCGTACGCGGTGACGGCGGCCAGCGCGGCCGTGCCGGCGATCAGGGACAGGGTGGTGCGGTTCACTGCTGGCTCCCGTCGGGGCGCTGGCTGCCGGTGCCGTGGGGGTGCTGGGCCGGGTCGTAACCCTGCTGGGCGGGGTCGTACGCCGGGTCGTAGCCCTGCTGCTGGTAGGCCGACGGGTCGTAGGACGGCTGGTCGGTGCCGGCGTTGTAGGCGTACGGGTCGTACGGGGCCGTCTGGTACGGGTCGGCCTGGTACGCCTGCTGGTCGTAGCCGGTCGGGGACGGGTACGTGTCCTGGCCGTATCCGGTGTACCCGGCCTGCGCGTACGTGCTCGCGTCCCACTCGTCGTACGACTGCTGCTGCGGGACGGCGGCCGGGGGCCGGTCCGGCGGCGGAGGGGTGCCGGGCGGGTCCTCGGCGGGCGGGTCCTCGGCGGGCGGTTCCTCGGCCTGGGCGCGCAGGCGGCGGGCGCGGCGGCCCTCGCCGGCGGTGGCCTGGGCGGGCACCGGCTGCTCCTCCGGCAGGTCGTCGTCGACGTCGCGGCGGCGGCCGGGCAGGGCGAGGACGACCAGGACGACGGCGAGCGCGCCCTGCGCCCAGAGCCAGGCGGCGTGGGCGATCGGGGCGTCGTAGGTGACGTCCAGCCGGCCGCCGCCCGCGGGGAGCCGGAAGCCCTGGGCCCAGCCGTCGACCGTGGTGCGGGTGAGCGGCCTGCCGTCGACACTGGCCGTCCAGCCGTCGGCGGTGCTGTCGGCGAGGCGCAGCACCCGGTCGCCCGAGCCGGAGGGGATCGTGGTGTGGATCTCCACCGGTCCCGCGGCGACCGGCTGGGCCTTGCCCGAGCCGTCGGCGGACACGATGGTCGCGCGGGCGACCTCCTGGTCGACGCGCCACAGGGCGCTGCCGTTCTGCTGGCTGAGCCGGGCCAGGCCGGGGGTGGCGTCGAGGACGCGGGTGATGTCGCGGGGGGCGCCCTTGTGGACGAGGACGTAGCGGACGGCGAAGCCGCCGAGTTCGTCGGCCTGGTCGGCGCCGGAGCCGGCGACGAGGTTGGCGACGATCTTGTCCAGACGGCTGTTCCCGCCGTCGGCGGCGGTGAGTTCGGCGTCGCCCGTGCGGGCCCCGGAGCCGCGGACGAGGCTGTAGCGCACGCGCGCGGTGGAGTCGCTGTCCAGGACCAGGGTGCGGGCCTGGTCGCCGCCGCTGGAGTCCTCGGCGACGAACGCGGGCACCTGGGCCGGGTCGCGGCGCTCCAGGGGGCCGTCGGCGCCGCGGATCATCCAGCCGGCGGCGACGAGCAGCGGACCGGCGGCCGAGGCGAAGGCGATCAGGGCGGCGACGGGCTGGCGCCAGCCGAAGCTCTGCTCGGCCACGCGTGCGCGTGCGCCGTCGGCGCCGAGGGCGGCGGCGGCCAGCAGGGCGATGCCGTAGACGAGGGTGGCCGGTCCGGCCCAGGCGGACTTGTTGGCCAGGACCGCGAAGACGAGGCCGGTCAGGGCGACGGCCCACGCGGTGCGGATGCCCAGCTGCCGCTCGGAGCGCAGGAGGGCGGCGAGCGCGGCGAGCACGATGCCGATGAGCATCAGGCCGTGCACGGTGCCGGGGCCGCCGGGGGCGGCGCCGAGCAGGTCGAGCGCGGAGGCGGCCGAGGGGCCGTACTCCAGGCCCGCCTCCCGGAAGAAGCCGGTCGGGAGCAGGGTCAGCGACCAGGGGGCGAGAAGCAGCAGCGGGGTGCCGAGCTGGACGAGGAAGCGCAGTGCGTGGGCGACGAGGTCGCCGCGGCGCAGGACCAGCACACCGAGGCCGAGCAGCAGCGCGATGGGCCACACGATCGGTGTGAAGGCGGTGGTGATGGTCAGCAGCAGCGCGTACGCCCAGGTGGCGCGCCAGCTGCCGCGGGCGCCGGTGCGGTTGGCCAGGCCGCTCGCGGCGATGCCCGCGCGCGCGATGAGCGGCAGCAGTACGGTGAGGACGGCGGTGCCGATGCGGCCGCCGGCCAGGGCGCCGGTGGTGGCGGGCAGGAAGGCGTAGGCGATCGCGGCCCAGGCGCGCAGCAGCCGGGAGGTGACGAGGGGCCGGGAGGCGAAGTAGGCGGTGAATCCGGCGAGCGGCACCGAGCCGACCAGCAGGACGGTGACGGCGAGCCCGGTGGAGCCGAACAGGAGCGAGGCGAGGGTCGCGACGACAGCCAGGTAGGGCGGTGCGGACGGGGTGCCGCCGGCGCCGACCGGGTGCCAGGCGTCGAGGTAGCGGGACCACAGGTCGCCGGCGCCGGCCGGGGCCGGCAGCAGGGCACCGCCGGCGAGCGCGCCGCCGCCGAGCAGGGCCCGGCAGGCGACGAGGGAGATGACCAGCAGCGCGAGGAAGAGGACCGGGCCGGGTCTGCGGGCGATCCGCTTGAGCCGGGCGAACTGCTCGACCTGGAGGAAGTCGGCGTCGTCGCCGCCGGGCCCGGACTCCACGGCGCCGCCGTGCCGGCCGGCCGAGGAGGTGTCGGACTCGGAGCCGCTGGTGAAGTTGCCCGCGATCTGTTCCACGGTGGCCCGGACGGTGGCGCCGGGCGGCGGGAACAGCTGGCGCAGTTCCCCCTTGTCGATCTGGGAGGAGCCGCGGCGGCGCCGGGCGGCGATGATCCGTTCGGGCCGCAGCAGGGTGCTCAGCAGACCGCGGATCTCGTCGAGGGCCTGGCCGGGGACCTTGCCGACGAGGTAGGCGAGGGTGCGCAGGACGGTGCCGAGGACGAGTCGCAGCAGGACCCAGGGCAGCGCGGCCGTACGGGTGTTGGCGAGCAGGGTGTAGACGGCGCCCGCCTTGTCGACCTTGTGCGGGGAGGCGGCGGTGCGGCCGGCGCAGTCGACCGCGCGGCGCTCGCGGGAGGCGGCCTCGGCGTGCCGGACGACCGCGTCGGGGGCGATCAGGACGCGGTGGCCGGCCGCGTGGGCGCGCCAGCACAGGTCGACGTCGTCGCGCATGAGGGGCAGTCGGCGGTCGAAGCCGCCGAGCTGCTCGAAGACGTCGCGGCGGATGAGCATGCCGGCGGTGGAGACGGACAGCACGGTGCGGACATGGTCGTGCTGCCCCTGGTCCTGTTCGCGGCGGTCCAGGCCGGTCCAGCGGCGGCCGGAGTGGGCGATGGAGACGCCGACCTCCAGCAGCTGCCGGCGGTCGTACCAGCCGCGCAGTTTGGGACCGACGACCGCGACGTCGTCGCGGCCGAGTTCGAGTTCGTTGTCGACGACCCGGAGCAGCTGGGCGAGGGCGTCGGGTTCGGGGGCGCAGTCGTCGTGCAGCAGCCACAGCCATTGGACGGGCTCGCCGTGCGGCAGTTCGGGCAGGTCGTAGGCGTCGTCGCGCCACGCGCGCGTGACCGGGTCCCAGCCGCTGGGGCGCTTCAGGTAGGGCAGGTCCTCCGGGGTGAGGACGGGCGCGGTGCGGCTCGCCTCCTCCACGGCCTGGCCGAAGCCGGTGCGGCGGGCCAGGTGGAGCACGTTGGCGTCGCCGAGGGCCTCGGTGAGGAGCTGGGCGGAGGCGTCCGCGCTGCCGGTGTCGGCGGCCACCGCGTACTGGACGGGGCGCTCCTGGCCGAGCAGCCCGGCGAGCGCGTCGGGCAGCCAGCGGGCGCCGTCGTGGGAGACGAGGACCGCGGTCACCACATGACGCGGGGACTCAGGGGTGGCAGCCGGGTTGTGGGCTGCCGCATGGCTGTGCACGGACATCGAGGTACGGGCCCCGGTTCGATGGACTGCGGTGGACGCCTGCGCCTCCTCGTGCGTCGAGGGGACAGCGGGGCGTCTCGGACGAGCGACCACACTATCGGCTGCCCATGACGACGGCCCGCCGCCTGTGGATAACCCACGGGCTACGGGCCGTTCGTGACGTTTCCGGTGAGGAACGCCTGCGCGTGTGTGCGCGTGCGCGCGTCCGGCGCGGGTGTCACGCGCGTGTGCGGCCGCTTCAGACGGCGGCCTTCTTCAGGCGGCGGCGTTCGCGCTCGGACAGGCCGCCCCAGATGCCGAAGCGTTCGTCGTTGGCGAGGGCGTACTCGAGGCACTCGGAGCGGACCTCGCAGGCGAGGCAGACCTTCTTGGCCTCTCTGGTGGAGCCGCCCTTCTCGGGGAAGAAGGACTCGGGGTCGGTCTGGGCGCACAGCGCGCGCTCCTGCCAGCCGAGTTCCTCGTCCGCGTCGTCGACCAGCAGTTGCTGCACCAGCTCGGTCATGTGCGCCCCTCGTCTGTCTTTCGCGTCCCCGTGCGTGGCCGTTACCGATGGCGGCTGAACGACACGAGTGAAATTACAAGTGTGCTGCTCCGGGCGAGTCAAGCCGAGATCTGCTATTGAGCCCGTTATTCACTCTGCGGAACCAAGGCCATGCGGAAAGTGTTCAAATCGGCATAAACCTCGACACGCAGCGGGCTCGCGCGGGGGCGGTCGTCTCCCCGTACAAATCTCTGTACGGAGAAAGACGCCTCCGTGTTCGATCGCGTTCCGCGAGGCTCCAGCGCTCGGATGTGCCCCATGTGTCCCGGCACCCCCATGCACAAACCTTTCACCTGAGAGATGAACCGGATGAGGTGAAACATGTCCCACATGCCGGGCGCCGAGTTGACAGTGCGCGTGTGAACCGATGTCCTAGTGGGCATGCTCGCGAACTTGGCACTCACCTCGACCCGCATCGCCGGGTCCGTCGGTGCCGCCCGCGCGCGCTGTAGCTGTTGTTGCTGTCACAGCTGTTGAGCCAAGCCCGCTCCGGCTGTTCCCGAGTCCATCCCGGCTCGGTCGCGTCTCCCGCCCCCTGACCCCTCCTTCGGGGCACCCCGCTCGCCCGTGACCCGGGCGGACCGTACGCGCCGTTCGGATCCACCTCCCAGCTCCAGCCCCCCACTCTTTCCGCCGAGGACCACCGCACCCCGATGAACAGCGACAACGATCTCCAGATCGCCGGCGACATCCTCGAAGTCCCGCACCTGCTCCAGCCGCCGCGCGAGCACCCGGCCACCGTCGCCGAGTTCGTGGGGCTCGCCCGCTCGATCGCCGCCGACCGCGCCCAGTGGGCGCACCTCGTCCGGTACGACGCCACCACCCGCTGGTACCACCGGCTGCGCACCGGCCCCGGCTACGAGGTGTGGCTGCTGTCCTGGGTGCCCGGCCAGGGCAGCGGACTGCACGACCACGGGCGCTCCTCCGGGGTGCTCACCGTCCTGGAGGGCACCCTCACCGAGCGCACCGAGCGCGGCACGCGCGCGCTGGCGGCGGGTGCTCAGCGGGTTTTCGCGCCGGGGTACGTCCACGAGGTGGTCAACGACGCGCTGGAGCCGGCGGTCAGCCTGCACGTGTACCACCCGGGTCTGACCGAAATGCCCATGCACACCTCCCCGCACTGCGAGGCTCGTCCGGTGACTGCCTGACGCGTTGTCGGACCCGCCTGCAAGACTTGGCGCATGCGCATTGTGGTTCTGGCAGGCGGCATCGGCGGTGCCCGTTTCCTGCGCGGTCTGAAGCGGGCCGTGCCGGACGCGGACGTCACGGTCATCGGCAACACCGGCGACGACATCCACCTCTTCGGGCTGAAGGTCTGCCCGGACCTGGACACGGTGATGTACACGCTGGGCGGCGGCATCAACGAGGAGCAGGGCTGGGGAAGGACCGACGAGACTTTCCACGTCAAGGAGGAACTGGCGGCCTACGGGGTCGGGCCGGACTGGTTCGGGCTCGGTGACCGGGACTTCGCGACGCACATCGTGCGGACGCAGATGCTGGGCGCCGGCTTTCCGCTCAGCGCGGTCACCGAGGCGCTCTGCGACCGTTGGAAGCCCGGCGTGAAGCTGATCCCGATGACCGACGACCGCGTCGAGACGCACGTGGCCGTCGAACTCGACGGCGAGCGCAAGGTGATCCACTTCCAGGAGTACTGGGTGAGGCTGCGCGCCTCCGTCCCGGCCGCGGCGGTCGTCCCGGTCGGCGCCGAGCAGGCCAAGCCGGCCCCGGGCGTCCTGGAGGCCATCGCCGAGGCGGACGTGATCCTCTTCCCGCCGTCCAACCCGGTCGTGTCCATCGGCACGATCCTCGCCGTGCCCGGCATCCGCGAGGCCATCGCCGACGCGGGCGTGCCCGTGGTCGGCCTCTCCCCGATCGTCGGGGACGCGCCCGTGCGCGGGATGGCCGACAAGGTGCTCGCCGCGGTCGGCGTGGAGTCCACCGCCGCCGCGGTCGCCGAGCACTACGGCTCCGGGCTGCTGGACGGCTGGCTGGTCGACACCGTGGACGCGGGTACGGTCGAGCGGGTCGAGGCGGACGGCATCCGCTGCCGGGCCGTACCGCTGATGATGACGGACGTGGACGCGACGGCGCAGATGGCGCGCGAGGCGCTGGCGCTGGCCGAGGAGGTGCGGACGGCGTGAGCGGATCGGCGTCCGCCACGGCGGAGGAGCGGCCCGAGTACCGGGTCTGGGCCCTGTCCGGCATCCCCGAGGTGCAGCCGGGCGACGACCTCGCCAAGCTGATCGCCGCGAGCGAGCCGGGCCTGGCCGACGGAGACGTGCTGATCGTCACCTCCAAGATCGTCTCCAAGGCGGAGGGCCGGGTCGTGCGGGCGGCCGACCGGGAGGCCGCGATCGACGCCGAGACGGTCCGGGTGGTGGCCCGGCGCGGGGCGCTGCGCATCGTGGAGAACCGGCAGGGCCTGGTCATGGCCGCCGCCGGGGTAGACGCCTCCAACACCCCCGCCGGGACGGTGCTGTTGCTGCCCGTGGACCCGGACGCGTCCGCGCGCGCGATCCGGACCGGACTGCGCGAGGCCCTCGGCGTCAACGTGGGCGTCGTCGTCACCGACACCTTCGGGCGACCCTGGCGCGCGGGGCTCACGGACGTGGCGATCGGCGCCGCCGGGGTGCGCGTGCTGGACGATCTGCGGGGCGGCACGGACGCGTTCGGCAACCCGCTCAGCGCGACCGTCGTCGCCACGGCGGACGAGCTGGCCGCCGCCGGTGACCTGGTCAAGGGCAAGGCGGCCGGGCGTCCGGTGGCCGTGGTGCGCGGACTCCCCCACGTCGTCCGCCCCGAGACCGACGGCGCCCGCACGGGCGGCGGTGCCGACAACGGCGGCGGTGTCGACAACGGCGCCGGTGAGGACGTCGGTGACGGTGAGGGCGCGCGGGCGCTGGTGCGTGACGCGGCCGACGACATGTTCCGGCTCGGCACCTCCGAGGCGATCCGGGAGGCCGTGACCCAGCGCCGCACCGTACGGGCCTTCACCGACGATCCCGTCGACCCCGGAGCGGTCCGGCGTGCGGTGGCGGCGGCGGTCACCGCGCCCGCCCCGCACCACACCACGCCCTGGCGGTTCGTGCTGCTGGAGTCGGCGCGCTCGCGGGTACGGCTGCTCGACGCGATGCGGGACGCCTGGGTCGCCGACCTGCGCCGGGACGGCAAGAGCGAGGAGTCCATCGCCCAGCGGATCCGGCGCGGCGACGTGCTGCGCAACGCGCCGTACCTGATCGTGCCCTGTCTCGTCATGGACGGCTCGCACACCTACGGGGACGCTCGGCGGGACGGTGCCGAGCGGGAGATGTTCGTGGTCGCCACGGGCGCGGGCGTGCAGAACCTGCTGGTCGCCCTGGCCGCGGAGCGGCTGGGCTCGGCGTGGGTGTCGTCCACGATGTTCTGCCGGGACGTGGTGCGCGAGGTGCTGGAGCTGCCGGCGGACTGGGACCCGATGGGCGCGGTGGCGGTCGGCCGTCCGGCCCGGGAACCGGGACCGAGGCCGGAGCGGGACGCGGCGGCGTTCGTGACGGTGCGGTGAGTTCCGCGCGCGCACCCCGCCCGCTCCCGTCCGGCCGGTCCGAGCGCCTAGTCTCGTAGGACGGCACGGGCACCCCGAACACCGGCACCCCGAGCACCGGCACCCCGAGGACTCATTCGTGGCAGGACGCTTCCCTCAGCGGCCCACGCGTACCACCGTGCGCGGCGGGCATGCCGCCGTACCCGCGGCGGCCTCGGCCGGGATACCGCAGCAGGCGGTGGCGCCCGCGCTGGTGCGCCGGTGGGTGCCGGACGGGCCGCTGGACCTCGGGCTGACCCTCGGGCCGCTCCGGCGCGGGCCCGCCGACCCGACGTTCCGGGCCACGGCGGACGGGTCGGTGTGGCGGACGAGCCGCACACCGGCCGGGCCGGGCACGCTGCGGGTGCGCGCGTACGGCGGTGAGGTGCTCGGCGAGGCGTGGGGGCCGGGTGCGCAGTGGCTGCTGGACCGGCTTCCGGAGCTGCTCGGTGCCGCCGACGATCCGGCGGCGTTCGTGCCGCGGCACCGGGTGGTGGCGGTGGCGCGGCATCGGCGGCCGGGGCTCAGGCTGACCCGGACCGGGCTGGTGCTGGAGTCGCTGATCCCGTCCGTGCTGGAGCAGAAGGTCACCGCCGACGAGGCGTACCGGGCGTGGCGGCTGCTCGTGCGGAGGTTCGGCGAGCGGGCGCCGGGGCCCGCGGGGGCGGGCGAACGGCCGATGTGGGTGATGCCGGGGCCGCGGGCCTGGGCGCTGATCCCCTCCTGGGAGTGGCACCGGGCCGGGGTCGACGACAAGCGCGCGTCCACGATTCTGCGGGCCGTGCGGGTCGCCGCGCGGCTGGAGCAGGGGGTGGGGATGCCGGCGGCCGAGGCGCGGGCACGGCTGGAGGTCGTGCCCGGCATCGGGCCGTGGACGTCCGCCGAGGTGGTGCAGCGCAGTCATGGGGCGGAGGACGCGGTCACCGTCGGAGACCTTCATCTGCCGGGGATCGTGGGATGGGCGCTGGCCGGGGACCGCGACGCGGACGACGCGGAGATGCTGCGGCTGCTGGAGCCGTACGCGGGCCAGCGGCATCGGGCGGCCCGGCTGATCCTGCTGAGCGGCCATGTGCCGGCCCGGCGCAAGCCGAAGATGCCCCGGGTGGACATCGGGCTGTTGTGAAGTGTCGCGGGCCGCACGGCGTGGGCCCGCTCACCGGCACCGGCCGGGGACGCCGCCCCCGGGCCCACCACCGGGCACGCCCCGGATCCGCCCCCGCCCGCCCGCGCTGAGTCACCGGTCGGAGGAGAACCGCACCGGCACCGGCACCGGCACCGGCACCGGCACCGGCACCGGCAGGCAACGGCAACGGCAACGGCAACGGCAACGGCCAGGATGCCGACTTGAGGCGCACCCCCGGACCTGCCCCCCCGCATCCACCACCCCGCCCGCGCGCACTGAGCGCCGCCCACACGGAGCGCCGCCGCACTGAGCGCCGCCGCACTGAGCGCCGCCGCGTCGAGCTACTGGTCGGAGGAGAACCGCACCGCCCCCGCCGGGATGCGGGCGTCGCACCACACCCTGGCTCCCTCGCGGAGTTCGTTGTCGGCGCCCACGATCGCGCCGTCGCCGATGACCGTGCCGGTGAGGACGGAGCGTTCGCCGACGCGGGCGCGGGTGCCGATGAGGGAGTCGGTGACGACCGCGCCGGGTTCGATGACGGCGCCGGGGAGGATGGTCGAGCCGAAGACCCGCGCCCCCTCCGCCACGAACGCGCCCTCGCCCACGACCGTGCCGCCGGTCACCTTGGCGTCGGGGGCGACCGTGGCCGTGGGAAGGACGAGGCGGTCGCCGCAGCGGCCGGGGACGGCCGGAGAGGGAGCGCGCCCGAGGACCAGGTCGGCCGAGCCGCGGACGAACGCGGCCGGGGTGCCGAGGTCCAGCCAGTAGGTGGAGTCGACCATGCCCTGCAGATGGGCGCCGGCCGCCAGGAGCCCAGGGAAGGTCTCGCGTTCCACCGAGACCGGGCGGCCGGCCGGGATCGTGTCGATGACCGAGCGGCGGAAGACGTACGCCCCCGCGTTGATCTGGTCGGTGACGATCTCCTCCGGGGTCTGCGGCTTCTCCAGGAAGGCCAGGACGCGGCCGGTCTCGTCGGTGGGGACGAGCCCGTAGGCGCGCGGGTCGGTCACCTTCGTCAGATGGAGCGAGACGTCCGCGCCCGTCGACGCGTGGGTGTCGACCAGTGCCCTGATGTCCAGGCCGGTCAGGATGTCGCCGTTGAAGATCAGCACCGGGTCGTCGGGGCCGGAGTGCAGACGGGCGGCGACGTTGCGGATGGCGCCGCCCGTGCCGAGGGGCTCCTCCTCCGTCACGTACTCGAGGTGCAGGCCCAGCGCGGAGCCGTCGCCGAAGTACGGCTCGAAGACCTCGGCCAGGTAGCTGGTGGCGAGGACGATGTGCTCGACGCCGGCTGCCCGCGCCCGCGCCAGCTGGTGCGTGAGGAACGGCACTCCGGCGGCCCGGACCATCGGCTTGGGCGTGTGCACCGTGAGCGGTCGCAGCCGGGTGCCTTTGCCGCCGACCAGGAGGATCGCTTCTGTCACCTGTCGTCTCTGCTTCCTGCCGGGACCGGCCGCACTACTCGTGGACTCTCGTTTCGGCCGGTCAGTGTATGCAGACCGGGCGACGACGCCTTCGCCGGCCGCGCGGTGTCCCACGAGATCGGCGTACGGTTTCCCCCGACCGCCATGGACCGGCCCCCCGGCCGGTCCCGCCCGTCCCCCGGACCACCCCGCCCGCCCCTCGACGGCGGTGAACGAGCGCGCCGGCCTCAACGCCCCTGCGAGCGTGCCGCGCTGGAGCGGGCGGTGCCGAGCTCGGCGTAGAGCCGCTTGCCGGGGCACTCGGTGGCGTACCCGTCCCGATGGCCGGAGATCACGTTCAGTCGTACGTTCTTCCCCTTGGGGTAGAGATTGCCACCACCCGACGTGAGATATGTCTTTCCGCGTGGATCGGCCCCGAAGAGCCCGAGCTTCCACGCGGTGAGCCTGGCGACGGCCGTCATCGCGGCGCCGGTCGGCTTGCCCGACCCGTACGTGCCGATCACGGCGACGCCCATGCTGTCGGTGTTGAAGCCGAGGGTGTGGGCGCCGAGCACCGCCCTGGCCACGCCCCCGGCCCGGCCCTCGTAGAGGGTTCCGCACTTGTCGACGAGGAAGTTGTAGCCGATGTCCCGCCAGCCCATGCTCTTGACGTGGTAGCGGTAGATACTGCGGATGACGGAGGGGGCCTGTGCGCAGGTGTACTTGTTGCCCGAGGCCGTGTGGTGCACGAAGGCCGCCTTGACCTTCCTGGTGTAGGCGAACCCGTGCTCGCGCAGTGACTCGTCCGCGCCCCAGCCCCGGCGCGTGACGATCCGCGGGCGCGGGCCGATGTGCGGCTTCGCCGGTGAGGGACCCTGGAGACGGGTCATCTCCTCCTCGGTGGCCGGCCGGTCCAGTTCCGGGATCTCCGTGGCGCCGAAGGCGGTGATCTCGGCGTTGGCTCCCGAGGCGGCGATCGCCGCCTCCGTGTCCAGCGCGGTGCGGGGCGGCTCGTCGGCCGGCAGGTCCGCGGGCAGCGCCTCCCCCGAGTCCCCCGTCTCCTCGGCGTCCCCCGCGTCCTTCCCGGGATCCACCAGTTCCAGGCGCAGCCCGGACGGCAGCGGCAGCGGGGCCGCGCCGCTTCCCGCCCGGCTCCCGGCGGACCGCGCGCCACGCGCGCCGCCCCCAGCGGAATCGCCGTCCGCGCCGGAATCGCCGCCCCGCCCGTCCACGTCCTCCGACCGCACCCGCACGTCCACCCCGTCCGAGTCGCCCACCCACAGTGGCGCGGTCGCCCCGCGCACCCGGCGGGAGGAGCGTTCCGCCGTGCCCGGTTCGGCGCCGTGGTCGGCGTTGTGCGTGTCGACGTCCTGCCAGCCGGACCACTGCCCCGTCGCGGCGGCGCGGGTGCGCACCTGCACCCGGCCGCGCAGCTCGGTGTCCGGGTCGTCCCAGACGACGCCCACCAGTGCGAACCGGTCGAGGCCGGCTCGGCGCAGCCCCTGCTCCGGAGCCACGCCGAGAACGCGCCGGCCGGAGAGGGGGACGAGCGGCAGCGACCGGGTACTGCCCGGGACCGTGGCCCGCGCCGCCCGGCCGGCGGTGACGGCACCGCGCCCGGGCACGGCAGGCGCCGCGGGCACGGCAGGCGCCGCTGTCGGGGTCGGCGCGGCGGTCGCGGTCGGCGCCGACGCGAGCGCGAGGACCACGGCGCAGGTGACACCGATCGAGCAGGCGGCGAGCGGGGAGACGCCGAGGAAGGGAGGGAGGTATCCACGCATGTGCAAGATCGTGGACATGGCCGTACACATCTGTCCATCGATGAACTGACGGACCGTCGGAAAACGTTCCGCCGAACCGGTGGCCCGGTCCCCCACGGCGCGCGCCCGCCCGCGCGTACCCTGTGCCGGGTGAACGCCACCGATCGCACCCCCGCCGACCTGCTGACTTCCGCGCTCGCAGCGGACCCCGGCCGCCCGCTGGTGACCTTCTACGACGACGCCACGGGCGAACGCGTCGAACTGTCCGTGGCCACCTTCGCCAATTGGGTGGCCAAGACCGCCAACCTCCTCCAGGGCGACCTCTCCGCCGGGCCCGGGGACCGGGTCGCGCTGCTGCTGCCCGCGCACTGGCAGACGGCGGTGTGGCTGCTGGCCTGCTCCTCGGTCGGCGCGGTCGCGGACGTCGCGGGAGACCCGGCGGCGGCCGACGTCGTGGTGAGCGGGCCGGACTCGCTCGACGCCGCCCTCGCCTGCTCCGGCGAGCGAGTGGCGCTGGCGCTGCGGCCGTTGGGCGGGCGCTTCCCGCAGACTCCGGCCGGGTTCGTCGACTACGCCGTGGAAGTGCCGGGCCAGGGCGACCGGTTCGCCCCCTTCGCCCCGGTGGATCCCGCGGAGCCCGCGCTGATCGTCGCCGGACGGGAGTTCAGCGGGGCGGAGGTCACCGAGCGGGCCGCGTCGGAAGCGGGCGCGCTCGGGCTCACCGGACCCGGGTCGCGGCTGCTGTCCGGGCTGCCGTACGACACCTGGGAGGGGCTGAGCGCGGGGCTGTTCTCGCCGCTGGCCGTCGGGGGGTCCGTGGTGCTGTGCCGGCACCTGGAGCGGCTGGACGAGGAGGGGCTCGCCAAGCGGGTCGAGAGCGAGCGCGTGTCGGCGGTACGGCGGTAGCCAGGCACCACGGCGGTCCCCTGCCCGCCGTCCCCCCGTCCGCCGTCCTCTCGTCCGCCGTCCCCTCGTCCGCCATCCTCTCGACCGCCATCCTCTCGACCGCCGCCCCCTCGACCGCCGCCCCTTCGTCCGCCGTCCCCTCGACCGCCGTCCCCCGGACGGAGTAACAAAGGGCGCTCCCGGTCCGCCTCCCCGCCATCGTCGTAAGTGCAGGACGGGACGCTCGTACGCCATGGAGGGGTGGACCTGACGTGGGCGACACCCAAGGCAATCACCAGGGTCCCGGTGCCGGCTCCTCGGCCACCGGGGAAGGGCTCGTACGACGCGGGCGTCGGCGGTGGAACAGGGGTGCGGCGCTCGTAGGGACCGTGCTCCTCGCCGCCGCCTCCGGCGCCGGCTGGGCCGTCTACGCCAAACTCGACGGCAACATCACCGCGGACGAGGCCGCCGCCGCCGAGCTCGCGCGCTACGAGCGGGAGCGGCCCACCGCGCTGGTGCGGGGCGCGCAGAACATCCTGCTGATCGGATCCGACACCCGGGCCGGGGACGGCAACCGCAAGTACGGCAAGGACCTCGGCACCGAGCGGTCGGACACCACGATCCTGCTGCACCTGGCCGCCGACCGGGACAGCGCCACCGCCGTCTCGCTCCCCCGGGACCTGATGGTGGACATCCCGTCCTGCCGGCAGGAGGACGGCAGGCGCAGCGACCCGGTGTTCGCGATGTTCAACCACGCCTTCCAGGTGGGCGGTTCGGCGTGCACGATCCGGACCGTCGAGAAGCTGACGGACATCCGCATCGACCACCACATGGTCGTGGACTTCAGCGGGTTCAAGGACATGGTGGACGCCGTGGACGGCGTGGAGGTGTGCCTGGAAGCGCCCGTGGACGACAAGGCGGCGAAACTGAAGCTGCCCGCGGGCCGGGTCACGCTCGACGGGGAGCAGGCACTCGGGTACGTGCGCGCCCGCAAGTCGCTCGGGAACGGCAGCGACACCGAACGGATGGAACGGCAGCAGCGGTTCCTCGGCGCGCTCGTCAACAAGGTGCGCAGCGGCGATGTCCTGCTGAATCCGGTGAAGCTGTATCCGGTGCTGGACGCGGCCACCTCCTCGCTGACCACCGATCCCGAACTGGCAAGTCTGGGCGGCTTGTACCAGTTGGTGCGCGGGCTGCGCGATCTCCCCACCGAACGCGTGCGGTTCCTGACGGTGCCGCGGGAGTCGTACGTCTACGACGCCAACCGCGATCAGCTCGTGGAGCCGGAGGCCGAGAAGCTGTTCGCACTGCTGCGGGCCGACCGGCCGGTGATGGTGGCCTCGGAGAATTCACAGAAAGTTCCCGGGGAGGGCACAGACTCGGCCGGGTCCGACGGCGCCTCGCCCGCCCCGACGTTCCGCGGAAACACCGCCGCCGAACAGACCTGCGGGTAAGGCGCGCACCAAGTCGGCGAACTTCCGTTCAGAAAATGAGGGGGATTGCCCGGTTGTAGGCACGTCGAATTTGTCACGGGCGTCGCCCGACGCTGAACTGGGCGGATAGTGTGAGCGATCCGGTGCACCTGGCCGCGAGGTCCGTCCTGGGGTCGTGCACTGTTTCACCGAGACCCGAGCGCCTTGGAGGGGGAAGGCGCCGCGTGGCCCCGACGGAGGATTCGGACAACCGTGGACGCGCAAGGCCGTGGGCGGGCGGAGAACATCGATCCCGCAGACCAGTGGGTACTCAATCCGAACACCGGCGAATACGAACTGCGACTGAGCAATTCCGCAGCGCAGCCGCCGGTACCCGGACCCCGTAGACCGTCCCCCCGGGACGGGGGCGGCGCGACGGGCGGGCGTGCGCGGCAGACGACCGGGGAGACCCGGCACGCTGCCGGGGAGAGCCGGCACACCGCCGGGGAGAGCCGGCAGACGCCCCGGGCGCGTGGCACCGAGGTGCCGGCGCCGCGCTCGGCACGCCGCCGAGGCGCCGAGCCGGAGGCACCGCAGGGGCGGCGCGCGTCCCGGCGGCCGGTGAAGAAGAAGAAGTCGAAGGCGAAGAAGATCCTGCTGTGGACCGGCGGGACCATGGCCTTCGTGCTGGTCGCCGTGACGGCCGCCGGCTACCTCTACATCAAGCACCTGAACGACAACATCACGTCCGTGTCCGACGACGGCGCCAGCACCGGCGGCTTCCGCAAGGACGAGGCGATCAACATCCTGCTGATCGGCACCGACAAGCGGACCGGCAAGGGCAACGAGGGGTACGGCGACGCGGGCAGTGTCGGGCACGCCGACACCACCATCCTGCTGCACCTCTCCAAGGACCGCTCCAACGCCACGGCGCTGAGCATCCCGCGCGACATGATCGTGGACGTCCCGGACTGCCCGACCACGCAGGAGGACGGCAGCCAGAAGGTCATCGCGGGCACGCAGGGCGTCCGCTTCAACACGAGCCTGGGGCAGGACGGCCGCACGCCGAGCTGCACCATGCGCACGGTGACCGAGCTGACCGGGATCAAGCCGGACGACTTCATGGTGGCCGACTTCAACGCGGTCAAGACGCTGACCGAGGCGGTCGACGGCGTCGACGTCTGTCTGGCCAAGGACATCGACGACCCGGACTCGCATCTGAAGCTGTCCAGGGGCACACACAAGATCTCCGGTGAGCAGGCGCTGGCGTTCGTGCGCACCCGGCACTCCGTCGGCTTCGGCGGCGACCTGAGCCGGATCGGGCTGCAACAGCAGTTCCTGGGCGCCCTGATGCGCAAGCTGAAGGGCAACGCCACGCTCACCAGCCCGACCAAGATGCTGAAGCTGGCCGAGGCCGGCACCAAGGCGCTGACCGTGGACGACCAGCTGGACAGCATCGGCAAGCTGAAGGACCTGGGGCTGGAGCTGGGCAAGCTCAACCCGAAGAACCTGGCCTTCACGACGGTGCCGGTCAAGGACAACCCCGCCGACGGTGTCGTGCACAAGACGGTGGTCCTCGACCAGGCGCTGGCCCCGCAGGTCTTCGACGCCATCCAGAACGACGTCTCCTTCACCGAGGTGAAGAAGCAGCAGAAGGCGGAGAAGGACGCGCAGGCCGCCCGGCTCAAGGGCAGCAAGGCACCCGCCTCCGAGGTCCGGGTGCGCATCCTCAACGGCGGCGCCGCGGGCGGCAGCGCCCAGGCGGTGCTCAACTGGCTGCAGAACGAGGAGGGCGTCGGCAAGTCGGAGAACTCCGGCAACGCTCCGGCCGCACTGGCCAAGACCACGCTGGAGTACGCGCCCGACCAGGCGGCCCAGGCCCGCCGGCTGGCCGCGATCATGGGCCTGTCGGGGGCCGCGATGAAACCCGGCAAGAGCGTGACCAACGCCCAGGGGCTGCCGGCGATGACGCTGACCCTGGGCAAGGACTTCAAGGGGGCGGGGGTCCCCCTCAAGGCGCCGTCGAAGGCGCCGGACGTCGACAAGTCCACGGCAGACAAGGTGAAGTGCGCCTCGTAGGTAACCCAAGGGGCCCGTCGTGCGTCTAACCGGACGCGGGGCGGGCCCGTTGCTTGGCGCAAGGGTGGGGAGGGCAGGGAGTTGGCGCAGAGCGAGGTGCGCGGGCAGGCTCCGGCGGTCGAGGACACGATGTCGCTCACGCCGAAGACCTCGGAAGCGCCGGCGCGTTCCGGCCGGCGCGGCGGCAGACGGCGGGCGGGCGGTCCGCAGACGGACCGGCCTCGACGCAGACGGCGCGCGCTGCGCTGGTCCGCGACCGTGCTGGCGGTGGTGATACTCGGCACCGGGGGTGCCGGATATCTGTACTACCAGCACCTCAACGGCAATATCAAGAAGGGTGCGCGCGCCAACGGCGACGACTCCAAGGCGCAGCGGACCGCGCCGAACGCGGCCGGCCAGACCCCGCTGAACATCCTGCTGATCGGCTCCGACAGCCGGAACTCCGCGGAGAACGTGAAGCTCGGCGGCAGCAGGGACCACGCCGGCGACCCACCGCTCGCGGACGTCCAGATGCTCATCCACCTCTCCGCGGACCGCAAGAGCGCCGCGATGGTCAGCATCCCGCGGGACACCCGTGTGGACATCCCCAAGTGCACGGACCCCGAGACCGGCAAGGTCTATCCGCCGACGAACGACATCATCAACGTCACCCTGGCCCGCGGCGGAGCCGGCTGCACGCTGCTCACCTGGGAGAACCTCACCGGGGTCTACATCGACCACTGGATGACGATCGACTTCTCGGGTGTGGTGCGGATGGCGGACGCCATCGGGGGTGTCGAGGTCTGTGTGCGGCAGAACGTGTGGGACCACCCGACGCCGAGGGTGCCCGGCGGCTCCGGGCTGAAGCTGAAGGCCGGAACACAGAAGATCTACGACAAGCAGGCCCTCCAGTGGCTGCGCACGCGGCACGCCTGGGGCGACGACCTGATGCGGGCCCGCGCCCAGCACATGTACCTGAACTCGATGATCCGTACGCTGAAGAAGCAGAACGTGTTCACCGACAGCGGCCGGCTGATGGACCTGGCCGAGGCGGCCACCAAGTCGCTGAAGGTGTCGGAGGAGATCGGCACCGTCAAGAAGCTCTACGACCTGGCCATGCAGATGAAGTCGGTGCCGGCCAACCGCATCACCTCGGCGACCATGCCCAACCTGAAGGACCCGCAGAACGGCAACCACGTCGTCCCGGACGAGCCCAACGCCGACAAGATGTGGGAGATGCTCAAGGACGACGTGCCGTTCGACAAGAACGGCGGCACGTCCGGCGCGAAGAAGGGCGCGGGCAAGGACAAGCCCACCAAGAGCCCCTCGCTGGACCCGAGCCGGCTCGGGGTGCTGGTGCAGAACGCCACCCGCACCTCCACCGAGGCCGCGGTGCAGCAGCGGGCCTCGGCCATCGGCCAGGTGCTCGTGCAGAAGGGCTACGCCCGGGCGCAGGCCGACACCTCGGGGAGCCTGGCCGAGGACAAGACGGTCGTGCGGTACCCGAGCGCGGACCTGGAGGGTGACGCCCAGGCCGTGGCCAAGTCGCTGGGCATCCCGATGAGCGCGGTGCAGAAGTCCACCGATGTGACGGGCGTCACGGTCGCCGTCGGCGCGGACTGGCGCACCGGCACGTCCTACCCGAAGCAGTCCCAGCCGAAGGCCGGTGACCTGCCCGCCAACTCCGACGCCGTCAACGGCTCGGACACCTCCGGGTGCATGCCGGTGTACAGCGTCTACCGGTGGTAGTCCGGTACGCACGCGAAGGGCCCCTCCTCCGGTGAGGAGGGGCCCTTCGCGCACCGGTCAGGCGGCGTCGACGACCGCCGGCCGCCGGGAGGCGATGACCTTCCTCGCCAGCGACTTCGGACTGGTCAGGAAGCCCCAGCCCCAGGACATGTGCATGGTGGCGAGGGCCACCGGGATCTGCAGCCGGGCCTTCAGGGGCAGCCCCTTGCCGGCCGGGACGGAACCCGCGGCGATCGCGGCCAGGTAGCCGCCGGGGATCACGAAGCCCCACGGGGTCAGCGCCGCGCCGACGACCAGGCCCGCGGCTATCGCGCACACCGCGGTCGGCGGCGCGAGGTAGCGCAGGTTGATCGAGCCGGAGTGGTAGCGGGCGACGACGTGCCGCCAACGGCCGTAGTCCTTGTACTGCTTCGCCAGCGCCCGCACGGACGGCCGTGGCCGGTACGACACCTTCAGCTCGGGCGAGAACCAGATGAGCCCGCCCGCCTCACGGATACGGAAGTTCAGCTCCCAGTCCTGGGCGCGGATGAACTCCTCGTTGTACCCGCCCTGCTGCTCCAGCGCCTCGCGGCGGAAGACACCGAGGTAGACGGTCTCGGCGGGTGCGGCCCGGCCACCGGTGTGGAAGGCAGCGTTGCCGACACCGATCTTCGAGGTCATCGCGGCGGCCACCGCGTGCTCCCAGGCGTTCTCGCCCTCGGCGTGCATGATGCCGCCGACGTTCTGCGCGCCGGTCTCCTCCAGGAGGCGGACCGCGGTCGCGATGTAGTTCGGCGAGAGCATGCCGTGGCCGTCGACGCGGACCACGATCGGGTGCCGCGACGCCTTGATCGCCGCGTTCAGCGCGGCCGGGGTGCGGCCGGTCGGGTTCGGGACGGTGTGCACGCGCGGGTCGTCGCGGACCAGCTCGGCGGCGATCTCGTCCGTGCGGTCCGTGGACGGACCGAGGGCGATCACGACCTCCATCTCGCCGGCGTACTCCTGCGCGAGGATCGCTTGGACGGCCCCGCGCAGATGCCGCTCCTCGTTGAGGACGGGCATGATCACGGACACAGCGGGGAGCCGCACGTCGGACTTGGCGTTCATAGGGGCCTCACGTTACCGCGAACGGGGGACACGGGTGCGCGCCGCCGGGGCTGCGGCGCGGGCTGGAGATCGTATCGGCCTACTGTGCTCGCGGATCCCACGTACGGCCTCGTCCGGAGGTGTCCTCCTTGCCCACCCCGCCTCGGTCCCCCGCCCCTGAGCAGCGCCGCCCGCAGCCGCCCCGCCGGGTGCCGCGCCCGCCCCAGCGGCCCGTGCGGTCCGTCCGGCCGCCCCGGCGGCCACGCTGGGCCATGCGGGCGGTCACCACGCTGTCGGTCGTGGTGCTCGCCTCCGCCGGGATCGGGCACGCGGTCGTCGCCAGCCTGGACGCGGGCATCGCCCGGATCGACGCCTTCAAGGACATGAAGAACCGGCCCCGGGCCGGTCACGGCATGAACGTCCTGCTGGTCGGCACCGACGGCCGCGACAAGATCAGCGAGCGGGACCGGCGCACCTACCGGCTGGGCGGGCAGCCCTGCCACTGCACGGACACGATGATGATCGTGCACATCGCGGACGACCGGGAGCGGGCCACCGTGGTGAGCCTGCCGCGCGACTCCTACGCCGAGACGCCCGCGCACGTCGACCAGAACTCCGGGCAGCGGCACGGCCCGCACCCGGTCAAGCTGAACGCCGCCTACGCCGAGGGCGGCCCCCAGCTGACCATCCGCACGGTGGAGAACATGACCCATGTGAAGATCGACCACTATCTGGAGGTCGACTTCACCAGCTTCATGAAGACCGTGGACGTGCTCGGCGGGGTCAAGGTCTGCACGGCGACGCCGCTGAAGGACCGGTACACCGGGCTGGACCTCGCGCCCGGCACGCACACCCTGCGGGGCGGCCAGGCGTTGCAGTACGTACGCGCCCGGCACCTCGACGGAGCCAGCGACCTGGGCCGGATGAAGCGGCAGCAGCGGTTCCTGGCCGCGCTGCTGGAGAAGGCGACCTCCTCCGGGGTGCTGCTGAACCCGATGCGGTTCCGGGACGTGACCCGGGCCGTGCTGGGCTCGGTCCGCGCCGACGCGGGCTTCGGCACCGACGAGCTGCTCGACCTGGGCCGCGCGATGCGGGACTTCTCGCCGTCCTCGTCCGAGTTCACCACCGTGCCCATCGGGCAGATGAACTACCCCGTCAAGGGCATCGGCTCGACCCTGAAGTGGGACCAGGCGCGGGCGGACCAGCTGTTCGGGGCGCTGCGGGACGACAAGCCGCTCACCGGAGACCAGCCGCGCCGTGATCCGGCGCAGGCTCCGGTACCGGTGGAGGTGGCCCCGGACACGATCCGGGTCCAGGTGGCGAACGGCACCGGCACGGTCGGGCTGGCCAAGCGGGTCGACGCGGCTCTCGCGGCGACCGGCTTCGCCACCACCCGCCGGCCGGTGACCGCTCCCGCCCGGGTGCCGCGCACGGTGATCTTCTACGACCCCCGCTGGGACCGCTCCGCCCGCTCCCTGGCCGCGGCCCTGCCGGGCAGCGAGCTGCGCGCGGCGCCGGGCCAGGGGCCGCTGCTGAAGGTGACGGCCGGCGCCGACTTCAGGAGCGTGCGCAACGTGCGCTTCGAGGACCCGGGCCGGCCGGAGCAGACCGTGGTGCGGGGCAACGAGGTGGTCTGCTCCGACAACGCCTGAGGGGGTGCCGGGACCGCCGGCCCGCGCGGGACGGTGCCCGTCGGGCGGGAAGCCCTCCGGGTCCGCTCAGGTCCTCTCGAGTCCTCTCGGGTCCCGTCCGGGTCCTCTCGGGTCCTCTCCCGGCCCTCCGGGGCCCTCCCGGGTCCTCCCGGGTCCTCCGGGGCCCTTCCGGGCCCTCTCTAGTCCTCGAATCCCTCCGCCGCGCGCTTCTCGCGCAGCTCGCGGATCGCCCGGCGGCGGGCCAGGCGGTGGGTGCGGCGGATCTGGGCCTCCTGGCAGCGGCGGCGGTCGCGGTCGGTCTCCGGTATCACCGGCGGCACCCGGCGCGGCTTGCCGTCGGCGTCGACGGCGGCGAAGACCAGGTAGGCCGAGCCGACCTGGGTGGCCGGGGCGGACTCGTTCCAGCGTTCGGCCAGGACCCGGACGCCGACCTCCATCGATGTCCGGCCGGTCCAGTTGACCTGCGCCTTCACATGGACCAGATCGCCCACGCGGACCGGCTCGAGGAACGCCATCTCGTCCATGGAGGCGGTGACGGCGGGGCCGCCGGAGTGCCGGCCGGCCACGGCGCCCGCCGCGTCGTCGACCAGCTTCATGATCACCCCGCCGTGCACCGTCCCCAGCAGGTTGGTGTCGTTGTGGGTCATGATGTGGCTGAGCGTGGTGCGCGAGGCGGACGTGGGCTTGCCCGGGATGTCCGCTTCCATGTCCGGATCCCTGTCCATGGCCTGGTCTGTCATGGCCCCCACCTTATGCCGTGGTGACAATCGCGGAATTTTGTGTCGGGTTCGCAACAGCGGGGCTGTGATTTTCCGACATCCCTTGTCCGGCCCATGGCGCCTCCCTGCACACTGGGGCGCATGAATGACTGGCCCGAGGGATGGTCCGACGACAACCGCGGCCCGCGCTACGGACGCGGCAGTGCCGGCGCGCAGCCGGAGGGTGCCCGCGTGATGCGCCAGGTGCAGCGCGGCCCGGCGGTACCGCCCGGGCAGCGCTCGGCGTACGGCGACCCCGGCCCGGCGGCACCGCCGTACGGAGCCGGAGTTCCGCAGCAGCCGTCGTACGTGGACGGCCGGGGCCACGAGGGCGGTGCCGGCCACGACGACTACGACAGCGGCTACAACACCGGCCAGGTCTACGGCAGCCCCGGCGGCCGGGGACCGGGCGATCCCGCGGGCGGGTCCACCCGCGCCCCGCGCCCCGCGCCGAACTGGCGGCGCCGGATCAAGTGGACCGCGATCACCCTGGCGACCGTGCTGGTCGTCACCTCGGTCGCGACCTACTTCTGGGCCGACTCCAAGCTGCGCCGCGAGGTGGACCTGTCGAAGGTCATCGACCGGCCGGAGGCGGGCGACGGCACGAACTACCTGATCGTCGGCTCGGACAGCCGTGAGGGCATGTCCAAGCAGGACGAGAAGAAGCTGCACACGGGCGGTGCCGAGGGCAAGCGCACGGACTCGATGATGATCCTGCACGTCGGCGACAACGGCGACACGCTGATCTCGCTGCCCCGTGACTCGGACGTGGTGGTCCCGTCGTACCAGGGATCGACGTCCGGCAAGGTCTACCCGGCGCAGGGCCGGCACGCGAAGCTGAACGCGACCTACGCCGAGGACGGGCCGACGCTGCTGGTCCGCGCGATCGAGGCCAACACCGGTCTGCACATCGACCACTACGTGGAGATCGGCTTCCAGGGCTTCGCGAGCATCGTGGACGCGGTGGGCGGCGTCGAGATCGACATCGACAAGGGCTTCAAGGACAAGTGGTCGGGCGCCGACTTCAAGGCCGGCAAGCAGACCCTGGACGGCCAGCAGGCCCTCGCCTTCGTCCGCACCCGGCACGCGTTCGCCGCGTCCGACCTGCAGCGCACCAAGAACCAGCAGAAGTTCCTGGCCGCCCTGGCCCACCAGGTCGCCACCCCGTCCACGATCCTCAACCCGTTCAAGTTCTACCCGACCATGGGCGCGGGCCTGGACTCCCTGATCGTCGACAAGGACATGTCCCTGTGGGACCTGGCGTCGATGTTCTGGGCGATGAAGGGCGTCAGCGGCGGTGACGGCACCTCGATGAACATGCCGATCTCCGGCTCCGCCGGCGGCAACCTCGTCTGGGACAAGGCGAAGGTGAAGACGCTGGTGGACGAGTTGAACAAGGACGAGAAGGTCACCGTCTCCGGCAACTGACGACCGCCGGGCCACGGGCACACGGAGCAAGGGCACCCGCGAGGGTGCCCTTGACCGTTCCCGGCAGGGCCGGACTCACATGGCGGCGCCGGCCATCGCCCGACAGGTGTCCGCGCAGCGGCGACACGCCTCGGCACAGCGCATCATCTGCTGGTCGTCCGGCATGGACATACACGCCTCGGCGCACATGTCACAGACCCTCGCGCACATCGCGCACATCTCGCCGGCCATGGGCGAGCGGCGCATCATCATGTCGGCGCACATGCGGGTCGTCTCGGAGCAGTCCATGAGCGCGCGCATGACCTGCATCTGTGCCTGACCGCCCTGCTGCATGCAGGAGCTCATGGTCTCCTCACACATGTTGTGGCAGCTCATGCATGCCTCGATGCACTCCTGCATCTGTCGGGTGAGGGCAGGCATCATTCCGGACTGGGTCATGGCTCCTCCTCGGAGGCGGTGGGACCCGGGGCGGGCCCCGTGTGGTTCCGTCCTACGCCGGGCGGTCCCGTCCCGCACGTCGGGTTACGCCCACCTGCCCCACGCGAAAAAGGCGCCCCTCGGGGCGCCTTTCCGGAAGCCGGGCCGTTACGGCGGTTGCGGGCCATGACGATGCGCTGGACCTGGTTGGTGCCCTCGTAGATCTGGGTACAGGTCACACGGCCCTGACCAGCATGAACAGCCCTCTCAGAGGAGGGCTCCGCAGCATTTCCCCATGATCGTCAACAGTCTGCGCAGGTCACCCCAGCCGCCTTGAAGCCGAGCCTGGGACGGCAACGGACGAGCAGGCTTGGAGGGCGTCACGCGGTTTCCCGTTCCGTCAACCGTGATCGCTTGACCCACACGCCCGGCCCTCGGGAGCATCAACCCAGACGCGAGGCACTGACAGCGGCCTGGGAGGGGAATCCAGACCATGAAGGTCACCAAGCTGGTCAGCACGTGCGACATCAAGGACTGCCCGACGATCTACGCGACGGATCGCGGCACCTTCTTGGTGCAGGGCGAGACGCCAACGGACCACGGGCTCCAGATTCCCGCTCACGAAACCCTGGTCGAGATTCCGATGGAACTGCTCCAGAAGGCCATCCGTGACAAGCTCATCTAAGACCCTCGGCGACCTCTTCGACTCGTTCCAGCGTGAGGCTTTCCGTCTGGAAACCCTGGACGACTACAGCAAGTCCGGGAACGTCGACGCATATCACGCCTACCTGGCCGGGGAGCCGCAGCCCGAGGACTACAACGCAGGATGGGTGGAAGAACTCCGCTCGCACACCGAGAACGGGCAGCGGGTCTATCGGGTGCACATTCTGTCGCGCCCGCTCACAGGCTATCTTTTGTTCGAACTCGGGTGGGGCTACCGGAAGAACATGACGGGAGGTGAAGAGTTCTTCATCCTCGACGTCACCGAGAAACCCAATCCCCTGGCCGGCGTACCGGACTTCTGGTGCTTCGATTCCGAGTCCGTGGCCGTGATGAACTACGACGGCGCGGGAAAGTACCTGGGCTCGGAAGTGCTGGAGCCGGAAAAGGTGGCGGAGTTCATCAGGTACCGCGACATGGCACTCGCCCACGCGGAACCATTTACCGAATGGTGGGCCAAGTACGGGGCGTGAACAGAGCACAGCTCGGGGCCGCGCTGCGGGCGCTGCGAATGGCATCTGGAATAGAAGCCAAGGCAGTGGCCCGCAGCGCCCTCATGTCTCCGTCCAAGCTGTCCAAGATCGAGAATGCCAAGCTCGCACCGAGCGCCACCGATGTTGAACGCATCCTGACCGCCATCGGCGTCTCGGATGAAGTCAAGGCCGAGTACACGGAGGCTGCCCGCGCATCCGCGACCGAAGCGACAGCGTGGCGGCTACTGAAGCGCATCGGCGTCCACAAGGGGCAGCAAGCCGCCAAGGCCCTGGAAGCCCAGATGTCGATGCTGCGGCTCTTTCAACCGGCGCTGGTCCCCGGCCTGCTCCAAACCCCGGAGTACATCCGGGCCGTTCTTGAACGGCACAACCTGAGTGAAGACGCCCTCACGCGCACGATCAACGGAAGGCTCGAACGGCAAGCGGTTCTGTACGACAGCACGAAATCACTTCAGTTCGTCATCACGGAACCCGTGCTGAGGTGGAGAATCGTCCCACCGCAGATGATGGCGGCGCAGCTCGACCGCATCGCCTCCATATCGCGCCTGCCTCACGTGGATGTTCGAGTGGTACCGCTGGCGATTCAGCAACACGACATCGCCAATCACGCGTTCGTTATCCGCGATGACCACATGGTGACGATAGAGACCGTGCACGCTGAAGTCGTCGTTACGGACCCGAGAGACGTTGGGCTGTACGTAGATAAGTTCAATGGGTTCGCGGCCGTAGCTCTGTCGGGGGACAGAATGCGGGTCCTACTCGAAGACATCCGCAACGACTTTTTGCGGGAACAGGAAACAGCCTAGAGGCGCGCCCCCGGCCAGCCGAAGATGGCGTCATGGGGAGCGAAGAGAGAACTTCCGATCCGGAGTCGACCTCATCGGCAATCAGCCTGATGGACGGGACAAGTGAGGCGTCCCCTAAGCCTGGATGCCGTACGTGCCTCTCGCTGTCGGTCGCGCGCGAGAACGCGCGATCCGCAGGGGACTACAGCGGGGTTTCAGACGGCAACGTAAGGCTCCGCCGCCACCAAGCCGAGGTACACGCGTGACGCGCAAGGGAGCGGCGCAGCGTCTCTTCGCTGACCGGCCGCTGATGACGATGCGCGTTTCCCGTGACTCCGGGCGATCGTGGGGGCCCGAGCAGGCAGTAACCGCGAGCGATGCTCTGGCACCTCTCGTGACTTCCGCGTGGCCGCCGTGCGAGTGCGCGCGGTGCGCCGAGTCCGGCAAGCGTTCCAACCGCTGAAGCGTGGCTCTCCCCCTTTGACTCCCGCCCGTTCGGGCGGCGACGGCCAGCCATGGCCGTGATCAGTTAGCAGGAAGGTGCAGTGATGCAGAACGGAACCGACCTGTACGCGCTCGACATCAGCGGGGCCTCGTTCGTCCAGGCGTGCGGCGGCCCCTGCACGGAGGGGTGCGTGACCCTGGCCCGGATCGGCGACGGTCTCTGGGCGCTCGGTGACAGCAAGCGGCCGGAGGCGCAGCCGTTGCGGTTCACCACGGAGGAGCTGGGCGCGGCCGGTATCGACCCGGCGCGCTTCGGCCTGAACGTCTGATCCTTCCCCTCCCGTCAGCCGGGCCGGGTCCATCCCCCGTCCCTGGGTCCGATCCGGCTGGCACCACTCGAACGGGAACGACTGGTGCACCACCACGGCTACCTATGGACCGGACCGAAAGAGCGCTTCGACAATGAGGCTCTACGGCGTCCCCCACACCCTGAGCCTCCAGCAGCTCCAGTGTCCGATGAGGACGTGAAGGCGGAACAGCTACTGAAGCGCTACGGGGAAGTGGTGGCCGAGTTCCCGACATCCGATCTGCCGCCGATCGAAACAGCGTACTGGCTCATCAAGCCCCGTTCCTCAGTTCGTGGCACCTGGGATGAACCCGAGGAAGCGGCAACATGGATCGGCGAACGGCTGACCGAGTACGCGCCCCGGTTCGCATCGGAGAGGGACCGAGACACCACGCGCCTGGCTCGGCTCGTGAGCATCGCTGCTGAGCAACTGTGCTCAGGTTCTGATCTGTCGTATGGCTACTACCTGGAACGCCCCTCGTACCTCTCCCTGGCAGTGGTGACGTGCTCCCCGAATCGCTCGAAGCCTGAACTGGCCTGCCCGGTGGGACAGTCGAAGTAACAAAGAAGCCCCGGCCCAAAATGGCCGGGGCTTCGTCGGTTCGTTAGAGCAGCGCCAGGAACGGATTCGAGTCTCCGAGCGGTTCCGACCGCTTCGGTTCGGGCGCAGGCTCTGGGGCCCGCTCCGGGGCAGGGCGGTAAGCGTCCAGACGGACAACCCGTGCGCGGTTCTGTTCACACTCCGCGCTTGCCGGCCACACATCATGAGTCGCAGCGACTCGGCGGCGCGGATAGACCTCGGTCACTCCGCCCCCTGTCTCACCCAGCCAGGCTCATGGCCGGGTGCGGTCTGCGACTGGGGGAGGCCATGGCGGTGTCCCGCGATCAGATCGACTTCAAGGCCGAGACGCTTCGGGTCGACTTTCAGATTGCGGAGGACGGAGACACCGAGTCGGGGAAGAACACCGCGATCCAGCGTCGGCACATCAAGGCTCGTGACGAAGGCGAGCCAGGGGCGCACTGTCCCCCTCCCTCCGAACGTCGCCTTCGAGCTTCAGCCACACATCGAGAACCACGCCGTATGGGGGCCGGAACGGCTTCTCTTCCCCAACGTGACGCGCACTGGCTACCTCTACGCGTCGTACTTCAACCCGAAGATCTGGAGGGAGGCTCTGGGCAAGGGACAGGTGGAGTACTGCAAGGCTCACTCACTCCGGCACTCCTACGGATCACGGCTGCTGTACGCCGGAGTCCCCGAGAACGATGTGGCCGACTGGATGGGCCACAGCAGTACGGATGTGCTGAGGGAGCACTACCACTACATCTTCGAAGGGGCCGAGCAGCGCGGCCGGGCCGCCATCGCAACGATGTTGACGCCCGGCGCTGACGATCCCACGGAGACATCAGAGGTCGCCTGATCCGCCTACGACAACAGCCCCCGGCAACGCGCCGGGGGCTGTGCTGTTTACGCAGGTCAGAGGCCGTTTCCAGCCAGGCGTCTACCCAGGATTCCCCAGCATGACGCCCATGAACGGGCCTGATCTGGCCGCAACGGACAGCACGTCGTGACCGTCTCGCCGGGCCGTCGGAATAGCCCCTGACCTGCGAAAACCCTGCTAGGGAAGGTTCCTCGCCATGACGATGCGCTGGACCTGGTTGGTGCCCTCGTAGATCTGGGTGATCTTGGCGTCGCGCATCATGCGCTCGACCGGGTAGTCCCGGGTGTAGCCGTAGCCGCCGAGGAGCTGGACGGCGTCGGTGGTGACCTCCATCGCGATGTCCGAGGCGAAGCACTTGGCGGCGGCGCCCAGGTAGGTGAGGTCGGCGTCGCCGCGCTCGGAGGCGGCGGCGGCCTGGTAGGTGAGGGCGCGGGCGGCCGAGATCTTCATCGACATGTCGGCGAGCATGAACTGGATGCCCTGGAAGTCGGCGATCGGCTTGCCGAACTGCTTGCGCTCCTGGACGTACCCCTTGGCGTAGTCGAAGGCGCCCTGGGCGACACCGAGAGCCTGGGCGGCGATGGTGATGCGGGTGTGGTCCAGGGTCTTCATCGCGGTGGCGAAGCCGCTGCCCTCCTCGCCGATCATGCGGTCGGCGGGGATGCGGACGTTGTCGAAGTAGACCTCGCGGGTCGGGGAGCCCTTGATGCCGAGCTTCTTCTCCGGGGCGCCGAAGGAGACGCCCTCGTCGGACTTCTCCACGACGAAGGCGGAGATGCCCTTGGTGCGCTTGTCCGCGTCCGTCACGGCCATGACGGTGTAGTAGTCGGAGACGCCGGCGTTGGTGATCCAGCGCTTGACGCCGTTGAGGACCCAGTGGTCGCCGTCGCGGACGGCCTTGGTCTTCATGCCGCCCGCGTCCGAACCCGCCTCCGGCTCGGAGAGGCAGTAGGAGAACATCGCGTCGCCCTTGGCGAGCGGGCCCAGGTACTTCTTCTTCAGCTCCTCGGAGCCGGAGAGGATCACCGGGAGGGAGCCCAGCTTGTTCACGGCGGGGATCAGGGAGGAGGAGACGCAGGCGCGGGCGACCTCTTCGATCACGATCACCGTGGCGAGCGCGTCGGCGCCGGCGCCGCCGTACTCCTCGGGGACGTGTACGGCGTGCAGGTCGTTCGCGACCAGGGCGTCGAGGGCCTCCTGCGGGAAGCGGGCCTCCTCGTCCACCGCCGCGGCGTGGGGCGCGATCTTCGCCTCGACCAGGGAGCGGACGGCGTCGCGGAGCATGTCGTGCTCCTCCGACGGGCGGTACAGGTCGAACTCAGCCGTTCCGGCCACGGTCTCTCACGCTCCAAAGACGCAGTGATACTGACGCTAATTACCGTTAAGTAACTCAAATTTTAGAGCCCTGCTCCGAGCGCGCCTACGTGAGCTTGACGACAGCGGCGAATTTGCCCGGTACACCTCCCGACTATGCTCGGGCCCGCATGAACGACCATCCACCGGCTGGAGCATCCATGAGCCTGAAGATCACCGTGATCGGCACCGGCTACCTCGGCGCCACACACGCCGCGGCCATGGCCGAGCTGGGCTTCGAGGTGCTGGGACTGGATGTCGCACCCGAGAAGATCGCCCTGCTGGAGCGCGGCGAGACCCCGATGTACGAGCCCGGTCTGGAGGAGTTGCTGCGCAGGCACGTCGCCGGGATCGAGGGGTCGACCGGGCGGCTGCGGTTCACCACGGACTGGGCCGAGGCCGGCGCCTTCGGCGATGTGCACTTCGTGTGCGTGAACACCCCGCAGAAGCACGGTGAGTACGCCTGCGACATGTCGTACGTCGACTCCGCGATCGCCTCCCTCGCCCCGCACCTGCACGGGCCGGCCCTGGTCGTCGGCAAGTCGACCGTGCCGGTGGGCTCCGCCGACCGGCTCGCCGGCTACCTGGCCGAGCACGCGCCCGCCGGTGCCGACGCCGAGCTGGCCTGGAACCCGGAGTTCCTGCGCGAGGGCTTCGCCGTGCAGGACACCCTGCACCCGGACCGGATCGTGGTCGGCGTGCGCAGCGAGCGCGCGGAGAAGCTGCTGCGCGAGGTGTACGCGGGCCCGGTGGGCGAGGGCACGCCGTTCGTGGTGACCGACTTCCCGACCGCCGAGCTGGTGAAGACCTCGGCGAACTCCTTCCTCGCGACCAAGATCTCCTTCATCAACGCGATGGCGGAGGTGTGCGAGGCCGCCGGCGGCGACGTGGCGAAGCTCGCGGAGGCCATCGGGTACGACGACCGGATCGGCGGCAAGTTCCTGCGCGCGGGGATCGGCTTCGGCGGCGGCTGCCTGCCCAAGGACATCCGGGCGTTCATGGCCCGCGCCGGTGAGCTGGGGGCCGACCAGGCGCTGACCTTCCTGCGCGAGATCGACTCGATCAACATGCGCCGGCGCGGCCAGATGGTCGAGATGACCCGGGAGGCGCTCGGCGGCGGTTCCTTCCTCGGCAAGCGGGTCGCGGTGCTCGGGGCCACCTTCAAGCCGGACTCGGACGACGTCCGTGACTCCCCCGCGCTGAACGTGGCCGGCCAGATCCACCTCCAGGGCGGTCAGGTGACGGTGTACGACCCGAAGGGCATGGTGAACGCCCGCAAGGTCTTCCCGACGCTGGGGTACGCCGACTCGGCCCTCGCGGCCGTCCGGGGCGCCGATGTCGTCCTGCACCTGACCGAGTGGCGGGAGTTCCGGGAGCTGGACCCGGCGGCGCTCGGCGAGGCCGCGGCGGCCCGGGTGATCCTGGACGGGCGCAACACCCTCGACCCGGAGCTGTGGCGGCGGGCCGGGTGGACGTACCGCGCGATGGGGCGTCCCACCGCCTGACGCTCCGCCGGGCGGGGACCGTCCGGTGCGGTCTTCGGCCTCGGCCACGGCTCGGCCACGGCACGGTCGCGGCCGGCCGCGCCGGGGGCGCCGGTCCCGTCGACGTGCACAGGTGACGCCGGTTCGGCCGAGGCTCAGTCGGCCGAACCGGCGTCTGTGCGCATTCTGCACCACACCGCCGTGCCCCACCCTCTCTTCGCCCCGTACCGGCGCATCCCGGCGCGGGCCCCGCACCCCCCGCGTCGGGCGACGGCGGCGCCCCGGGACAACGGCGGACTTCCCGTGTCGACGCCGCCCCCTGGGGGCACCCGTTCCGTCTCTGCGCCCGCCGACCCGTCCGGAGGAGAACACCATGGCGTCCGTGGCCCGTTTCCGTTCCGTCGTGCTCGACTGCCCCGATCCGCACGCGCTGGCCGCCTTCTACGCGGCGGTGGCCGGGGGCACCCCGTGGGCCGAGGACGACGACTGGGTGGTCCTCCAGGTCCCGGACGGGCCGCGGCTGGCCTTCCAGCGGGCCGAGGGGCACACCCCGCCGGAGTGGCCGCGCGCGGACCGCAACGGCCAGCAGTTCCATCTGGACTTCGACGCGGGCCCGGACTGGGCCGACGTCGACGCGGCGCACGAGCGGGTGCTCGCGCTCGGCGCCCGTCCGCTGGATCTGGAGGACCGTGAGAAGAAGGACTTCCAGGTGTACGCCGACCCGGCCGGGCATCCGTTCTGCCTGTGCCGGATCGAGGAGCCGTGACGCCGTCCGTGCCCGATCGAGGAGCCGTGACGCCGTCCGTGCCCGATCGAGGAGCCGTGACGTCCCCGGGGGCGTCGGGCCCGGGGGCTAGGGCGCGTCCAGGTCGGTGATCCGCATCGCGGACACCTCCCGGCGATGCTGCGCGGCCCGGGCCGTGAAGTCCGCGCTGCGCAGCACTCGCTGCACGTTTCCCCAGGTCAGCAGGGCCAGATCGGCCTCGGTCCAGCCGCGTCGGAGCAGCTCGGCGATCAGGTGCGGGTAGCGGGAGGCGTCGGCGAGCTCGCGGGGGTGGACGGCCCCGGAGTCGTAGGTGCCGGACAGGCCGACGCACTCGGGGCCGGCCACGTCGCGGACGTGGTCGAGGTGGTCGGCGACGTCCGGCACGGTCGGGCCGGTCTGCTCGGCGGTCAGCGGCACCATGCACAGGCCCTTCGCCCCGCCCAGGGCGGCGAGCAGGTCGTCGGGCAGGTTGGCCGGGTGCGGGCGCAGGGCGCGGGCGGCCGAGCGGGTGCACAGCACCGGGGTCTTGGACAGGGCCAGGGTCCGCTCGACGGTGGCCTCGCTGGCGCCGGTGACATCGGCGAGCACGCCGAGCCGGTTCATCTCGCGCACGACCTCCTCGCCGAACCGGGTCAGTCCGGAGGCGCCCGCCCAGGCGGTGCCGGTGAGGGAGAGCACGCGCAGCCCGAGGGCGTGCAGGACGCGCAGGATGCCGAGGGAGCCGTCGAGGGCGGTGCCGTGCGCGGGGCCCAGCAGGACGGCGACCCGGCCGCGGTTGCGGGCGTCGATGACCTGCCCGGCGGTGCGCACCAGCCGCAGCCCCTCCGGATGCGCCTCGACCACGGCGCGCACCTGGTCCAGCTGCTCCAGCGTGGCCGCCACGGCACGCTCGCCGCCCGCCCCCTCGGGCAGGTGCAGTGACCAGAACAGGGCGCCGACATGCCCCTCGCGCAGCCGGGGCACGTCCGTGTCGACGGCGGCCTCGCCCAGCTCCAGGTCGTACCAGGGCAGATGGCGCAGGGCCCAGGGCAGGCCGCTGTAGCCGTCGGCGACCGGGTGGCCGGCGAGCAGGGTGTGCGCCCGCGCCAGCAGCTCACCGGCCGGCTGCTCGGGGAAGGGGTCGTCCGGCAGGTCGTAGCCCCCGTCGGCCTCGGCCGTGAGGGGGGTGTCGTCCTGGAGGTCGGCCATGGCGGGCTCCGTACGTCGTCGTGGGCTACGTCGGTCGTGAGCTACGGCGTGCTGTGGCTGGCGTACCGACACGTTCGCACGGAGCGGACGGAGACTTCCTGGTGAGTGGGGCGTTCGGGGGTAACCCGTCAGGGGCGGCGCGGCGCGCCGCCCCTGGACCGGAGATTCAGTCCCGGGTGCCGTCCAGCGACGCGATGGTCGCGAGGGACGGGGCGCGGGTGGCCTGCAGATCCCGGGCCACGTCCTCGGCCGCGCCCAGCACCCGCACCGCGTTCTGCCAGGTCAGCTTGGCCAGGTCGGCCTTGGACCAGCCGCGCTCCAGCAGTTCGGCGAGCAGGTTCGGGTAGCCGGAGACGTCGTCCAGGCCGTCCGGGGTGAACGCGGTGCCGTCGTAGTCGCCGCCGATGCCGAGATGGTCGATGCCGGCCACCTCGCGCATGTGGTCCAGGTGGTCCGCGACCGTCGACACCGTGGCGACCGGGCGGGGGGTGCGCTCCTCGAAGGCCCGGTGGATCTTCATCGCCTCGGGGCTGGTGTCCAGGTGGTGCAGGCCGTGGGCGCGCATGTTCTCGTCGGCCGCGGCGGTCCAGTCCACGGCCGCCTGGAGCACGAACTTCGGCACGAACGTCACCATGGCGACGCCGCCGTTGGCGGGCAGGCGCTCCAGCACGTCGTCGGGGATGTTGCGGGGGTGGTCGCACACCGCTCGCGCGGAGGAGTGGGAGAAGATCACCGGCGCGGAGCAGGCGTCCAGCGCGTCCCGCATCGTCGTCGCCGCCACGTGCGAGAGGTCGACGAGCATGCCGACGCGGTTCATCTCCCGGACGACCTCGCGGCCGAAGGCGGACAGGCCGCCCACGTTCGGCTCGTCGGTCGCGGAGTCGGCCCAGTCCACGTTGGAGTTGTGGGTGAGCGTCATGTAGCGCACGCCGAGCGCGTACAGGCCGCGCAGCGTGCCGAGGGAGTTGGCTATGGAGTGACCGCCCTCGGCCCCCATCAGCGAGGCGATACGGCCGTCCCGGCGTGCCGCTTCCATGTCGGCGGCGGTCAGCGCGGGCGCCAGCTGCGCGGGGTAGCGGGCCAGCAGCTGCCGGACGCAGTCGATCTGCTCCAGCGTGGCCGCCACCGGCTCCGGCTGCTCGGCGGGCACGTACACCGACCAGTACTGGGCACCCACGCCGCCCTCGCGCAGCCGCGGCAGGTCGGTGTGCAGGTGCTCGTGCTGGTCGCCGGCGATGTCCAGGGCGTCCAGGTCGTAACCGGACCGCTTGCGCAGTGCCCAGGGCAGGTCGTTGTGCCCGTCGACCACGGGGAACTCGCGCAGCAGCGCGCGTGCTTCGTCCAGGGCGGCCACGGCGGTCACTTCCCGAAGCCGAAGCCGCTGCCCGCGCCCTCGACCTTGGAGCGCAGCCGCTTGCCCTTCTCGGTGGCCTGGTCGTTGAGGTCCTGCTGGAAGTCGCGCATCTTGTGCAGCAGGTCCTCGTCGTGCGCGGCGAGCATGCGGGCGGCGAGGAGCCCCGCGTTGCGGGCACCGGCGACGGAGACCGTGGCGACCGGGACCCCGGCCGGCATCTGCACGATGGAGAGCAGCGAGTCCATGCCGTCCAGGTACTTCAGCGGCACCGGTACGCCGATGACCGGCAGCGGGGTGACGGAGGCGAGCATGCCCGGCAGGTGGGCGGCACCGCCCGCGCCCGCGATGATCACCTTCAGGCCGCGGTCGGCGGCCTGCTCGCCGTACGCGATCATCTCGCGGGGCATGCGGTGCGCGGAGACGACGTCGACCTCGTAGGCGATCTCGAACTCGTCCAGGGCCTTGGCGGCGGCCTCCATGACGGGCCAGTCGGAGTCCGACCCCATGACGATGCCAACAACAGGGCTCATTCGGTGATGGTGCCTCTCAGGTAGCCGGCTGCGTGACGGGCGCGCTCCAGCACGTCGTCCAGGTCGTCGCCGTAGGTGTTGACGTGTCCGACCTTGCGGCCGGGCTTCACGTCCTTGCCATACATGTGGATCTTGAGCTTGGGGTCGCGGGCCATGCAGTGCAAGTACGCGGAGTACATGTCCGGGTAGTCGCCGCCCAGGACGTTGACCATCACGGTCCACTTGGCGCGCGGGCGCGGGTCGCCCAGCGGAAGGTCCAGGACCGCGCGGACGTGGTTGGCGAACTGCGAGGTGATCGCGCCGTCCATGGACCAGTGGCCGGAGTTGTGCGGGCGCATCGCCAGCTCGTTGACGAGGACGCGGCCGTCGCGGGTCTCGAACAGCTCGACGGCGAGGTGGCCGACGACGCCCAGCTCCTTGGCGATGGTCAGGGCCATCTGCTCGGCGTGCAGGGCGAGGTCCTCGGAGAGGTCGGGCGCGGGCGCTATGACGGTGTCGCAGACGCCGTTGACCTGCTGCGACTCGACCACCGGGTAGGCGACGGCCTGGCCGTGCGGGGAGCGCACGACGTTGGCGGCCAGCTCGCGGACGTAGTCGACCTTCTCCTCGGCGAGGACCGGGACGCCGGCCCGGAACGGCTCGGCGGCCTCCTCGACGCCGTCCACGACCCACACGCCCTTGCCGTCGTAGCCGCCGCGGACGGTCTTGAGGACGACGGGGAAGCCGTCCCCTTCGTCCGCGAACCGGACCACGTCCTCCGGATCGCTCACGATCCGGTGCCGGGGGCACGGGATGCCGATCGCATCGAGCTTCGCACGCATCACCCCCTTGTCCTGGGCGTGCACCAACGCGTCGGGTCCGGGGCGCACGGGGATGCCGTCCGCCTCCAGAGCCTTGAGGTGCTCGGTGGGTACATGTTCGTGATCGAAGGTGATCACGTCGCACCCGCGCGCGAACTCACGCAGCGTGTCCAGGTCGCGATAGTCGCCGATGACGACATCGCTCACGACCTGCGCCGCGGAATCCTGAGGGGTGTCACTGAGGAGCTTGAACCTGATGCCCAACGGGATGCCCGCTTCGTGCGTCATACGCGCGAGCTGCCCCCCGCCGACCATGCCGACTACCGGGAACGTCACACCCCTAGCGTATCGGCCACGGCGGAGCGGCCGGATCGCGTCCCTCTCACGATCTCTTACCCGGTGCTTCCCCGCCTCTTTCCGACCTGTTTCCCGGGCGTGGCGAGGTCCACAGGCACCGGGTGGTCCGCCCGGCTAGCATGGCGGGGTTGACGAAACCTAGCGACGGGAGCTGCACAGCCATGGAACCTCGTTCCTCGGGGCTGCAACGGCTCGTACGCGAGGTGGCCAAGTTCGGCGCCGTCGGCGGAGCCGGCGTCCTCGTCAATCTCGGCGCGTTCAACCTGGTCCGGCACCTGTCCGACCTGCCGGTGGTGCGCGCCAGCATCATCGCGACCGTCGTGGCCATCGTGTTCAACTACGTCGGCTTCCGCTACTGGACGTACCGGGACCGCGACAAGAGCGGGCGCACCAAGGAACTGACCCTGTTCCTGCTGTTCAGCGCGGTCGGTCTGGTGATCGAGAACGGCGTGCTGTACCTGGCGACCTACGGTTTCCACTGGGACAGCCCGCTCCAGAGCAACGTCTTCAAGTTCGTCGGCATCGGCGTGGCGACCCTGTTCCGGTTCTGGTCGTACCGCACCTGGGTGTTCCGTACGATGCCGGCCCGGGAGGCCGTGGCCGGCGCCGAATCGATTCTGAAGCAGGAGTCGAAGCGGCCCGCGCCGAGCCCGAAGCAGGAGACGAAGCGACCGGCGCCGAGCCAGCGCGTCCCGTAAAGAGCCGCGCCGCGAGGTGCCGTCGATCGCCTGCGGCGCCGTCGTGGGCGGCTGCCGTGCTGTCGTGGCCGGCTACCGCGCTGTCGTGGGCGGCTGTCGCGTTGCCGTGGCTGGTCGCGCGGTTGCCGGCACCGCTTCGGGGCGTCGGCCCGCGTTGCGGGGGAGCGCTCAGCGGACCGTCGGCCGGTCGTCGTCCGACTTGCGCGCGGGGGCCGTGCGGGAGAGGAACAGGCCGAAGACCGGGGGCTGCGCCTGGAGCAGTTCCAGCCGGCCGCCGTCGGCCTCCGCGAGGTCACGGGCGACGGCCAGACCGATGCCCGTGGAGTTCCGACCGCTGATCGTGCGCTCGAAGATCCGTGCGCCGAGGTCGGCCGGCACCCCCGGCCCCTCGTCGGTGACCTCGATCACGGCCTGGTTGCCGGTGACCCGGGTGCGCAGGGCCACGGTGCCGCCGCCGTGCATGAGCGAGTTCTCGATCAGCGCGGCCAGCACCTGGGCGACCGCGCCGGGCGTGCCCACCGCCGTCAGATGCCGCTTGCCCGAGCTGACGATGGCCCGGCCGGCGCTGCGGTAGGCGGGCCGCCACTCCGCGAGCTGCTGCTGGATGACCTCGTCCAGCTCGAAGGAGACCGCGGAGCCGGTGCGGGGATCGCGGGAGTTCGTGAGCAGCCGCTCCACCACGTCGGTCAGTCGCTCCACCTGCGTCAGCGCGACGTTCGCCTCTTCCTTCACCGTGTCCGGGTCGTCGGTCAGGGTGATCTCCTCCAGGCGCATGGACAGCGCGGTCAGCGGCGTGCGCAGCTGGTGGGAGGCGTCGGCGGCCAGGCGCCGCTCGGCCGTCAGCATGCGCCCGATCCGCTCGGCGGAGGAGTCCAGCACATCGGCGACGCGGTCCAGCTCGGGCACGCCGTAGCGCTTGTGCCGCGGGCGCGGGTCTCCGGAGCCGAGGCGCTCGGCGGTCTCGGCGAGGTCGGTCAGCGGCGAGGCGAGCCGGTTGGCCTGCCGTACCGCGAGCAGCACCGCCGCCACCACCGCGAGCAGCGCGACCAGCCCGATGATCAGCAGGGTCCGGCCGACCTCGCGGGTCACCGCGGAGCGGGGCTCCTGCACGGTGACCGTCTCGCCCTCCTCGCCGTGCTGCGTGGAGTGGATGGTGTCGCCCTCGGGCTTGCTGCCGATCTCGATGGGCGTCCGGCCGGGCATCCGGATGACCGCGTACTGGTCCTTGCTGACCGGATTGCGCAGGACGTCCGCGTTGACGTTCTCCGCGGCGAGGATCCGGCTGTCCACGATGCTGGCCAGCCGCACCGCCTCGGACTCGACCCGCTCCTGGGCACTGTTGCTGATCGTCCGGGTCTCGACGATCACCAGGGAGATCCCGAAGACGGCGATCACCACGAGGACGACGGCGAGGGTGGACTGGATGAGACGTCGGCGCATGATCCGTTACCTGGGGAAGATCGCTGGTGGCCGGGCTCAGCTCTTCTCGAAGCGGAAGCCCACGCCGCGCACCGTCGCGATGTACCTCGGGTTCGCCGCGTCGTCGCCGAGCTTCTTGCGCAGCCAGGAGATGTGCATGTCGAGGGTCTTGGTCGAGGACCACCAGGTGGTGTCCCAGACCTCGCGCATCAGCTGGTCCCGCGTCACCACACGGCCGGCGTCCCGCACCAGCACGCGCAGCAGGTCGAACTCCTTCGCGGTCAGCTGGAGTTCCTCGTCGCCCATCCAGGCGCGGTGCGACTCGACGTCGATCCGCACGCCGTGGGTGGCCGGCGGCTGCTGCGGTTCGGCGGCGCCGCGCCGGAGCAGGGCCCGCACCCGGGCGAGCAGTTCGGCGAGCCGGAAGGGCTTGGTGACGTAGTCGTCGGCGCCCGCGTCCAGGCCGACGACGGTGTCCACCTCGTCGGCCCGCGCGGTCAGGATGAGGATCGGTACGGTGTGGCCGTCGGCGCGCAGCCGGCGGGCGACCTCCAGGCCGTCCATGCCGGGCAGGCCCAGGTCCAGCACGACGAGATCGACGCCGCCCTGCATTCCGGCGTCGAGCGCGGCGGGTCCGTCCTCGCGCACCTCGACCTCGTAACCTTCCCGGCGCAGGGCGCGGGCCAGCGGCTCCGAGATGGACGCGTCGTCCTCGGCGAGCAGTACACGGGTCATGAGGTGATGGTAGACCGCCCGCGCACGGTGCCGGGGTGTGATCGGTTTCCAGGATTCTTACCTTCGCGCCCCGCTGGTACGAACCATTGACCTGGGGATGCGATCGTAGGAGAGACCTTCGAATCCGGTTGCGCGGTTCCCGCGACACCTGTGATCCGCGTCTCAAGTCCTTCCATATCCGGCAGTGTCCTGCCGTATGGTGACCTGAACGCCTGTAGTGCGCACCGGGGACCTTTGGCGAGCAGTCGACGCTGAAGGTCTCTTTTGTGTACGGGCTGATGAAGATCAGCCTCGAAAGGAATGACCTCTGGCCGGGCTCCGGACGCAGCGACGCGTCGTGGGGCGTGGATCCCGGTGGTCGCCGTCCGCCGCTCCGCGATCCGGAGCGGACTCCCCCTGGGCGTGGGGGTGGACGACCGACCCTGCCGGTGCCGGCCGCACCCCCACCGGGCGCGCAACGCTCCAGCCGCGCGTCCCGACCACGCAAGGAACGACCATGGCGTCCAGCCTGACGAAGGACTCGGTCCGCCCGGGCACCCCCGGTTCCGAGAAGACCTTCTTCGGCCACCCCCGCGGACTGGCCACTCTCTTCATGACCGAGATGTGGGAGCGCTTCAGCTTCTACGGCATGAGGGCCCTGCTCGTCGTCTACCTGCTCTCCGGCGGCCCCGACGCCAAGAAGGGCAGCATGGGCGGCGGGCTCGGCATGGACCTGGCCACGACGACCGCGATCTACTCGGTCTACCTGTCGATGGTGTACCTGCTCGCCATGCCCGGCGGCTGGCTCGGCGACCGCGTCTGGGGTCCCCGCAAGACCGTCGCCATCGCGGCCGTCACGATCATGGCCGGTCACGTGGTGCTGGCCCTGCCCGGCGGTCAGGCGCCCTTCTTCGCCGGTCTGGCGCTGGTGGCGCTCGGCTCCGGTCTGCTGAAGGCCAACATCTCCACCATGGTCGGCCACCTGTACAAGGGTCCGGACGACCCGCGTCGGGACGGCGGCTTCACGATCTTCTACATGGGCATCAACATGGGTGCCTTCTTCGCGCCGCTGATCATCGGCACGGTCGGCCAGGAGGTCAACTGGCACCTCGGCTTCGGTCTCGCCGCGGTCGGCATGGCCATCGGTCTCGCCGCGTTCCTCCTCGGCACCCGCAACCTGAGCCCGCAGAGCAGCGTCGTCCCGAAGCCGCTGGCGGCCGAGGAGCGCGCCACCTGGCTGCGCAAGGGCCTGATCTGGCTGGCCGTCGCCGTCGTCTTCTACGGCATCGTCGGCATCAGCGGCCACTTCACCCTGAACTGGGCGATGATCCCGCTGACCGTGATCGGTCTGATCATCCCGGCCGGCGTGCTGCTGCGCATCAAGCGGGACAAGGACCTCTCGGACGTCGAGCAGTCCAAGATGACGGGCTACATCTGGTTCTTCGTGGCCGCCGCCGTCTTCTGGATGATCTACGACCAGGGCGGCTCCACCGTCCAGGCCTTCGGTGAGAACAAGGCCGCCGGCTCGCTGTTCGGCCTCGACTTCCCGTCCTCGTGGTACCAGTCGCTGAACCCGGTGTTCATCATGGCGCTGGCCCCGGTCTTCGCCTGGTTCTGGCTGTGGCTGAGCCGCAAGGGCCAGGAGCCGAGCACGGTCGCGAAGTTCGCCGCCGCCCTGTTCTTCATCGGCGTCTCGTTCTTCTTCTTCCTGCTGCCGCTGGGCATGGCGTCCGACGGCACGAAGGTCAGCCCGATGTGGCTGGTGGGCATCTACCTGATCCAGACCGTGGGCGAGCTGTGCCTGTCGCCGGTCGGCCTGTCGGTCACCACCAAGATGGCTCCGGCCAAGTACGCCAGCCAGATGATGGGCGTGTGGTTCCTCGCGGTCACCGCGGGCGACTCGATCACCAGCCTGCTGTCCAACCCGGCCATCGCGGGTGTCGACCTCAGCGGTTCCGGCGCGGTCCTGGTGGAGGCGATCCTCGCCGCCGTCGCGGGTGTCGCGGTCTACATGTACCGCCGCAACGTGAAGTCCCTGATGGGCGACGTGCACTGACCTGACCCCAGGTTCCGGGAAGGGCCACCGCATCCTCGGATGCGGTGGCCCTTCGCGTTCACCGGCGTGCCCGGCGCCCCGGCAGGAACGTGAACACCGCGCCGCCCAGCAGGATCGCGGTGCCCGCCACCAGGCCCAGGGCCTTCAGCGCCCCGTGGTCGCCCGCGCCGGTCTCGGCGAGGCCGCCGTCACCACTGTCACCGCCGCCGCTCCCGGACGAGGAGCCGCCGGACGACGTGCCGCCCGCCGCCCCGCCGGGCTGCCCGGTGGTGTCCAGGGTGAGCGAGACCTCCGTCCTGTCCGGCGTGCAGGTCGTGGTCGTACCGAGCGCCTTCACCGTCAACACGCCCGGGGACAGCGTCGAGGAGCCGCTCGCCCCCGGCTTGTAGGTGCCGGTGAGGTCGGGGATCTCGATCGGGTCGCCGGACTTGATGGGCCCGGCGTTCGCCGGCCCCTCCACGTGCACCGTCCCCTTGTCGGCGCCGCCCAGCGCCACCTCCATGGACGGCTTCACGGAGTCCTTCGGGATGTCCGCGGGGCTGTCCATCACCGACTTCTCGAACCGGACGGTGAGGGCGTAGCTGCCGCCGTCCTTCTTGGCGTTGATCTGCACCGGCGAGGTCGCCTTCTTGTCGCCGATCGGGGTCTTGCACGAGTACGGGATCTGCACCTCCTTGCCGGTGAAGTCGGTCTGGCCGGTGCCGCCGGTGGCCGTCGGGGTGGCCGTGGCCGTCTTCGTGGGCGTCGCCGTGCCGGTCGGTGTGCCGGACCCGGTGGGCGTCGACGTCGACGTGCCGCCGCCCGCCGTGACCTGGATCGTCGCCGCCTTCTGCACGGCCTCCTTCGGGGAGCACTTGGTGTCGGTGGACATCGCGTTGACGGTGTACGCGTCCGGCGTCAGCGTCACCTCGCCGGCCGCCGTCAGCTTCAGGGTGCCCTTCATGTCGGACAGCACCATGCCGGCGCCCTTGGGGATCGCGGGGTTCTCCCGCGGGCCCCGCATCGCGATGTCGGCGGTCTGCGCGCCGGCCGCCTTCAGCACGCCGGACGGCTGCACCGAGTTGGCGGGGAGGTCGATGATGTCCGGGTTCTTGGACGCGGCCTGGACGAACTTCCACACGACGTCCACGGTGTCGCCCACCTCGGCCGTGGCCGGCGCGGTGATCTCGACCTTCGTGGTGCCGTCGACGGGGTCGATGCCCGCGGGCGGCACGCAGTGGGTGGCGTACGACACCTCCGCCGCCTGCGCGGGTGTCGCGGCCACGCCCAGCAGGACGCCCGCACCGCCGAGCGCCAGCGCGGCCCCGGCCGCCGCCAGTCTGCGTCCCCCGGCCGCTGTGCCTCTCCTTCGCATGCTCACGTGGGTCCCTTCGTGGTGGGAGTCGTCGGACTCGTCGGGCTGTCGTGGTGCGGTGCGGAGGACCGGCCGGCCGGGTCGCCCGGAGCGGAGTCCGGGGTGAACCACGGCAGGGTCGGAGTCGTGGCGGCCGGACCGGCCGCGGGGGCCGGGGGCCCGGCGGTACGGGAGCGCGGCAGGGGCAGGCGCGGGGCGGGCCGGGACAGGCGGCGCCGGTGTCCGCCGCCACCGGGGCGACGCGGGCGCCCCCGGTCCACCACGGCCATGCCGATGCGGAACAGCGCGGCCGGGATCACCAGGCAGAGCAGGAGCCAGAACAGCGTCACGCCCCACGGCCGGCCCACGGCCCACGGTTGCTCGGCGAGCACCCGGCCGGTGTACCTCAGCGTCACGGTGTAGTCGCCGTGCGCCCCGGCGGACAGCTCGACCGGCAGCCTGATCTGCGCCTTCTTCCCCGGCGCCAGAGTGCCGCGCCACTGCCGCTCGTCCCACTCGGGGGCGAAGACGCCGTGCGCGGTGCCGACCCGGAACACCGGGTTCTCGATCGCGCTCGTGCCGGTGTTGCCGACGGTGAGGACCAGGGTGCGGCTCGGCGGCGCCCCGAACCAGGTCAGCAGGCCGCTCGACCCGGTCAGCCGGGGGTCGGACAGCACCGCCAGCCGGCCGGTGGAGCGCTCGGCGGGCAGCGGGGCCACGGGATGCCCGGCGACCTCCAGGACGGCGTCGGCCTCCGCCCTGGCGCCGGTGACGGTGGCCACGTGCACCACGCAGGGGCAGGGCACGGGGGGTTCGGCGACCGGCAGTCTCCGGCTGAAGGCGCCGGCGGCGTCGGTGGTCACGGCCCGGCCGTCGCCGTTGGCACAGGAGTTGGTGCCGCCGACGACCCCCCGGGCCGGGGTGGCCCGCCCGCAGACCAGCATCATCAGCAGGGTGCGGGGCCGCCAGCCGGTGCCGCCGACGGTGACGGAGCCGCCGGTGCCGGCCTGGACCGCCGACAGCTTCACGGCCGGTCCGTCCGCCGCTCCGGCCTGGCCGGCCGGCCCGGCGAGGGCCAGCAGCAGCGCGACGAGCGCCGGCAGCACGAGCCGCCTCACGACACTGCTCCCGTCGGCTCGGCCCCGGCAGCCACGGGTGCGGGCCCCGTCCGGCGCGCGCGCCGCCGGCGCAGGAGGACGGCCGTACCCGCGACCGCCGCGCCCGCACCGCCGGTCACCGCGCCCCACGGCACGTACGCGGCCGACGCGGCCGCCGTGTCCCGCGCCCCGCCCGCCGCCGTCACCGTCAGCCGTACCCGCACCTCGTCCAGCACCGGCCGGCCGGGCCACGGCTCGCTGAACGTGCGGCGGGCGCCCGGGGGCAGCCGGACCGGCAGGGTGCGCGGGGCCCGCTCCAGGAGCCGGCCGAAGACACCGTCGGCGCGCACCGCGAGCCGTGGCACCAGGACGGTCGTACCACGGTTGACCAGCTCGTACGTGATCCGGTCGGCGTGGACGGCGAGGTGTTCGACGGTCAGCGCGGCGAGCGAGGGGCCGCCGACGCGCAGCCGGACCGGCACGCGCACGGTACGGCCGTGCGCGTCCCGCGCGACGATCGCGCCGGTGCGGTCGCCGGGGGCGGCGGCCTGCGGCACGGTCACGGTGAACGGCACCTCGGCCCGGGTACGGGCGGGGATGCGCAGACCGCTGCGGGCGAACACCGCCGGCACGCCGGTGCCACGCAGCCGGACCGTGACCGGGGTCCGGCCGCGGTTGGTCACGGACACGGTGTCCCGCAGGACCGTCCCGGGGGCGCCCTCGGCGTAGAACGCGGGGCGCCCGCCGCCCAGAGGCGCGAGGGACCAGCCGCCGGACTGCGCCTGGGCGGGCGGGGCGCCGGTCAGCAGCGCGAGCGGGAGCAGCAGGGCGACGAGGGCCAGCGGGGGGCGCGATGATCGCGAGGGTGTCGTACGTGGGGTGCGCGTGGTACGCGGGGTGCACATCGTAGGCGCTGTGCATGTGGTGCATGTGGTGCAGGCAGTGCATGTGGTGCAGGCGGTGCATGCGGTGTGCGTGCATGCGGTGCTCGTGGCGCACGTCGTGCGCTGTGGCGGGCCGAGGACGCGTGCGGCGGGCGGCATGGGCGGCTCCAGCGGTGGTGGCCGGACGGTTCAGCGGGCGGCGCCGGGGCGGCGGGGAGCGACCGGGGCGAGGCGGTCTGCGGCGGGCGGGCGGGGCGAGGCGGGCGGGGCGAGGCGGGCGGGGCGAGGCCGTCGTGGGTGCGCGGTCGGGCCGGGCTGGGGCGGTCAGCGGCTTGCGGTCGACGGCGTTCGCCTGCGGTTGACGGCGTTCGCGTGCGATCGGCGGCGTTCGCGTGCCATCGGTGGCGCTCGCGTGCCATCGGCGGCGCTCGCGTGCCATCGGCGGCGTTCGTCAGCGGCGGGCGGTCTGGTTCCGTCGGGTCAGCCACAGGGCGCCCGCCGCGCCGGCGAGGAGGACCGTGCCGCCGAGTGTGCCGAGAGCGACCGCGGAGTCCTCGGGGCCGGTCTGCGGCAGCTGCCCGCCGGTGGACGAACCGCCGGAGCCGCCGGAGGCCCCGGTGGACCCGGAGGTGCCGGACGACGAGCCGCCGGACGACGAGCCGCCCGCCGCCGTCACGTCCAGGGTCAGGGACGCCTTGGGGCTGTTGGTCGGCGTGCACGTCGTCGTCGTGCCGAGCGCCTTGATGGTGAGCGTGCCCGCAGTGAAGGTGACCTTGCCGCTCTTCTTCGGCGTGTAGGTGCCGCTCAAGTCGCTGATCTTGATGGGGGTGTTGGCCGGGATGGCCGCGGCGTTGGCGGGGCCGCTGACCGCGAGCGTGCCGCTGTCGGCGCCGCCCAACGCGATGGTGGCGCTCGGGCTCATCGCCCCCTTGCCCAGCTCGACCGGACTGGAGGAGACGCCCTTCTGCCAGGACATGGTGACCGTGTAGCCGCTGCCGCTCTTGACGCCCTTGATGTCGATGGGCGAGACGGCACTCTTGACGCCGATCGGCGTCTGACAGCGGTAGTTGACGTCGACGACGTCGGCGTGGGCCGCCGGCGCGGCCAGCAGCACCGCCGAGCCGGCCAGGGCCGCGACGGACGCGAGCGCGGCGGTTCGTTTCGGGTACGACACGTTCGGTCCACCCCATTCATTCCTGACGGCATATCAGATTCGGCCGTCAAGGTACGCCCGGGGTCGTGAGGAAGGAAGACGCGGCACACGCCGGAGTTGTGACGATCCGGCGTGCGCGAAGGGGTGCCGGAGTGGAGGGAGGCGGGGGCTCGGGTGCCCCCGGCGTCGGTCAGGCCGGGGCGCCCAGTTCCGCCCACACCGTCTTGCCGGAGCGGCCCTGCGCGCGCACGACGCCCCAGTCCAGGCACAGCCGCTGCACGATGAACATGCCGTGGCCGCCGGGGCGGCCGGCGCGGTGCGGGGTGCGCGGGGCCGGCTGGCCGGTGCCCTGGTCGGAGACCTCGACCCGGATCACCTTGTTGTCGCAGGAGATGACGATCTCCTCGGGACCCTCGGCGTGCAGGCAGGCGTTGGTGACCAGTTCGGAGACGACGAGCAGCACGTCCTCGGCGGCGGCCCGCTGATCGGCCGCGGCGGCGGGCAGCCAGCCCCACGCGTACAGCGCCTGCCGGGCGAAGTCACGGGCGAGGGGGACGACTCCGCTCTCTCCCGCCAGGCGGAGCCTGCGCACCTGCGGGTCCGCCCCCGCCGACGCACCGGCGGCCGGGCCGGACGGCGCGGACGACACGGACGACACAGCTGCCCCCGCGGGCGCGCCGACGGTCGGCGCGGCCCCTTCGGGCACGCCGGAAGCGCCGCTGGGCTCCGGGCCGCGGTCGCCCGGCGAGTAAGGCCGGGTGGTGCTCATCAGCGCTTCACCTCACCGATTCACCAGTTCACGATTTCAAAAGTCCGGTCAGCAGTCCGGCCCGCGGCGCGGTCGGAAGTCCGGCCAGGGGTCCGGTCGAAGGTCCGGCAGGGCGGTACGCCGTGCGGCCGTACGCCGTCCGGCCGCCGGCCCGGCACCGTACGCCCGCGGCCCGGGCGGGGTCCCGTGCCGGACGCCTCCTGCCTTCTTCTGCCCTCTCCTGCCCGACCGATCCGGCGAAACACCCCCAACTTCGGCGTGACGCGCGCAACGCTCGCGAAAGCCGGTGGGCGGACCGGGGCGGCGGGGAGGGGCGGCGGCTCAGTCGGCACCGTCGGCCAGTGCCGCCTCCACGGAGTCGTGGACGGTGAACACCGCCTCGGCTCCGGTGATCTCGAACACGCGGGCGACGACCGGCTGCATTCCGGCCAGGTGAACCCCGCCGCCCGCGGCCTCCGCCTTCAGCCGGGCGCCGAGCAGGACGTTCAGCCCCGTGGAGTCGCAGAACTCCAGGCGTGTGCAGTTCACGACGAGCCGCGAGAAGCCCTTGGCCAGGAGGTCGTCGAGGGGCTCGCGCAACAGATCGGCGGTGTGGTGATCCAGCTCACCCGCCGGTGTCACAACGGCGCTGGAGCCCTCTTCCCGCACCTCCACCAGAAGCCGGCCCGACTGTGCGCTGCCGACCGTCCCGTGGTCCATGCCGTCTCTCTCCCGAGGTCGTGGCTGCTGATGCCCTCGAACATTACGCCTTCCAAGCGCACTCCGACACCCGAACATCCGCGCACAATCGGACATATCGCAACAGAACGCACTTGCGACCCGCTCGGTGGAGCGGGTAGGCCTAGTAAGGACACACACCCCTACACGCCGGCTTCGGAGGCGCCGCACACCGCAGTGCACGCAATTGGCTTCGGCAGCCATAAGCCGAGAACGATGGAGGACACCCATGTCACCCCGGCTCGACGCATCGCCTACCCCGATCGCGACGTCGACACCCCCACCGGAACAACTGGATCATCCCATCGACGCCCTCGATCTCTTCGAGGGACTCCCGGAGATCCCCCCGTACGACGAGATCGGCCCGGTCGACGCGCGGGCCCTGTCCAAGACCCTCTTCGAGCGACTGGAGTCGCTGGAGGAAGGGACGCACGAGTACTCGTACGTCCGCAACACCCTTGTCGAGCTGAACCTGGCGCTCGTCAAGTTCGCCGCCTCCCGCTTCCGCTCCCGCAGCGAGCCGATGGAGGACATCATCCAGGTCGGCACCATCGGCCTGATCAAGGCGATCGACCGCTTCGAGATCGCCCGCGGCGTGGAGTTCCCCACCTTCGCGATGCCAACCATCATCGGCGAGATCAAGCGGTTCTTCCGTGACACCTCGTGGTCCGTGCGCGTCCCGCGCCGGCTTCAGGAGCTGCGGCTCGACCTCGCCAAGGCGGGCGACGAACTGGCGCAGCAGCTGGACCGCGCCCCCACGGTCACCGAACTCGCCGAGCGCCTCGGCATCTCCAACGACCAGGTCGTCGAGGGCATGGCCGCCTCGAACGCCTACACCGCCTCCTCGCTGGACGCCCAGCCCGAGGAGGACGAGACCGAGGGCGCGCTGGCCGACCGCATCGGGTACGAGGACCACGGACTCGAAGGCATCGAGTACATCGAGTCGCTCAAGCCTCTGATCGCCGATCTGTCGTCCCGGGACCGGAAGATCCTCTCCCTGCGTTTCGTGGCGAACATGACCCAGTCGGAGATCGGCGAGGAACTCGGCATCTCCCAGATGCACGTGTCACGGCTGCTGTCGCGCACGCTGGTGCGGCTGCGCAAGGGCCTGACCCTGGAGGAGTGACCCTCCCGCCCGGACCACGGAACGCGGCCCGGCCCCGGCCCCGGGCCGCTTCGCCGTGTCCGGAGCGGCGTGACCCGGCGGCGTGAGCGGCGTGACTCGGACGCGGCCCGGGACCCGGGCGGCCAGGGGCGGCTCGGGGCCGGGTGGCTCGGTACGGCTCGGGGTCGGGCGGGGCGTCTCTGCGCTACTCGGCCCGGCGCGGCTCTGCCCGCCGCGGCTCTGCCCGCCGCGGCTCTGCCCGCCGCGGCTCTGCCCGCCGCGACTCGGCCGGGCTCAACTCCGCCCGGCTCAACTCGGCGCAGCCCGGCCCGGAAGGCCCTGCCCGGCCTGGCCTGGCCTGGCCCTGCCCTGCCCTGCCCTGCCCTGGCCTGGCCTGCCCTGGCCTGGCCTGGCCTGGCCTGGCCTGGCCTGCCGAAGGATGTCCGGCGCCCGGACCGTCGTGCGGTCACCTCGGCCCCCGTCCCCTCCGTTACGCGATCAACCGGCGAAACCTCTTTCCCGCGGGCGACGTCGTCCACCACTATGGGCCACCGAACCGGCTGGTATGTCAGCTGCCTTCTCGGGACGGAGGGTGTCGCATGGCCGAGGGGGACCACGCCACGGCGGAGGGCCACGAGGACGCACCGGACGCACGGCTGACGGAGCTGCTGCGCTCCGCCGCCGGCACGGCGTACCCGGCGCTCCAGGAGCTGCGCCGACGGCACCACCCCGCGGTCCTGCGCTACGCCCGGCTGTGCGCGGCGAGCGAGCCCGTGGCCCGCCGGCTGGCGGCGGAGGCGTTCACCACGGCCGCCCGCGAGACCGCCCGCGGCGTCGAACCCCCCGTCCCCCTGCGGCACCGGCTGCTGCTGCTCACCGTCCGGCTGGCGGCCGGCTGGGCGCACGACGAACGCTCCGCGGGCGTCGACCCGGGCCTGCTGCTGGTGCTGAACGCGGCCGGCCTGCCCGACGGCCCCACCCCGCCCCTCCTCCCGGCGTTCCGGTCCCTGCCGTCCCGCACCCAGGGCCTGCTCTGGTACGGCGTCCTCGACGCGGAACCCGTGGAACGCACCGCCGCCTTCCTCGGCCTGAGCCGCGCGGACGTCACCCACGGCACCCCGCAGGCCCTCGGCGACCTCGCCCGGGCCTGTCTGCGACACCGTCTGGCCGCCTCCGACGACCCGCGCTGCGCGGACTTCCGGCGGCTGATCGAGGAGGCGGTCCGGCCGGACGCGCCGCGCCACAGCGCCGACCTGGACGCCCACATGGCGCGCTGCCCGCACTGCACGGCCGGGTTCGAGGACCTGCGGGCGCTGCGGGACGCGCCACGACAGACCCTGGCCGAGGGCCTGCTGCCATGGCGCGGAACGGCGTACCCGCCCCAGGATCCGCCGCCCGCGCCCGTGGCCGTGGCCGGAGCGGCGGACAAGGCGGGCCCGGCGTCCCGCCGCCGCGTTCTGCTGGGGTCGGCGGCCCTGGTCGTGGCCCTGACCCCGCTCCTCGTCCATCTGCTCGCCCCGGCGCGCACCGGCGACCAGCAGCCGACGGCGGCGACCCCCGCGGTGACGGTGACGGCAACGGTCTCCGTCACGCCCTCCGCCACCACCCCACCGGCCTCCCCTACCGCTTCCCCCTCCCCGTCCCCCACCGCCGGGCCCCCTTCCCCCACCCCCTCCGCGCACCGCCCGTCCCCCACCCCGGCCCGCCGGAGGACGCCCCGCCCGACCCCTCCGCCCGCCCCGCCGGGCACCACCTACGCGCAGGTCGTCAACCTCGCCTCCGGCCGCTGCCTGGACATCCGCGACGGCGACCTCTCCGAGGGCAACGACGTCCTCACGGCCCCCTGCTCCGCCTCTCCCACCCAGCGCTGGCGCGTCGACACCGACCCGGGGGTGCTCCGCTCGGCGGCCGACGACGACTTCTGCCTGGACAGCCGGGGTTCGGCCGACCGGGGAGTGGGCATCTGGGAGTGCGACTCGGTCCACGGCCGCAACGGCGACAACCTCCGCTTCACCGTCGACCCCGACGGCACGATCCGCCCGCGCATCGCCGTCGAGACGGCGGTGACACCGGACGGCGGCGACGGCGTGGCCCTGCGACCACTGGACGGCGGGACGGGCCAGCGGTGGCGGGCGGGTGCCGCCTGACGTTCCGGACGGCCTGGTGATCGCGTACACGCCGTCCTGACCACCGGCCGTCTGTTCTTCCCGCCGACCGTAGGGTTCCTGCCGTGCGTCGTCCTCCGTGCGTTTCCGTACGTCCTCCGTACGTTCCCGTACGTTTCCGCACGTCCTCCGTACGTCCTCCCGAGGAGTGTCCATGACCGTCACCGCGCCCCGCGGCGGCCGGCCGACCGATCTTCCCGTGCTGCTGGTCGCGGTGGTGTGGGGTTCCAGCTATCTGGCCGCCAAGGGCGTCACCACGGAGCGGACCGTACTCGCCGTCCTGGTACTGCGGTTCGCCGTCGCCCTGCCGGTGCTGGTGACCGCCGGGTGGCTGCGGCTGCGCGCGCTGAGCGCGGTGCAGTTGCGCGGTGCCGGGGTGCTGGGGCTGATCCTCGCCGGGATCTTCCTGCTGGAGACGTACGGGGTGGTGCACACCTCGGCGACGAACGCGGGACTGATCATCAGCCTCACCATGGTGTTCACCCCGCTCGCCGAGAGCAGGGTGCGCGGCACCCGGCTGCCGGGGTCCTTCATGGCGGCGGCCGGACTGTCGGTGCTGGGCGTGGCCCTGCTGACCCAGGGCGCGGGTTTCACCGCCCCGACCGGCGGTGACCTGCTGATGCTCGGCGCCGCCGTCGCCCGTACCGTGCACGTCCTCGCCATGTCCCGGATGGAGTCGGTGCGCGGCGCGGACGCGCTGTCGCTGACCACCGTCCAACTGGGCGGGGCGGTCCTCGTGTTCGCCGTGCTGGTGGCGCTGCCGGGCACCGGCGCCTCGCCCTGGTCGGCCGCGGCCGGCTTCGACGGCGGGGACTGGCTGGGACTGCTGTACCTGTCCGCGTTCTGCACGCTGTTCGCGTTCTTCGTGCAGATGTGGGCGGTGCGCCGCACCTCCCCGTCCCGGGTCAGTCTGCTGCTCGGCACGGAGCCGGTGTGGGCCGCGGCCGTCGGCATCGCCGTGGGCGGTGACCGGCCGGGCGTCCTCGGTCTGCTCGGCGCGGTCCTGGTGCTCGCCGGTACGGCGTGGGGACGAACGCTGGCGGACCGGAAGCGGGAGGCCGCCGGCGCGGGGCGGGCCGACCCGCGGCCCGGCACGGGCATGGGCGCGGGCACGGGCGCGGGCGCGGGTACGAGCACGGGCGCGGGCGCGGGTACGAGCACGGGCGCGGGCGCGGGCGGCGGCAAGTCCGGCGGGAGTGCGGGCGGCGGAGGGGGCGGCACGGTCGGGAGCGTCTCGGGAGACTCGGCCGGGGAGCCCGTCTGACCGGCTCGCCGTCCAGCCCTCCAGTCCCTCAGCCCTCCAGCCCCTCAGCCCTCCGGCCGTTGAGTCCTCGCGCCCCCCAGTCCCTCGGCCCCCCAGCCCCTCGGGCCCCGCAGCCCTTCCGGACGTCCGGCCGTCCGGTCCTCCAGCCGGGCGGCCGGGCGGCGTGCCCTTCCCGGTTTTCCGGCCGGCGCTCAGGCGACCCGCTCGCCCCTGCGCCACACCTCGCTGACCAGCGGCACCCCCGGCCGGTAGGCCAGGTGGACATGGCTCGGGGCGTCGAGCAGGACGAGGTCCGCCCGGGCACCGGGGGTGAGGCGGCCGATGTCGGTGCGGCGGAGGGCCGCGGCACCGCCCGCCGTGGCCGACCAGACCGCCTCGTCCGGGGTCATCCGCATGTCGCGGACGGCCAGGGCGATGCAGAAGGGCACGGAGGAGGTGAAGGACGAGCCCGGGTTGCAGTCGGTGGACAGCGCGACCGTCACGCCCGCGTCCAGGAGACGGCGGGCGTCCGGCCACTCGGCGCGGGTGGAGAACTCGGCGCCCGGCAGCAGGGTCGCGACCGTACGGCCGTTGGCCAGGGCGTCGACGTCCGCGTCCGTGAGGTGGGTGCAGTGGTCGGCGCTGGCCGCGTCCAGCTCGACGGCCAGCTGGACGCCGGGGCCGTAGGAGAGCTGGTTGGCGTGGATGCGCGGGTGCAGGCCCCGGGCCCGGCCAGCGGTGAGGATCGCGCGGGCCTGGTCGCCGTCGAAGGCGCCCTTCTCGCAGAAGACGTCGATCCAGCGGGCGTGCGGCGCGCAGGCGTCCAGCATCTCGCCGGTGACCAGGGCGACATAGGCCGCCGGGTCGTCGGCGAAGTCGGGGGAGACGATGTGCGCGCCGAGGTACGTCACCTCGTCCGTGTGCTTCGCCGCGAGGCGCAGGGCGCGGGCCTCGTCCTCGACGGTGAGGCCGTAACCCGACTTCGTCTCGAACGTCGTCGTGCCCTGGCGGAGGGCCTCGTCCAGGTAACGGGTGAGGTTCGCCTCCAGTTCCGCGTCGCTCGCGGCCCGGGTGGCCGCGACCGTGGTGCGGATACCGCCCGCCGTGTAGGAGCGGCCGGACATGCGGGCGTTGAACTCCTGCGTCCGGTCGCCCGCGAACACCAGGTGGGAGTGCGAGTCCACGAAGCCCGGCAGCGCCGCCCGGCCGCCGGCGTCGACCCGGTTGTCAGTGGCGGGTGCTTTGCTGGATTCACCGGTCCACACGATGCGGTCGCCGTCGACGACGACGGCCGCGTCCTGGATCAGGCCCAGGGGGGAGCCGTCGCCGAGGGAGGGATCGTTGGTGACCAGCGTGGCGATGTTGGTGATGACGGTGCTGCTGCTCATGGTGTCGTCCTTGTGGGGGTCGGCGGTCCTCAGCCGCGCAGGGCTTCGACGGCGGCGGCCAGCGCCTGCGGCACGTCCGGTACGAGCGTGTGCGCCCCGTCGCGTACGACGTGCCGGCCGCCCACGACCGTGTGCCTCACGTCCGCCGCGCCCGCCGCGAATACGGCCGTCTCGGCGCCCAGCCTGGGCACCGGCCCGGCCGTCCTGACCGAGTCCAGGGCGATCGTCGTCAGGTCGGCGAGCGCGCCCGGCTCGATGGTGCCGGCATCCGTCCAGCCGAGGGCGGCGTGACCGTCGGCGGTGGCGGCCCGCAGCAGCGCGGCGGCGGTCCAGTGGCCCCGGGTGCGGGTGCGCAGCCGCTCGTTCAGTTCCATCGCGCGTGCCTCTTCGAGCAGGTCGATGACGGCGTGGCTGTCGGAGCCGAGGGAGAGCGGGGAGCCGGCCCGCTGGAGGGCGACGGCCGGACCGATGCCGTCCGCCAGGTCCCGCTCGGTGGTGGGGCACATGCAGGTGCCCGTGCCGGAGCCGCCGAGCAGGGCGATGTCCTCGTCGGTCAGATGGGTGTTGTGCACGCCGGTGGTGCGCGGACCGAGGACACCGTGGTCGGCGAGCAGCCGGGTGGGCGTCCGGCCGTGCGCGGCGAGGCACGCGTCGTTCTCGGCGGTCTGCTCCGACAGGTGCACGTGCAGCGGGGCCCGTCGTTCCTCCGCCCATCCGGCCACGGTCGCCAGCTGCCCCGCGGGCACCGCCCGCACCGAGTGGATCGCCGCCCCGACCCGTGCGTGGTCCCGCTCCTTGAGAACTGCACAGCGTTCGGCCCAGGCCTCCGCGCTGCCGTCGGAGAATCGCCGCTGGTGGGCGTCGGGGGCCTCGCCGAAGCCGGAGGAGAGGTAGCAGGTGTCGAGGAGGGTGATCCGGATGCCGGCCTCGGCGGCGGCGTCGATCAGTGCCTCGCCCATGGCGTTGGGGTCGGCGTAGGGGGTGCCGCCGGGGGCGTGGTGCACGTAGTGGAACTCGCCGACGCAGGTGATGCCGGCCAGCGCCATCTCGGCGTACACCGCGCGGGCGAGGGCGTGATAGGTCTCCGGGGTCAGCCGGTCGGCGACGGAGTACATGACCTCGCGCCAGGTCCAGAAGGTCCCGGAGCCGACCTGGACGGTGCCGCGCAGCGCCCGGTGGAAGGCGTGCGAGTGGGCGTTCGCGAGGCCCGGCAGGGTCAGCCCGCGCAGGATCTCGGCGCCGGGCGGCGGGGTGGGCACGTCGGTGCGGACGGCGGTGACGCGGCCGTCCGCGACCCGCACCAGCACACCCGGCTCGACATGGGTGCCGAGCCAGGCGTGCTCCAGCCAGTACGTCCGCGTCGTCTCCGTCGTCACGTGCAGGCCAGCCCTTCCAGTACGTCGGCGAGTGCGTGCACCCCGGCCACGCAGTCGTCCTCGGCCGCGAACTCGGCCGGGGAGTGCGAGACACCGGTGGGGTTGCGCACGAACAGCATGGCGGTCGGGATGCTCCCGGAGAGGATCCCGGCGTCGTGTCCGGCGCCGGTTCCCAGGACGGGCACCTTCAGGTCGGTGTCCTTGCCCAGGATGCGGCCGAGTTCGTCGCGCAGGGCGTGGTCGAACTCCACGACCGGGGTGAAGGACTCCCGGACGACGTCGAGATCGATGCCGTGCGTGGTGGCGTACTCCCGCGCGGCCTTCTCCACTCCCCCGACGACCGTGTCCAGGGTCTCCTGGTCGGCGGCGCGGGAGTCGAGCCAGCCGCGCACCAGCGAGGGGATGGCGTTGACGCCGTTCGGTTCGACGGAGATCTTGCCGAAGGTGGCGACGGCACCGGCGAGTTCGGCCTCCCGGCGGGCGGCGAGGACGGTCTCGGCGTACGACAGCATCGGGTCGCGCCGGTCCACCAGCCGGGTGGTGCCGGCGTGGTTGGCCTCGCCGCGGAAGTCGAAGCGCCAGCGGCCGTGCGGCCAGATGGCGCCGGCGATGCCGACCCGGTCGCCGGACAGGTCCAGCGCGCGGCCCTGTTCGACGTGCAGTTCCACGAAGGCGCCGATCCGGGCCAGCCGTGCGGGGTCGGGGCCGATGGCCTCGGGGTCGTACCCGGCGGCCTCCATGGCCTGCGGCAGGCTGACGCCGTCCCCGTCGGTGAGCCGGTGGGCCTGCTCGACGGTCAGGTGGCCGGCGGTGAGGCGGGAGCCGACACAGGCGAGCCCGAACCGGGCCCCCTCCTCGTCACCGAAGTTGACGATGGCCAGCGGCTTGCCGAACCGTGCTCCCCGGCCGCGCAGTTCGTCCAGCGCGGCGAAGGAGGACACGACGCCGAGGGGCCCGTCGAAGGCGCCTCCGTCCGGCACGGAGTCCAGGTGCGACCCGGTGACGACGGCGTCCCCGGCGTCGGGGTCCCCGAGCCAGGCCCACTGGTTCCCGTTGCGGTCGACCTCGTGGACCAGCCCACGGGCCTCCGCCTGCTCCTTGAACCAGGCCCGGCAGTCGGCGTCGGCCCCGGTCCAGGCGTATCGCCGGTAGCCGCCGGAGGCGGAGCTGCGGCCGATCGGCAGCAGCTCCGCCCACATGCTGTGGAAGGTCACGCCTGGTCACCCTCGCGCATCGGCACCCGCACCCCGCGCTCGGCCGCCACCGACTCGGCGATGTCGTAGCCCGCGTCCACGTGCCGGATGACGCCCATGCCGGGGTCGTTGGTCAGCACGCGCCGGATCTTCTCGCCGCCCAGCTTCGTGCCGTCGGCCACGGTGACCTGGCCCGCGTGGAGGGAGCGGCCCATGCCGACGCCGCCGCCGTGGTGGAGGGAGACCCACGACGCGCCCGAGGCCACGTTCACCATGGCGTTCAGCAGCGGCCAGTCGGCGATCGCGTCGGAGCCGTCGAGCATGGCCTCGGTCTCGCGGTACGGGGAGGCGACGGAACCGCAGTCGAGGTGGTCGCGGCCGATGGCCAGCGGGGCCGCCAGCTCACCGGAGGCGACCATGTCGTTGAAGCGCTCGCCGGCCTTGTCGCGCTCGCCGTAGCCGAGCCAGCAGATGCGCGCGGGCAGGCCCTGGAAGTGGACGCGCTCGCCGGCCATCTTGATCCAGCGGGCCAGGGACTCGTTCTCGGGGAAGAGCTCCAGGATCGCCTTGTCCGTCTTGGCGATGTCGGCGGGGTCGCCGGAGAGGGCCGCCCAGCGGAACGGGCCCTTGCCCTCGCAGAAGAGGGGGCGGATGTAGGCGGGGACGAAGCCGGGGAAGGCGAACGCCCGGTCGTAGCCGGCGAGCCGGGCCTCGCCCCGGATGGAGTTGCCGTAGTCGAAGACCTCGGCACCGGCGTCCATGAAGCCGACCATGGCCTCCACGTGCTTCGCCATCGACTCGCGCGCCCGCGTGGTGAAGCCGGCCGGGTCCTTCGCGGCGGCGTCGGCCATGTCCTCGAAGGCGATGCCGACGGGCAGGTACGCCAGCGGGTCGTGGGCGGAGGTCTGGTCGGTGACGATGTCGATGGGGGCGTTCATGGCGAGCAGCTGCGGGACCAGCTCGGCGGCGTTGCCGAGGACGCCGATGGACAGCGGCTTGCGCTGGTCGCGGGCCTCGGTGGCCAGCTGCAGCGCGTGCTCCAGGCTGTCGGCCCTGACGTCCAGGTACCGGTGCTCGATGCGGCGCTCGATGGCGCGCGGGTCGCAGTCGATACAGAGGGCGACGCCGTCGTTCATGGTGACGGCGAGCGGCTGGGCGCCGCCCATGCCGCCGAGGCCGGCGGTGAGGGTGATCGTCCCGGCGAGGGTGCCGCCGAACTTCTTCGCGGCGACGGCGGCGAAGGTCTCGTAGGTGCCCTGGAGGATGCCCTGGGTGCCGATGTAGATCCAGGAGCCGGCGGTCATCTGGCCGTACATGGTCAGGCCGAGGGCCTCCAGACGGCGGAACTCCTCCCAGTTGGCCCAGTCGCCGACCAGGTTGGAGTTGGCGATGAGGACGCGCGGGGCCCACTCGTGGGTCTGCATGACGCCGACCGGGCGGCCGGACTGGACCAGCATGGTCTCGTCCTGCTTGAGGGTCCGCAGGGTGCGGACCATGGCGTCGAAGGAACGCCAGTCACGGGCGGCCTTGCCGGTGCCGCCGTAGACGACGAGCTTGTCGGGGTGCTCGGCGACCTCGGGGTCGAGGTTGTTCTGCAGCATCCGCAGGGCGGCTTCCTGCTGCCATCCCAGGGTGCTCAGTTCCGTGCCGCGCGGTGCTCGTACGGGGCGGGGTCCCGACATCGTCTGCCTCCTCCTGTGCCTACGTCTATTCACATCCTGTCCCTCTGAATAGAGCTAGTCAATACATCGGGGCGGCCGCGTCCGGGCGCGGCGGATGTTTGTCTGGAAGCACCGGTAGCCGACACAGGACGGGGAAGCCGTGGAGCAGGAGTACGCGCAGGAGTACGCGCAGGGGCACGCACAGGACGAGCGCACGAGCGAGGGCGAGGCCCGGGAGCGGGCGGACCGGCGGGACCGGGCGGTGCGGGCGGCGGTCGCGCAGGGGCTGCTGGGCCCCGACGCGGCCGTGGTGGGCCTGCTGGACGTCATCGGCATCCGGGAGTCGGCGGCGGCGCTGCGGGCGGCGTTCGAGGCGGTGACCGCGCCCGGCACGCCGGTGCTGCACGCCTTCGCGGTGAAGGCGACCCCGCTGGTGCCGGTGGTGCGGCTGCTGCACGAGGCGGGCATCGGGGCGGAGGTGGCCAGCCCCGGGGAGCTGGCGCTGGCCCGGGCGGCCGGGGTGCCGCCCGAGCGGACCGTGCTGGACTCCCCGGCGAAGACCCCGGCGGAGCTGCGCGAGGCCCTGGCCCTCGGCATCGCGGTGAACGCGGACAACCCGCAGGAGCTGGACCGCCTGGACGCCCTCGTCCACTCGGCCCCCACCCGGTCCCCGCTCGGCATCCGGGTCAACCCGCAGATCGGCGGCGGCACGATCGGGGCGACGTCGACGGCGACACGGACCTCGAAGTTCGGGGTGGCGCTGCGGGACGAGGGGGCGCGCGCCTGGGTCGTACGGGCGTACGCGGCGCGCCCCTGGCTGACCCGGCTGCACGCGCACACCGGCTCGCAGGGCATCCCGTTGCCACTGCTGGCCCGGGGCGTGGCGGAGGTGTACGCGCTCGCGGAGGAGATCAACGCGGCCGTCGGGCGGCGACAGGTGGACACCATCGACATCGGCGGCGGGCTGCCGGTGAACGTCGCGGCGGAGGAGACCGCCCCGTCGTACGCGCAGTACGCGCGGCTGCTGGCCGCGGAGGTGCCGGGGCTGTTCGACGGGCGGTACGGGCTGGTGACCGAGTTCGGCCGGTCGCTGATGGCCAAGCAGGGGACGGTGGTGGCCCGGGTGGAGTACGCCAAGACCGCGGGCGGGCGGCGGATCGCGGTGACGCACGCGGGCGTGCAGGTGGCGGCACGGACCGTGTACATGCCGGGGGCCTGGCCGCTCCGGATCGCCGCGTACGACGCCGCGGGGTACCCGAAGACGGGGCCGGAGACGGTGCAGGACGTGGCCGGGCCGGCCTGCTTCTCGGGCGACCTGCTCGCCGAGGGGCGCGCCCTGCCCCCGCTGGAGCAGGGCGACTACGCGGCCGCGCTGGACACGGGCGCGTACTACTTCGCCCACCACTACGCCTACAACTCCCTCGCCCGGCCGGGCATCCACGGCTTCGCCCCGGACGGCACGGGAGGCATCGCCTTCGCGGTCGTACGGGAGCCGCAGACCATCGCGGAGGTGGTGGCGGAATCGGGAGGGGCGCACGCGTCGTCGCTCACCACCCTGCGCGCACCAGAGAGCCGTTGACACGCCCCGTCACCCCTCGAACAAATGGATCAACGGCCTTGTCACACACGTCAGTTGGTCAACACTAGTACGCCGGAAGCATGTTCCACCGGAAAATGCCAAAGGCCTCACCTCCCGCGCACACGTTGCGTAGTGTCGACGTCACTCAGCCGGAGTCCCAGGCGGGAGGGGAGCCACGGTGCCCGGAATCGACGAGTGCCTGCTGGAAGCGATGCGACTGCCCGGTGCCCGGGGGGCCGCGCTGGTGGACTGGACGAGCGGACTGGCCCTCGGCACGGTCGGGGAGGCACCCGGCGGTGACCACGAGACGACCGCCGCCGAGGCCGCCGAACTGGCCCGGATGGCGGCCGAACACGGAACCTTCGCGGCGCGCGGCGACGCGCCCGCACCGGTGGAGGACGTGATCATCAGCAACGGCGACAGCTACCACCTGCTGCGCTTCGTGGACACGTCCTTCGACAGCAGCGTGTTCCTGCACCTGTGGCTCGGCCGCGAGGAGGGCAATCTCGCGCTCGCCCGGATCCGGCTCGGCGAGATGGCGGCCCGGCTGGTGCTGGGATGAGCGCGGTCAGAACCCCTCCGCCGGCGCTCCCCGTGCGCGACAAGCGGGCCGTCCGCGCCCTGTCCCCGATGCTGACCCGGCTCGCCGAGGAGCGGGCCACCGGCATCCTGGTCCGCGAACACGGCGTGCTGCACCTCGCCGAGGGCCGGGTGGTGCACGCCGAGAGCCCCCTCGCCCCCGGCCTCGACGTCCTCCTCACGGCGCACGGCACCCTCGCGAGCGCCGCCTGGCAGCGGGCGGCGGCCCGGACCCCGGGCCCCCTGCACGCGGCCGAACTCCTGCTGAGTTCCGGGGTGCTGCCCACCGGCGCACTGGAGCTGTGCCACCTGGACGCGCTGTACGACGCGGGGTACTTCGCGCTGGCACCGAGCAGCACCCCGGGCCGGTTCCGCTACGACCACACGCCCCGGCTCGGCCCGCTGCCCTCGGTCCCGGTCGTCGCGCTGGAGCACGAGACGCTGCGCCGCCGCCTGCTGCTGCACCGGCTGTGGCCCGACCCGGCCGCCGACAGCGCCCCGCTGATCCGCGCGGCCCCGGCCGACCGCGCCCCGGCCGCACCGGTCACGCCCCGGCAGCGGGCCGTCCTGGACCGCGTGGACGGCCTCCGCACGGCCGCCGACATCGCCCGGAACCTGGGCCGGCAGGCCTTCCACACGCTGGTCGACGTGCGCCGGCTCACGGCGGCCGGGCAGATCACGCCCGTCCCCGCGGCACCGCCCGCGCCACCCCCGGCCCCGCTCCACCAGGTCACCACCGACCCCGACATCGCGCTGCTGAAGAGGCTCAGGGATGCGCTGGAGGCGCTTTGAACGGCACCGCCCCGCCGAGAGGAGACACCTGATGGTGGCCGAAGAGGACCTGCAGACCGTCCTGACCGAACTGCACCGGCTGCGCACCCGGGTCCCGCAGCTCACCGGCGCCCTCGCGGCCGGGGTCGACGGCCTCGTCGTCGCCCACGACACCCCCGGAGTCGACCCGGACGGCCTGGCCGCGCTCACCGCCGCCGCGCTCGGCGTCGCCGTACGGATCACCGACGCCACCGGCAACGGCGGCTTCCGCGAGCTGCTGGTGCGCGGCGAACGGGGCTACATCGCCACCTACGCCGCCGGCCGCACCGCCGTGCTGACGCTGCTCGCCCAGGACCGGGTCAACGTCGGCCGGCTGCACCTGGAGGGCCGCCGGGCCGGCGCCCGCGTCGGGGAGCTGCTGGACGCCGCCGAGGCCGCCGCCCGGGCGGCCCGCCCGGCCGGCAGGGCGCTGGGCGCCGTCAGCGCCGCACCCCCGGCCCGTACCCGTACGACCCGCACGACGAGCGCCGAGGCGCACACCGCAACCGACAGTTGACCCTTTTGAGAGGACCGACCATGGCCAACACCGAGACCGCACTGAAGGAAGCCCTCACCTCCATCGAGGGCGCCACCGGCGTCGCGCTCGTCGACTACACCAGCGGGATGGCGCTGGGCACGATGGGCGGCAGCAAGACCTTCGACCTGAACGTGGCCGCCGCCGGCAACACCGACGTCATCCGCGCCAAGATGCGCACCATGGAACACCTGGGCCTCAAGGGCGAGATCGAGGACATCCTGATCACGCTGTCGGACCAGTACCACCTGATCCGCCTGCTCAAGGGCCGCGGCGGCAACGGCCTGTTCCTCTACCTGGTCCTGGACGGCCGGGCCAACCTGGCGATGGCCCGGCACCAGCTGAAGAAGATCGAGGCGGACCTGGAGGTCTGACGGCGCCTCAGACGAACGCCGTGGTACGGCGACGGGTCCCGCCGGGGGCCGCGTCGCCGGCCGCGACGCCCGTACCCCGCAGGCCCTTCACGGCCCTGCCCGCCGGGCGCCCGCCGCGCCGGTCGAGCCAGTCCACGCGCACCCACAGCAGCGTCTGCTCGGCCCGCTCCAGCCGCCCGAGCCAGGCCGCCTTCAGCCGCAGCCCGGTGCCGAGCCCGGCCAGCAGCATGCCGCCGGCCGCGGGCACCGCGAAGGCGGAGCCGAGCGCGACCGCCGCGCCCAGCAGCAGCCACCAGCGGTGACCCCGGCGCCACACCCGCACGGTCACCGCGCGGTCCTGCAGCACGTCGTGCCTGCCCGCGCGGGCCACCCCACGGGCGAGGGCGGTGTACCGGCCCCGCCGGACCAGCGGCACCACGGCCGCGCCCACCAGGAACAGCACCGCCCCGGCCAGCACTCCGATCCGGCGCCCGGTCAGTCCCTCGGGCGCGACACCGATCCCCGCGGCGGCCACTCCGAGCCACCACAGCGGAGCGGCCCCCGCCCGTACCACGACGGCCACCCGGGCCAGCCCCTGTCCTCCGCGCGCCACGTCGGCCTCCCGTGTCACGTGTCTCCACAGCGTTCGCGTCTCGCGCAGACGCTAACGGCAGAACGTGAGACGAGTCTGAGAGAGGCCGTGCGGAAGCCTCACTCCACGAACAGGCCGCGGGCCGCCGCTCGCACGTCGAACTCCTCCAGGCGGGCCTGGGCGTCCGGCAGGTCGTCGCAGAGCGCCTCCAGCAGCACCCGGCCGAGCAGCATGGGCGCGCACGCGGTGTCGAAGGCGAGCCCGGTGCCGACGGCGGCGGGCAGCAGCAGGTCGGAGTGCTTGGCGACCGGCGCGAACGCCGAGTCGGCGACCGTGACCACGGTCAGCCCCGCGTCCCGGGCGTAGGCGAGGGTGTCCACGACCTCCCGGGGATGCCGGGGCAGCGCGAAGCACAGCAGGGCGGTGGCGCCGGCCCGGACGGCGGCGTCGATGCGGTCGTGGATCATCGTGCCGCCCTCGTGGAGCAGCCGGACGTCCGGATGGACCTTGGCGGCGAAGTAGGCGAAGCCGTACGCCTGCGAGGCGGCGGCGCGCAGCCCGAGCACCGGCAGCGGGCGGGAGGCCGCGAGGATCCGGCCGGCCCGCTGCACCGGGCGGGGGTCGGCCAGCAGCTCGGCCAGGTGCCTGAGGTTCTCGATCTCGGCCTCGACGGCCTGCTGGTACTCGTTGTAGGCACCGGCCTCGGCGGCCGGCTCGGCCGGGACGACCTCGCGCAGGTGCTTGCGCAGGGCGGGGTAGCCGTCGAAGCCGAGGGCGACCGCGAACCGGGTCACGGACGGCTGGCTGACCCCGGCCAGTTCGGCCAGCTCCACGCTGGACAGGAACGGCACGTCGGCCGCCCGGCGCACCATGCTGTGCGCGATGCGGCGCTGGGTCGGCGTGAGCCGGTGGCCCTCGAAGAGCGCCTGCAACCGGTTCGCAGGGCTGTCGGTCGCGCTCATGACGTACTCCCCCTCCAGATCTCCTCGACGCCTCGGGAGAGTACAGCGCCGAGGCGTCGGCACACACCGGCCACCTATTCAGGCAATGTGTCGCTGCATACCGTTATACAGCCCGGCGGCGGAGAGCGGTACGACCCGAGCCGCCCGCACCCGCCCCCGCCCGCCACGGCCCCCGCGCCGGTGGCCCTCCCGGCCCCGGACCGGGGGGGTTAGCCCCAGTGCGGCCGGGCCGACCGCTCCCTAGGCTGACCCGCATGAGCACACTCGATCCGGGGGACGCCGACCTCAGGACGGACCTCGGCCTCCGCAAGGACCTCGACGCGACCGTGCGGGCCCGCCGGGAACTGGGCGAGGAGTACGACTCCGCCCTGGTCGACTCGTTCCTGGAGAAGGTCGAACAGCGGATCGACGACACGGTGGACCGCCGGGTGCGGCGCCTGCTGGCCGAGCGGCGGATGGCGACGGCCCGCGAGTCCCGGCGGCCGAAGCCGGCCGACTCCTGGCCCGAGCGGTACGGCTTCGCCCTGCTCACGCTGGTCCTGGCGATCCCGCTGTCCGCGATCGCCGGCGCCCTCGCCGGGTTCTCCGGGACGGTGGTCACCTGGATCGGCATCGTCGGCGTCAACGCGCTGCAGGCCGTACGGCTGAACCCGGAACTCCTCGCGGGACGCCGCGGCCCGGACCGGTCCGCCGGGGACGACTGAGCGGACCGCCCGTTCCGCGGGCTCACGCCTGTCGGGTCGGCAGCACCACGATCTGGCGGAGGTTCACGTGCCGGGGCCGGCTGGTGGCGTAGGCGACGACGTCCGCGACCTCCTCCGCGGAGAGCGTGCCGATCGCCTCCAGCATGCCGTCCAGCTCCCCGGCCAGCTTCTCGCTGGTGACGTGCGAGGCCAGCTCGGTCCGCGTCAGCCCCGGCTCGATGTTGGTGACCCGGACGTCCCGCGGTCCGAACTCGCCGCGCAGGGTCTGCGAGAGATGGGTGACGGCCGCCTTGGTCGCCCCGTACACCGCGTAGTTGGGGAAGGCCACGTGGGCGCCGATGGAGGAGACGTTCACCAGGTCGGCGGTGCCTCCCCGGGCCGCGGCGGCGAGCAGGTCGGCGCCGAAGGCGCGGATGACCCGCAGCACCCCGGTGACGTTGGTGTCGAGCATCCGCTGCCACTCGTCGAGCCGGCCCTCCTCGATCGGGTTCGGCAGCATGACACCGGCGTTGTTGACGACGAGGTCGACGGCCCCGAAGGTCTCGTGGATCCGCTCCCGGGCGGCCTCGACGGAGGCGTCGTCGGTGACGTCGGCGGTCACCGCGAGCGCCTGGCCACCGCCCGCCCTGATCTTGTCCACCAGCACTTCGAGCCGGTCCGCGCGCCGGGCGAGCAGCGCCACCCGGGCCCCTTCGGCGGCCAGTTGCAGGGCGACGGCCTCGCCGATGCCGCTGGCGGCTCCGGTGACGACGGCGGTACGGCCGGACAGGTTCGCGTACGACATGGGTGTTCCCTCGTGGATCGCTGGCCGGGGCGGCTCCCCGGCGGCTGACACCACTGTCACCGCGTCCGGCCGCCGTACCCAGGGATGCGCTTTTCCTGGGTCTGCCAGTACCAGGATGGCACCGGTGCCGCTCCCCTACGATCGGGTCATGGACGGGGACTGGACCGAAGCAGAGGTGGGCGACTTCCTGCGCTCGCGCCGCGCCCGCATCCGGCCCGAGGAGGTGGGCCTGCCCGTGCACGGGCGGCGCCGTGTGCCGGGCCTGCGCCGCGAGGAGGTGGCCCAGCTCGCGGGCGTGAGCGTCGACTACTACATCCGGCTGGAGCAGGGCCGGGGGCCGACCGTGAGCGACGCCGTCCTGGACGCGATCGCGCGGGTGCTGCGGCTGGACGAGACCGAGCACGCGTATCTGCGCACGGTGGCACGCCCGCGCCGGCAGCGCCGGAAGCCGGCTCCCCGGCCCCGCGTCCGCCCCGGCCTCCAGGCCCTCCTCGACGGCATGGAGCGCACCCCGGCGTTCGTGCTGGGCCGCCGCATGGACGTGCTGGCCTGGAACGCGCTCGGCGACGCGGTGAACGGCTTCAGCCGGATGGCACCGGCCGAGCGGAACATGCCCCGGCAGGTCTTCCTCGACCCGGGCGCCCCGGACCTCTTTCCCGAGTGGGCCGCGGTGGCCGCCCAGACGGTGGCCCACCTGCGCCTGAGCGCGGGCCGGTACGCCGACGACCCCGAGCTGTGCGCGCTGGTCGGCGAACTGTCGCTGAAGAGCGCCGACTTCCGCCGGCTCTGGGCGGACCACGAGGTCAGCGAGTGCGCGTACGGCGTGAAGAGGCTGCGACACCCGGTCGCGGGCCTGCTCACCCTGCCCTACGAGACCCTGACCGTCCCGGCGGACCCGGAGCAGACGATCGTGGCGTACGTCCCGGAGCCGGGCTCGGAGACGGCGGAGCGGCTCGCCCTGCTGGGGAGTTGGGCGACCGCCCACACCGGCTGACCGGTGCCGCGCCGGGATCGCGGGGTCTCGGGGTCGCGGGGACGGTGACCGGCGGGGTGACCGGCACCCGGGCCCACCGGGGTACGCACCGGCCGGAAAGAACTTTCGCGGGGACCGCCGCACCCCCGTTGCCGGGGGGCGGGACGACGGCGGTCCCCGCGAGGGACGCGGGCCGGGTCAGGCCGGGCTTGCGCGTCCGTGGCGTCCATGGAGGTCCGGGAGCCGCTCCGGAGGTCCTTGGCGCCGTTCGGCGCCGGCTTGGGCGGGGAGCCGCTCCCGCCCGCCGGCACTCACTAATCTGCCGGACCCGTGTTAAGCGTGTGCTGCGCGCACGTGACACGCTCGTACCACTTCCGGTACGGCTCGATCGGCCCAGGTCACCGCGAGTTCGCCGAGGTCATGGGCGATTCACCGGCCGTTCGCTACTTGTTGCCGCCCTTGGCCAGGAAGGCCAGCAGGTCCTGCCGGCTGACGACGCCGGTCGGCTTGCCCTCGACCAGGACGATCGCCGCGTCCGCCGCGCCCAGCACCTGCATCAGGTCGCCGACCGGCTCACCGGAGCCGACCTGCGGCAGCGGGGCGCACATGTGCTTCTCCAGCGGGTCCTCCAGCGAGGCGCGCTTGCTGAACAGGGCGTCGAGCAGCTCGCGTTCGACCACGGAGCCGACGACCTCGGCGGCCATCACGTCCGGGTGACCGGCGCCCGGCTTGACGACCGGCATCTGGGAGACGCCGTACTCGCGCAGCACCTCGATGGCCTCGCCGACGGTCTCCTCCGGGTGCATGTGCACCAGGGACGGGATGGAGCCGCCCGCCTTGTCGCTCAGGACGTCGCCGACGCGGGCGCTGGGGCCCTCGTCCTCCAGGAAGCCGTAGTCGGCCATCCACTCGTCGTTGAAGATCTTGCTGAGGTAGCCGCGCCCGCTGTCCGGGAGCAGGACGACCACGACGTCGTCCGGGCCGAGCCGCTCGGCCACCTCCAGCGCGGCCACGACGGCCATGCCGCAGGAGCCGCCCACCAGCAGGCCCTCCTCCTTGGCCAGGCGGCGGGTCATCTGGAAGGCGTCCTTGTCGGAGACGGCCACGATCTCGTCCGCGACGGTGCGGTCGTAGGCGGTCGGCCAGAAGTCCTCACCGACGCCCTCGATCAGGTACGGCCGTCCGGACCCGCCGGAGTACACGGAGCCCTCGGGGTCGGCGCCGATGACCTTGACCTTCCCCTGGCTGGCCTCCTTCAGGTAGTTGCCGGTGCCGGAGATGGTGCCGCCGGTGCCCACGCCCGCCACGAAGTGGGTGATCTTCCCCTCGGTCTGCTCCCACAGCTCGGGGCCGGTCGAGTGATAGTGCGAGAGCGGGTTGTTGGGGTTGGAGTACTGGTCCGGCTTCCAGGCGCCCGGCGTCTCACGGACGAGGCGGTCGGAGACGTTGTAGTACGAGTCCGGGTGCTCGGGGTCCACGGCGGTCGGGCAGACGACGACCTCGGCGCCGTACGCGCGCAGCACGTTGATCTTGTCGGTGCTCACCTTGTCCGGGCACACGAAGATGCACTTGTAGCCCTTCTGCTGGGCCACGATGGCAAGACCCACACCGGTGTTCCCACTGGTCGGCTCGACGATGGTGCCGCCCGGCTTCAGCTCCCCGCTCTGCTCGGCGGCCTCGATCATGCGCAGGGCGATGCGGTCCTTCACGGAGCCGCCCGGGTTGAAGTACTCCACCTTGGCCAGGACGGTGGCCTGGATGCCCTTGGTCACGTTGTTGAGCCGCACCAGCGGGGTGTTGCCGACGAGGCTGATCATCGAGTCGTGGAATTGCACCGTTGTCTCCGGTCGCCGCAAAAGAAGTGTTCGTAGTGGTGTCGCCAGCCTAAGGCCAGCGGTGCGGCCGGGTCGGCCGTTCACTCCCCGTTGAGATTGGCGCACGGTCTGTACGGGGCAAGGAGAGGGTGTACGGCTACGAGGAGGTGGCGGCGACGCATGACGAGCATGTCGAGGGCGCGAGTGGCCCGGCGGATCGCGGCCGGGGCGGCGTACGGCGGGGGCGGGGCCGGACTGGTCGGCGCGGCCGTCGTCGGTCTGGTGCTGGCGGAGGTACGGCTGGCGCGGCGCCAGGTGGGCAACGGCAGCGGCGGCCGGGTGCCGATGGCCGACGGTGTGTACGGCCACGCGTACGACATCCCCGGCGAACCACCGCTCCGCCTCACCATGCTCGGCGACTCCACGGCCGCGGGGCAGGGGGTGCACCGGGCGGGCCAGACCCCGGGGGCACTGCTGGCCTCCGGGCTGGCGGCGGTGGCGGAGCGCCCGGTGGAACTGCGGAACGTGGCGCAGCCCGGGGCCCAGTCCGACGACCTGGAGCGCCAGGTCTCCCTGGTGCTCTCCTCCCCCCTCTCCGCCCCGGACATCTGCGTGATCATGGTCGGCGCGAACGACGTGACCCACCGGATGCCGCCGACCCGCTCGGTACGGCACCTGTCGGCGGCGGTACGGCGGCTGCGCACGGCCGGCGCGGAGGTGGTGGTCGGCACCTGTCCCGACCTCGGCACGATCGAGCCGGTGCAGCAGCCGCTGCGGTGGCTGGCCCGGCGGGCGTCCCGGCAGCTGGCGGCGGCCCAGACGATCGGCGTGGTGGAGCAGGGCGGGCGCACGGTGTCGCTGGGCGATCTGCTCGGCCCCGAGTTCGAGGCGAATCCGCGGGAGCTGTTCGGGCCGGACAACTACCACCCGTCGGCGGAGGGCTACGCCACGGCGGCGATGGCGGTCCTGCCCACGGTGTGCGCGGCGCTGGGACTGTGGCCGGCCGAGGAGGACCGGCCGGACGCGTCGCGGCGTGAGGGCTTCCTGCCGGTCGCGCGCGCGGCGGCCGAGGCCGCATCGGAGGCGGGCACCGAGGTGACGGCGGCGATGCCGACCGGGCCGCGGGGTCCGTGGGCACTGCTGAAGCGCCGGCGCCGGCGGCGGGTACCCGAGGCGGAGCCGGCGACCCCGTCGCTCTGACCCCCTGGGCCCCGCGCGGTCTCCCAGGGGGCCGCCCGGACCTCCCTGGGGGTCTGCACGGACCTCCCTGGGGGTCTGCGTGGACCTCCTTGGGGGGTCTGCCCGGCCCTCCCGGGGCCCGGTCCCGGGAGCCCAGGGGCCCGTTCTCCGGGTCCTGCCCCCTCCTCTGGCAAGCAAGCGCTTAGTAAATTGCGGTCAGTGTCACACCCCGACACCGATGACCTCGCAGGTACGGCCGGGTAACTTCCCAACCGCCCCTGCCCAACCCCCTTTCACTGGAGCCGTGATGCCCGAAGCCGTCATCGTCTCGACCGCCCGCTCCCCCATCGGCCGCGCGAACAAGGGCTCCCTGAAGGACCTGCGCCCCGACGACCTGACCGCCACGATCATCCGGGCGGCGCTCGACAAGATCCCCGAGCTGGACCCGAGGGACATCGACGACCTGATGCTCGGCTGCGGTCTCCCCGGCGGCGAGCAGGGCCACAACCTCGGCCGGATCGTCGCCGTGCAGATGGGCATGGACCACCTGCCGGGCTGCACGGTCACCCGCTACTGCTCCTCCTCCCTGCAGACCTCCCGCATGGCCCTGCACGCCATCAAGGCCGGCGAGGGCGACGTCTTCATCTCGGCCGGCGTCGAGACGGTCTCCCGCTTCGTCAAGGGCAGCTCCGACGGCCTCCCGGACACGCACAACCCCTTCTTCGCCGAGGCCGAGGCCCGCACCGTCGCCGTCGCCCAGCAGGAGGGCACCACCTGGCACGACCCGCGCGAGGACGGGCTGGTCCCGGACGCGTACATCTCGATGGGCCAGACCGCCGAGAACCTCGCCCGCTGGAAGGGCGTGACGCGCCGGGACATGGACGAGTTCGGCGTCCGCTCGCAGAACCTCGCCGAAGAGGCCATCAAGAGCGGCTTCTGGGAGCGCGAGATCACCCCGGTGACCCTCCCGGACGGCACGGTGGTCAGCAAGGACGACGGCCCGCGCGCCGGCGTCACCCTGGAGGCCGTGGAGGGGCTCAAGCCGGTCTTCCGCCCGGACGGGCTCGTCACCGCCGGCAACTGCTGCCCGCTCAACGACGGCGCCGCCGCCCTCGTCATCATGAGCGACACCAAGGCCCGCGAGCTGGGCCTGACCCCGCTCGCCCGCATCGTGTCGACCGGTGTCTCCGGCCTGTCCCCGGAGATCATGGGCCTCGGCCCGGTCGAGGCGAGCAAGCAGGCGCTGCGCCGCGCCGGCCTCACCATCGACGACATCGACCTGGTCGAGATCAACGAGGCCTTCGCCGCCCAGGTGATCCCGTCCTACCGGGACCTCGGCATCGACATCGACAAGCTGAACGTCAACGGCGGCGCCATCGCCGTCGGCCACCCCTTCGGCATGACGGGCGCCCGGATCACCGGCACGCTCATCAACTCGCTCCAGTGGCACGACAAGCAGTTCGGCCTGGAGACGATGTGCGTCGGCGGCGGCCAGGGCATGGCGATGGTCATCGAGCGCCTCAGCTGACCCACCGTCCGTAGCGGATCACGCACGTCAGGTCGTGGAAGGGCCCGGAACCGAGGAGACTCCAAGGTTCTGGGCCTTTCCGTGATCCAATCTCCCCCAGGATGTGACCTATCTCGCTCACCGGGCACATCGGTGCAGGTCAGCGCAGGTCAGCACGGCGTACGACGAAACCACAAGGCCAAAGTCCTGTCCGTTTCGTGACGTTACGCACTGACAGCTGGTTAGTCCGCCCTTCAAGCTGATGTAGGAAGTCGGGGGTCGACTTGAACCAGGAGTATGTCAGTGAGCGCCATGCCGATCGCCCTCCTGCTCACCACGGTTGCCACCGGTGCCGTGGGTGTCGCCGTCCTGCGCACCGTCCTGAAGCTGCGCCGGCAGCTCACGGAGTTGCAGCGGCAGCTCGCCGAGAACCAGGCGGCCACCACCCGCGCCCTGCTGCCGAACGCCCGCACGACGGCGGACGCCGAGCAGATACGCGCCGCCGTGGCCGAGGCGCTCGCCGAGGAGCGGGAGCGCGAGCTGGCCGAGGCCCGCGCCTTCTGGGCGGCGCAGGAGGCCCGTGACGCCTCCGACGCGCCCTCGCTGTTCGGCCTGCCCGAGGCCGATCCGTTCCTGCCCCGGCAGGCGGACTTCCTGGGCCTGGAGCCGCTGGAGCCGGTGACCGAGCCACCCGTCGACGCCGACGAGTTCTCCGGGGACTCCCCGGAACTCGCCGCGGCCCGCCGCCGGCACCCCTCGCACCCCGACTTCGTGCCGGTGCAGTCGTCGGCCGTGAACGACCACGAGCGCACGGTGACCACCCTGGAACAGCTGGCCGCCGAGCGGACCGAACTCTCCGACGTCCGTCCCGGCCCGCTCGGCACGCTCGACGTCTACGTCTTCGCCGACGGCACCACCCTGTGCATGACGCCGGGGCACCGCGAGACGGCGGAGCGCCTGGCGGCCTCCCTGGAGTCGGGCGAGACCCCGTACCTGCTGGGCGGCTCGGGCATCTCCGGCGCCTACACCCTCACGTTCGCGTGCGGCGAGGACATGGTCTACATCCTCGCGGACAGGGTCATCGCGTCGCTCTGACCACGCCGCTCCGACCGCGTCCCTCCGGGGCGCGGAGCCGTGTCGCCGCGCCGTGCGGGCGCGGCGGACCGCGACGGAACCGACGGCGGCGCTCCGGCCTCAGACCCCCGCTTTCCGCCGCGCCTCCTCCACCAGCCGCACGGCTTCGGCGACCTGGTCGTCGGTCTCCAGCAGCACGGCCAAGTCGTGCGCGGCCACGAGGATCTGATCCGCCGCCGCGAACATCCCGGCGTCCGGCATCTCCCGAGGCTCGCTCCCGGGCTCCTCCACCGCCTGGGCCCACCGGGACAACTCCCTGGCCAGGGCGAGAGCCTCCGCCGCGGCGCTCCGCTGAAGCCGGCTCTGCGGCGCCGCGCGCAACCTGTCGGCGAAGTGTTCCACTGCTTGGGTCAAGGGCGTCGTATCAACCACGCGCCGAGCGTAACCCGCCGCACTGTTGCCAATACGCGAACGCTCAGGCACGGTGACCTGAAGGACCGGCTTACATCCCCTTTGCGTTCGGAGGCGCCGATGTCCCACGTCTTCTCCGAGGAGACCCACCGCAATCTGCTCGCCCGCATCCCGCACTGCACCGGTCGTGAGGTCTCCGACTGGCTGCGCACCGTCGAAGAAGGCCCCGCACTGTTCCGCTTCGAGGAGAAGGTCAGCTGGCTCCGGCACGAGTACGACCTGGCGTACGGCCACGCCAAGGCGCTCGTGCACGAGTACGACCTGAGGAGGGCGGCCCGCAAGCTGCTCTGAACGCCGAAGGGCCCCGGGCGAATTGCCCGGGGCCCTCGCACGACCGGCGAACGCGCTAGTCGTTGCTGCTGAAGATCGCCACCAGCCGCAGCATCTCCACGTAGATCCACACCAGGGTCATGGTGAGGCCGAACGCGGCGAGCCAGGACTCGTTGCGCGGGGCGCCGTAAGCGATGCCGTCCTCGATCTGCTTGAAGTCGAGGGTCAGGAAGAACGCGCCGAGCACGATCGCGATGATGCCGACGAGCGCGCCGAGCGGGCCGAAGCTGCGCAGTCCGCCGTCGTCGGCGACGCCGAAGGCGACCAGCAGCAGGTTGACGGCCATGACCACCAGGAAGGCCATCGCGATGGCGAGACCGATGCGGGCGTAGCGGGCGGTGACGCGGATCCAGCCGGCCTTGTAGATCAGCAGGGTCGCGCCGGAGACCGCCATGGTGCCGAGCACCGCCTGGAAGGGGGCCCCGCTCCAGCGGCTGTTGTACATCTCGCTGAGGACGCCGAGGAAGACCCCCTCGAAGGCGGCGTACCCGAGGATCAGCGCGGGCGACGGGGTCCGCTTGAAGCTCTGGACCATCGCCAGGACGAACGCGATCAGCGCGGAACCGACCGCCAGACCGTAGCTGGTGCCGGAGACCGGCAGCAGCGCCCAGGCGAGGACGGCGCCGACGGCGACCGTGCCGAGCGTGAGGGCCGAGCGGACGACGACGTCGTCCATGGTCATCCGGCCGGTGGCGGCCGGGGCCTGCGGCGGGGCGCCGTGCTGGACGTCCCCCTGTGCGTAGGGGTTCTGCGCGTACGGGTTCTGCGCGTAGGGGTTGCCCTGTGCGTACCCGGCCTGCGGTGCGGTGTTGAAGCCGGCGTAGCCGTTGTCGCGGCTGAACCCCCGTCGCGAGAAGACCGGGTTGCTGCTCCTCATTTCACTCCTCCATGGCTGCCGAGCGCAGCCTTGGCCTCAAGAGTAATGGATTGGCAAAGGATCGACCATGATACTTGAGGAGGATCTTTCCCCTGCCGTGCTGCGCAACACGCTACGCGGGCGGTTGATTCCCGGCCATGGACGCACGGCTAACCGAGCGGAAACCCTGTGTACGCCTCGGCCAGGTCGGCCCCGGCCGCGGGAGAGGAGACGATCCGCTCCAGCCGGGCCAGCTGGAGGCGGTCGTCGAAGGCGGTGGCGTCCGGGGCGCGGTGCAGCAGGGTCGTCATGTCGTAGGAGAACCGCTCGGCCTGCCAGATCCGGCGCAGACAGGTGGCGGAGTAGGCGTCGAGAAGCTCCGCGGAGCCGGTCTCCTGTTCGTGGACGAGGGCCCGGGCGAGGGTGACGACGTCGCCGACGGCGAGATTCAGCCCTTTGGCGCCGGTCGGCGGCACGATGTGGGCGGCGTCGCCGGCGAGGAGGAGCCGGCCGTGCCGCATCGGCTCGTGCACGAAGGAGCGCATGGGCGTGACCGACTTCTGGGTGACGGGCCCGCGCTCCAGCCGCCAGTCGTCGTCGGTCTCGAAGCGTCGCTCCAGCTCGTCCCAGATCTCCTCGTCGCTCCACCGCCCGGCCTCGGTCCCCTCGGGCACCTGGAGGTAGAGCCGGGAGACGAACGATGCGACGGGGAGCGACGCGGCGTCCCCGCGAGGGCGGTGGCGGGTGACGGGCGGGCGCATGGACAGCAGGGCGAAGCCGCGCTCGTGACGGGCGTAGACGAGTTCGTCGTGCGAGGGCGCGACGTCGGCGAGGATGCCGAGCCAGGCGTAGGGGTACGTCCGCTCGAAGACCCGGCAGGCGCCGGCCGGGACCGCCTTGCGCGCCACGCCCCAGAAGCCGTCGCAGCCGACGGCGTAGTCGCACTCCAGCACGTCCTCGCACCCCTGGTACCGGAAGGGGATCCGCGGCCGGTCGCTCTCCGCCCCCTCCACCGCCAGCGCCTCCGCCTCGAACAGCAGCGGCCCGCCCTCCTTCAGCTGGAGCGCGACGAGGTCCTTGCATACCTCGGTCTGGGCGTAGACGGTCACGGACCGGCCGCCGGTGAGCGCGGGGAAGTCGATCCGGTGCCGGCGCCGGTCGAAGCGCAGCTCGATCCCGTCGTGCCGCAGCCCCTCCCGGTCCATCCGGTCCCCGGCCCCGGCGGCGCGCAGCGCGTCGGCCGTGCCCTGCTCCAGGATCCCGGCGCGCTGCCGGTGCTCGACGTGGGCGCGGTCGCGGCGCTCCAGGACGACCGCGTCGACGCCGGCCCGGTGCAGCAGCCGCGCGAGCAGCAGTCCGGCCGGTCCCGCTCCGATGATCCCCACGGTGGTGCGCATCGGCCGTCCCCTCCCCCGCCGTCGGCCCACGGCGCTGCCGTGGCCCCAGGGTTCGCCTGGTGAAATTTCCTTCACTTCCGCCTGGCCGCGAGTCTCCGACCGCACGGGCGCCGCTGTCAACGGTCGCGCAGCGGTTCGAAGGGGGCGCGAAGGGGTGGGAGAGGGATGAATTCAAGGGCGGAAGGTGCCCGGAGCCGGACTTGAACCGGCACGCCCGCGAAGGGGCAGCGAGGTTTAAGCTCGCCGTGTCTGCATTCCACCATCCGGGCAGGCCATGGGCTCCGCATCGAGGGTCTGAGCCTATCGGGACCCGTCCCCCGAACAGCGGATGGGTGGACCGATGTTGTCTTATTTTATTGAGGTCTGAGGGTGCATCAGCCCGCGGAACGCGCCATCCGCACTTGCCAATAGCGTGACGTGACAGGTGTACGCGCGCACACGAAATGACGGAATTTCACCGTCCGAACAAGGGCGTTCCACCTGTTCTCGACGAGTCGACGGTCCTCCGGCGCCCTCCCCTTGTCGGGGTCGGCCGTCCTCCCCAGGTATGACACGGGGGCCTCCCGTGCGACCCGGGTCGCCCCCCGGAACCGGAACAGCGACTGACTACAGGCGCTTTCGGCGCCGGGACGATGGAGCGGTCCCCAGGAACACACGTCGTCCCGACAGGAGCACTCCCCCGTGACCACCACACCCACCGCCGGCCGGACCACCGCCGTGGCCGCACGCGCCTCGGAGCTGTCGAAGATCTACGGGCAGGGTGAGACCCGGGTGGTCGCCCTGGACCGGGTCTCGGTCGACTTCCGGCAGGCCGAGTTCACCGCGATCATGGGGCCGTCCGGCTCCGGCAAGTCCACGCTGATGCACTGCGTGGCCGGTCTGGACACCTTCTCCTCCGGGTCGGTGCGCATCGGCGAGACCGAGCTGGGCTCGCTGAAGGACAAGCAGCTCACCAAGTTGCGCCGGGACAAGATCGGGTTCATCTTCCAGGCGTTCAACCTGCTGCCCACGCTGACCGCCCTGGAGAACATCACCCTCCCGATGGACATCGCCGGGCGGAAACCGGACCGGGCGTGGCTGGATCAGGTCATCCAGATGGTGGGGCTGTCCGGGCGGCTGAGCCACCGGCCCTCCCAGCTCTCCGGCGGCCAGCAGCAGCGTGTGGCGGTCGCCCGGGCCCTGGCCTCCCAGCCGGAGATCATCTTCGGTGACGAGCCGACCGGGAACCTGGACTCGCGTTCCGGCGCCGAGGTGCTCGGCTTCCTGCGCAACTCGGTGCGCGAACTGGGCCAGACCGTCGTCATGGTGACCCACGACCCGGTCGCCGCGGCCTACGCCGACCGCGTGATCTTCCTCGCGGACGGGCGGATCGTCGACGAGGTGTACGGCCCCACCGCCGACTCCGTGCTCGACCTCATGAAGCAGTTCGACGCGAAGGGCCGTACCAGCTGATGTTCCGCACCGCCCTGCGCAACGTTCTCGCGCACAAGGCCCGCCTCCTGATGACCGTCCTCGCCGTCATGCTCGGCGTGGCGTTCGTCTCCGGGACGCTCGTCTTCACCAACACCCTCTCCGACGCCTACCAGAAGAGCTCCGCCAAGGGCTTCGACCTGGTCGACGTCGCCGTACGGCCCGAGTACCAGGACTCCGAGGGCGACAAGGTCGGCAAGACCCCCGAGCTGACCCAGGCCCTCCTCGACAAGGCCGCCAAGGTGCCGGGGGCCGCCTCGGCCACCGGTGTGGTCACCGGCTTCACCGCCGTCGCCGGCAAGGACGGCAAGCTCGTCGGCGGCGACTGGCAGTCCGCCGGTGGCAACTACTGGGGCACCGAGGACCCCCGCTACCCGCTCGTCGGCGGCCACGCCCCGCACGGCAAGGACGAGGTGCTGCTCGACTCGGCGACCGCCGAGCGCGCCGGCCTGAAGGTCGGCGACCCCGTGCGCCTCTCCGTCGACGGCCCGGTCCTCACCCCGACCGTCAGCGGCATCTTCACCACCGACGACGGCAACGTGGCCGCGGGCGGCAGCCTCACCCTGTTCGACACCCCGACCGCGCAGGCCCTGTTCGGCAAGAAGGGCACCTTCGACGAGATCGACGTGCGGGCCGCGGCCGGCACCGGCCAGCCGGCCCTCAAGGCCGCGCTGGACAAGGCCCTGCCCGCGAAGCTCGTGCAGACCACCACCGGCGAGCAGCTCGCCGACGACCAGGCCCAGGCGATCTCCGCGTCCATGAGCGGCCTGAAGCAGGCCCTGCTGGTGTTCGCCGGTATCGCGCTGTTCGTCGGCACGTTCATCATCGCCAACACCTTCACCATGCTGGTCGCCCAGCGCACCCGCGAGCTGGCCCTGCTGCGCGCGGTCGGCGCCTCCCGCCGCCAGGTCACCCGCTCGGTGCTCATCGAGGCGTTCGCGGTCGGCACGGTCGCCGGGGTCACCGGTCTGGCCGCCGGTGTCGGCATCGGCGCGGGCCTGCGCGCCCTGCTCGGCTCGCTCGGCGCGAGCATGCCCGACGGACCGCTGGTGATCAGCCCCGGCACGGTGGTGACGGCCCTGGCGGTCGGCATCCTCATCACCATGCTCGCCGCCTGGCTGCCCGGCCGGCGAGCCGCGAAGATCCCGCCGGTGGCGGCGATGAGCAGCGTGCACGCCAAGGCGACCACCAAGTCGCTGGTGCTGCGGAACACGCTGGGCTCGCTGTTCGCCGCGGCCGGCATCGCGGTGGTCCTCGCGGGCACGAGGATGAACGCCGACTCCGGCCAGGGCGCGATGGGCATCGGCGCGGTCCTGCTCATCATCGGCGTGTTCGTGCTGACCCCGCTGCTGTCCCGGCCGCTGGTCGCCGCCGCCTCGCCGGTGCTGCGCGCCTTCGGGGTGTCGGGCAAGCTGGCCCGACAGAACTCGGTGCGCAACCCGCGCCGGACCGCGGCCACCGCCTCCGCGCTGATGATCGGTCTCACCCTGATCACCGGCATGACGGTGATCGCGGGCAGCCTGCAGACGTCCATCGACAAGATGGCCAGCTCGGCGATCCGCGCCGACTACGTCGTCTCGATGGCCAACCGCGGCCCGCTCTCCCCCGATATGGCGCGGAAGCTCGCCGCCGCCGACGGGGTCACCGAGAGCAGCCCGCTGCGCAACGGCGAGTCCCGCATCGACGGCGAGACGGAGTTCCTGACCGGCGTCGACGGCGCGGCGATCGGCAAGCTGACGGACCTGAAGGTGACCGACGGCTCCTTCTCGGTGGGCGGCACGCGGGTCGTCGTGGACGAGGACCGGGCCAAGGACTTCGGCTGGAAGGCCGGTTCGCGGTTCACCGCGCACTTCGAGGACGGCAAGGCGCAGCGGCTGACGGTCGCGGGGGTGTACGAGGGCAACGACATGCTCAACGGCATCATCCTCGACAACAAGGTCCTCACCCCGCACCTGAGCGACCCGGCCGACATGCAGGTCATGGTCAAGACCGCCGACGGCCCCTCCGACGCGGCCAAGGACACCCTGGAGAAGACCCTCGGCTCCAACCCGGCCGTCAAGGTGCAGGACAGGCAGGACATCTCTCACGAGATCGCGAAGATGTTCACGCTGATGCTGAACATGGTCTACGGCCTGCTCGGCATGGCCGTGATCGTCGCCGTGCTCGGTGTCGTCAACACCCTGGCCATGTCCGTCTTCGAGCGCTCCCAGGAGATCGGCATGCTCCGCGCGATCGGCCTGGAGCGCAGGGCGGTCAAGCGGATGGTCCGTCTGGAGTCCCTGGTGATCTCCCTGTTCGGCGGAGTGCTGGGCATCGGCCTGGGCGTGTTCTTCGGCTGGGCGGCCGGTGAGCTGCTGGGCACGAAGATGCCGACGTACGAGCTGGTCCTGCCCTGGGGCCGGATGGCGGTCTTCCTGCTGCTGGCGGGCACGGTCGGCATCCTGGCCGCCCTGTGGCCGGCCCGCCGCGCGGCCCGGCTGAACATGCTGACGGCCATCAAGGCCGAGTAGCCGTACGGCAGCGGCCGTACGACACCGGGAGGGGCCCCGCGGCTGCGGGGCCCCTCCCGTCGTACCGGTGCCGGTGCCGGGCCGGCTGTCAGGCGTTCCAGGTGCGGGTGCGCAGCGGGAGGCCGGAGGCGCCGGGCTCGGGGGTGCGGACCGCGAGGACCTGGTTGACGCCGATGCGGTTGCGTTCGAAGGCGAGCGCGGAGGCGGCCATGTACAGCTGCCAGACACGGGCGCGGCCGGGGCCGGCGAGCCGGACCGCGTGGTCCCAGTCGGCCTCCAGGTTGATCACCCAGCGGCGCAGGGTGCGGGCGTAGTGCTCGCGGATGGATTCCACGTCCCGCACCTCGAACCCGGCCCGTTCCAGCTGGGTGACGGTGGTGCCGATCGGCGCGAGTTCACCGTCGGGGAAGACGTAGGCGTCGATGAACGGATCGACCGCGTACGCCGCCTCGTCCCCCTGCGGGCGGCGGGCGATCTGGTGGTTGAGCAGCCGTCCGCCGTCCTTGAGCAGGGCGTACAGCTGGTTCGCGTAGGCGAGGTAGCGTTCGGCGCCGACGTGTTCGGCCATGCCGATGGAGGAGATCGCGTCGAAGGGGCCGTCCGTGACGTCCCGGTAGTCCTGGACGCGGATCTCCACCCGGTCGGTCAGCCCCTCGTCGGCGACGCGCTTGCGGGCGTACGCGGCCTGTTCCTGGGACAGCGTGACCCCGACGACGCTCACGCCGTGCTCACGGGCCGCGTGGATGGCCATCGAGCCCCAGCCGCAGCCCACGTCGAGCAGCCGCTGCCCCTCCTTCAGGCCCAGTTTGGCGCAGATCAGTTCGAGCTTGTCGCGCTGGGCGGACTCCAGGGTGCCGGCGTCCTCCCAGTAGGCGCACGAGTACACCATGGACGGGCCGAGGACGATCTCGTAGAAGTCGTTGCCGACGTCGTAGTGGTGGCTGATGGCCCGCTTGTCGGTGCGGCGGGTGTGCAGGCGTCGGCGGGGTCTGCGGACCTCCTCGCGCGGCGGGGCGGGCGGGAACGGCGGTCCCGCCAGTTTCAGCAGGTCCCGGACGGCGGCCCGGACGGCGGGGTCGCGCGCGGCCTGGACGAGGGTCCGTGCGTCGTCCCCCCGTTCCCAGACGAGGGACGCCACCGCGTCGAGCGCGGCGTACAGGTCGCCCTCGATGTCCAGGTCGCCCGCGACCCAGGCACGGGCGAGTCCCAACTCGCCCGGTTTGAACAGCATGCGGCGCAGGGCTCGACGGTTGCGGATGACGAGGGCGGGCGCGTCCGGCGGCCCGTCCACCGAGCCGTCCCAGGCTCGCAACCGCACCGGGAGCGGAACTCCCAGCACCTGCTCGGCAAGACTCCTCAGCCGCTGCGCGGCTTCGGCCATGGCGCACACCTCCAAGACGACGATCCCGGATGCCGGTTACCACGTAAACACCGAGAGGTACTTCGCGCAGTCCCGCAAAGGAGTTACAACTGTGCAAAACAGTTGTACGTGCCATGCAGATGGGCCGCCGGGAACGCCGAAGGACCTCCCGCACCACGGATGGCGGGAGGTCCTTCGGATGGTTCGGCGACCGCAGGAGGTCAGGAGGCCTTGGCCTTCTCCTCGTTCTTGCTCGCGGCGGCGACCGGCGCGGGCTTGGCGGCCTCGTAGAACTCCTCGCGGGGGTTCTCCATGGCGCCGAGGGAGACGACCTCGCGCTTGAGGAACATGCCGAGGGTCCAGTCGGCGAAGACGCGGATCTTGCGGTTGAAGGTCGGCATCGCCATACCGTGGTAGCCACGGTGCATGTACCAGGCGAGACGGCCCTTGAGCTTGATCTTCACCTTGCCCATGACGATCATCGCCACGCCCTTGTGGAGGCCGAGACCGGCCACCGCACCCTTGTTGGCGTGCTCGTAGTCCTTCTGCGGGAAGCCCCGCATGCCGGAGATCACGTTGTCGCCGAGGACCTTGGCCTGGCGCAGCGCGTGCTGGGCGTTCGGCGGGCACCAGGCGTTCTCGTTGCCCGCCTTGCGGCCGACGAGGTCCGGGACCTGTGCGTTGTCGCCGGCGGCCCAGATGTAGTCCGTGCCCTTGACCTGGAGGGTCGGCTCGCAGTCGACGTGACCGCGGGGGCCGAGGGGCAGACCGAAGCGGGCGAGGGCCGGGTTCGGCTTGACGCCGGCCGTCCACACGATCGTGTTGGCGTCGACCTCGAGGCCGTTCTTCAGCACGACGTGACCGTCGACGCAGGAGTCCATCGAGGTGGAGAGGTAGATCTCCACGCCCCGGCTCTCCAGGTGCTCCTTGCCGTACTGGCCGAGCTTGGGGCCGACCTCGGGCAGGATCTTGTCGGCGGCGTCGACGAGGACGAACCGCATGTCCTCGCGGGAGACGTTCTTGTAGTACTTGGCGGCGTCCCGGGCCATGTCCTCGACCTCGCCGATGGTCTCCGCGCCCGCGAAGCCACCGCCGATGAAGACGAAGGTCAGCGCCTTGCGGCGGATCTCCTCGTCGGTCGTGGAGTCGGCCTTGTCCAGCTGCTCCAGGACGTGGTTGCGCAGGCCGATGGACTCCTCGATGCCCTTCATGCCGATGCCCTGCTCGGCGAGGCCGGGGATCGGGAAGGTGCGGGAGACCGCGCCCATGGCGATGACCAGGTAGTCGAAGGGCAGCTCGTACGCCTCGCCCACCAGCGGGGCGATCGTGGCGACCTTGCGGTCCTGGTCGATGGTGGTGACCCGACCGGTGAGGACCTCCGCCTTCGGCAGCACGCGTCGCAGCGGGACGACGACGTGGCGAGGGGAGATGTTGCCGGCGGCGGCTTCGGGGAGGAAGGGCTGGTAGGTCATGTACGACCGGGGGTCGACGACCGTGACGGTCGCCTCGCCGTAGCGCATCTTCTTGAGGATGCGCCGAGCTGCGTACAGGCCTACGTACCCACCGCCTACTACGAGGATCCTGGGACGCTCCGTGGTGCTCATGCCATCGAGTATCCACCCGCCTCGGCAGGGGTGCTCGTGCGCCCCTTCACAAGCTTCGACAGGCCCTGTGTTAAACTCCGCGGCCCGCGTGACGCAGGTCATGTCGGCCGGAAGGAACCGCGGGGCGGTTCGCCCCGTTGTCAATGCCGCGTGAGCTGCTTCTCCGGGCCCTCGGGGCCACGGTGAGGATGTCGTGACTCCCTCGGAACAACCCCCTCCGCCGCCCTCCCGCACACCCCATCTGAACATGTTCAAACGGCTCTTGGGCCCCCGGAAGGGCCAATGGGCCCCTCTTGGGGGGCCGGTCCGACGGAAATCCTTGTGAAGAACTTCACGAAGTTTTCCGAAGCGGCCTCGCTCGGCGGCGTGTCACCCCTCCGTCGGGGCGCTCATACGGTAACGGGACTGCTCAGCCGCAGGCTACCGATCGGTAATAAAAGAGACCTGAGCCACGGTCCGGAGCACCGAGGCGCCCGCTCCGCCCCGCCCGCCGCACACCGCCCGCGCCCCGGGACGCACGACGACGGGCCCCGGCCCCTCTGCCCGAGGAGCCGGGGCCCGTCACGCGTCGGCACGGGTCAGCCGCGGGGCTGGTCCTCCCGCGCGTCCTGTGCCGCCCTGAAGGCGATGCCGTCGAGGATGTCGTGCTCACTGACGACCACCTCCGCGGCCCCGGTCCGCTCCATGATCGCGAGCAGCACGAGGGCGCCCGCGCCGATGACGTCGACCCGGCCCGGGTGCATGGACGGGACCGCGGCGCGCTCGGCGTGCGTGGAACGCAGCAGCCACTCGGTGATCTCGCGGACCCGGTCCCGGGAGATCCGGGAGTGGTGGATGCGCGCGGAGTCGTACTCGGGCAGTTCCTGGGCGATCGCGGAGACCGTGGTGACGGAGCCCGCCAGGCCCACCAGGGTGCGCGCCTCGCGCAGCGGGACCGTCTCCTCGGCGAGGTCCAGGGCGGCCTCGATGTCGGCCCGCATGGCGGCGATCTGCTCCTCGGTGGGCGGGTCGCTCACCTTGCCCTCGTGCACCAGGTGCCGCTCGGTCATCCGCACACAGCCGACGTCCACCGAGCGGGCGGCGCGCACATGGTCGTCGCCGACGACGAACTCGGTGGAGCCACCGCCGATGTCCACCACGAGGTAGGGCCGGGGGAGGTCGCCCGCCCGCCGCCCGCCGGCGTCCTCGATCGACGAGCGCTGCACGCCCGCGTCGTCGCGGTCCCCGAGTTCCGCGGTGGCGCCGGTGAAGGAGAACTCCGCCTCCTGCTCGCCGGTGACGACCTCGGGCTCCACGCCGAGGATGCCGAGCACGCCCCGCACGAAGTCGTCGCGGTTCTCCGCGTCCCGGGAGGCCGAGGTGGCCACGAACCGCACCCTGGTCGCGCCCAGTTCGCGGATGACGTCGGCGTACTCACGGCACGCCGCGAAGGTCCGCTCCAGCGCCTCGGGCGCCAGCCGGCCGGTGCGGTCCACGTCCTGGCCGAGCCGCACGATCGTCATGCGCCGGTCCAGCTCCAGCAGCTCCCCGCCGGCCGGGTCGACGTCGGCGACGAGCAGCCGGATGGAGTTGGTCCCGCAGTCGACGGCGGCGACGCGGGAGAAGCCCTCGGGGACCGGCGGCCTGGCGGTGAAGGCCCCGCCTCGGGCCTCTGCGGGGTCCGAGACCGCGCCCTCCTCGCCGGGGTGCTCGTCCGCCGGGTCGGGCGCCACGAGCGGCTGTACGCACGGCCCCTTGAGCCACCACTCCGGCAGCATGGCGATCGCCTCGTCGCCGAGCGGGTTCACACCCGGTCCCGCGGCCAGCGAGTGGCCCACCAGCACGTGCAGGCACTTCACCCGGTCCGGCATGCCGCCGGCGCTCGGGAAGCCCTCCAGGACCTCGATCTCGTCCCGGCGCCGGATGTAGTCCTCGTGCGCGGCCCGGTAGGCGGCGGCCAGCTCGGGGTCGCGCTGCAGCCGCTCGGTCATGTCCTTCATGACGCCGTTCGCCTCCAGCGTGCCGATGGCGGAGGCGGCGCGCGGGCACGTCAGGTAGTACGTCGTCGGGAAGGGCGTACCGTCCGGCAGCCGCGGAGCCGTCTCCACGACGTCCGGCTGCCCGCAGGGGCACCGGTGCGCGATCGCCCGCAGCCCGCGCGGCGGACGCCCGAGCTGCTGCTTGAAGGCCTCGACGTCCGCGTCGGTCGGCTCGGTACGCGGAGTGGGCGGCGGAGGCGTTTCCATGACTGTCTTCGGCTGTCTTTCTGTCGGTTCACTGATCGGAGGCGTCGGACTTGTCGACCCCGTCCCAGACGTTCGCGTACCAGGGCCGGTGGGCGGCCCCGAGGTCGGCGCGGGACTGCTTGGCCGCGCCCGGGTCGACCACCACGTACCCGGTCTCGCCGGGCTTCACGTAGTGCAGCCGGCGGCGGATCTGCTGCTCGGCGTAGGCGTCGTCCTGCCAGCGTGCCTTCAGGTCGCGCAGTTGTTCGACGCGCTGGCGGGCCCGCTCCTGCTGCCGCTGGAGGTCGGCGATCTCCGCGCGCTGGGAGACGTACTGCCGCATCGGGTAGGCGAGGGCGACGACCAGGGAGCACAGCACCAGCGCGAGGAGCGCCGCGCGGCCGGTGAGCCGGGAGCGGCGGGCCTGCCGCCGGGTCTGGGAGCGATAGACACGCGCCGCGGTCTGCTCGCCGAGCAGCCTGAGCCTGGTCGCGGTGGAGAACCGGTCCCGGTCCTTCACGGCCATGTCCCGCCTCCCCTTCACGTGCGTACGTCCCCGCACACGGTACGGGACCGAGTACGGGGACGTACGTACGACTGGCTGAGCCTTGACCCTGGTGGGGTCCGGTGGGGTCAGCCCTTGAAGCGCGGGAAGGCGCTGCGGCCGGCGTACACCGCGGCGTCGTCGAGGATCTCCTCGATGCGCAGCAGCTGGTTGTACTTGGCGACGCGCTCGGAGCGGGCCGGGGCGCCGGTCTTGATCTGGCCGCAGTTGGTGGCGACGGCCAGGTCGGCGATGGTGACGTCCTCGGTCTCGCCGGAGCGGTGGGACATCATGCACTTGAAGCCGTTGCGCTGGGCCAGCTCGACGGCGTCCAGGGTCTCGGTCAGCGAACCGATCTGGTTCACCTTCACGAGCAGGGCGTTGGCGGTGCCCTCCTCGATACCGCGGGCCAGGCGCTCGGGGTTGGTGACGAACAGGTCGTCGCCGACCAGCTGCACCTTGTCGCCGAGACGGTCGGTGATGACCTTCCAGCCGGCCCAGTCGTCCTCGAACAGCGGGTCCTCGATGGAGACGAGCGGGTAGGCCGCCACCAGCTCCTCGTAGTACTCCGTCATCTCGGCGGCGGAGCGCTCCTTGCCCTCGAAGAGGTACTTGCCGTCCTTGTAGAACTCGGAGGCGGCGACGTCGAGCGCGAGGGCGATCTGCTGGCCGGGGGCGTAGCCGGCCTCCTTGATGGCCTCCAGGATGAGGTCGAGGGCCTCACGGTTGGAGCCGAGGTTCGGGGCGAAGCCGCCCTCGTCGCCGAGGCCGGTGGACAGGCCCTTGTTCTTCAGGACCTTCTTCAGGGTGTGGTAGACCTCGGTGCCCCAGCGCAGCGCCTCGGAGAAGGACTCCGCGCCGATCGGGGCGATCATGAACTCCTGGATGTCCACGTTGGAGTCCGCGTGCGAGCCGCCGTTGAGGATGTTCATCATCGGCACCGGCAGCAGGTGCGCGTTCGGGCCGCCCAGGTAGCGGAAGAGGGGGAGGTCGCTGGCCTCGGAGGCGGCGTGGGCGACGGCGAGCGAGACGCCGAGGATGGCGTTGGCGCCGAGGGAGCCCTTGTTGTCGGTGGCGTCCAGGTCGAACATGGCCTGGTCGATCAGGCGCTGCTCGGTGGCGTCGTAGCCGACCAGCTCCGGGCCGATCTGCTCGATGACGGCGAGGACGGCCTTCTCGACGCCCTTGCCCTGGTAGCGGTTGGGGTCACCGTCGCGCAGCTCGATGGCCTCGAAGGCGCCGGTGGAGGCGCCGGACGGGACGGCGGCACGACCCGTGCTGCCGTCGTCGAGGCCGACCTCGACCTCGACCGTGGGGTTGCCTCGGGAGTCCAGGATTTCCCGGGCTACGACGACGTCGATGGACGGCACGAGCATCTCCTTCTTGGATGTGACGCTGGAAGTGCGGGGCTGGTGTGCCTTGCGACTAGAGCCTAACCGTCCCGGGGGCGTCGGCCACCGACCGACCGCCCCGTGGACAAGGCGACGGTACCTTTTGTTTCTACCCGAAACAAAGGTCTTCGGGGGACTGGGCGCAAAAAAGCCCCGTCCCGGTGCGTACGGGGGAACACGCACCGGGACGGGGGGCCCGTGGGGACGGGGGTGGCCCGCACGGGGGCCTTCGGCCAGGCCCGCGGGGATGCGCGGGCCGGGTGGGCCGGCTCTGGGCCAGGGGTCACTTCAGGTGCAGCTGCTGGCCCGGGTAGATGAGGTCGGCGTTCTCGACGATGCCCTTGTTCAGCTCGAAGAGCTTCTCCCAGCCGCCCCCGACCTGGTGCTTCGCGGCGATGGTGCTCAGGGTGTCGCCCTCGACGACCTTGTACTCGCCGTCGCCCTTCTTGACCTTCTTGCCGGTCGGGGTGGTGACGGTCTGGCTCTTGCTCGTGGACGGGGCCGGACGCTCGGCGGAGCGGGAGGCGGCCTGCTCGTCGGTGGAGCGGGAGGTGGTGGTGCTGCCCGAGGTCGAGGGGGCGCTCGGGGCGGAGCCGTTGTACGCGGCGCCGGACAGGCCCGTGCCGCAGACCGGCCAGGCGCCCTTGCCCTGCGCGGCGAGGACCTTCTCGGCGACGGCGATCTGCTGCGCCTTGGTGGCCTGGTTGGCCTGCCCGGCGTAGGCGGTGCCGCCGTACGCGGCCCAGGTGGAGGCGGAGAACTGCAGGCCACCGTAGTAGCCGTTGCCGGTGTTGATGGACCAGTTGCCGCCGGACTCGCACTGGGCGACGGCGTCCCACTCGGAAGCGGTGGCGGCGGAGGCGTTGCCGGCCGCCATCAGCGGGGCGGCGACGGCGGCACCGGTGACACCGGCGAGCGCGACGGCGCGGACGGCCTTGGACGGACGACGGTGCTTGCCCTTACCGGAAAACAGCATGGAAGGATCCCCTCACCGACGCCTGCGAGGTGAGCTGTCGGGTTCGGGCCGGTTGAGTTGCCCGGCCGCACCTCATCGCTGTGCGCGAGATGCGGCTTCACCCCCAGCCGGTCCCAGCTTCAACTGCTGGTCCCGGCACTTACCTTGGGTCCCCCGCTCCTGCCTACGGCGCTTGACGCGTCGACTGTTCCCGGGTGACCGCTGGCAGGATTCGGCGTTGCGGTCGCCGGGGCTCGTGGTGACGAGCGGCCTCGACCGTAGGCACGCGATCCGCGGAATTTCAAAGACGATCACGACTTCTGAGACTCATCCCACACTTTCGCCAAACCGGACATTAGGGCGTCAAGTGGGGCGTCAACTGCCGCTACTTACCGCCCGTTTCGCCCCTGACTTCCAGGGTCTGACCGGCACTGATGTGATTCGGGTCGGACCCGATGGCGTCCTTGTTGTCGGCGTAGAGCCCGCGCCATCCGCCGTCGACGTCAAGGGAGTCGGCGATGGAGGCGAGGGTGTCGCCCTCGTGGACGGTGTAGCTGCCCGGCTCACGGGAGGCGTGCCGGCCGGAGGACGCGGCGGTCTGTCCGCCCGCGGGGCTTTCGTCCGCGCTCGCGCCCCGGTGACGTCCGCCGCTGGCGAGCGCTCCGGTGTCGACCAGGCTCCAAGAACCGGCGGCCTGCTGGGGGTTGTCCTCGATCCCGGGGTCCGGGGTCACCGTGGGGGTGCTGCCGGTCTCCGGCAGACCACCGGTCTCCGGCGAGGCGGACTTGTCCGACTTGGGGGTGTCGGTCCCGGTGGAACCCTTGTCCTTGCCGGCGCCCTTGCCCGGCTTCGCGTCCGGCTTGCCGGTGGCGTCCGAGGAGGAACCGCCCTTGGAGCCGGAGCCGGCACCCGGGTCCGCGTCGGCGGAGTCCGATGAATCCGGCGCATCGGACGAGTCGGAGCTGTGGGACTTGTCCGACGAACCGGAGCTGTCGTCCGATCCGGACGAGTCGTGCGAACCGGTGTCGGCGGAGCCGCCGACGCCCGTGTCGACGTCCACGGAGCCCGAGTCCGTGGTCAGGCCGGACAGCAGGGCGCACGTGGCCCACGGGGAGGTGCCCCGGTCGGCGAGGATCTTCTCGGCGACGGCGATCTGCTGGAGGCGGCTGGCCTGGTCGGCGCTGCCCGCGTACTGGCCGCCGCCGTACTTGTCCCAGTCGTCCTGCGAGATCTGCAGGCCGCCGTAGTACCCGTTGCCGTTGTCGGCGCTCCAGGAGCCGCCGCTCTCGCACTCGGCCACCTTGTCCCACGTGGTGCCGTCCGCCGCGTTGGCACTCGCCGCGCCGAGGAGCGGGATGGCGATGGCGGAGCCGGTCACGCCGGCCGCGACGAGGAGAGCCGGGGCCTGGCGGGGGCGACGGTGTCGGCCGTTCCCGGAGAGCATGCAGAAGCCTTTCGAGCGACAGCAGGACCGACGCGGCGGATGAAGCCGGTCGCCGCGCTGATGGGTGAACGTATAGGCAGACGATCACTTGTCACAAGTTCATGCCGCACAGATCACGTGAAGATCACAAAGTTGAACGCCTGTCATGCTTCTCGGCGGGGGCTGTGTTCAGTCGGTGGGCGTGAACTCGACCGGCAGCGTGCGCAGGCCGCGCATGATGAGCCCGCCGCGCCAGCGCAGCTCTGCGGGATCCGCGGCGAGTCGCAGGTCGGGGAGGCGGGTGAGGAGGGTCGCGAGCGCGGTCTGGCCCTCCAGCCGGGCGAGCGGCGCGCCGAGGCAGTAGTGGATGCCATGGCCGTAACCGAGATGCTGGTTGTCGCGGCGGGCGAGGTCCAGCACGTCCGGATCGGCGAACCGCTCCGGGTCCCGGTCGGCGGCGGCGAGGACGACGAGCACCGGATCGCCCGCCGCGATGTCCTGCCCGCCGATGGCGAGCGGCTCGGTGGCGAACCGCCAGGTGGCCAGCTCCACCGGGCCGTCGTAGCGCAGGAGTTCCTCGACGCCCGTCTCCAGCAGGTCGCTCTCCCCGGCGGCCAGGGACCGCTCCAGCCGCCGGCGCTGCTCGGGGTGGTTGAGCAGGGCGTAGGTGCCGTTGCCGATGAGGTTGACGGTCGTCTCGAAGCCGGCGAAGAGGAGGATGAAGGCCATCGCGGCGGCCTCGTTCTCGGTGAGGTGCTCACCGTGGTCGGAGGCGCGGATGAGACCGGAGATCAGGTCCTCGCCGGGCTCGGGCACGGCGGGCAGCGCCTCGCGCTTCCGGTGGATCAGCTCGGCGAGATAGCCGCGCATCTTCTTCACCGACCGGGCGACCCCGCCGCGCGGGCCTCCGCCGTGCCGGATCATCATGCCCGCCCAGTCCCGGAAGTCGTCCTGGTCCTCGCGCGGGACACCGAGCAGGTCGCAGATGGCGTAGATGGGCAGCGGGAAGGCGAACTCGTGGATGAGATCGGCCGAACCCGTCTTCGCGAACCCGTCGATGAGACGGTCGGTCAGCTCCTGTACCCGGGGGGCGAACTCGGCGACCCGGCGCGGGGTGAACGCCTTGCTGACCAGCCTGCGCAGCCGGGTGTGGTCCGGTGGGTCGATGTTCAGCAGGTGCGTCATCAGCTCGGCCTTGCGCTCGCCCGGAATGCCGGTCTTGCCCTTGGCGTGCTCGGGCTCGTCGTGATGCGCGGGGTTCTTGCTCAGCCGCTGGTCGGCGAGGGCCTGCCGGGCATCGGCGTACCGGGTGACCAGCCACGCCTCGACGCCGCTCGGCAGCCGTGTCCGGTGCACGGGGGCGTGCTCGCGCAGCCAGGCGTAGGCGGGGTAGGGGTCGGCGGCGAACTCCCAGGTGAAGAGGGCCGGGGCGGGGGTCGTCGGGGGGTGGGGCTGGTCGGTCACTCCTCGACGGTATCCGCAGCGTCGGAGGGCGTGCGGCGGAAGGGGGGCGGGAGCGTCCCGGGCGCGGTCGCGGGGGGCGGCGGGAACGCCTCGGGCAGGCCCCGCGGGTCCGCGGCGACCGCCTTGCGCTCCCAGTCGTCCGCTTCCGCGTCCCTGCCCTGTTTGCGCAGCAGCCTGGCCAGGTACTGCTCCGCGTACGGGGCCCCGCGCTCCTGCCCGGTCAGGTACCACGTCCGTGCCTCCTCCTCCCGGCCGAGATGCTCCAGCGAGACGCCGAGGTTGATCGCCGCCGAGGCGTCCCCGGCCTCCGCAGCCCGCCGGAACAGGGGCTCCGTCTCGGCCTCGGTGGCCTTCTTCGCGTTCTCCAGGAAGATGCCGAGGTCGTTCGTCGCGCGCACGTCGCCCCATGCGGCCGCGTAGCGCAGCCACTCCTCCGCCTCCGGCTCGTTCCAGGAGGCCAGGAGGGCGCCGATGCTGCCGGCGACCTCGCGGTGCCCCGCGGCTGCCGCCCTGCGGTACCAGCGCAGCGCGTCCCCCTCCCCTCCGGGTCCCACCAGCATGTCTCCCAGCTCGTGCGCCGCCGCGCCGTCCCCCGCCTCGGCGGCCTCGCGCAGCCAGCGTTCGGCCTGGGCGCGGTGCATCCGGCCGAGGTGCCGCGCCGCCCAGGCGTACCCCGCCTCCGCGGCCTTCTCCAGATACGGCAGCGCCTCCTCCTCGTCCCCCCGCTCCAGCAGCGTCAGCGCCATCACCGACGTCGCCTCCACATGCCCCGCGCCGGCCGCGCGGCGCACCAGGGACTCGCTCTCCTCGCCCTCCGTGCGGAGCGCGAGGGCGAACGTCACCTCGGCGTCGCCCGCCTCGACGCGTGCGCTCAGCGCCGCCCGGGCCGCGCCCAGAATCACGCCGTGGTCCAGCCGTGTCCCGGTGCCGGACTCCGCCGAGTCCAGCAGCGTCCACCACACCCCGTCCGGCACCGGCTCCAGGCCCCCCGACGCCAGCGCCTCGGCGACCAGCGCGCCGTACGCCCGCCAGGTGCCGTCCTCCGCACCCGCCACCAGCAGCCCCGAGACACCGAACAGGGGTGTCGTCGCCCAGGCGAGGGCGTCCTCGTACGACTCTGTGCGCACCGCCTCCTCGTGCTCCGGCCCGTACCGCTGCACCACCTTCGCGAGCAGCTCGGCCGGTACCGCCGCGGTGATCCCGCACCGGGCCAGGTCGACCGCCGCCCGGACCAGTAACCGCCCCAGCGGGTGCTCCCGGCGCGTCCCCGGCCGCCGCCATTCGTCGAACAGCAGGTGCCCCACCGCGAAGTACGACCCCACTCCCTCCGGGCCGCTCCACAGGAACGCCGGGTACGCCCGCGGGTCGTCGTGCGCCGACAGCCGTGCCAGCTCCCCCTCGCTCCACTCGCGGGGCAGCTCCACCGTGCGGGCGGCGCTGACGACCCGGTCACCGGGGGCGGTCCCGGCGCGCCGCCTGTAGTACCCGGCGGGGCTCATCGTGGCGAGCAGGACGGCACCGAGGGCGGTCAGCCGCCCGAGCAGCGGCAGGTCCAGCCGGCCCGCGCCGAGGTGGCCGGTCAGCTCGTCCAGCCAGACCACGTACCGGCCGGGGCTCTCCCGCAGGGCGGCCACCAGGGGACGCAGGTCCTCGCCCGGGTCCGGCTCGTAGACCCGGTGGTCCTTCAGGGAACGCACGGCATGCCAGGCGGTGTACGACTTGCCCGCGTACGGCTCGCCCAGGATGAGCACCAGGCCGGGACGGGCCAGCTGGGCGCCCAGGTCCTCGTCGCAGTCGCGCGGCACGTACGGCGGCACGTCGGGCAGCCCCGGCACGGGCCGCGTCGGCTGCACCCCGAACTCCAGCGGCTCCACGCCACCGGCCGGCCGCCATTTCGCCGGCACCGGCGCCGTGCCGTAGTGGTGGTGCTGCACCCCCACCACCCGGTCGAGGAAGACACCGTCCCGGAACTCGATGTGGTCGCCGGGGGACTCGGGACGGTCGGCGCGCTGCCGTGTGCCGGGTTCCTCGGTGTCCGGCCGCGCGGCGCCGTGGGGATCGGCGTCGGGTGCCGGGGCGGGCGGGGAGAAGAACGCGGGCGGGGAGAAGAAGGGGACGGGATCACCGTCCTGGCTCGCCGCCGCGGGCGGGGGGAAGAAGGGGCCGCCGTCCCGGCTCGCCGCCGAGTGGAAGCCGTCGGCCGTACCCGGGTGGTCCGTGCCGGCCGACAGGGGTGGTGCGGAGCCGGCCCCGGCGACCGCCGTCAGCTCGGCGAACGCGACCGGATGGTCACGGCGCAGCAGCACCAGGGAGGCGAGCTGGAGCTGGCTCGTGAACCCGTCGTCTCCCCGCTGGCTCCACACCTCCATCGCATAGGCCATGTCCGCCTGCCGCAGCGTCTCCTCGACCCGCCGTGCCGCGGCCGGTGAGCGGTGGATCGCGCTCAGCAGCGCGGCCCTCAGCTCCTCCAACTCCCCTGTCACGCGCGCCCCCACGCCTCGCACCCACCCGTTGGGGCAACGGTACTAAGCGGACAGCCCCTCAGCAGCCCGTATCGCGTCCCGGTACGCCCGGGCCGCCGCCCGCAGCGCCGCCTCCGGGTCGACGCCGTCCGCCTCGGCGCCGACGGCCAGCGCCAGCAGCTCGTAACCGATGCCCTCGCCCTGCGGCAGGGGCACCGCCAGGCCCGCCGTACGGGTGCGGGAGGCGAGCTTGGCGGCGAGCGCCAGGCCGGGCTGGCCGAGCGGCACGCCCTCGGTGACCGAGGCACGCCGTTTCTCCTCCGCCTTGGTGCGCAGCCAGTGCTCCTTGACGTCCTCCGGGGTCTCGGCCTGTTCGTCGCCGAAGACGTGCGGGTGCCGGTGGATGAGCTTGGCGACGATGCCCCCGGCGACGTCGTCCACGGAGAACGGCGCGTCCGGGTCCTCCTCGGCGATCCGGGAGTGGAAGACGACCTGGAGGAGGACGTCGCCCAGTTCCTCGCGCAGCTCGGTGCGGTCGCCGGCCTCGATCGCCTCGACCAGTTCGTACGCCTCCTCGATGCCGTACTTGGCCAGGCCCTCGTGGGTCTGCCGGGAGGACCACGGGCACTCGGCGCGGATGCGGTCCATGACCTGCACGAGGTCCAGCAGGCGGGCGCCGGGCAGGTCGTAGGAGGCGGGGAGCAGCTCCAGCTCCGGCATGGCGATCCGGCCGGAGCCGGCCAGCCGGGCGAGGCCGTCGGTGAGCGCCGGCTCGCCCTCGCCCGTCGCCACGACCACCACCGTCCGCCCGCCGGCGCAGGCGTCGACCAGATCCTGCGCGGTGGGGGACGCCTCCGCCACCGCTATCCCGGCCTCGCGGAGATACGGCAGCTGCGGATGCGCGCCGTCCGCGCACAGCACGGCGTCCGCGGTGCGCAGGGCCTGCCAGGCGGGCCAGGACAGCAGACCGGGGGCGACGCGGTGGCTGGTGGTGAGCAGGACGATGCGGCCGGTGGCCGCTTCCGGGGCTGCCGGGGTGCGGGGCGTGGGGTCGGGTCCGGGGCGGGGTCCGGGGCTGGTTTCGTTCACGATCCGAACGTAACCCACGGCGCGAGACGGCGGATCGAGTTGTCCACAGGGCCGAGGGGTCTTGTGATCGTATGACCGCAACCCGCTGCCGTACCGTTCCGGCACCGGTGGCACGCCGCCTCCCGTTCTGGTGCGGCGCCGGCACAGCGCCGCTTCCGGCACCGGTGGCACGCCGCCTCCGTACCGGTGCGGCGCCGTGCCGCACCGGGCCGGGGCGCCCGCCGGGCTAGGCGGTCAGCGGCTTGCCGCCCGCCGTCGTGACCTCCCGCACCCAGGGTGTCTCGGCGTCCACCCGGCTGCTCTTCTGCACGTCCCAGGCGCCGTAACGCGGGTTGAGGTCGACGTGGAGTTCCTCGGAGGCGCTGGACAGGGCTTTCCAGAAGGCGGGCCGGCTGGTGTCGGTGCCGAGCTTCGCGGCGAGCTTCTGCGCCTCCAGCTGCAGGCGCAGATTGTCGTCGAGGCGCGCGGGGGCGATGCCGTACTTCTGCAGCCAGGCCGTCTCCAGACCGGTGCTGCCGCCGGCCTGCTGCTCCAGGCCCGCGCGCATCTGCTGGATCTCCTTGCGGGTGACCGTGATGCCCTCGTCCCGGGCGGCGCGGTGCAGCACCCGGTCGAGCACCATGTTGTGCAGGGTGTCGCGGGTCAGGCTGCTGGTGGAGGAGACGACCTGCTGGTACTGGGTCTCGTCCGGCACCGCGGCGCGCTGCGCCGTGCGGACCTCGTTGACCCGGTTCTCCAGCTGGGCGACGGTGATCCGCTGTCCGCCGACGACGGCCGCGGCGCCCGGGTGCGCATCGCTTCCGCAGGCGGTCAGCAGGGGTGCCGCGGCGGCGATCGCGGCGGTGAGGACGAGCGCGGTGCGACGGCGGCGGTGCAAGGAAACCTCCCGAGGAGATTGTGCGACGGTGCACAAAGTCTTGCGGTGATCGATGGTAGGCAGTGGGCAGGCTGCGGCCAACCCATTCGACCAACGATTCGCGCGCGCTTCGGGCACCGCCGCGCCGCTCCGGGCGGGGGCTCCGGGTCAGCCGACGACGGCCACCGGCGCGTCCCAGGCGTCCCGGTCGACGGTCAGCGTGACACCGCCGTGCGACTCCTTGCTGTTGACCATGTACTGGTGGGCGCGGCTGTGGCCGGTGAACTGGGTGGCGCCCCACGGCCAGTCCGCGGTCGTCGTGTTCCGCTTGTCCCACAGCGCGTACCAGAGGTTGCCCGGCAGGTCCGTCTTGTTCGACGCGGTGGCGATCGCCTTGGCGCTGGAGCTGGTGAAGCCGTAGTAGCCGCCGCGGTAGGTCTTGCCGCGCAGCGTCTTCATGAAGGAGCGCACGTACGTCAGCACGGCGTCGTTGCACGCCTTGTCGCCGACGTCGTACGGCTCCATGTCCAGGTAGATCGGGCTGCCGGTCTTCATGCCGAGCGCGGACGCCTTGCCCACGGCGTCGGCGGCGTCCTTCGCCCCCAGGGAGGCGGCCGTGGCGGCGGTCAGCTTCTCGGGGTTGGAACCGGTCTGGCAGGGCGGCTGGGCGCCGACGTAGAGCGGTATGAGCTTCCAGCCGAGGGAGTCGACCGACTGCACCCAGGAGGCGGTGAGGTTGGGCTGGGCGCAGCCGCGGTTCCTGCCGCCCACGTAGACGGCGGCGGCACCGTAGAAACCGGTGTGCCAGGCCTTCATGGCCGACAGCGAGGGCGCGGTGCAGGTGTCGAACGCGCGGCCGGTGAAGGTCTTCTGGGCGGGCCAGGTGGTGGCGGCCATGGAGGTCTGCGCGGCGATACCGGCCCCGGTGACGACGGCCGCGCCGGCCACCGCCCACGTGAGGTATCTGCGCTTCTTCGACTGCCGGTGACCGGCCATGAATCCCACCCCTGTGTCCTGCGCGCGGTTCACGCGCGCGCGTGCTCGGCGCAAACGAAGCGCAAAGTATCGGGCGCCGGGCCTGCTGCCGGGAAACACGAGCCCTTGCCGTGCACAAGAATCTCTCAGGAACCGGCAAAGACTATCCGCGCACCTGCCCCAGCCACTGCAGGGTCCGCCGGACCTCCAGGGCCAGCGGATGGCCGGGGCCGTGCAGCCGCTCGACGTCCATGACCAGGCGCGCGAGCGTGTCGTGGGCGGCCGGCCGGTCGCCCAGGGCGAGCAGCAGATGACCGATGCGGCGGCGGACCTCGTGGGCGAGCTGCGGGTCGCCCGAGACGTACTGGTTCTCGTAGTACGGCAGCAGCGCGCGGTACTCGGCGAGCGCCGCCGCGGGTTCGCCGAGCTGCTCCAGGCACTGCGCGGCCTCGTAGCGGTAGCGCAGCGACTGCGGGTCGGCCTGGCCGGCCTCGGCGGCGCGTTCGTCGGCGAGACGGCGCAGTTCGGGCAGCGCGCGCCGGTACTGGCCGTCGTCCATGAGCGTGGCCGCGTACTGCTTGCGCAGGGTGCGCACCACCGGGGAATGCTCGCCGTGCTGCTCGGCGGCGGCCGGCAGGATCGCGCCCAGGATGTCGACGGCCTGCGTGATGCGGCCCTCGCCCAGCAGGCGCTTGACCTCGTCCACGGCGGCGGCGACATCGGGCTTCTCGGCCACCGGCGGCGCCGGCGCGACGGAGGCGGGCTGAGGCGCGGGGGTCCGCGCGCGGTCCGGCCAGGGGGCGTGCGGGCGCAGGAAGGGGCGCGTGGGGTCCAAGGGAGCTCCGGTGGGCGTCCCGCGCGCGGGCAGCAGCGACGCCAGGTCCTCGTACACCTCCTGCGCGGACGCCGGCCGGTGCTGCGGATCCTTGGCGAGCAGGCGCAGCACCAGGTTTTCCAGGGCCTCGGGGACCTCGGGGCGGATCCGGCGCACGGGCAGCGGCGGCTCGTACAGATGCCGGTGCAGCACGCCGAGCGCCGTGGAACCCGCGAACGGCACCTCACCGCTGAGCAGTTCGTGCATCAGCACGCCGAGCGCGTACAGGTCGGTGTACGGGCCGACCGCGCCGCCCATCGCCTGCTCCGGCGCCATGTAGGCGGGCGAGCCGATCGGGGATCCGGTGTGGGTCAGGCGGGTGGTGTCGGTGTCCATCACCGAGGCCACACCCAGGTCGAGAACGGTGACCGTGCCGTCCTGCTTCACCATCACGTTCCGCGGCTTGAGGTCACGGTGCACGATCGGCACGGCGTGCACGGCGCTCAGCACGGCGCACAGTTGCGCGGCCACCGCGACCGCCCACTGCCACGGGTACGGATCGTGCTCGGCGAGGTGGTCGGAGAGGTCGGCACCGTCCACGTACTGCATGACGAGGAACAACTCCTCGCCCTCGCTGCCCGCGTCGTGCACCGTGACCAGACCGGGGTGGTCCACCTGCGCGGTCACCCGGCACTCGCGCAGGAAGCGGCGGCGCAGCTCGTCCGCCTCCTGCCCCGCCACCTTGTCGGGGCGCAGCAGCTTCACCGCCACACGCCGGTCGAGTCTGCGGTCGTACGCCGTCCAGACCTGGCCCATGCCGCCCTGCCCGATGAGCGTGGACAGCTCGTAACGGCCGGCGACGACACGTCCTGTCGCCACGCTCACCGTCCGCCCTCGTGGCCGTCCTGCTTGCGCAGGTAGTCGCTCAACTCGTCCAGCTCGGCCCGCACCTGGTCGATCCGCGCCGGCGCCGGACGCTGCGGCGGCGGGGAGACCGGCGGGGGCTGCGGCACGGGTGTGTGCGGCATCGGGGGCGGGGTGTGCGGTCCGGCCGGGTGCGGGGTGTGCGGTCCGGCCGGGGCCGCACCGGTCGGCAGGGTGGGCACGGTCGTCGCCATGTACGGGGTCGCGGGCGCCGGGTAGCCGTACGCCGGAGCCGGCCGCTGGGCCTCGTACGCCTGCTGCCGCACCCAGAAATGACGGATGTCGGCCGTCAGGTAGTACGCGATCGTGGCCACGAGCGTGACGAGCAGGAGCGTCATGCCCACGTAGCCGCCGGGGGTGTGGACCTCGTCGCCCCCTTCGATCCCCAGCAGCGTGACGCTGAGGACGTCGGCGGCCAGCACCGCCACGAACAGCCCCCAGTCCAGCGAACGGCGCGTGACGGCCGCCAGCCGCAGCATCATCGCCGAGGTGAGGAGCCCGATGGTGAGGAGCGCGAGCGTCACGAACAGCACACGCAGGAAAACCAGCCACGCGGTGTGCGGCGGCTGCTTCACCGGCTGACCGTAGCCGTGGCCTTGCATGGCTGCTCCTGATGCCTGAAGTGGGCGTGCGGGCGCGACCGGCGGCCGTCCGCGGGGGCGCGGACCGTGCCGGTCGTGCGATTGTCGCTTCGAGCATATGACCCGGCAGGGACAACCGGTCGGGGTTGTACCGAACCGTTGTCCGGCGGCCGGCGCCGATCGGGGCGCCGGATCAGTCGGGTGCCACCGTCCCGTCGGTGAGGCCGTCGTACATCCCGCGCACGAGCTGATCCCCGAGTCGGCTCGCGTGCCTGAGCGCCCGCTCGAACTCGTCGAGTGCGCGGAAACGCGCGCCGTAGCGCCGCTGTTCCTCCAGCGGGAGCCGGGGCAGCTGCAGACGCCGCACGTCCAGCCGGGTCGCCGTGGAGGCGTAGCTGCTGGCCTGCCGGTTGTTGGCGGTACCGCGCAGGAACCCGGCGAGGAACCACGGGTCGAGCGCCGTGCGATCGGGGCGCAGAAGCACCAGATTGCGCCCCAGGGCGGCGCCCGTCGTCGCCTCGTCGATGACGCGTGCCACCGAGCCTCCGCCGAGCACCGGTACGACGACGTCGCCCGGCTCGGTGAGGACGGCCTCCTCCTCGCTCTCGGGAAGAGAGCCCGAAGGCGCGGTTCCGGCGAGGACGTCGTGGTCGGTGAGGACCGGCACGCGCGCGTGGCCGCCGTTCCCGCCGGTACGCATCACCAGGGCGCCCCCGCGCGCGAGTTCACCGATGGTGGTGAGCGGCCAGCGCGCGGGCGGTGCCGGGTCGGCGGGCGGCGGGGTGAGGTCGGCGGTCAGGCGCAGGGTCGCACCCAGGCGCTCGCGGACCTGCGTGAGCTGCTCCGCGCCGTCGGCCACCGCGGCCGGCGGCAGATGACGGGCGGGCGCGAGGTCCACGTCGTCGTCGAGGAGTTCGATGACCGGCATCGAACGGGCGAGCCCCGGCCGCTCCGCCAGCCGCCCCGCGCGCGCGAAGGCACGCCAGGCGTCCGTCACGGCCTCCCGCACCGCCTCCCAGTCCGGGCCGCCCCGCCCTTCCCCGGCGAACCGTCCCGTGTCCACGAGCAGCACCTCGGGCGTCGCGGGTGTCCGGTCGGGCCGGCGCAGCACCCACAGGTGCAGCGGGATGTTGTAGGGCGGCGCCGCGCCGACCGGCAGCGCCACCACGGCCCGGAGCGCGCCCCGGCGCAGCAGGTCGGCACGGATACGGCGGCCGGAACGGCGGGAGGCGGCGGCCGGCGGCATGAGCAGCACGGCGATGCCGCCGTCGGTCAGCCGGGCCAGCGCGTGCTGCACCCAGGCCAGCTCGGACTCGGTGCGCGCCGGGAAGCCGTACTCCCAGCGGGCGTCGTAGGCGAGTTCGCCGTGGCCCCAGTTGCGCTCGTTGAACGGCGGGTGGCACAGGACCGCGTCGGCGCGCAGCTCGGGGTGCGCGTCGGCGCGCAGGGTGTCGCCGACGGCACCGCGCACGGTCGCCCGGCTGTGCAGCGCGAGCCGCAGCGCGCTGAGCGCGGCGAGTTCCGGGGCGCTGTCCTGGGCGTACAGCTCCTGGTCGGGACGCGGGTCCACGGCGCGCAGCAGGGCGCCGGTGCCGCAGGCCGGGTCCAGGACGGTGCGGGCCGGGCCGGCGAGGTCGGCCATGAGACCGGCCAGCTCGGCCGGGGTGAGCGTGTACTGGCGGGGGTTGGCGTCCAGGTGCCGGCCCAGCAGGAACTCGAACGTCTGCCGCGCCCCCACCTCGGCGGCCAGCTCGGCGGCACCGCGCAGGAGGGGGACGGACGGGAGGAGTTGGGGCCCTGTGGGGGTGCGGAGGGCGGGGGTGGACGGGGCGGCCTGGGTGTCGTGAACCGTCGGAGCGCTGTGAACAGTCGGCGGGGTGTTCACAGGCCGCTGAGCCGGTGAGTGGTTCACAGCGGGGGCCGGGGATGCAGGGTTCACGGCGTCGGCCTCGGCCGAGGCGTTCACACCGGCCGTCCGCGCGCCCGGGGGGTTCACCCTCTCGTCCGCCTGACCGGTGTTCACGGAGAGCGGTCCGTTCACAGCCGCCCCGGCCTCGCGGGGCCCTCCGCCGTGGACGGCACGGCCGGGCGCGGCCCAGAACCGCGGGGTCAGCACCTGGTCCAGCGCGCCGGGCAGCATCGCGGCCAGCCGCGCGTCGGAGCCGGCGCTCGCGTCGAGCCAGACGGTGGGGCGCTCATGGATCAGCAGCAGTACGCAGCCGGTGTGCACCAATGCCGTCAGCGGGCCTTCCGGGTGGCCGGCGAGCTGCTGCCAGACGCGTTCACGCAGGGGGACCTCGGCGAGTTTCCCCTGCTTGCGCAGCCATGCCTCGACCTCGGCGAGGGCGAAGGACGGGCTGGTCTCCGTACCGCCGACCGGCTTGGGGAAGTCGGCGTGCCGGCGGCGCCAGTTGCTGACGGCGGCCCGGCCCACTCCGGCGAGCCGCGCGATACCGGCCGCGGTCACCTCTGTCGCGTTGTCCTGCACCGGCCCGCTCCCCTCGTCCCATGTGTGCACCGAGCATACCGGCGTACACAAGATCCATGGGTTCACGAGCGTGTACTCACTCGACTCTGTGAACCGTGTTGACTCGGTTCACACGTCGTGCTCTTATTGACCCAGCGAACGAGCGGTCACCGGAGGGGGAGGCCGCCGCATTCGGGAGGGTTTCGTCATGGGCATGAAGGCCAAGGTCGCGATCGGTGCCGTCGTGGGGATCGTCGTCATCGGTGCCGTGTCCGCGAACGCCGGCAGTGATGGCAAGGACGGCGGATCCGGGGGCAGCGACAAGGGTTCTTCGGCGTCGGCCGACCGCAAGTCCGGGGGCAAGAAGGACTCGGGGGGCACGAAGGCGGCCGAGGAGAAGAAGGCTGCCCTCGGGGGCGACGGCGAGTACCAGGTCGGATCGGACGTGAAGCCGGGGACCTATCGCACGGTCGGCAACACCGACGACATGTGCTACTGGGAGCGCGCCAAGGACGCCTCGGGCGAGCTGGACTCGACGCTGGCCAACGACAATGTCAGCGGCACGAGTTACGTCACCATCAAGGCCACCGACAAGATCTTCAAGTCCAACGGCTGCAAGGACTGGGAGGCCGTGGACCCGAAGGCGAAGGGCACGCCCGCCTCCTCGATGGACGGCGACGGGGGCATGTTCAAGGTCGGCACGGACATCGCGCCGGGCACCTACAAGTCGACCGGGAACACCGACGACTCCTGCTACTGGGAGCGCACGAAGGACGCCGAGCAGGGGCTGGACTCGATCATCGCCAACAACAACGTCACCGGCACGGCCGTCGTCACCATCAGCCCGTCGGACGCCTACTTCAAGACGAACGACTGCGGCGACTGGAAGAAGGCCTGACCCCTACGGTCGTCGCCGGCGCGGCCCGTTCCGCGCCGGCCCCGCACCGGGCCCCGCCGGGCCTCGCGCGACCTGCCGACCACACGACCTGCGGACCGCGCGACCCACGCGGCCCGCGCGGCCCGCGCCCTCGGCACTGTCACACGCGCCGGCGCTCGACGCTCCGGCGCACCACCGCTCCAGCTCCCCCCACACACAGCACCAGCACCACCACCCCAGGGAGCCGTCCGGCTCCCCCGCTCACCAGACACTTCTCTCAGCAAGGAACCGTCATGCGCCGTACCGCACTCGCCGCCCTCTGTCTCGCCGCCGCGGCCACCGCGGGGCTCACCACCGGCTGTCAGCCGGGGCAGAACTCGGCGGACAGCAAGCCGAAGGGCCCCTTCGCCGGGCTGACCGGTGGTCAGATCGCCGAGCGCGCGATGAAGGCCACCACGGGGGCCTCGTCCGTGCGGATGAAGGGCCGGATCCCCGACGACGAGAGCAAGGGCACGATCGAGATCGACATGGCGCTCGACCGGAAGGGCGAGTGCGCCGGCACGATGAGCATGGACGGCCAGGGCAAGGCCGATCTGATCAGGACCGGCAGCTCGGTCTACATGAAGTACGACGAGGCGTTCCTGCGCGCCCAGAGCGAGGGCGAGTCCAAGGCCGACACGGACGCGGCCGTGGAGATGCTGGCCGGGAAGTGGACCAAGATGTCCGTGAAGGGCCAGGACGCCAAGGACCTCGCGAGCTTCTGCGACCTGGACTCGGTGCTCGGCGACGTGAGCGACGGCGACACGGCGGGCACCACCCGCGGGAAGACCACGCGCATCGACGGCACGCCCGCGATCACCCTGCACGAGAAGGACGGCAAGGAGCGCTACACGGCGTATGTGGCGACCGAGGGCACGCCGTACCTGCTGCGGGTCGACAGCGCGTCCGGCGCCAAGGAGCCGGAGCACCTGGCGTTCAGCGACTACGGTCAGCCGGTTCCCGCGAAGAAGCCCGCGGGGAAGATCATCGACCTGGACGCGCTGGGCGGCTGATGCCGGGCCGGGGCCCGGCGCGGGGTCACAGCGGGTGCCGCATCCATACGTTGGGTTCGACGTAGACGGCGTACCCGCGCTCCGGTTCGCAGCGGACCGGGACCAGCGCGCCGGGCACCTCGACGTCGCCCGCGGTGTCGAAGGGCAGTCCGGTCCAGCGGCGCCACTCCTCCAGCGAGCCGCCCACGGTCATGGAGGCGGGGGCGATGGAGTCGATGGTGGCGCCGGCGCGGGCGTGGACGCGCAGCCACGGGTCCTCGGGCAGCCCGTCGGGCCGGACCCGGTGGGCGTACTCGCTGATCGGGGTGTGCGGTTCCCGGTGCTTGGCGTTCGGGCGGACGGGGGCGACGACCTCGCGGAAGCCGCGGGCGCGGGCGTTGTCCCGCATCGCCGAGAGCAGGACGGCGGACAGGCCGTGGCCCTGCGCGTGCGGGGCGATGGTGACCGAGACGGCGCTCACGGTGTCCGGGCGGGTGCCGCGGCGCAGGTCGGCGAAGGCCCACGACAGGACCTGGTCCCAGCCCCGGGCCGGCAGGGTGCGCCGGCCGTCCACGTCGAGGGCGAAGGGCACGCTGTAGGCGTGCGCGACGATCCGGCCGTGCTCGTCCTCGGCGAACAGCGCGTATTCCGGCAGTTCGGTGGGGATACGGCCGTAGTGGGTGGTGCCCACGGGGTCGTTGGTGACGAACTCGGGCCAGGTGTCGGTCATGCCGAACACCGCCGGCAGCCGGTCGGGCCGCTCGGCGAGGCTGCTCACCTTGATGTCCATGGCGGACACGGTAGGTGGCACGCGCCCCGGGGGGACACCGAATTGCCGGTCAGCGCGCTCGGAAGCGCTCGGGAGCCTCGGTGGGGTTGCCGCCGGCGGGGAGCTTCTGGTGCGGGCAGCCGGTGAGGACCTCCTTCATGGCGGTCCGCTCGGCGGCGGTGACCCACAGGCCGTACTTCTTCTTCACCGCGACCTGGGCGGCGACATAGCTGCACCGGTACGCCTTGTTGGGCGGGAGCCAGGTGGCGGCGTCGCCGTCCCCCTTGCCGCGGTTGGTGCTCGCGTCGACCGCGATGAGGTTGAGGGGGTCGTTGGCCAGGGCTATGCGCTTACTGGGGTCCCAGTACTTGGCGCCCTTCTGCCAGGCGTCGGAGAGCGCGACGACGTGGTCGATGTCGACCTGGCTGCGGCCCCGCCGGTAGGTGATGTCCTTGCCGGAGTAGGGGTCGGGCTCCAGCAGACCGTAGGAGACCTTGCAGCTGCCGCCGGTGAACTTCACCTCCTTCAGGTCGCGTTTGAGTATGTCGTCGCGGGTGTCGCAGGAGTTGGAGTCGGTGTCCGCCCAGGCGGTGCCGAACCGGGTCCGGGAGTAACCGGTCTTCGGGGCCCGCCCCTTGACGGTCAGCGAGCCGGCGGCGGTCAGGGCCGCGCCGCCGCCTCCCGTCCCCTCGGGGCCGGGGGCTCCCCCGGTCTGCTCGGCTGTACAGCCGGTCACGGCGACCAGCATGGCCACGGCGGTGACCGCTCCGCCCCTCGGACGCGTCACGGTGTGTCCCCCTCGCTCGCCCTGGTCCGCCACGGATGCGGGCGGAACGTTCCACTCCCCACGGTAACTTCCCACGGCCGCCCATCAGATGGGACACAAAGGGGTGATTGCGGGGCAAGTCGGTCTCGACGGGGGGCTGGTGACGCCGTGCGAGAGGAGGGAGGAGCGCTTGACCTTGTCACTGGCGGCAGGGTCGGACGATCCCGGCATGAGCGAGACCAACCACGCCCAGGGTCCCCGTACCGTCCTCGTCACCGGCGCCGGCACCGGCATCGGCCGGGCCACCGCGCGCGCGTTCGCCGTCGAGGGCGCCCGGGTGGTCGCCGTCGGCCGCCGGGCCGCGCCGCTGGCCGAGACCGCCGAAGGACATCCCTGGATCACTCCCCTGCCCGCCGACCTGACCGCCGAGGACGGGCCCGCGGCCGTCGTTCGGGACACGCTGGAGCGGTACGGCCGGATCGACGTGCTCGTCAACAACGCGGCCGTCGTCACCGCCGACTCCCTGCGCAGCTACACGCGCGCGTCCGTGCGGCCCCTGCTGGAGACCAACCTCCTCGCGCCCCTGCTGCTCACCCAGGCCGCGCTGCCCGCGCTGGAGGAGAGCCGGGGCGTGGTGGTGAACGTGACGACGTCGGTGGGCCAGCGGGCCTGGCCGGGCAACTCCCTGTACGCGGCGGGCAAGGCCGCCCTGGAGGTGCTGACCCGCAGCTGGGCGGTGGAACTGGCACCGCGCGGCGTCCGCGTGGTCGCCGTGGCCCCGGGCGCGATCGAGACCCCCATCGCCGACCATGGCGGCTACACCCCCGAACAGCGTGCCGCGATCCGCACGTGGCAGCTCGACCACACCCCGCTCGGACGGATCGGCCGGCCGGAGGAGGTCGCCTGGGCCGTCACCCGGCTCGCCTCTCCGCGGGCGTCGTTCGTGACGGGGGTGGTCCTGCCGGTGGACGGCGGGGCGGTCGTCGCCTGACCGGCGGACCCGGAGCTCACACCGCCCCCGCCTCCCGCAGCGCCGCCGCCAGTCGTTCCCGTATCGCCGTCTGGGCCGCGATGCGGGCGTCGAGCACGGCCAGCCGGTCCCGGGCGACCTCCAGCCCCCGGGCGGAGGCGGGGCCGGCGGTGACGTCGCCGTCCAGGCAGGACAGGAATACCCCCACGTCGTCCAGGGTGAGGCCCGCCTCCAGCAGCCTGCGGATGTTGCGGACGCGGACCGCCGTACCGGTGTCGTACACGCGGTAGCCGTTGGCGGCGCGCGCGGAGGTGATCAGGCCCTGCTGCTCGTAGTGGCGCAGGGCGCGCGGTGTCGTCCCGGTCGCCTCGGCCAGCTCACCGATCCGCACGCGCGCACCCGTCCCCGTGCCCGGACCCGCGCCCGTGCCTGTCCCCGTGCCCGAACCCGCGCCCGTGCCTGTCCCCGTGCCCGAACCCGCGCCCGTGCCCGTCTCCATGCCCGAGCCCGCCCCCGTGCCCGAACCCGCCCGCGTCCCCGTTCCTGTCCCCGTCCGCCACCGGCTAGCCCAGGATCGAGGTGAGGAATTCGCCGACCCAGGACAGCAGTTCGCGGCCGACCAGCGGCTTGCCGCCCACCTTCGCGGTCTTCGGGCGCGGTACCAGCACCTGGTGCACGGCCGGCTTGATGACCGTGCCCGGGTAGAGCCGCTTGAGCCGCAGCTCCTGCGACTCGCGCAGTTCCACCGGCGCGAAGCGGATGTTGGTGCCCTGCAGCACGATCTCGCCGACGCCGCACGCGCGCGCGAGCATCCGCAGCCCGGCCACCAGCAGCAGGTTCTCCACCGGCTCGGGCAGCTTGCCGTAGCGGTCGGTGAGTTCCTCGCGGACGGCCTTGATGTCCTCCTCCGAGTTGGCGGAGGCGATGGCCCGGTACGCCTGGAGGCGCAGCCGCTCGCCGGGGGCGTAGTCGTGCGGGACGTGCGCGTCGACGGGCAGCTCGATCTTGACCTCGAGCGGCGGCTCCTCCTCGATCTCGCCGGTCTCCAGCTGCCGCCGGTAGTCGGCGACGGCCTCGCCGACCATGCGGACGTACAGGTCGAAGCCGACGCCCGCGATGTGCCCGGACTGCTCGCCGCCGAGCAGGTTTCCGGCGCCGCGGATCTCCAGGTCCTTCATCGCCACGTACATGCCCGCGCCCATCTCCGTGTGCTGGGCGATGGTCGCCAGGCGCTCGTGTGCGGTCTCGGTGAGCGGCTTCTCCGGGGGGTACAGGAAGTAGGCGTACCCGCGCTCGCGGCCCCGGCCGACGCGGCCGCGCAGCTGGTGCAGCTGGGACAGGCCGAAGTTGTCGCCGCGTTCCACGATCAAGGTGTTGGCGTTGGAGATGTCGATGCCCGACTCCACGATCGTGGTCGACACCAGCACGTCGAACTTCTTCTCCCAGAAGTCGACGACGACCTGCTCCAGCGCGGATTCCGACATCTGGCCGTGGGCCGTCGCGATGCGCGCCTCGGGGACGATCTCGCGCAGCCTCGCCGCCGCGCGGTCGATGGACTCGACCCGGTTGTGGATGTAGAAGACCTGGCCCTCGCGCAGCAGTTCACGGCGGATGGCCGCGCCGATCTGCTTCTCCTCGTACGGCCCGACGAAGGTGAGCACCGGGTGGCGCTCCTCCGGGGGCGTGGTGATCGTGGACATCTCGCGGATGCCGGTGACCGCCATCTCCAGGGTCCGCGGGATGGGCGTGGCCGACATGGTCAGCACGTCGACGTTGGCGCGGAGCTTCTTCAGCTGCTCCTTGTGCTCGACGCCGAAGCGCTGTTCCTCGTCGACGATGACCAGGCCGAGGTCCTTGAACTTGGTCTCCGAGGAGAACAGGCGGTGGGTGCCGATGACGACGTCCACCGAGCCCTCCTTCAGCCCCTCCAGGACGGCCTTGGCCTCGGTGTCGGTCTGGAAGCGGGAGAGCGCCCTCACGCTCACCGGGAACTGCCCGTACCGCTCGGAGAACGTGCCGAAGTGCTGCTGCACCAGCAGGGTCGTGGGGACGAGGACGGCGACCTGCTTGCCGTCCTGCACGGCCTTGAAGGCGGCCCGTACGGCGATCTCGGTCTTGCCGTAGCCGACGTCGCCGCAGATCAGGCGGTCCATGGGGATCGACTTCTCCATGTCCTCCTTGACCTCGGCGATGGTGGTGAGCTGGTCGGGGGTCTCCGCGTAGGGGAAGGCGTCCTCCAGCTCGCGCTGCCAGGGGGTGTCGGAGCCGAAGGCGTGGCCGGGGGCGGCCATGCGCGCGCTGTACAGCTTGATCAGGTCGGCGGCGATCTCCTTGACGGCCTTCTTCGCGCGGGCCTTGGTCTTCGTCCAGTCCGCGCCGCCGAGGCGGTGCAGGGTGGGGGCCTCGCCGCCGACGTACTTGGTGATCTGCTCCAGCTGGTCGGTCGGGATGTACAGCCGGTCGCCGGGCTGGCCGCGCTTGGCGGGCGCGTACTCGACCACCAGGTACTCGCGGGTGGCGCCCTGCACGGTGCGCTGCACCATCTCGATGTAGCGGCCGACGCCGTGCTGCTCGTGGACGATGTAGTCGCCCGGCTCCAGGGTGAGCGGGTCGATGGTCTTGCGGCGGCGGGCCGGCATCCGGGCGCCGTCGCGGCTCGCGGTGCGCTGGCCGGACAGGTCGGTCTCGGTGAGCACGGCGAGCTTGAGCGCCGGGTCCACGAAGCCGTACTCGATGCAGCCGCAGGAGACGTGCACCACGGAGGGGCTCAGTGCGCCGAGGTCGGCGTCCAGACGGGCCGCGATGCCCTCGCCGCCGAGCACCTCCACCGTGCGGGCGGCCGGGCCGTGGCCCTCGGTGACGAAGACCGCGCGCCAGCCGTCGGCGAGCCAGCCCTTGGTGTCGGCGAGGGCCCGCGCGGTGTCGCCGCGGTAGGTCTCGGGCGCGTGCATGCCGAGCTTGAGGGTGTCCGCCTCGAGTTCGAGATCGGCCGCGAACGGCGACACCGACCACCACATCATGTCCAGCTCGCGCGCGCGGTCGCGGACGTCGGCGATGGACCACAGGGAGGCCGCGCCGACGTCGATCGGGGCCTCGCCGCCGCCCGCGGTGGCCGCCCAGGAGGCCTGGAGGAACTCCTGCGAGGTGGCCACGAGGTCGGCGGCGCGGGTACGGACCCGCTCCGGGTCGCAGACGACGGCCATCGCGCCCTTGGGGAGCACGTCGAGCAGCAGTTCCATGTCGTCCACCAGGACGGGGGCGAGGGACTCCATGCCCTCGACCGCGATGCCCTCGGCGATCTTGTTCAGCAGCTCGCCCAGCTCGGGGTGCTCCTCGGCGAGGGCACGCGCGCGTGCGCGGACGTCCTCGGTGAGCAGCAGCTCGCGGCACGGGGGCGCCCACAGGCCGTGCTCGGCGACTTCGAGGGAGCGCTGGTCGGCGACCTTGAAATAGCGGATCTCCTCGACGTCGTCGCCCCAGAACTCGATGCGCAGGGGGTGTTCCTCGGTGGGCGGGAACACGTCCAGGATGCCGCCGCGCACGGCGAACTCTCCGCGCTTCTCGACCAGCTCCACGCGTGCGTAGGCGGCGGCCGCGAGGGCTTCCACGACCGCGTTCAGGTCGGCGTTCTGGCCCGTCCTCAGCGATACCGGTTCCAGGTCGCCGAGGCCCTTGACCTGGGGCTGGAGCACGGAGCGCACGGGCGCGACGACGACGGAGACCGGGCCGGTCTCGGGGTCGTCCGGGCGGGGGTGGGCCAGGCGGCGCAGGACGGCGAGGCGGCGGCCCACGGTGTCGCTGCGGGGGCTGAGCCGCTCGTGCGGCAGGGTCTCCCAGGAGGGGTACTCCACGACGCCCTCTTCGGGCAGCAGGGAGCGCAGCGCGGCGGCCAGGTCCTCGGCCTCCCGGCCCGTGGCCGTGACCGCCAGCACGGGGCGGCCGGCCTCGCGGGCCAGGGCGGCGATCGCGAAGGGGCGGGCCGCCGGGGGGCCGACGAGGTCGACGTTCGGGCGGTTGCCGTCCGCCGCCGCCCGAATCGCTTCCGCGAGGGCGGGGTCCTTGACGACGGCGTCGAGCAGACCGTGCAGGCTCATGGAGGAGGCTTTCCGTCCTGGTGTGGGCAACGCGAAGAGCCCGACGCGTGTGGCGGGCCGGGGGTCTCCAGCCTACGACGCTGTCCCGGTTGCCGCCGGTGCCTGTGGACAACCGGCGAGGCCGCACCCAGACTCCGCCCAGGCCCGGCCGGGGCCCGCCCAGGCCCGGCCGGGGGCCGGTGGAGGCCGGTGGAGGCCGGTGGAGGCCGGTGGAGGCCGGTGGAGGCCGGTGGAGGCCGGTGGAGGCCGGTGGAGGCCGGTGGAGGCCGGTGGGCAGATGAAAGACCCGGCGCCGGAGAGTCCCCCAAGACTCTCCGGCGCCGGGTGATCCCCCGCAACCCCCGTGTGCGGTGGCTGTCGGCCCGTGCGGGGGGCGCTAGTCCGTCGCGATGGCGTTCAGGACGTTCATCCGGCCCGCCCGGAAGGCCGGGACGAGCGCGGCGAACAGGCCCACGAAGGCCGAGCCGATGAACACCCCGGTGATCGTCGGCCAGGGGATCTCCAGGACCTTCAGTCCTTCCAGGGCGAGGAGCTTCTGGGCGGTCGCGCCCCAGCCCATGCCGAGGCCGAGGCCGAGCAGGGCGCCGAAGACGGCGATCACCACGGACTCCAGGCGGATCATGCGGCGCAGCTGGCGGCGGGAGAGGCCGATGGCCCGCATGAGGCCGATCTCCCGGGTCCGCTCGACCACGGACAGCGCCAGGGTGTTCACCACGCCGAGGACCGCGACGATGATCGCGAGCGCCAGCAGGCCGTAGATCATGTTCAGCAGCTGGCCGATCTGGTCCTTCAGCGCCTGCTTGTAGTCGGTCTGGTCGCGCACGGTGTACTGGGGGAAGTCGTCGTGCAGCGCGGCCTTGAGCGCCTTGTAGGCGGTGGCTTCCCGGCCGTCCGCGGCGGTGGCGAAGACCAGGTCGTCCAGCGGCATCCGGTCGGCCGGCACGTACCTGGCGGCGGTGGCGATGGAGGCGTACATCGCGCCCTTGTCGATGACGGCGTCGTCGCTGGTGATCGCGCGGACCGTCAGCCTGGCCGTCCTGCCGTCCGCGAAGTCGACCGCGACGGTGGAGCCGAGCTTGATGCCGTGCTTGTCGGCGAAGCCCTCGAAGACGGACATCGAGTCGGGCCGGTAGGCGTCGGCGAGGCTGCCGGCGACCGTCTTGGTGCGCAGGTCCTGCGCGTAGCTCGGGTCGGCCGCGTTGATGGACTCGCCCTTGCTGACGGCGCCGTCGGGGGTGGTCAGGGTGGCGTTGAGGAGCTTGTACTCGGTGACCCGCTCCAGGCCCGGCGTCTTCTTGATCGCCTCGACGGCCTGCGGGACGATCTCCTTGCCGTTGTCGTCCTGGATGATGAAGTCCGTGCCGACGGTCTTGTCGAGCTGGTCGGTGGCGGAGGCCACCATGGAGGAGCCGACCACCGACAGGCAGGCCACCAGGGCGAGGCCGATCATCAGGGCGGCGCCGGTGGCGCCGGTGCGGCGCGGGTTGCGCAGGGCGTTGCGCTCGGCCATGCGGCCCACGGGCCCGAAGATCCGCAGGATGACCGCGCCGAGGACGCGGACCAGGCCGGCGGCGAGCAGCGGGCCGATGACGACGAAGCCGATCAGGGTGAGCAGCACGCCGAGGCCCAGCCAGCCGGAGCCGGCCTTGGCCTCGTCGGCGCCGGCGGCGACGTAGAGGCTGCCGCCGCCGGCGGCGGTCAGCAGCAGGCCGATGACGGCCCGGACGGCACCGGCCCTGGCGTCGGCCGGGGCCCCCGCCTCGCGCAGGGCGGCCATCGGGGAGACCTTGCCGGCGCGCCGGGCGGGCAGGTAGGCGGCGAGGACGGTGACGAGCACGCCGAGCAGCAGGCCGAGGGCGGGGGTGGTCCAGGCGACGGTGAGGTCGTCGGTGGACAGGTGCATGTCCATCAGGCCCATGAGCTTCATCAGGCCGATCGCGATGCCGACGCCGGCGCCCACGCCGAGCACGGAGCCGAGCACGCCGAGCAGCAGCGCCTCGACCAGCACGGACCGGTTGATCTGCTTGCGGGAGGAGCCGATGGCACGCATCAGGCCGATCTCGCGGGTGCGCTGGGCGACCAGCATGGAGAAGGTGTTGATGATCAGGAAGATGCCGACGAGGAAGGCGATCCCGGCGAAACCGAGCATCGCGTACTTCATGACGTCCAGGATGCTCTGGAGGTCCTTCTGGTTGGCTTCGGCGACCTCCTTGGCGGTCTGCACCTTGTAGCCGTGCCCGAGGGCGGCGGTGACGTTCTTCTTCAGCTGCGCGTCGGTGACGCCCTGGGCGGCGGTGACGTTGACGTGGGTGTAGACGCCGGTCGCGCCGACCAGGGTCCGCTGCGCGGTCTTCTTGTCCAGGTAGAAGATCGCCGCGCCGGGGTTGGTGACCTTGAAGGCGGCGATGCCGGACACGCGCGCGTGGTGCGTGCCGACGACCGTGATCACGCCGATCTCGTCGCCGAGCTTCAGGTCGTGCTTGTCGGCGGTGTCGGCGTCGACCATCACCTGGTCCGGGCCCTCGGGGGCGGTACCGGAGGTGATCTCCATGGTGCGGGCGTCGTTGCCGTTCCAGCTGCCGACGATGGTGGGTGCGCCGCTGCTGGGCGACAGCTTGTCCTTGTCGGCGTCGACGACCGTCGCCGAGGTGGAGAAGACGGTGCCCTCGGCCGACCCGACGCCCTCGGCCTTGCGGACCCGGCCGAGGACGGAGGCCGGCACGACCGGCGGCTTGCCGGTGCGGGAGGTGGTCTCGCCGCTGTCGGAGGAGTTCTTGGCGCTGACCGTCACGTCCGAGGACGTCGCCTGGAACAGCTTGTCGAAGGTGGTGTTCATCGTGTCGGTGAACACGAGCGTGCCGCAGACGAACGCGACCGACAGCAGGACCGCCGTCGCCGACAGCGCCATGCGTCCCTTGTGCGCGAAGAAATTGCGCAGCGAGGTCTTGAGGACGGTCATGAGGTGCGCCCCCGGGCGTCGAAGTCCTTCATGCGGTCCAGGACCTGATCGGCCGTCGGCTGGTGCATCTCGTCGACGATCCGGCCGTCGGCGAGGTAGAGCACGCGGTCGGCGTAGGAGGCGGCCACCGGGTCGTGGGTGACCATGACGATGGTCTGGCCGAGTTCGTCCACCGAGCGGCGCAGGAAGCCCAGGACCTCCGCTCCCGCGCGCGAGTCGAGGTTTCCGGTCGGCTCGTCCCCGAAGATGATCTCCGGGCGGGCGGCGAGCGCGCGGGCCACGGCGACACGCTGCTGCTGGCCGCCGGAGAGCTGGGTGGGCCGGTGCTTGAGGCGGCCGGCGAGTCCGACGGTCTCCACGACCCGGTCCAGCCAGGCCCGGTCGGGCTTGCGGCCGGCGATGTCCATGGGCAGCGTGATGTTCTCGATGGCGTTCAGCGTGGGCAGCAGGTTGAACGCCTGGAAGATGAAGCCGATCCGGTCCCGGCGTAGCTGGGTGAGCTTCTTGTCCTTCAGGCCGGTGATCTCGGTGTCGTCGAGGTAGATCTGGCCGCCCGTCACCGTGTCGAGGCCGGCGAGGCAGTGCATCAGGGTGGACTTGCCGGACCCCGAGGGGCCCATGATCGCGGTGAACTGCCCGCGGGCGATGTCCACGTCGACGTGGTCCAGGGCGACGACACGGGTCTCCCCGGACCCGTACGCCTTCACGACCTGCCGCGCCTGTGCGGCAACGGCCGTACGCCCTCCAGTGCCCCCGTGCCTGGGAATGGTCACAGCCGATGTCACGGTATGTCTCCTATGTCGGTCGGCAAGTCGGTGAGGTGCCCGGTGTTCCGGGCCGTCGTCTCGGTACGTCCATGAGTCTCGCGGCCGGCCGGCGGGCGGCGCGCTGGTGCGAAGCCCCGTCTTTCCGGGGGGAAAACCCCACCCCGGCCGGTGCGGCCCACCGCCCCCCTGCGGTGTAAAGCCAGGTTAAGGAGCGCCCCCGGCCGGTCTCGTCCTCCGCCGGGACGAACCCTCCCCGAGCCGTAGTACGGAGGGACCCCTAGGGGTCCTCCACCGCCGGGTGGAGCCGTTCTCGGGGTCGTCTCCACCCTTCGGCGCGTACAGGCTCCACCCTGCCGCCGCGTCAGCTTCAAGCGACGGGGGGCGTGGAAAGCTCTCGTCCCGGACATGGATGCAGGGGGCAACAAGACGGCTTCCGGCGGGAAGCACGGGAGGGGTGTGCGGTGGGGAGTACGACACCGGCGATACGCGGCGACGCCGCCCGGCGGCAGGGCACCGGGCGGCGGGGGGCGGTGGTCGCCGCCCTCATGCTGGCGATGGCACTGGCGGCGCTCGACTCCACCGTCGTCTCCACGGCCGTGCCGCAGATCGTCGGCGATCTCGGCGGGTTCTCCGTCTTCTCGTGGCTGTTCTCCGGCTATCTGCTCGCCGTCACGGTCACGCTGCCCGTGTACGGGAAGCTCTCCGACACCTTCGGCCGCAAGCCGGTGCTGCTGGCGGGCGCGGCCGTGTTCCTGCTGGGCTCGCTGCTGTGCGCGGTGGCCTGGAACATGGGGGCGCTGATCGCGTTCCGGATCGTGCAGGGGCTGGGCGGCGGGGCGCTGCAGGGCACCGTGCAGACGCTGGCCGCCGATCTGTACCCGCTGGCGGAGCGCCCGAAGATCCAGTCGAAGCTGTCCACGGTGTGGGCGGTCTCCGCGGTGGCCGGCCCCGGGCTCGGCGGAGTGCTCGCCGCCTATGCCGACTGGCGCTGGATCTTCCTGATCAATCTGCCGATCGGCGCCGCCGCCCTGTGGCTGATCGTCCGTCACCTCCACGAGCCCGAGCGGGAGAGAGCCGCCCACGCGCGCGTGGACTGGGCCGGGGCCCTCGCGGTCTTCGCGTGCGGCGGGGTGCTGCTGACCGCGCTGGTGCAGGGCGGGGTCGCCTGGCCGTGGCTGTCGGCGCCGTCGCTGGCCCTGTTCGGCGCGGGACTCGCGCTGGCCGGCGTGGTGGTGGTCGTGGAGCGGCGGGCCGCGCAGCCGATCATCCCGGGGTGGGTGTGGCGGCGCCGGACGATCGCGGCCGTCAACCTGGCCCTGGGCGCGCTGGGGCTGCTGATGGTGGCGCCGTCGGTGTTCCTGCCGACGTACGCGCAGTCGGTGCTCGGACTCGCGCCGGTGACCGCCGGGTTCGTGCTGTCGGTGTGGACGCTCAGCTGGCCGGTGTCCGCCGCGTTCAGCCAGCACGTCTACCGGCGGATCGGCTTCCGGGACACCGCGCTGCTCGGTATCGGCCTGGCGGCGCTGATCCTGTGCGCGTTCCCGTTCCTGCCGTATCCCGGGTCGTGGTGGCAGCCCACGCTGCTGATGCTGTTGCTGGGCGGGGCGCTGGGGCTCTTCCAGCTGCCGCTGATCGTCGGGGTGCAGTCGACCGTGGGCTGGTCGGAGCGGGGCACCACGACGGCGTCGGTCCTGTTCTGCCGGCAGACCGGGCAGACCCTCGGCGCGTCCCTGTTCGGCGCCGTCGCCAACGGGGTGCTGGCCGCGCGGCTGGGTGGGGCGGGCGATCTGGACTCCGTCACCCGCGCGCTGGACGCCGGTACGGCCCCGGAGGCGACCCGGCGGGCGATCGCCGGCGCGGTCCACGCGGTCTACGCGGGGGCGGCCGTCGCGGCGGCGCTGGCGTTCGTGGTGCTGCTGCTGGTGGCGCCCCGGCGGTTCCCGGTGCTCAAGGAGTGAGCGGGCGCGCGCCCCTTCGCCGAGGCCGCCCGGTGAACGCCCCCGGCCGGGGAGGGCCGGGGAGGGCCGGGGAGGGCGGACCGAGACCCGACAGCAGGTCAGGGGCGGGGCAGGGACATCGCCCCACGGAGGTACGCGCGCGTGCCTGCACGGTCGCACGCGGGACCGCCCCACGCCGCACGCCCCACGCCGCATCCGCAGCGCCCGCACCCGCACCCGCACCCGCACCCGCACCCGCACCCGCACCCGCAGCGTCCGCCCCGGGTCGCACGGCCCCCGCCGACGCGAGTAACACCCCAGGTCGAGCCCCGTAGCAGGGGGAAAGCGCATACCGACCGGGCAGTTCGGTGAAGTCGCCGCGCGCACCGCACTCCGCGAGTAGCGTGCGTGGCTCAGCTCCCCTCACCTCCCTGCGGTCCGCCGCCACGGACCCGAGCCGCGCAAGGAGCCCCGGGATGTCCCACGACCCGCCGCACCCGTCGTACCCGACCCGCCCGACCCAGCCGACCTACCCCTGGCAGCCGCCGACGCCCGCGGAACCGCTCCGCGCCACCCGCCGGCCGCCCCGCGAACCCCTCGGCCACCACAGCGACCTGCGCGTGCTGCGCACCGCCTACCGCTGGCAGCGGCGCACCGCCACGCTCACCGCACTGGGCTACTTCACGCTGTTCCTCGTCCTGTCCGCGTGCGCCCCCGGTGTCATGACGAGCACGGTCGCCGACGGCGTCCCCGCCGGCCTGCTGCTCGCCCTCCTCCAACTCCCCGTCACCTGGTGCGCGATCGCCCTGTACGAGCACACCGCGCGTCGGCACGTCGATCCGCTCGCCGACCGCATCCGCAGACAGGTCGAGCTGGACGCGCGGCGAGGAGCGGGCCGATGACCACCGCCGCCCCGTCCCGCCCGGCCTTCACCGGGTTCAGCGACTCCGCCCAGACCATGTCCCTGATCGCCTTCTCCACCGTCGCGACGGTGACCCTGCTGCTGTGCGTGATGACCGTCCCCGACCGGGACGACCTGGACGAGTTCTACACCGGCTACGGCTCCCTGTCCCCGCTGCGCAACGGCCTCGCCATCGCCGGCGACTACATCTCCGCCGCCACCGTCCTGGGCACCGGCGGGGTGATCGCCCTGTGCGGCTACGACGGAGTCGTCCTCGCCCTCAGTACGGCGCTGTCGCTGATGCTGCTGATGTTCCTGCTGGCCGAACCGCTGCGCAACGCGGGCCGGTTCACCATGGGCGACGCGCTCGCCCGCCGGCTGCCGGGCCGCTGCGTCCGCATCACGGCCTGCGCGGTGACCATCGCCGCGCTGCTGCCGCTGATGCTGGTCCAACTGGCCGGGACCGGACAGCTGATGGCCTTCATCCTCGGCTTCACCAACGAGTCCCTGAAGACCGGCTGTGTCGTGGGACTCGGCGCGCTCATGATCGCCTACGCGGCGATCGGCGGCATGAAGGGCACCGCGCTCATCCAGATCCTGAAGATCGTGATGCTGGTCGGTTCCGGTGCCGTGGTCGCCGCTCTGGTCCTGCACCGCTTCGACTGGGACCCGGGCGCCCTGTTCACCGCCGCGGCACGGCAGAGCGGCGCCGGACCCGCCTTCCTCCGCTCCGGGCTGGAGTTCGGCACCACCCCGGGGTCCCGCGTCGACATGATCGCCTCCGAACTGACCGTCGTCCTCGGCGGCGCCTGCCTGCCGCACATCACCATGCGCATGTACACCGCCTCCAGCGCCCGCCAGGTGCGCCGCTCGATGTCCTGGGCCGTCTCGCTCGTCGCCCTGTTCGTCCTGGTCGTCACCGTGGTGGGGTTCGGCGCCACGGCCCTGGTCGGGCGCACGGCGATCGCCGCGGCCGACCCTCAGGGCAACACGGCGTACCTGCTGGGCTCGCGCGCGGTGTTCGGCACCGACGTGTCGACGGCGGAGACCTTCCTGTTCACCCTGGTCACCACCGCGCTCTTCCTGACCCTGCTCGCCTCGGTGGCCGGGATGATCCTGGCGTGCGCCAACTCCCTCGCGCACGACGTCCTCGCGGCCCGGCGGCAGGAGATCCCGGCCCGCCGGGAGATGACCCTGGCCCGCGTCTCGGCGCTCGTCACCGGGGTGCCGACGATCCTGCTGGCCGTCCTGGTCCAGCACCACAGCCTGCAGCCCCTGGTGACCCTCTCCTTCTGCCTGGGCGCGTCCGCCCTCGCCCCCGCCCTGGTCTACGGCCTCTTCTGGCGCCGCTACACCCGCAGCGGACTGATGAGCACGCTGATCGGCGGCTCGCTGACCGTGCTGCTGCTCATGCCGGGCACGAACCTCGTCTCCGGGTCACCCGTGTCGGCCTTTCCGCACGCCGACTTCAACTGGTTCCCGTTCACCACCACCGGCATCGTCTCCATCCCGGCCGGCTTCCTCTTCGGCTGGCTGGGCACGGTGCTGTCGGACCGGGCGACGGCGGAACGGCAGCGGCACCAGTACGAGGCGGTGGAGGCACGGATCCTGGCGGGCGCGGTCCGCGAGGAGAGTTGACGGGACGTCGCCCGGGACCGGCCGCTACTCCATGGACACGTGGCCGGTCAGCGAGATGAGGCTGTCGCGTACGGAGTCCATGTGCGCCTGGACGCTGTCCCAGGTCTCGCTGTGCTCCCGCAGCACCCGTTCCGTCTCCCGGCCGATGCGCTCCGCATGCTCGTGCGCCTCGGCGACGATGCCGGCGGCACGCGCGTGCGCCTCCTCCTCGGAGCGGCGCGCGAACTCCTCGGCCTCCGCGAACGCCCGCTCGGCGTCGGACAGCTCGGCCTCGGACCGGCGCACCCGATCGGCGCCCCGGGCATCCAGCGCCTTCGCCTGTTCGGCCTCCTCGCGTTCGACCTCGGCCCAGCGCGCGGCATGCTCCCGGGACTGCTCGGCCAGCATCCCGGTGGCGCGCCGGCGCGCCTCACGCATCGCGGCCAGCTCCGCCCCGCGCTCCGCCTTCAGTTCACACCGGGCGCCGATGCGGAGGTCGTCGGCCTCGGCCTGCGCGGCCAGGAGCAGACGGCGGGCGCGTTCGTCGGCGTCCGCGCGGAGCGCGTCCGCCGCTTCCTGCGCCTCCCGGCGTACCCGCCCGGCGTCCGCCTCGGCCCGCGCGATCCGCTCGAGCGCCTCGCGCCGTGTGCGCTCCCGCAGGTCCGCCGCCTCCTCCAGCACGGCCTGGAACAACCGGCGGGCACCGTCCCCGAGCGTCTCGTACGTCTGCGGCGCCAACTGGGCGACGGCCTCGCGCGCCCGCGCGGCATCCGCCTCCATCTCCTTGGCGAGCACGGTCAGCCGGGCCGCGCGCTCCCAGGCGGCGTCCCGGTTCTCCGACAGCGCCTCCATGAACGCGTCGACCTGGTCGGGGCGGTAGCCGCGCCCGCGGACGGTCACGAAGCCGTGCGGCGGCATCGATGCGCTGCTCACCCTGGGAACCCCTCTCCGCCGGACCTACACGACAAGATGATTTAGCGCACATCATGATGGATCCGGCGTAAGTGTCCATAACGCGACACTCCGCAGTCACGTGACGGTAGAAACGCTGCACTTCGCAAGAAGCATGACGGATACGGTCATCTGGAGCACACCCTCCTCAAGGGTGACAGTGGTGCTCCGGACAGCGACCCGGCCGACGGCGGACGGGAAACCGCCGCGGGAGAAACACGCACACGCGCGTCGGGCCCCGCACACGCACGGGGGCCCCACACACACGTGCCGGGCCCTGCACGCACACAGGCCCTGTACGCACACACACGTCGGGCCCTTCACGCGCGCGCGTGAAGGACCCGAGGGCTCACACCCGTCCGGCGGGCGGGGACTCCGCTACAACAGCCCGTCCCACATCTGCTCCAGCAGCACCGACCACCAGCTCTCCGGCGAACCGAGCGCCGCCGGGTCGAGGGCGGCCAGCTGCGCCTGGAAATCGACGGTCCAGCGGCCCGCCTGCTCCTGGTTCAGCCCGAACCGCAGACGCCACATCCGGCCCAGCAACGCCAGGCACCGCGCGAACTCCGGCAGCCCGCTGTTCACGAACTGCGGCGGCACCGGCGCACCACCCGGCCCTGCCTCCACCGGCACGGCCACGATGTTCGCCGTCCCGTACTGCACACAGAGCGCCTTGCCGAAGTCGGTGCCCATGACGAGATACGAACCCGCGTCCGCCGCCGGCTGCACCCCGCGCTCCGCCGCCAGCTCCGCCAGCGTCGGCACCGGGCGGCCCGGCTGCGCCTGCGCCCAGAAGAACGGGCCCATGTCCAGCGGCAGTCCGGCGACGACCAGCGTGTGCGCCACGATCGGCGGCACGCCCTGCCGGGACACCGCCTGCTGCTCGAACCGGAAGATCCCCGGCCCGAACGCCGCCGCCAGCTCCTGCGCGACGGCCTCCGGCGGGACCGGCGGCGCGGCCTGCACCGGCGGCAGCGGCGCCCGCACCGGCGCCGGCCGCGCGGGACCGTCCGCCACCTGGTGCAGCTCACCCTGATGGGCCAGCAGCTGCTGCATGCCCTGCTGCCGGCTCGCATGGTCCGTGCCGTACGGCGCGATGCTCGTGATCCGCGCCTGCGGCCACTGCTCCCGGATCATCCGCGCACAGTAGGCGCCCGGCAGCACGCACGACTCCAGCTCCGTGTGCAGCTCCAGCACCTGGTCCGGCGGCACGTTCATGGCCCGCAGCTCGTGGAAGATCTGCCACTCCGGGTGCGGCGTACCCGGCGCCGAACGCCGGATCAGCTGCTGCTCCGACCCGTCCTGCGCGCGGTAGCGCAGCACGGCCTGATAGCCGGGGCCGACCGTCGGCTGCCCCTGCTGCGGGTACCCGTACGCCGGAGCCTGCCCCGGCAGGGGCCCACCCGGCGGCATCGCACCCGGCGGCGGCATGGCACCCGGCGGCGGGCTGCCCGGGACGCCCGGGGGCATGCCAGGGGCTCCCTGCATACCCGGGACACCGGGGGCACCGGGGGACGGCGGCGGGGGCACGCCCGGGCCGCCCACCGGAGGCGCGGACAGGACCGTCTCGGCGTGGTGCACGGCACCGCGAGCACCACCGGGCGCCACCGGAGCACCGGGCGCACCAGGGACACCTGGGGCGTGCGGCGACTGCGGGGCACCGGGAACGTTCGGCGGCTGCGCGGCACCGGGGGCGGCCGGAGCGTTCGACGCGCCGGGGGTTCCCGGCATGCCGGGAGCGTTCGGCGGGTGGGGCGCGCCCGGTACCGGAGGCATGCCGGGGGCACCCGGGGCGCCGGGAACGCCCGGCGGGTTCGGCACGCCCGGGGCACCGGGACGCTGCGGCGCGCCCCCGCCCAGCTGACTCGGGTCGGCCAGCATCGTGGCCGCCTGGTGCACGCTGCCCGGAGGCGTACCGCCCGGAGCGCCCGGCGGCGCGACAGGCGGGTTGGGGGCGCCCGGAGTGTTCGGCGCGCCCGGCGCCTGCGCCCCGTCCGCACCTCCCGGACCGGCCTGACCTCCCGGACCGGCCTGACCCTCAAGACCCTCCGGCCCGAGCGCCGACACGAGCTGCGTCGGCACATATCCGCCCGCGGGCGCACCCGGCGCGGGCGGCGGGGTCGCACTCCCCCCATGCGCACCCGGCGCGCCCGGCATCCCGGGGGCGCCCGGCGGCGGAGGCGGCGCGCCCACTCCACCGCGCGCCTTCCTCGGCGGCGGCGCCGCCTTGCTCGTCGCGGCATCCGCGATGTCCCCCGCATGGGGAGCGAGCGGCCGCGCAGGCGCACCCGGCGCCGAGGGCGGCAGCGGCGCGTCCGGCGCACCGCCCGGCGCCTGCGGATAGCCGTACCCCTGCGCACCCTGCGGAGCACCGGGCCCCTGCGGATAGCCGTACGGCCGCACGCCCGGCGGCGGAGGCGGCGGTGTACTGCCCGGCGGAGCACCCGGCACGCCGGGCGGCGGTGTACTGCCCAGCGGAGCACCCGGCACGCCGGGAGCCATGGGGGGCGCGGGCGGAGTGTTGTGCGCCGGAGGGTAGGGCGGGGTGCCGGGCGGAGGCGTGCCCGGGGCCGCCGGTGCCTGCGGATGGCTGAACGCCGGCGTGCCCGGCGGCGGAGGCGTGCTGCCCTGGCCGACACCCGGCGCACCGCCGGGAGCGGGCGCGCCCCCCTGCGTTCCCGGTGCGAAGCCCTGCGCACCCGGCACGTAGCCCTGCGCACCCGGCGCGTCCGACACGTCGAGCGCCGGAGCGACCGCCGTCGGCGGCAGCTGGCTGCCGCCCGACATCAGCGCCGTCGGCGCGTCCGCGGCGACGGCCGGCGGGCGCGGCACCTCGTCGGAGTCGCTCAGCGGCGGCGCGAACACCGTCGCGGGCAGCGGCACGGAGCGGTCGTCCTCACCGGAGTCCGCGTTCGTGTCCGTACCGGCCCAGGGCGTGGCACCCACCGGCACGTCCACCGGAGCAGGCACCCCCGGCGCGCCCGCGCCACTCGCGCCGCCCGGCACGCCGCCGGCTCCAGCCGCCCCGGGCACCCCGGAGGCTCCCGGCGCGCCGGAACCACCGTGCGTCCCTCCGGCAGCCCCGGCGGGGATCCCGGCCTGCGTCTCGGCCAGCCCCCTCCCGGCCGAGCCGGCCGCACCACCGAAGGACGCGGCGTCCTGCGCCGCACCACCGGCAGAAGCCGCACCACCGCCAGAAACCGCACCACCGCCAGGAGCAGCACCACCGCCAGAGCCGGCAGCCCCGGCGGAGTCGGCAGCCCCGGCGGAGACCGCGCCACCGCTCGAAGCCGACCCGCCGTCAGAAAGCGGCCCCCCGTCGGAAACCGGCTCCTGCCCGGACCCCGGCTCCCCACCGGAAGCCGACGGCGGCGCGGCCGCCGTGCCCTCCGGTCGCGGGTCGCCCAGACCCAGCTTGTCCGCCGCCTCCTGCAACCACTCCGGAGGAGTCAGCAGGAACGACGTCTGGTTCAGATCCAGGCGCGCGGGAGCAGGCGCCGGAACCGCGTCCCGCGGCTCGTCCGCACGGCCGTACTCCTCCTCGTACCGGCGGATCACCTCACCCACCGGCAGCGCCGGCCACAGCGTCGCCTCCCCGCTGTCCCGGGCGATCACGAGCCGCTGACCACCGGCATCCGAACGCGGACCCTCCGCCCGGTCCTCGCCCCACACCACGAACCCCAGCTCGAACTCCCGCACCCGCACCTCACGGTGCTGGTACGCGGGCACGTCGCCGTTGATCCACTCCTCGGCGCGCTCCTGCGCCTGCGCGTAGGTCACCATCGCCTGCAGTTCACTCCCCCACCGGGCCGGAAGACGCCGAGCCGGAAGACACCGGGACGACACGGGCGAAACCGCCGTCCACCATCAGATTGGCCACCGTCTCCAACTCCGGCGGACTGCCCGCCAGCCGGGACAGGAAGGCGTCGAAGTCGTCACCGCACGGCAGCAGCAGACGCGCCACCCGGTCCGCCGGCGGCCACGACGGATCCACGTCCCGCACATCGTCGTACGCGCAGAACCACACCGACCCGACCCGGTCGCCCTTCACCTTCACCGCGAGCAGCCCGCCCTGCACGAAGCTCACCCCGAGGTAATCCTTCGTCAGGTGGTCGCGCAGACACTTGTTCACATACACCAGGTCATTGACCGCGGCCTCGTCCCGCACCGTGAAGAACGGCTGGTCCAGCAGCAGCCCCAGCTCCGCGTCCAGCGCCGTGCCGACCGGCGCACAGCCGCCCGCCGCCTTCAGGAACGACCGGTAGGCGCCGGGCAGCCGGTAGCCGAGATCCTCCTCGACCCCCTGCACCTGCGCCTCCGTCACCGCCACACCCGACTTCGACAGCCCGAAGTGCGCCGGCCGCGACTCCTGCAACGGCCGCGTACCACGCTTGGCATGGTCCACCGCCGCCGTCGCCACCCCGCCGTGATGCCGCAGCAGCGCCTTCACCTCGACCGGAACCAGCTCCAGCCGCCGCGTACCCGCCGCGTGATGCCACGTCCAGCCGTGCGGCGTCGCCACATCCGGCACCGTGTCCCACAGCTCGTGCCCCGTCGCCGCCAGCGCCGCGTTCGCCGACACATAGTCCGTCAGCCGCAGTTCGTCGACCCCGAAACCCTCCGGCGGCTCGGCGATCTCCACCGCCACGCGCGCGTACGGCGAGAAATCCGGGTAACCCCGCTCATCGACCCGTACCCCTCTCGGGTGACGTGCCGCCCGGACCGGATCCGGAAAGTGCACGACCTGCCCGGCGTACGCCGCGTTCGGCGGCACGGCTTGTCCCCCGGCCTGGCGGCTGGGCGGCGCCCCCAGCCCGAGCCGACCTGTCGTCATGGCGGTTGCCCCCTGCGGCGTTCTCTCTGGCCTGAACGGCGGTGTCGATCGCGGATGCCGACAGCCTATGCGGTACGCGAACCCCGGTCACCGGCCCACCGCATCCCCGCGGCCCGCACCCTCCGCGCCACGGCGAGCCGAATCCGGACAGACGAAGCGGAACCTTTCTCCACCTCCGTGACCAGCCGTCACCCCACCGTCACCGCCTGCCCCGTACCGGGCGTGTCGCAGCGCCCCAGCTTCCGCACAAGCCACGGCATTTGGCACCCTGTGTCCTCCGGGGGGACGCCCGGGGAGGGAAAGGCGACCATGAACACCTTGCAGACCGGAGGTACCGACGTGCGGGCCGGCGACCCTCGCATCGACTGGAGCGGCACCGACACACCGGCCGCCCCCACGCTCCGACAGCGCCGCGACGGCATCCTGCCCACCGTCGCCGCCGCCCTCTCCGTCCGCGGCGCCACCCTCACCGGCACCGCCGCCCGCAGCGACCAGCCCCCGGCGCTGCACCCCCTCGTCCAGGACTTCCTCGACACCCTCACCAGCGCCCAGCGCGACCGCTTCACCGGCCGCTGCGCCGAGACCATCCTCATCTCCCGGCACATCACCACCGCCGACGCCGCCCGCAGCAAACGCGCCGCCCGCAGACCCATGACCAACGGCGAAGCCCGCAAAGCACTCAAACAGGCCAAACTCACCGCCCGCCGTATACGCGAGGACGGCGACCCGCTCCACGGCAGCTTCGCCAGGCCCTGCCGCGCCTGCACCGCCCTCAGCGCCCACTTCGGCGTCCGCATCGTCGACCCCACCGCGACCGACGGCTGACCACGCCCGTCACCCTGGACGACACCGCCCTCACGGCCCCCACCGCCACCCTCGGCACCCCGCCGGCCACCGGCGCCACCCGCCCCACGACACGACTGTCACCACGCAGATCACACAGGCACCAGAAACAACACAGCACCATCGAGCACCACGAGCCACGCAAGCACCACAAGCACCAAGAAGCCCGCCGGCACGACCGGTACCACCGGCCGCCCGACCTGCATCACCGGCACCACCACGCGAGCACCCGCACGCGCACGACGAACGAAGGGCAGATGCACGCCGACCGCACCTCCACCACCCGCTTCCCCGTACCCGTCGACGCCGCCCTGCGCGCCGCCGGCTGGCAACCCGGGCGCTGGGACATAAAACAAGCCGAATTCTGGGCCGACACCCTGCGCGAACACGCCTCACCCGCCGGACACCGGCACACCGTGTTCCCCGCCGCCGTCGAAGCCTGGGCCGAATTCGGCGGCCTCCGCATCGCCCCCGGCGGCCCCGGCCGCCAGATCGCCCCGGCCACCCTCGACCTCGACCCCCTGCACGGACTCCACCTCGCCCGCACCCTCGGCGACCTCGGCCGCGCCCTCAGCACCGAACTCTGCCCCCTCGGCGAGGAGACCGACACCGCCGCCCTCCTCGCCATCGACGCCGAAGGCCGCGTCTACACCATCGACCACACCGGCGACTGGTACGTCGGCCCCGACATCGACCACGCCCTGTCCACCCTGGTCACCGGCATCCCCCCGGTACGACTCACCGCCGGCTGACCACCCGCCGACCCCACCGGAGGCCCCCCACCAGCAGCCCCCACCGGAGTCCCCCGCACTCCACCCCAACCCTCACCGGCACCAGGCCACCCACCCCCTTACACCGCCGGAATCACCGCCGACACCCGGAACCCGCCCGCCTCCGTCGGACCCGACACGAACACACCGCCCAGCGCCACGACCCGCTCCCGCATCCCCACCAGGCCGTTACCGCCCGACGGCAACCCCGCAGCCGACGCCGACGCAAGCTCCGGCGGCGGCTCGTTCTCCACCTGCATCGCGATCTCCGACACCCGGTGCGCCAGCCGCACATGCGTCTTCGCACCCCCCGCGTGCTTGTGGACGTTCGTCAACGCCTCCTGCACCACCCGGTACGCCGTCTGCTCGATCTCCGCCGCGTACGACCGCACCTCCCCCTGGACCGACAGATCCACCACCATCCCCGCCGCGGCCGACTGCCCGATCAACTCGTCCAGCTCCGACAGACACGGCCCCTCCGCCGCACCCGCCTCGACAGCCGCCCGCGACGCCGCCTCCGCGGCCGCCTCCCCGACCGCCGCCAACGGCACCGCCGCGGCCTCCCGCCCCGCGTCCGTCCCCGACCGCAGCACCCCGAGCATCTCCCGCAGCTCGGTCAACGCCTGCCGGCCCATGTCCCCCACGAGCGCGGCGTTCTTCACCGCCTTCTCCGGGTCCTTCCGCGCGACCGCCTGCAACGCCGCCGCATGCACCACCATCAGACTCACCCGATGCGCGACCACGTCATGCATCTCCCGGGCGATCCGCGTCCGCTCCTCGTTGCGCGCCCACTCGGCCCGCTCCTCCGCCCGCTCCGCGAGCAACTGAAGCTCCCGCTCCAACGAATCCGCCCGCTCCCGCAGACTCTCCATCAACCGCCGCCGCGCTCCCACGTACAGACCCAGCAGCACCGGCGGAGCCGTCAGCCCCAACGCCGTCGTGACCGCCGCGAACGGCACGAACCAGTCACCCAGCGTCAGATCCCCGCGCGCCATGTCCTGCCGCACCCGCACGAACGTCACCACCGCCGTACCCAGCAGCGACATCCCCGCCAGCGAGCCGATGACCCGCCGCGGCAGCTCGCACGCGGCGAGGGTGTACAGCCCCACGACACCCATCAGGAAACCCATCTCCGCGGGCGTGATCGCGATCGACACCAGCACCACGGCGACCGGCCACTTCCGGCGCACGAGCAGCACCGCACCGGCGATCAGCCCGAAGACGACACCCACGGCCACCGGGATCCCCGCGTCCCGGGCGAACGGAATCCCCTCCGCCGCGCACTCCACGGCGGACACCAGCGCGAGAGCCCCGTCGAGCACCGCACTGCGCCACCTCTCCCACCACCAGGGGCCGGTCAGAGCCCTGGCATGGTCTTCCCCCGTCGTGGTCATGCCTCCAGCCTACGGGCGAGGGGTACGGCATTTCCGGTGACTTTCGCCTACCGCCACCCACCACGCCCCGTAACCGAACGGCCTCGAAACCACCCCGTATCCCTCGAACTGGTGAACCCGCCCCGTTCCCCCGCGGAACTCGACATTCCGGCCGGACGGTATGCGTATGGCACATTCCCACGGCAAACCCGCCGACTTCGAGACCCTCCGCGAACAGGCCATCGCCCTGCGCCGGGCCGGCCACAGCCTCCGGCAGATCCGGGACGAGCTGAAGATCTTCAACAACGACGTCCTCAACCGACTGGTCAAGGGCGAGCCCCCACCGGAGTGGACCAAGCGCCCGAGGGCCAGGGACGACCTGCGGGAGAGGGCACGGGAACTGCGGTTACAGGGGTGGACGTACGACCGGATCGAGACGGAGCTGGGGTGCTCCAGGAGTTCCGTATCGCTGTGGGTGCGGGATCTGCCGAAACCCGAGCGCCGACGCAGCCCGGAGGAGGCGTCCGCGATCGCGCGCAAGGGATGGGAGGAGAAGCTGCGCATCCGGAACGAAGAGCGCAAGCGCACGAAGGAAGAGGCCAGGAAGGGGATCGGCAGCCTGTCGCCCCGGGAACTGTTCCTGGTGGGCGTGGGACTCTACTGGGCCGAGGGCGGCAAGGACAAGCCGTACGACCGCCGGGAGAACATCGTCTTCGTGAACAGCGATCCGGGGATGATCGAGGTCTTCCTGGCATGGCTGGACCTGCTGGGCGTGGAGCGTGACCGTCTGCGCTTCACCGTGATGATCCACGAGACGGCGGACATCGGTTCGGCCGAGAGGTACTGGGCAGACCTGGTCGACGCCGCTCCCGGCTCCTTCAACAAGACCAATGTCAAGAAACACAACCCCAAGACGGTCCGCAAGAACACCGGCGACGACTACCGCGGATGCCTCATGATCAAAGTCCTGAAAGGTGCCGACTTGTACCGTCGCATCGAAGGGTCTTGGTACGGCATAGTAGAGGCCGCACGCGAAGCCGATCAGCCAAATCGGACATAGCGCGCCCATCATCCCGGATCGTCTAAGGGCAGGACAAACGGTTTTGGTCCGTTGAATGAGGGTTCGAATCCTTCTCCGGGAGCCCACAGCACACAAAAGCCAAGTTCGGGTCCTGACCGGTAACACCACCGTCAGGGCCCGCTCTCATGTCCGCCCCGAAGCCCCCCGGTATCCTGCGGCTGTCACCCCCACCCATCCAGAGCCGAAGGGCAACCCCGTGAGCGCCATCCGCCCGGCCGCCGTCGTCGTTCTCGCAGCGGGTGAGGGCACCCGTATGAAGTCGGCCACACCGAAGGTCCTGCACGACATCTGCGGCCGTTCCCTGGTCGGCCATGTGCTGGCCGCCGCCCGTGAGTTGAATCCCGCGCACCTGGTCGTCGTCGTGGGCCACGCCCGCGAGCAGGTCTCCGCGCACCTGACCGAGATCGACCCCGGCGTGCGGACGGCCGTGCAGGCGGAGCAGAACGGCACCGGGCACGCCGTGCGCATGGGGCTGGAGGAGCTGGGCGGGACCGTGTCCGGGACCGTGGTCGTGGTCTGCGGAGACACCCCGCTGCTCAGCGCCGGGACGCTCCAGCGGCTGGCCGAGACCCATCACACGGACGGCAACGCCGTGACGGTGCTGACGGCCGAGGTGCCGGACGCGACCGGGTACGGCCGGATCGTGCGGGACGAGGCGACGGGCGCCGTCACCGCGATCGTGGAGCACAAGGACGCCTCCGATGCCCAGCGGTCGATCCGGGAGATCAACAGCGGGGTGTTCGCGTTCGACGGGCAGCTGCTGTCGGACGCGCTGAAGAAGGTGCGGACGGACAACAGCCAGGGCGAGGAGTACCTCACGGACGTGCTCGGGATCCTGCGGGAGGCCGGGCACCGGGTGGGGGCCTCGGTGGCCGGTGACCACCGGGAGATCGCCGGGATCAACAACCGGGTGCAGCTGGCCGAGGCGCGGCGCATCCTGAACGACCGGTTGCTGACGCGGGCGATGCTGGACGGTGTGACCGTCGTGGACCCGGCGTCGACGTGGGTGGATGTGACCGTGACGTTCGAGCGGGATGTCATCGTGCACCCGAACACGCTGCTCACCGGGTCGACGCAGCTCGGCGAGGGGGCCGAGGTGGGCCCGAACAGCCGGCTGAAGGACACGCGGGTGGGTGCGGGGGCGCGGGTGGACAACACCGTGTCCGACGGCGCCGTCGTGGGTCCTGGGGCGGGTGTGGGGCCGTACGCGTATCTGCGTCCGGGGACCCGGCTGGGTGCGAAGGGCAAGATCGGGACGTACGTGGAGACGAAGAACGCCTCCATCGGTGAGGGGACGAAGATTCCTCATCTGTCGTACGTGGGGGACGCGACGATCGGTGAGTACACGAACATCGGCGCGGCGAGTGTGTTCGTGAACTACGACGGTCAGGACAAGCACCACACGACGGTGGGGTCGCATTGCCGGACCGGTTCGGACAACATGTTTGTGGCTCCTGTCACGGTCGGGGACGGTGCCTACACCGCTGCCGGCTCGGTGATCACGAAGGATGTGCCGCCCGGTTCGCTGGCCGTGGCCCGTGGTCAGCAGCGGAATATCGAGGGTTGGGTGGCCCGGAAGCGTCCGGGGAGCGCGGCGGCGAAGGCGGCCGAGGCGGCGTCCCGGCAGGGTGAGAGCGAGGACTGACCGGAAACGGGTGCGCCAAACACGGCGTACCGTGATAAGTGCACATCCGCACGCGTGCACCCGCACCCTTACCAGCTGATACGGCCTCTCATGCCCAGCCGAGAGGTCGCCGAGCAGCCGGCTGGCTGAGACAACCTCTGAGGAGACTGTGCTGTGACCGGGATCAAGACGACCGGCGAGAAGAAGATGATGTTCTTCTCCGGCCGCGCCCACCCCGAGCTTGCCGAGGAGGTCGCCCAGCAGCTGGGTGTCGGGGTCGTCCCGACGAAGGCCTTCGACTTCGCGAACGGTGAGATCTACGTCCGCTACCAGGAGTCGGCGCGTGGTGCGGACTGCTTCCTGATCCAGAGCCACACGGCTCCGATCAACAAGTGGATCATGGAGCAGCTGATCATGATCGACGCGCTGAAGCGTGCGTCGGCTCGTTCCATCACGGTGATCGTGCCGTTCTACGGTTACGCGCGGCAGGACAAGAAGCACCGGGGTCGTGAACCGATCTCGGCGCGTCTGATCGCGGATCTGATGAAGACCGCGGGTGCGGACCGGATTCTGACGGTGGATCTGCACACGGATCAGATCCAGGGCTTCTTCGACGGTCCGGTGGACCACCTGTTCGCGTTGCCGCTGCTGGCGGACTACGTGGGTACGAAGGTGGACCGGGAGAAGCTGACGGTCGTGTCGCCGGACGCGGGCCGGGTGCGGGTGGCGGACCGGTGGTGTGACCGGCTCGGTGCGCCGCTGGCGATCGTGCACAAGCGGCGCGACAAGGACGTGGCGAACCAGGTGACCGTCCACGAGGTCGTGGGTGAGGTCAAGGGTCGGGTGTGTGTGCTGGTGGACGACATGATCGACACCGGTGGGACGATCTGTGCCGCGGCGGACGCGCTGTTCGCGCACGGGGCCGAGGATGTCATCGTGACGGCGACGCACGGTGTGCTGTCGGGTCCGGCGGCCGATCGGTTGAAGAACTCGCGGGTGAGCGAGTTCGTGTTCACGAACACGTTGCCGACGCCTGGGGAGCTGGGCCGGGATCTGGACAAGATCACGGTGCTGTCGATCGCGCCGACGATCGCGAGCGCGGTGCGTGAGGTGTTCGAGGACGGGTCCGTGACGAGCCTGTTCGACGAGCAGTGAGGTTTCTGCGGCTTCGTCCGGCGCCCTAGCCGGAGATCCTTTTGAGTACGGCCTCCCGGTCCGAGTAGACTGCTGCAGTTGCTCGGCGAGGGAGGCCGTGTTCGTTCGTTCGGACGCGGTGGTCCGTTATCGACGCGCTCTTCGTAGCAGGCCGTTCGTGGCCGGGTGACCACGTCCGTTCCCAGTTCTACGAGGAGTGATCTCCATGTCCGAGGTGAAGCTCGCCGCCGAGTCCCGTACCGAGTTCGGCAAGGGTGCGGCCCGCCGCATCCGCCGTGACAACAAGGTGCCGGTCGTTCTCTACGGTCACGGTTCCGACCCGCTGCACCTGACCCTGCCGGGCCACGAGCTGCTGCTGGCGCTGCGTACGCCGAACGTCCTGATCTCCCTGGACATCGACGGCAAGACCAACGAGCTGGCGATCCCGAAGGCCGTGCAGCGTGACCCGCTGAAGGGCTTCCTGGAGCACGTCGACCTGCTGCTGGTCAAGCGGGGCGAGAAGGTCACGGTCGAGATCCCGGTGCACGCCGAGGGCGAGCTGGCCCCGGGTGGCAACCTGCTGGAGCACGTCCTGGCCGCGCTGCCGGTCGAGGCCGAGGCCACGCACATCCCGGAGCAGCTGACCGTCTCCGTGGAGGGCCTGGAGGCCGGTGCCTCGGTCCACGCCAAGGACATCACGCTGCCGAGCGGCGTGTCCCTGGCCGTGGACGCCGACGCGGTGGTCCTGCAGGTTCTGCAGGCCCAGGCGGAGGAGACCGAGGGTGAGCAGGCCGAGGGCGAAGAGGCCGCCGAGGCCTGATCCTCGTCTTCGGGGTGCCGTACCCCGTAGTCGTCGTTTCGTCAGCCGCTGTTCCCGTCGGGGGCAGCGGCTGGCGCGTATCAAGGAGACATGGACGTGACCACTGGCGCCAGCGGTCCCTGGCTCGTCGTGGGGCTCGGTAATCCCGGGCCGGAGTACGCCATGAACCGGCACAACGTCGGTTTCATGGTGGCCGACCTGCTCGCGGAGCGGATCGGGGGGAAGTTCAAGCGGGCGGGCAAGGCGCAGGCTCAGGTGCTGGAGGGGCGGATCGGTCCGGTGGGGCCGGCGAACCGCCGGGTGATTCTGGCGAAGCCGATGTCGTACATGAACCTGTCGGGTGGTCCGGTGAACGCGCTGAGGGACTTCTACAAGGTTCCGGTGGCGAACGTCGTGGCCGTGCACGACGAGCTGGACATCGACTACGGGGTGCTGCGGCTGAAGCTGGGCGGCGGGGACAACGGGCACAACGGCCTGAAGTCGATGACGAAGGCGATGGGGGCGGACTACCACCGGGTGCGGTTCGGGATCGGCCGGCCGCCGGGGCGGATGCAGGTGGCCGATTTCGTGCTGAAGGACTTCTCCTCGGTGGAGCGCAAGGAGCTGGGCTACTTCGTGGACCGTGCGGCGGACGCGGTGGAGTGTCTGGTGACCGAGGGGCTGGAGCGGGCGCAGAGCGCGTACAACACCTGAGGGTGCGTGGGGGCGGGCGCGCGTGGGCGTGGGTGTGTGGGCGGGCGTGGGCGTCGTACAACTCCCGACTTGTCCGCCCAGGTCGCCCGCGGGAGTTGACCTGCCGTAGGGGCATGGCCAATGATCCCGGCCATGCCTGCCACAGCCAGTACCACTCGTCAGGCGTCCGTGTCCGCGTTGCGGTTCGGGCGGGTCGCGACGATGGGTGCGGTCGCCGTGCTGATCCTGTTCGCCGGGGTGTGGGGTTCCTGGGGGACCGCGCAGCACGTGCTGCTGACCAAGGGGCGCGAGCGCGGGACGGTCCGGGTGACGCAGTGTGCGGGGGACGTGTGCAGCGGCCCGTTCACGCCGGCGTCGGCGGGGGCGCGAGCGCGCGCGCGTGTGGAGATCGAGCAGTCCGTCGCGGTGCGTGCGGGGACGACGTACGAGGTCGTTCTGAAGCCGGGGACCGGGGACGCGGTGCGGTCGGGTCCGGCGGGGATCCTGTTCGCCTGGGTGCCGCTGGGCGGGGCGCTGCTGCTGGCCTCCGTGGTGGTCGCGGGCGGGATGCGGCTGGTCCGGCCGGCGTGGGTGCTGGGACTGTGCGGGGCGGGGCTGCTGACGGCGGCGTTCTTGGCGTTGCAGTGATCGTGCGCGCGCGTCGGGCGGGAACGGGGGTGCCCCCGGGGTCGTAGGACCTCGGGGGCACCTTGGTGCGGGGGGTGCGGGTCAGCCGGTGTTGCGCAGGCCGGCCGCCACGCCGTTGACGGTGAGGAGCAGGGCGCGGGAGAGCAGGGGGTCGGGCTCGTCGCCGGCGGCGGCCGCGTCGCGCTGGCGCTTGAGCAGGGTGACCTGGAGGTAGGAGATCGGGTCCAGGTAGGCGTCGCGGATGCCGAAGGTCTGCTTCAGGACGGGCTGGGCGTCCAGGAGCTCGGTCTCGCCGGTGATGCGCAGGACCTCGCGGACGGTGAGTTCGTGTTCGGCCTTGATGGTGTCGAACACGTGCTTGAGTTCGTCGGGGACGAGGGTGTCGACGTAGTGCTGGGCGATCCGCAGGTCCGTCTTGGCGAGGGTCATCTCGACGTTGGAGATGAAGTTGCGGAAGAAGTGCCACTGTTCGTGCATCTCGCCGAGCACGGTGTCCAGGCCGGTTTCCCGCAGCGCCTTGAGGCCGGAGCCGACGCCGAACCAGCCGGGCACGATCTGCCGGGACTGGGTCCAGCCGAACACCCACGGGATGGCGCGCAGACCGTCGAGCGAGACGCCCGAGCCGGGGCGGCGGGAGGGCCGCGAGCCCAGGTGCAGCTCGGCGAGCTGGTCGACGGGCGTGGAGGCGAGGAAGTACGTCGGCAGGTCGGGGTCCTCGACGAGCCGGCGGTAGGCGGCGTGGGCGGCGTCGGAGACGACGTCCATGGCGGCGTCCCAGCGGGCGAGGGCCTCGTCGGACTGGCGGGGGGCGGTGTGCAGGGCGGAGGCCTGGAGGGTGGCCGCGACGGTCAGTTCCAGGTTCTCCCGGGCGAGGGAGGGGATGAGGTACTTGTCGGAGATGACCTCGCCCTGCTCGGTGACCTTGATCTCGCCCTCCAGGGTGCCCCAGGGCTGGGCGAGGATGGCGTCGTGGGAGGGGCCGCCGCCGCGGCCGACGGTGCCGCCGCGGCCGTGGAAGAGGCGCAGGCGGACGCCGTAGCGGTGGGCGACGTCGCGCAGCCGGCGCTGGGCGCGGTGGATCTCCCACTGGCTGGTGGTGATGCCGCCGAACTTGGAGGAGTCGGAGTAGCCGAGCATGACCTCCTGGACGTCGCCGCGCAGCGCGACCAGGCGCCGGTAGGACGGGTCGGAGAGCATGTCCTCCAGGATGGTGTCGGCGGCCTTCAGCTCGTCGGTGGTCTCCAGGAGGGGGACGATGCCGATCTTGGCCCAGCCGGCGTGGAGGTCGACCAGGCCGGCCTCGCGGGCGAGGACGGTGGCGGCGAAGACGTCGTCGGCGCCCTGGCACATGGAGATGATGTAGGACTCGATGACCTCGGGTCCGAAGACGGTCAGGGCCTTCTTGACGGTTTCGAAGACGCCGAGGGTCTTCTGCCCGGCGGCGTCGACGGGCGCCGGGGTCGGGGCGAGGGGCCGGCGGGACCTGAGTTCCTTGGCGAGGAGCTTGGCCCGGTACTCGCGGGGCATGTCGGCGTAGCGCCAGGATTCCTCGCCGAGGCGGTCGAAGAGCTGACCGAGGGCGTGGTGGTGGGCGTCGGCGTGTTCGCGGACGTCCATGGTGGCGAGCTGGAGGCCGAAGGCGGCGAGGGTGCGGATGGTGCGGGCGAGGCGGCCGTCGGCGAACAGGCCGCCGCGGTGCTCGCGCAGGGAGTTCTGGATGATGCGCAGGTCGCTCAGCAGTTCGCCGGTGCCGAGGTAGTCGCGGCCGGCCTCGTGGGGGGTGCCGGTGGCGAGGCGCTGCTTGGTGTTCTCCAGCTTCTGCCGGATGCAGGTGGCCTTGAGCCGGTAGGGCTCCTCGGCGTTGAGGCGCTTGTAGCGGGGGCTGATCTCGGGGAGGAGTTCCAGGTCGGTCCGGAGGGACTCGAGCAGCTCTTCGGTGGCTCCGGTGTAGCGGATGGAGTTGGAGAGCAGGCCGCGCAGTCCGTCGATCATCTCCAGGGCGTCGTTGATGCCGTGTTCGTGCTGGAGGATGAGGACGTCCCAGGTGACCTGGGGGGTGACGTTGGGGTTGCCGTCGCGGTCGCCGCCGATCCAGGTGCCGAAGGTGAGCGGGCGGGTGTCGTCGGGGAGCTTGACGCCGACCCGTTCCAGTTCCGCCGTGAGGTCCTCCAGGACGTCGCCCACGGCGTTGGCGTGCAGCTCGTCCAGGTAGTAGATGGCGTTGCGGGCCTCGTCGGCGGGTTCGGGGCGTACGACGCGCAGCTCGTCGGTCTGCCAGACGAGGTCGATGTTCTCGGCGAGGCGGACGTCCTGGCGGCGGCGGTCGGAGTCGAGGACGGGGGTGTCCAGGAGTGCGGCGACGCGCCGGAGCTTGTTGAGGACCGACCGGCGGGCGGCCTCGGTGGGGTGTGCGGTGAAGACCGGGCGGACGTTGAGGTGCTGGACGCTCTCCTTGAGGTGCTCGGGGTCGGCGTCCTTGAGGCGGTCGGCCGTGCGGGCGAGCAGGCCGCCTTCGGCTGCGCGGCGGGCGCGCAGCTCTCGGCCGCGGTGCACCTGTTCGGTGACGTTGGCGAGGTGGAAGTAGGTGGAGAAGGCGCGGACCAGCTTGGCCGCGGTCTCCAGTTCGATGCCTCGCAGCAGCTCGGCGGCGGCTTCGCCGTCCTCGCGGGTGAGGCGGCGGACCTTCTCGACCAGTTCGAGGAGTTCGGGGCCTTCCTGGCGGACGAGGGTCTCGCCCAGGAGGTCACCCAGCCGGCGGATGTCGGCGCGCAGCTCGGCGCTGGTCGTGGTGGTCTGGTCGTCGGCACTGCTCACAGGTGCGGCTCCTTGCAGTGTTGAAGCTCGTCTGGGAGGGAACCCGGTCGGCTGCCGCGCGGCGGGCGCCGCATACGGGCCGGAGCGTCCGGGAAGGAAACTTCAGCGGACCGCGCTGTCCGACCGACTCCAAGGATAGGTGGCCATGGGGACGCGCAGGGTCCGGGGCTCTTGCCGCCGTGTGACACGCTGCCATACTTACGACGCCGTAGGTTACGGAACCGTAGGGAAGTACCGTCGCGTCCCGCTCGGTCCCGGTGGCCCGGCACCCGTCTCGACCCTCGAACCCTCGGCCCTAGACCCCACAGGGGACGCGCATGACCTCACGTTCCGATGTGATCGACGAAGCCCATAAGGCCACCGACACAGTTCTCCCCTCCGCCACGCTGGGCGGCGAGCAGAAGCGCTCGATCGAGCAGATCACGCTGCTGCTCTTCATCACCGTGCCGTTCCTGGCACTGGTGGCGGCGGTGCCGCTGGCCTGGGGCTGGGGGGTGAGCTGGCTCGATCTGGGCCTGCTGGTGTTCTTCTACTTCCTGGGATGCCACGGCATCACGATCGGTTTCCACCGGTACTTCACCCACGGTTCGTTCAAGGCCAAGCGGCCGCTGCGGATCGCGTTGGCGATCATGGGTTCGCTGGCGGTCGAGGGTCCCCTGGTGCGCTGGGTGGCCGATCACCGCAAGCATCACAGGTTCTCCGACGCGGAGGGCGATCCGCATTCTCCGTGGCGGTTCGGCGAGACGGTTCCGGCGCTGATGAAGGGCCTGTGGTGGGCGCACATCGGCTGGATGTTCGACGAGGAGCAGACGCCGCAGGAGAAGTACGCCCCGGATCTGGTCAAGGATCCGGCGATCCGTGCGATCTCCCGGCAGTTCGTCCTCTGGACGGTCGTCTCGCTCGCGCTGCCGCCGCTGATCGGCGGTCTGGTGACGATGTCCTGGTGGGGCGCGTTCACCGCGTTCTTCTGGGGTTCACTCGTGCGGGTGGCGCTGTTGCACCATGTGACGTGGTCGATCAATTCGATCTGCCATGCGGTGGGCAAGCGGCCGTTCAAGTCGCGGGACCGCTCGGGCAACGTGTGGTGGCTGGCGGTCCTGTCCTGCGGTGAGTCGTGGCACAACCTGCACCATGCCGACCCGACGTCGGCGCGGCACGGGGTGATGCGCGGCCAGGTGGACTCCTCCGCGCGGTTCATCCGCTGGTTCGAGCTGCTCGGCTGGGCGTACGACGTGCGCTGGCCGTCACGCTCGCGTATCGATTCGCGCCGTGACACCGGGGAAGGCGGCTCCCGGCGCCGGGGGGAGACGGCCGAGGCGGCATGATTGACGCCGTGGCGACCGACTCCAGCAGCACTTCAGGCAACGACAAGCAGCGGCGGACCCGCCGGACTCGCATGACCGGTGCCGAGCGCCGCCAGCAGTTGCTGGAGATCGGTCGCACCCTTTTCGCTGCCAAGGGTTTCGAGGGCACGTCGGTGGAGGAGATCGCGGCGAAGGCCGGGGTGTCCAAGCCGGTGGTGTACGAGCACTTCGGCGGCAAGGAGGGGCTGTACGCGGTGGTGGTCGACCGTGAGATGCGGCGGCTGCTGGACATGGTGACCGGTTCGCTGACCGCCGGCCATCCCCGGGAGCTGTGCGAGCAGGCCGCGTTCGCGCTGCTCGACTACATCGAGGAGTACACGGACGGCTTCCGCATTCTGGTGCGGGACTCGCCCATCCCGCAGTCCACGGGGTCCTTCGCGTCGCTGATCTCGGACATCGCGACCCAGGTGGAGGACATCCTGGGCCGTGAGTTCAAGTCCCGCGGCTTCGACCCGAAGCTGGCTCCGCTGTACGCCCAGGCCCTGGTCGGCATGGTCGCGCTGACCGGTCAGTGGTGGCTGGACGTCCGCCGCCCGAAGAAGGCGGAGGTGGCGGCCCATCTGGTGAACCTGGCGTGGCACGGCCTGGACGGCCTGGAGCAGAAGCCGCGGCTGATAGGGCACCGGAAGGCGTGATTCGGCGGGGCTCGCGGTCGACGGCGGCGAGCGTGCTCAGGCCTCCTTCACGGCCACGGCGAAGAGTCGGCGGAACGGCAGGACGGTGCCGTAGGGGGCGCTCGGGTAGGCCGTGCGCAGCAGGTCCCGGTACTCGGTGACGAACGCGTCGCGGGCCTCGGGGTCGTCGGCGAGCGCGGTCAGGGCGGGGCGCAGGCCGGTGCCCTTCACCCAGTCGAGCACGGGGTCCTCGCCCGTCAGGACGTGGAAGTACGTCGTCTGCCAGACGTCGGCCGTGCAGCCGAGGCGGGTGAGGCGGTCCAGGTAGGTGCCGGGGGTGTGCACGGAGTCGGTGCGGCGCAGGACGTCGGCGAGGCGGTCCCGCCAGCGGGGGCCGGTGGCGAGGTCGCGCATCAGGGCGTGCAGCGGGGCGTCGATGTTGTCGGGGATCTGGAAGGCGAGGGTGCCGCCGGGTTCCAGGGCGGCGATCCAGTCGCCGAACCGGTCGGCGTGGCCCGGCACCCATTGGAGGGTGGCGTTGGAGACGATGAGGCCGTAGGGCTCCGCGGGCGTCCAGGTGCGGGCGTCGGCGGGGGCGAAGTCCAGGCGGCCGCCGCCGGACGTGGGGCCCTCGTGGTCGACGTGGGCCTTGTCGAGCATCTCGGGTGAGTTGTCGTAGCCGGTGATGTGGGCGGTGGGCCAGCGGTCGGCGAGCAGGGCGGTGACGTTGCCGGGGCCGCAGCCGAGGTCGGCGATGCGGGGGCGGTCGCCGGGCAGGGCCGGGATGCGGGCGAGGAGGTCGGCGAAGGGCCGGGCCCGGTGTCCGGCGTGGCGGAGGTACTGGGCGGGGTCCCAGGTGGGCTTCGTCATGCCGGTCACTCTCCACCGCGAGTCTCTTGATGTCAAGAGACTCGATATCAAGAGACTTCATGTCGACACAACCACTACACTGATCTCCATGGAGGACGAGGTCGATCGGCTGGTCGCAGCGTGGCGCCGGGAGCGTCCGGACCTCGACGTGGAGCCGCTGGAAGTACTGAGCCGGGTGAGCCGCCTCGCCCGGCATCTGGACCGCGCCCGCCGGCTCGCCTTCGCCGAGCACCAGCTGGAGCCGTGGGAGTTCGATGTGCTGACCGCGCTCCGGCGCGCGGGATCGCCGTACCAGCTCTCCCCCGGCCAGCTGCTGACGCAGACCCTGGTCACCTCGGGCACGATGACCAACCGCATCGACCGGCTGGCCAAGAAGGGGCTGGTGGAGCGGCTGCCCGACCCCAGTGACCGGCGGGGCGTGCTGGTCCGGCTGACCGACGAGGGCCGCGACCGCGCGGACCAGGCACTGTCGGGCCTGCTGGACCAGGAGCGGGCGATCCTGGCCGAGCTGTCCCGCGCCCAGCGCGCGGAACTGGCGGGGCTGCTACGCCAGCTGACCGCCCCGTTCGACAACATCCCCGGTTAGGTCCGCCGGACCCACCCCGGCCCGCCGGGCCAGCGCGACGGCGGCCAGCGTGGAGTGCACCCCCAGCTTGCCGAGGACGTTCTGCATATGGGTGCGGACGGTGTGCGGGGAGAGGAACAGCCGCTCGGCCACGGCCTTGCGGCCGAGCCCGGCGACCATGCAGCGCAGCACCTCCCGCTCCCGCGGGGTGAGGGACTCCACCAGCCGTTCGCTCTCGCTGCGGTGGCGCCGGGCGGCCGTCAGTTCCTTCAGCACCCCGGTGAGCAGCGCGGGCGGCAGATGCGTCTCGTCGCGCAGCACGCCCCGTATCACCGTCAGCAGCCGCGACAGCGAGCAGTCCTTGGCGACCCAGCCGGAGGCGCCGGCCTGGAGGGCGAGGGCCGCGCGGCGCGGGTCGTCCTTCTCGGCGAGGACGACGATCCGGACGGCGGGCTGGGCGGCGCGGACCCCGGCGACGAGGGAGATCCCGTCGACCAGGCCCTCCTCGTTGCCCTCCCGCACCGGCACGGCCGGGCGGGTGCCGGGCAGCTGGCCGCCCAGGTCGGCGTCGACCAGGAGGACGTCGTAGCGACGGCCCTCGCCGGCCGCGCGCTCCAGGCAGCGCAGCGCGGCGGGGCCGCTGCCGGCGGCGAAGACGTCGACGTCGGACTCGGCGGCCAGCGCGGCGGCGAGCGACTCGGCGAAAATGCGGTGGTCGTCGACGACCAGGACTCGGATGCGCACCACGAAACCCCCTTCCCCAGGCTCCGCGTGGAGCAGGGGATACCCAAGGTCCGGAAAGCTCCGGAATAGGCCGGTCCGGAAATGCCCGGAAAAGGTCCGGAGAACGACGACCCGCGCGGACACGACACCCGCGGACAAGGACGCGTACCGCACGGCCGCCGCCGTTGCGGAGACTGCTACCCCCACCGCGGGCGTCGTACCCGCCTGTCTCGCCCCCTGAGCGGCACCGGCCCCCACCGGTGCTGTTCCACAGAGTACGGATGAGAGCACGCAGCGGAAGGAGATTTGCAGAACTGGCCGTACGACGCGTTTATGGTGTGCCGCATGTTTCGTATTGAGGCGGAAGTCGACAAAGGTCGACGTGATCTGCTCCACTCACGGCTGCGGGACACCAATACGGCGGCATCCCCGGTCCTGGCCGCCCTGCGCGGCACACCCGGCGAGCGTGAGGTCCCTCTCCACGTGTGGGCGCTGGACGCGGCCGGCGACCTGGCGGGCGGCCTGGTCGGCCACACCTGGACGAGCTGGCTGCACATCACCTACCTGTGGGTGGACGCCGCCTACCGCGGCACGGGCCTGGGCTCCCGCCTCCTCGCCGAGGCGGAACGCGTCGCCCGCACCGACCGCGGCTGCGCGGCCTCCCGCGTGGAGACGTGGGACTTCCAGGCTCCGGACTTCTACCGGAAGCAGGGGTACGAGGTGGTGGGCGTGGTCCCCGACTATCCGCCGGGGATCACGGAGTACACGCTGACGAAGCGGCTGGGCTGACGCCTGGGGGAAAGACCGCCGGCCCCGCACCTGTGCGCGGGGCCGACGAGGCCGAGGACTCAGACCAGCCGCCGGGCCCCCGCCGAGGGCACCGCCTCGAAGACGCGGGGAAGCGTGAAGTCCGCCGCGGCGAAGGCCTCTTCGATCGCCTTGGTGAGCGTGTCGACGTCCGTCGCCTCGGTCAGGACGATCGCCGAGCCGCCGAAGCCGCCGCCGGTCATGCGGGCGCCGAGGGCGCCGGCGGCCAGGGCGGTGTCGACGACCAGGTCCAGCTCCGGGCAGGAGATGCGGAAGTCGTCGCGCAGGGAGGCGTGGCCCTCGGTGAGGACGGGGCCGATCGCGCGGGTCTCGCCGGAGCGGAGGAGGTCGACGACGCGCTCCACCCGGTGGTCCTCCGTCACGACGTGGCGGACCAGGCGGACGACCTCCTCCTCGTCGCCCAGGCGGGCGAGCGCCGCGCCCAGTCCGGCGTAGGGGATGTCCCGCAGGGCGTCGACGCCGAGCAGGGCCGCGCCCTTCTCGCAGCCGGCCCGGCGCTTGCCGTACTCGCCGCCGCTGTGGGCGTGCTTGACCTGGGTGTCCACGACGAGCAGGCGCAGCCCCTCGGCCGCGAGGTCGAAGGGGATCTGGTGCTGGGACAGGTCACGGGTGTCCAGGAAGAGGGCGTTGCCCTGCTCGCAGCAGGCCGACGCCGTCTGGTCCATGATGCCGGTGGGGGCGCCGACGTAGACGTTCTCGGCGCGCTGGCACAGCCGGGCCAGCTTCCAGCGTTGCAGGCCGAGTCCGTACAGGTCGTTCAGCGCCAGGGCGATCACGACCTCCAGGGCGGCGGAGGAGGACAGGCCCGCGCCCGTGGGGACCGTGGAGGAGAGGTGGACGTCGGCGCCGGTGATCGCGTGGCCCGCCTCGCGCAGCGCCCAGACCACGCCCGCGGGGTACGCCGTCCAGTTCTCGTCGCTTCCCGGGGCGAGGGCGTCCAGCCGCAGCTCCGCGACCTCGGCGAGACCGCCCTCGATGTCCGCCGAGTGCAGGCGCAGGACGCCGTCGGTGCGGCGGGAGACCGCCGCGATCGCCTGGTGCGGCAGCGCGAACGGCATGACGAAGCCGTCGTTGTAGTCGGTGTGCTCGCCGATGAGGTTCACGCGGCCCGGTGCCGCCCAGACGCCCTCCGGCCGCGCCCCGTACAGCTCGGCGAAGCGCTCCGCGACCTGCTGTGCCCCCACTAGTGCTCCTTTGTGATGCTCTGCGCGAACTCCCACGCGTCCGCGACGATGCCCGCGAGGTCCGCGCGGGTCGGGTTCCAGCCCAGTTTCTCGCGGGCGGTGTCCGCGGAGGCGACCAGGACGGCCGGGTCGCCGCCCCGGCGCGGGGCCACCACCTCGGGGATCGGGTGCCCGGTGACCTCGCGGACGGTCTCGATGACCTGGCGGACGGAGAAGCCGTTGCCGTTGCCGAGGTTGCAGATCAGGTGCTCGCCCGGGGTGGCGGCCGTCAGGGCCAGCAGGTGGGCCTCGGCGAGGTCGGCGACGTGGATGTAGTCGCGGACGCAGGTGCCGTCGGGGGTGGGGTAGTCGTCGCCGTAGACCGAGATCGCGTCGCGGCGGCCCTGGGCGACCTGGAGGACCAGCGGGATCAGGTGCGACTCGGGGTGGTGCCGCTCGCCGGACGTGCCGTAGGCGCCGGCGACGTTGAAGTAGCGCAGCGACACGGCGGCCAGGCCGTGGGCGTTCGCCTCGCTGGTGATCATGTGGTCGACGGCGAGCTTGGAGGCGCCGTAGGGGTTGGTCGGCCGGGTCGGGGCGCTCTCCATGATCGGGACCTGCTCCGGCTCGCCGTAGGTGGCCGCGGTGGAGGAGAAGACCAGCGTGCGGACGCCCGCCTCGCGCATCGCGGCGAGCAGGGCCATGCTGCCGGCGACGTTGTTGTCCCAGTACTTCTCCGGCTTCACCACGGACTCGCCGACCTGCGAGGACGCCGCGAAGTGCAGCACGCCGTCGAAGGAGGCGTCGAGCCACTTGCCGGCGTCGCGGATGTCGCCCTCGACGAACGCGGCGCCGGCCGGGACGCCCTCGCGGAAGCCGGTGGAGAGGTTGTCGAGGACGGTGACCTCGTGGCCGGCCTCCAGCAAGTGCTGGGCCACGACACTGCCGACGTATCCCGCTCCGCCCGTCACCAGGTACTTCATGAACTCGCTACCTCTCGCAGTCGCTGGGCCGCGCGTTCCGGCGGCACGTCGTTGATGAACACGTTCATGCCGGACTCGGAACCCGCGAGAAACTTCAGCTTGCCGGAAGTGCGGCGAATGGTGAAAAGCTCTAGGTGGAGCGCGAAGTCGTCGCGCGTCACGCCGTCGAACTCGTCCAGCGCGCCGAACGGGGCCTGGTGCCAGGCCGCGATGTACGGCGTCGGAGGCTCACCCTCGCCGAAGATCCGGTCGAAGCGCCTCAAGAGTTCCAGATAGACCTGGGGGAATTCTGTGCGCGCCGCCTCGTCCAGCGCGAGCAGATCGGGCACCCGGCGCTTCGGGTACAGGTGGACCTCGTACGGCCAGTGCGCCGCGTAGGGCACGAAGGCCGCCCAGTGTTCACCCTCAAGGACGACCCGCTCCGCGGCGAGTTCCCGTTCCAGGACCGCGTCGAACAGGTTCTCCCCACCGGTGGCCTCCCGGTGGGCGGCGAGCGAGCGGAGCATCAGCGCGGTGCGCGGAGTGGTGAAGGGGTAGGCGTAGATCTGTCCGTGCGGGTGACCGAGGGTCACGCCGATCTCGGCACCACGGTTCTCGAAACAGAACACCTGCTCGACGGAGGGCAGATGCGACAGCTCCGACGTGCGGTCCGTCCAGGCGTCCAGCACCAGGCGCGCCTGCCGCGGGGCGAGGTCGGCGAAGGAGGCGTCGTGGTCGGAGGTGAAGCAGACGACCTCGCAACGGCCGGAGTCGCCGGCCAGGGACGGGAACCGGTTCTCGAAGACGACGACGTCGTACGCGGAGTCCGGGATCTCGCTGAGCCGGTCGCCGCGCGTGGGGCACAGCGGGCACTCGTCGGCCGGCGGATGGTAGGTGCGGCCCTGGCGGTGCGAGGCGACGGCGACGGAGTCGCCGAGCAGCGGGTCGCGGCGGATCTCGGACGTGGTGATCGTGCGGTCCAGGGGACGGCGGTCGACCGCCTCCCGCACGGTGTCGTCCCGGAGGTCGTAGTAGATCAGCTCACGACCGTCGGCCAGCCGGGTCGAGGTCTTCTTCAAACCGGGCTCCTCTACGTCCCGCATACAATGACTCAACACAATCAAACATAACAGATCACAACCCGACAACACCCGGGATCATCACAATCAAACAAAGAACATCAACAGAAGTGTTCAATTACTGAACATGGAGGCGTAGGTTCCGCTCTGATCAGTTCGCGCGACGAAGCGAGTTCTTCATGCAAACCCCCCCATACGGCACCGCCCCCCTGGCGGCGGAGCTACGGCTCCCCACCAACTGGCTGGACTACACGATCCTGGCGATCTACTTCGTGGTCGTCCTCGGCATCGGCTTCGCCGCCCGCCGTTCCGTGAAGACCAGCCTCGACTTCTTCCTGTCCGGACGCTCGCTGCCCGCCTGGATCACCGGCCTCGCCTTCATCTCGGCGAACCTGGCGGCCACCGAGATCCTGGGCATGGCCGCGAACAGCGCCCAGTACGGCGCCTACACCGTCCACTGGTACTGGATCGGCGCCATCCCCGCCATGGTCTTCCTGGGCCTGGTGATGATGCCCTTCTACTACGGCAGCAAGGTCCGCTCGGTCCCCGAGTTCCTGCTGCTGCGCTTCGACCGGGCCGCCCACCTGCTCAGCTCGATCCTGTTCGCCTTCGCCGCGATCCTGATCGCCGGCGTCAACCTCTACGCCCTCGCGATCGTCGTCGAGGCCCTGCTCGGCTGGCCGCAGTGGGTCGCCATCGTCGTCGCCGGCGCCTTCGTGCTCGCCTACATCACCCTCGGCGGCCTGTCCTCGGCGATCTACAACGAGGTGCTCCAGTTCTTCGTGATCCTCGCCGCGCTCATCCCCATCACCGTGCTCGGCCTGAAGAAGGTCGGCGGCTGGGGCGGCCTGACCGACAAGCTCACCGCGGCCCACGGCGCCGACTTCACCACGGCCTGGGGCGGCACCGGCATCGGCCACGCCAACCCGCTGGGCGCCAACTGGCTGACCATCGTCCTCGGCCTCGGCTTCGTGCTCTCCTTCGGCTACTGGACCACCAACTTCGCCGAGGTGCAGCGCGCCCTGTCCGCGAAGAACCTCTCCGCCGGACAGCGCACGCCGCTGATCGCCGCCTACCCGAAGATCTTCATCGTCTTCCTGGTGATGATCCCGGGCCTGGTCGCCGCCGCGCTGGTGCCCAAGATCGGCACGTCCGGCTCCGGTCTGCAGTACAACGACGCCATCCCGTACCTGATGCAGGAACTGCTGCCCAACGGCGTCCTCGGCATCGCCGTCACCGGTCTGCTGGCGGCCTTCATGGCGGGCATGGCGGCCAACGTGTCGTCCTTCAACACCGTCTTCACCAACGACATCTGGGCGAAGTACGTGGTGCGGGACCGCGAGGACGCCTACTACGTGCGGTTCGGCCGCCTGATCACCGCGATCGGCGTCTGCGCCTCCGTCGGCACGGCGTTCCTGGCGTCCTCGTTCTCGAACATCATGAGCTACCTCCAGACGCTGTTCTCCTTCTTCAACGTGCCGATGTTCGTCGTCTTCATCGTCGGCATGTTCTGGAAGCGGGCGTCCGCCAAGTCCGGCTTCTGGGGTCTGCTCGCCGGCACCGTGACCGCGATGGTCAACTACTTCGTCCTCTACAAGAAGGACATCATCTCCATCCCCACCGACCAGGGCGCCAACTTCGTCTCCGCGATCGCGGGCTTCGTCGCCGGCGCGGTCGTGATGGTCGCCGTGTCCCTGTTCACCAAGCCGAAGCCGGAGGCGGAGCTGCAGGGCCTGGTCTACGGCACCCGCTCCCCCGGCATGTCCGAGCCGCCCGCCGCGGGCGACGACGCCTGGTACCGCAAGCCGGCCCTGCTGGGCTGGGGCGCGGTCATCCTGGCCGCCGCCTGCTACATCCCGTTCTCGTTCTGACGCGGGAGGATCGAGGAAACCATGACCGAGCATCCCGAGCAGCCACACCGTCCGCTGCACTACACCGAGGACGACGTCCAGCGGGAGGTCTCCGATCTGGAGTCCAAGTCGGCGACCGCCGCCCGCATCTTCGACCTGCGCCGCATCATCGGCGGCCTGTTCGTGGTCTACGGCGTCATCGTCACCATCACCGGCATCACCGACTCGCAGGCCGCGATCGACAAGGCCGAGGGCATCAACATCAACCTGTGGACCGGGATCGGCATGCTGCTCCTGGGCATCTTCTTCCTGGCCTGGCTGAAGCTGCGGCCCACCGCGCCGCCGCTCCCTCCGGAGGGGCTGCCCGAGGAGAAGGGGGCGGAGTAGCGCCGGGGCGCGGAACGCCGTGCCCCGGGTGCGGGCGCGGGGGAGCCGGTCACACCGCTCCCCGCGCCCCCGCGGGACACCTCCCCGGCCGCGCCCGGCGGCGAGCGGGCTACTGCGGGCCGGACTCCCGCACGGACCCCGCCCGGTCCAGCAACCCCGTGCGCGCGGCCAGTGCCGCCGCCTCCAGTCTCGAACCGACCCCGAGCTTCATCAGCACCCGCTGCACATGCGTGCGTGCCGTGCTCGGCGCGATCCCCATCCCCGCCGCGATCAGGCGCGTGTCCTCCCCGTCGGCCACCCGCACCAGCACCTCCGCCTCCCGCGGTGTCAGCATCTCCAGCAGCCGCTGAGCCTCGTCGTCCGGCTGCGCCGCGGGGTTCAGCAGCTCACCGAACGCCCCCTGCAGCAGCTGCGGAGCCACCGCCGCCTCACCCGCCCGGGCCTTCATGATGGCCCGCTCGACCCCCTCGATCCGCTCGTCGTGCCGTACGTACCCCGACGCCCCCGCGGCGAAGGCCGCCGCGATCCCGCGCGGCGACGGCACGGGACCCAGCACCAGCACCGCCACCTGCGGCCGCTCCCGCTTGATCTTCACCACCGGATCGAAGATCCCCGGCTCGGCCGGCACCGCCGTCCCCAGCAGGCACACCTCCGGCGCCCGCGCGATCACCAGATCCGCCGCGCCCGCGGCCGGCGCCGTCGCGGCCACCACCCGGTGCCCGCGCAGCTTGAGCGCAGACGCCAGCGCTTCCGCGAGCAGGCGATGGTCGTCGACGACCATGAGCCGCACTCCCATAGAGAAACCCCCCAGACCCCCCGGCACCCCCGCCCTTCATGCCCCCGGAAGCTACACGCTTGTTCGACGTCGCGCTGCCCCTCTTGATGAGAAGTGCCCCGGATCGATGAAATCCGGGGCACTTCTCGGCAAGTCACCCATTCGGGCGAAGCCGGTGACGGCGACGGCGGGCGGTCAGCCGGCCGTGCCGAACGCCATCACCAGGTACTCCTTGCCGTACGACGACGTCGACTTGTGGGCGTACACCGCCGACATGTAGAGGCGGCCGTCGGCGAAGAGCAGCTCCGCGAAGTCGGGCAGCAGGCTGGTCTCCGCCTCGTGCACGTTGCGCGTGCCCGGGTTCTCCAGCAGCTTGGTCTCCTTGAACGAACCGCCGTCGATGCTGACGATCTGTCCGCCCTTGTCGTAGGGCGGCGCCTTGTAGGCGAGCAGATTGCCGCCGTCCATGCGCAGCGGGGAGAGCGTGTAGCCGTCGCCGGCCTCCGCGCGCTGGCCGGTGGGCTTGCCGGTCTTCAGGTCGAAGGCGACGATCTCGTTCGTCCTGGAGTACTGGCCGGAGCCGTCGTGCGACTCGGTCATCAGGTACAGCCTGCCGTTGCCGGCCACGACCTGCCTGCACCCCTCGACACGGGTGATGCCGTTGCAGCGGCCCCCGTAGGTGTCCTCGGGCGCGGAGATGCGGGCGAGCAGCTTGCCGGTCGTGTTGTCGATGGAGAAGTAGTCCGAGACGTTGTCGCCGTCGCCCGCGACCACCAGCGGGTCGGTGGAGACGATGGCGGCGCCGTCGAGGCCGTCGGGCATCTTGTACTCGGAGATCACCTTCCCGCTCTTGGGGTCGATGGTCTGGATGTGCAGCTGCTGGTTGTCGTACGTGCCGCAGGTGCGCACCGCGACCAGCCGGCTGCCGCCGCCGTACCCCTCGTCGTGGCAGGTGTCGCCCGGCTTCGGCTGCCACAGCGCGTTGCCGGAGTCGAGGTCGAACGCGGCACCGCCGTCGCTGCTGCCGATGGCGACAGTGTGCTGAGAGACCGTCACATTGTCGATGTTGACCGGGTAGTCACCGGACTTGATCGACTGCGTCCACAGTTTCTTGCCGGTGGCCAGGTCGATCGCCGCGACCTGGGTGCAGCCCGCGTAGGAGCCCTTGGCCGGCTTCTTCGGCTGGAAGGCGATCGCCGTCCGGCCGCCCTCGCCGACATGGCTGCTCGCCGCGCAGATCGGTCCGGGCAGCTTGAGCGTCCACAGCTTGCCGCCGTCGGCCGGGTCGTAGCCGACGATCTCCGCGATGCCGCTCTTGGCGTACACCTTGTCCGTCAGCCACGAGCCCGTCGTGTCGACCGTGTCGTCCGTCTTGGGCAGCGGCACCTGGAAGAGCACCTTGGAGGCGGGGTCGGACGGCACCTTCTCCTTGCCGCCACCGCCGCTGTAGCCCCCGGAGCCGCCCTTGTCGCCTCCGGTGCCGCCGCTGGAGGAGGCGGTGTCGTGCGGCTTGCCGTCGTCCCCGGAGGACTTGGCGTACCAGATGCCGCCGCCGACGATCAGCGCGATGGCGACGACCGCCGCGACCACGATGTACAGCACGGTGTTGTTCCGGCCGCCGCCCGAGCCCGGCTGGGGCTGCATCGCCACGGTCGGCGGCTGCCCCTGGCCCGGATAGCCGTACCCCGGCTGCATGCCCGGCACGGGCTGCGTGGGCTGGGCGTACGGGTTCTGCGGCTGGGCGCCGTACCCGGCGGGCTGCTGGGCGTACGGGTTGGGCTGCGTGCCGGGGTAGCCGTAACCGGGCTGCGGGGCCGGCGGCTGCGGCGGCGGGACCTGCGGGTAGCCGTAGCCCGGCTGCGGCGCGGGCGGCTGCGGCTGGTTCGGGGGCTGCGGCGGCTGGTGGGGGGGCTGCGGCGGCTGGTTCGGCGGCTGCGGCGGCTGGTTCGGGGGCTGCGGGGGCGGTTGGGTCATCGCGCGGGTACCTCGGGGACGCTCGGAAGGCCGTACGGCAGGGGGGACTCGGGAGGAACGGGCTGAGGCCGGGACGGTCGGCCGTGCCCCGGGCTCAGTTGCCGAAGGCCATCATGAGCTTCTCCTTCGAGTCGTCGTCGCCGGACAGCCGGCCCGAGGAGATGAAGAACCGCCCGCCGGACCAGTCGACGACACCGTCGTAGAAGGTGTTCTCCACATCGGCGGCACCCTGCGGGTTCTGCAGCAGCCTGGTCGTCTTGTGCGAGGAACCGGTGACCGGAACCGACACCACCTGGCCGCCCGTGTCGTACGACGGCTGCGCGTACGCGACGAGCTTGCCGCCCTCGACCTTCACCGGCGACATCGGCCGGTCCGTCGGGGACTTGACCCGCCACTTCTCCTTGCCGTCGCCGAGGCTGATCGCGACGATCTCGTTGGCGCTGACGGTGGAGTCGGTGGGCAGGTACAGCGTGTCGGCGTCGACCGCGACGCCCTGGCAGCCCTGCAGTTCGCGTTCGAGGACGGCCCAGCCGCAGCGGGGCGCGAACTTCTCGTCCACCTTGACCTCCGAACGGAACTTGCCGTCGTCGGTGAAGGTCGAGATGTTCCAGGCCTTCTTGTCGCGGTTGGTCAGGTAGACGACGAGCGGGTCGACCGAGTAGGTCCGGCTCACCTCCCAGCCCTTCTTGACCTTCTGGGTCCAGTGCACCTTGCCGCTGGCGGGGTCCAGCTCCTGGATCTCCTCGTGCTCCTTGGCGGTGCCGACACCGCACGAGGCCACCTGGACGAGCCGCTTCTCGCCGCCCGCGAAGGCGACCGGGAAGCACGCCTCGCCGTACCGCTTCTTGTCGTACAGCTTCTTGCCGCTGTCGATGTCGTACGCCGTGCCCGACTGCGAACGGCCCACCATCAGCGTCTTGCCGCTCACCGTCAGTTCGACGGTGAGCGCACTGTCGAAGAGCCCGCCGTCGGCGACCTCGCCGCTCCAGCCCTTCTCGCCGGTGCGCAGGTCGAGCTGCTGGAGCTGGTTGCACTTGGCGCGGTCGCCGCCGCTGTTCATGTACGCCACGACGATCTTGTCGTCGGCCGACTTCTGCGGGGTGACCGCGCAGATCTTCTGCGGGAAGGCGACCGGCCCCCAGGCGGTGCTGCCGTCTGCGGCGCCGAAGGCGAAGACCTGCTTGTAGGCCGCCTTCACCGCCGTGTCGCCGCTGATCCACATGCCGGGCGCGTCGGCGCCGGACGCCGGGGCGTCCGGTGCCGGCTCGTACCAGAGCACCTTGGCCTCGCCGGCCTGCCGGCTGTCGTTGAGGTGGTCCGGGTCCTTGCCGCCGGCGGACGCGCTCGGTGTGCCGGAGGCGGACTGCTTGGGGTCGTCGCTGTGCTCGGCGACGGGCTTCTTCTGACCCTCGTCGCCGTCACCGCCGGTGACCGCGATCACCGTGCCGCCGATGACGAGCAGCGCGGCCACCGCCGCGCCGATGATCAGCGCCGTCTTCTTCCGGCTGCCCTGCCCGCCGCCGAGGGGGCCGCCGGGCACGGTGCCGGGCGCGCCCGGGTACGGCGGCTGCTGCGGGTGGCCGTAACCGGGCTGCGGCGCGCCGTACGGGCCCGGCTGCTGCGGGGACTGCGGGTAGCCGTAGGGGCCCGGGGCGCCGGTGCCGTACGGCCCCGGCTGCTGGGGGTAGCCGTAGCCGGGCTGGGGCTGCTGCGGGGCTCCGGCGGGCTGCTGGGGCGGCTGCGGCGGCGGGCCGGCGGGCGGCTGGGGCGCGCCGAAACCGCCCTGCGCCGGCGGGGCCTGCGGAGCGCCGAAGCCGCCTTGCGCGGGTGGCGTCTGCGGGGCGCCGAAGCCGCCCTGCGCCGGTGGCGTCTGCGGAGCCGGGCCGAAACCTCCGCCCTGCGGCGGCTGCTCCTGCGGCGCTCCGAACCCGCCCTGCGGCGGCTGGTTGGGCGGCTGAGTCATCAGCGCTCTTCCCCCTCGTTCACTGATTTTTAGCCACGCCCTGAGGCTTGTGATGGACCCAAGGTCGTTTCTCAGACAGTCTTCAGACGGCCCTTTCTATCACCCGGGACAGACAGCACACGGGGCCGAGCCCTCCCCTGTTCCCAAGGGAGAACCGGCCCGTGATACCGCCGTTACGCGCCTTCACGCCCCCTTCACGCGGCGCGCGCGCCCCCTTCGTGAGCCCGGAGAGGGGGCGGGAGAGGAGACGGGAGAGGTCAGGCGTCCTCCGCCAGTTCCAGCCAGCGCAGCTCCAGTTCCTCGCGCTCCCCGGCGAGGTCCCGCAACTGGGCGTCCAGTTCGGCCACCTTCGCGAAGTCGGTGGCGTTCTCGGCGATCCCGGCGTGCAGCGTGGACTCCTTCTCGGAGATCTTGTCCAACTGGCGCTCGATCTTCTGGAGTTCCTTCTTGGCGGCGCGCTGGTCGGCGGCGCTCTTCTCCGTGACGGCCGGCTTCGGCGCCGCGGCGGTCTGCGCGGCGACCGCCTCCTCCATGCGCCGGCGCCGCTCCAGGTACTCGTCGATCCCGCGCGGCAGCATCCGCAGGGCCCCGTCGCCGAGGAGGGCGAACACCCGGTCCGTCGTGCGCTCCACGAAGAACCGGTCGTGGGAGATGACGATCATCGAGCCGGGCCAGCCGTCGAGGACGTCCTCCAGCTGGGTGAGGGTCTCGATGTCGAGGTCGTTGGTGGGCTCGTCCAGGAAGAGGACGTTGGGCTCGTCCATGAGGAGCCGCAGCAGCTGGAGCCGCCGCCGCTCACCGCCGGAGAGGTCCCCCACCGGCGTCCACTGCTTCTCCTTGCTGAAGCCGAACGTCTCGCACAGCTGTCCGGCGGTCATCTCCCGCCCCTTGCCGAGGTCGACGCGCTCGCGGACCTGCTGCACGGCCTCCAGCACCCGCCAGGTGGGGTCGAGTTCGGCGACCTCCTGGGAGAGATAGGCGAGCTTGACGGTCCTGCCGACGGCGACGCGGCCGCCCGTGGGCTGCTCCTCGCCCTCGGTACGGGCCGCCGCCGCCATGGCACGCAGCAGCGAGGTCTTGCCGGCGCCGTTCACGCCGACGAGACCGATGCGGTCGCCCGGACCGAGCTGCCAGGTGACGTGCTTGAGCAGCACCTTGGGCCCGGCCTGCACGGTGACGTCCTCCAGGTCGAAGACGGTCTTGCCGAGCCGGGAGGAGGCGAACTTCATCAGCTCGCTGCTGTCCCGGGGCGGCGGCACGTCCGCGATCAGCTCGTTGGCGGCCTCGACGCGGAAGCGCGGCTTCGAGGTGCGCGCGGGCGCCCCGCGCCGCAGCCAGGCCAGCTCCTTGCGGATCAGGTTCTGCCGCTTGACCTCTTCCGTGGCGGCGATCCGCTCCCGCTCCGCGCGGGCGAAGACGTAGTCCGAGTAGCCGCCCTCGTACTCGTAGACGTCACCGCGCTGCACGTCCCACATGCGCGTGCAGACCTGGTCCAGGAACCACCGGTCGTGCGTCACGCACACCAGTGCCGAGCGCCGGTTGCGCAGATGCTCGGCGAGCCAGGCGATGCCCTCCACGTCGAGGTGGTTGGTGGGCTCGTCCAGGATGATCAGGTCCTGCTCCTCGATGAGCAGCTTGGCGAGCGCGATACGGCGCCGCTCGCCACCGGACAGCGGCCCGATGACCGTGTCGAGCCCCTTGGGGAAGCCCGGCAGGTCCAGCCCGCCGAACAGCCCCGTCAGTACGTCCCGGACCTTGGCGTTGCCGGCCCACTCGTGGTCCGCCATGTCGCCGATGACCTCGTGGCGGACGGTGGCGGCGGGGTCCAGGGAGTCGTGCTGGGTGAGCACGCCGAGGCGCAGCCCGCCGGAGTGCGTGACCCGTCCGGTGTCGGCCTCCTCCAGCTTGGCGAGCATCCGGATGAGGGTGGTCTTGCCGTCGCCGTTGCGTCCGACGACGCCGATCCGGTCCCCTTCCGACACACCGAGCGAGACGCCGTCCAGCAGGGCACGGGTGCCGTACACCTTGCTGACGTTCTCGACATTGACCAGGTTGACGGCCATTTCACTCCTGCCCCGGGGGATGGATCGCCCATCCAGGGTAGTCGGAGGTCAGCCGTCGTCCCCGTGCTCCTTCCGGCGCCGCCGGTGATACAGGCCCGCGAGCAGCGGCAGCTCCTCCTCGGCGAGGTCCGCGACGGCGTGGATCCGGGTGCGCTTCGGACCGGACGGCACCGCCGGGGCGACCGGAGTGCCCGCCCGGCGGAGCCGCGGGCGGCCGTGGTGCTACCGCCCGGCGGGGCCGCAGGCGACCGTGGCGCTACCGCCCGGCGGGCCCGTCGATGACCGTGGCGCCCGGTGCGGGTCCCGTCGCCGTGCGCACCGTGCGGCAGTGGCCGGAGGCCAGGAGAGCGTCGGCGATCTTCACGGCCGCCTCGGGGTCACGGGCCAGGAAGGCCGTGGTGGGACCCGATCCGGAGACGAGCGCGGCGAGGGCGCCCGCGCCGCGGCCGGCGTCGAGGGTGTCGGCCAGCTCGGGGAAGAGCGAGAGGGCCGCGGGCTGGAGGTCGTTGGAGACGGTGGCGGCCAGTGCGTCCGGGTCTCCCTTCGCCAGCGCCTCCAGCAGCTCCGCCGAGGCCACCGGCTCCGGGATGTCCCGCCCCCGCGCCAGCCGGTCGAACTCCCGGAAGACCGCCGGGGTCGACAGCCCGCGCTCGGCCATCGCGAACACCCAGGGGAAGGTGCCACCGACCTCCAGGGCGGTCAGCTGCTCGCCCCGTCCGATGCCGAGGGCCGCGCCGCCGACCAGGCTGAACGGCACGTCGCTGCCCAGCTCGGCGCAGATCGCGAGCAGCTCGGCCCGTGAGGCGCCCGTGCCCCACAGCCTGTCGCAGGCGAGCAGCGCGCCCGCGCCGTCCGCGCTGCCGCCCGCCATGCCGCCGGCGACCGGGATGTCCTTGGTGATGTGGATGTGGACGTTCGGCTCGATGCCCCGGCGCTCGGCGAGCGCGAGCGCCGCACGCGCGGCGAGGTTGGTGCGGTCCAGGGGGACCTGGGCGGCGTCCGGACCCTCGCAGGTGACGCGGAGTCCGTCCGCCGGGGTGACGGTGACCTCGTCGTACAGGCCGACGGCGAGGAAGACGTTGGCCAGGTCGTGGAACCCGTCGGGGCGGGCGGCGCCCACCGCGAGCTGGACGTTGACCTTCGCCGGCACCCGGACCGTCACGCTCACTTGCCCGTCTCCCTCTGCTCGGCGATCCGGGCGAACTCCTCCACCGTCAGCGACTCCCCGCGGGCCTGCGGCGAGATTCCGGCCGCGACCAGGGCGGCCTCGGCGGCGGCGGCGGACCCGGCCCAGCCGGCCAGTGCCGCCCGCAGGGTCTTGCGGCGCTGCGCGAAGGCCGCGTCGACGACCGCGAACACCTCGGCCTTGGAGGCCGTCGTCCTGATCGGCTCGGCCCGCCGCACGAGGGAAACCAGCCCGCTGTCGACGTTCGGCGCCGGCCAGAAGACGTTGCGGCCGATGGCTCCGGCCCGCTTCACCTCGGCGTACCAGTTGGCCTTCACGGACGGGACGCCGTACACCTTGTTGCCGGGCGTGGCGGCCAGCCGGTCGGCGACCTCGGACTGCACCATCACCAGCGTCCGCTCGATGGTGGGGAAGGTGTCGAGCATGTGCAGCAGCACCGGGACGGCGACGTTGTAGGGCAGGTTCGCCACCAGGGCCGTCGGCGCGGGGCCGGGCAGCTCGTCGACGTGCATCGCGTCGCGGTGGACGAGCGCGAACCGGTCGGCGCGCTGCGGCATCCGTGCGGCGATGGTCGCGGGCAGCGCGCCGGCCAGGACGTCGTCGATCTCCACTGCGGTGACCCGGTCGGCGGCCTCCAGCAGCGCGAGGGTGAGCGAGCCGAGCCCGGGGCCGACCTCGACGACCACGTCGTCGGGGCGCACCTCGGCGGTACGGACGATACGGCGGACCGTGTTGGCGTCGATCACGAAGTTCTGGCCGCGCTGCTTGGTGGGGCGGACACCGAGCACTGTCGCCAGCTCGCGGATGTCGGCCGGGCCGAGAAGGGCGTCGGGGGTGGGGCTGCTCACGGGACAAGGGTACGGGCCGCCACCAGGCCCTCGGCCCACGCCCACGTCCCCGGCCCACCGACCGCCCCGCGTCCTCGGCCCACCGGCCGCCCGCCCGCATCCCCGCGCCCGCTCCACCCCGCCCGCCGCCGCCGGGCCCGGCCCGGCGGCGGGGGCGGCCGGCGGTCACTTGTGCAGGCGTGCGCCGCAGTGCGGCCAGGGGGTCGTGCCGCGCTTCACGTACAGCTTCTTCGCCCGGTACGTCTGCTCCTCCGCCGGGGCGTCCTGGGGGCGTCCGCTGCCGCCGAGGCGGTGCCATGTGCGCGTGTCGAACTGGTACAGCCCGCCGTACGTCCCCGAGGGGTCGACCGCGTTCGGCCGGCCGCCGGACTCGCACGCGGCGAGTTCGCGCCAGTTCAGGTGGTCGGCGCCCCGCACGGAGGCGGGCCGCGGCTTGGTGCCCACCCGCACCACCTGCTTGCGCGGCGCGCGCACCACCTCGGTCTTCTCCCGGCGCGGCTTCTGCCGGACGCCGTTGACGGTGCGCACCTGGTAGGTGGTCCGGCGCAGTCCGGGCTGCCCCGGCCGGGCGACGACCTCGGTGCCCTTGAAGAGCGAGGGGTCCTCGGTCCGCTCGACCCCGAACGGGATCTGCTCCTCCTGGATCTCCCGCTTGCCGCTCACTCGGAGCACGGTCACCGTCTGCCCGTCGCGCGGGAAGCTGTCCAGCGGGACCGACGTGGTGTCCTGCCCGTGCAGGGTGATCCCGGCCTCTTCGACCGCCTCGCGGACGGTGGCCGCGTTGGTGCGGACCGTGCGGGTGCGGCCGTCCGCCAGGACGGTGACCGCGCGCTCGGTGCGCACGTCGAGCGCGAGCCCGGCGCGTCCGATGCGCTGGGAGGGTGCGGCGGACAGATAGGCGCCCTCGGCGCGCACGCCCAGCTCGTCCAGCGCGCCTTCCACCGTGGGCGCCGTCGTCCACACCTCCTGCGGCCTGCCGTCCAGCGTGAGCCGTACGGGGCGCCCGTACCGCACCGTGACCGCGTCGCCGCTGGCGAGCGCCGTACCGGGGGCGGGCGCGATCCTGTCGTGCGCCCCCGTTCGCACGCCCTCCTCGGAGAGCAGCTCGCTCACGTCGTCGGCGAAGGTGTGCAGGATGCGCGGCCGGCCGTCGACGCTCAGCTCGACCGCCTTGTCCTTGACGACGAACGCGCTGGTGCCGCCGGCCAGGAAGGCCACGACCAGCGCCTGGGGCAGCAGGCGGCGCACGGTGGACTCCGGGCGCTCGCCGGAGCGCCCCTTGCGCCGACGCGGGGTCCGCCTGCTCGCTCCGGCGCCCGCGTCCGTCTCGTCCGCGTCCGTCTCGTCCGCGTCCGCGTGCTCGGCGTACTCGCCGCGCTCGGCGTACCCGCCGTACCCGCCGTGCTCGGCGCACCCGCCGTACTCGGCGTACCCGCCGTACCCGCCGTGTTCGCCGTGTTCGCGGGCCTCGTCGGCGGGGACGGGTCCGCTCTGGCGCGGCAGCGCCGACTCGTTCACCCGCGCGTGCGCCGGCTCCGGCACTCCCGCGTGCGCACCCGCCTCGTACGCGGGCCGGTACGTGTCGCCGTATGCGTCGGCGTAGGCGGGCGCGGGCACCCCGTACGGCACCGTCTCCGCGTCGTGCGGGCCGGGCCACAGGCCGCTCGGGGTATGGGGCGGCGCACTGTAGGGGCCGTACGCCTCATAGGTCTCGTACTGCGAGTTGCTCACGCCGACGCGCTCCAGAGGGCCAGAGGGGTCCGGATCGGGCCCACAGAACCTAGCGGAGCGTTCGTCACTCTCCAAAGCGGCTCGACTACCCAGCGTGGTGACGGGACCCGAGCCGGACCCCGTCGAGCGTTATCGGTCGGTTACGATTCGTGACTCTCAGTAGTCGAAGGCGCGGGCGGTGTTCGCGCCCAGGGCTGTCGCCAGCGCGTCCTCGTCGATGCCGCGCACGGCGGCCATCGCGCGGACCGTGACCGGAATGAGATACGGGGCGTTGGGCCGTCCGCGGTACGGCGCCGGGGTCAGGAAGGGCGCGTCGGTCTCCACGAGGACCAGCTCCAGCGGGGCCACGGCGAGGGCGTCCCGCAGATTCTGGGCGTTCTTGAAGGTGACGTTGCCGGCGAAGGACATGAAGTAGCCCTCGCGGGCGCAGATCTCCGCCATCTCGGCGTCGCCGGAGTAGCAGTGGAAGACGGTGCGCTCCGGGGCGCCCTCCTCCTTCAGGATCCGCAACACGTCGGCGTGGGCGTCCCGGTCGTGGATGACGAGGGCCTTGCCGTGCCGTTTGGCGATCTCGATGTGGGCGCGGAAGGACCGTTCCTGGGCGGCCTTGCCCTCGGGGCCGGTGCGGAAGTGGTCCAGGCCCGTCTCGCCGACGCCCTTCACGTGGGGCAGCCCGGCCAGCCGGTCGATCTCGGCGAGCGCCTCGTCCAGGGCCGCGTCGCCGCCCGCCGCGCGGGCACCCTGCCGGGACCAGCCGTCGGGGTCGCCGTGGACGATGCGCGGGGCCTCGTTGGGGTGGAGGGCGACGGTGGCGTGGACGTTCCGGTGGGCGGCGGCGGTCTCGGCGGCCCACTGCGAGCCCTTGATGTCGCAGCCCACCTGGACGACCGTCGTGACGCCCACCGACGCCGCCTTCGCCAGGCCCTCCTCGACCGTGCCGGACTGCATGTCGAGGTGGGTGTGGGAATCGGCGACGGGCACCCGCAGGGGTGCCGGGAGCGGCGGCGCCGCGTTCTTGTCGTCGCCCTTGGAGCTCGGGCCGGCGTTCGAAGGCATGCCCCGATCCTACGAAAGGGGCACGCCTTCCCGGGCGGGTGATCCGTTCAGCCCGCCTTGCGCTGGAACGGGTGCAGGAGATCGGACAGGTGCCAGTGGTGCGGTTCCCTGGCCGGTGCGGCCGGGTGCGGGCCGGCGCCGTGCACGGGCACCTGCGGCGCCTCGACCGGGCCCGCCGGCGGCACCTGGTGCTGCCGCCGGGCCACCCCGCGCACCGAGGAGACCTGGCCCGCGCGCATGATCCGCACGACGTGGCCGTCGCAGTTCTGGCAGCTCGGCCGGCTCAGCGGCGACGGCACCACCCGGCCGTCGGCCACATAGAGCACGAACCGCTCCCCCTCGGCGTCCGTGTGGTGCTCTATCTCGTACGACTGCTCCCAGCCGTGCCCGCAGCGCATGCAGGCGAAGGAATACGACTCGTGAACGACGGCTGTGGCGGTACCCCGGAGGCCGGTCTGCCCTGCTATGTCACTCATGCCAGCTCCCTCTTGGACGGGTGCGTCCCTGATGGGCGGATGCGTCCCTTCGACCAGTGGACGCCTCCCCTGGCCTGAATGCATCAGGGCTGTCGAGTGTTGGAGCCGATTTGGGCGTCGCTTGCCCAAGCGGCCCGAATGGGACGGCTGGGCTTTGCCATCGACAACCGCCCTTTGCCCTTCCATGGGGCGCGCGCCCGTCGCGTGACCCGGCTCCCGCGCCGCCGGCCGGGCGGACGCGCCTCATCCACCGGCGCGCTTGGCCGCCACCACGGCGTCGAAGACGACCCGCTTCGGCAGCCCCGCCTCCACCGCCACCGCCGCGATGGCCTCCTTGCGGCGCTCGCCGGCCTCCTCGCGGACCCGCACCCTGCGGACCAGCTCCGCGGCGTCCAGTTCCTCGGGCCCGGCCTCGGGCGCCCCCTCGACCACCACGGTGATCTCCCCGCGGACGCCCTCCGCGGCCCATCGCGCCAGCTCGGCCAGCGGGCCGCGCCGCACCTCCTCGTACGTCTTGGTCAGCTCGCGGCAGACGGCGGCCCGCCGGTCCGCGCCGAAGACCTCGGCCATGGCGGCGAGCGTGTCGTCGAGCCGGTGCGGGGCCTCGAAGTAGACGAGGGTGCGCCGCTCGGCTTCGACCTCGCGCAGCCGGGACAGCCGCTCGCCGGCCTTGCGCGGCAGGAAGCCCTCGAAGCAGAACCGGTCGACGGGCAGCCCGGACAGGGCGAGCGCGGTGAGCACGGCGGACGGCCCGGGTACGGCGGTGACCCGGATGTCCTGCTCCACGGCGGCGGCGACCAGCCGGTAGCCGGGGTCGGAGACGGAGGGCATGCCGGCGTCGGTCACCAGCAGCACGCGCGCGCCGCCGACCAGCTCCGCGACCAGCTCGGGGGTGCGGGCGGACTCGTTGCCCTCGAAGTACGACACCACGCGGCCCTTGGGGGTGACGCCCAGCGCCTGGGTGAGCCGGCGCAGCCGCCGGGTGTCCTCGGCGGCGACCACGTCGGCGCCGGCCAGCTCCTCGGCCAGCCGGGGCGGCGCGTCCGCGGTGTCGCCGATGGGGGTACCTGCCAGGACAAGAGTTCCAGTCACCCCCCCATCCTCCCAGGAGACCGGGGGCTCCCTTCCGGGCGCCCGGTCGGCGAGGAGGAAACCGACCGTGTCCGGACCGGTACCGCACATGCACGGGACTCGCACAGAACGGTTCCCTACGATGGCGCGGTGACCAGTACCGCGTCCTCCATGGACCTCCGGCAGGGCCAGGCACCGCACGACCAGCGACCGTCGTGGCAGCAGCGGCTGCGCCGATTCGGGTACGCGCCGGCCAAGGACGCGCCCGCGGGCGACGTCCGCGACCGGCTGGTGCCGCCGTACGCGGAGCCGAGCCCCCGGCTGTGGCGGGCGCTCGGGGTGCCGCCGGTCCTCGCCGAGCGCATCACGCGCTGGTCGGGGTGGGGCGGGCCGCTGCTGGTGACGCTGATGGCGGGCGTGCTGCGGTTCTGGAACCTGGGCAGCCCGCGCGCGGTGATATTCGACGAGACGTACTACGCCAAGGACGCCTGGGCGCTCGTCCACCGCGGTTTCGAGGTCAGCTGGGACAAGTACGGCAAGAACGCCAACGACCTGGTCCTGCAGCAGCACGGCCATCTGTCGGTCCCGACGGACCCGGCGTACGTCGTGCACCCGCCGGTCGGCAAGTACGTGATCGGGCTCGGCGAGCTGATGTTCGGGTTCGACCCGTTCGGCTGGCGGTTCATGACGGCCCTGCTCGGGACGCTGAGCGTGCTGCTGCTGTGCCGGATCGGTCGCCGGATGTTCCGCTCGACGTTCCTGGGCTGTCTCGCGGGTGCCTTGATGGCGGTGGACGGCCTGCACTTCGTGATGAGCCGGACCTCGCTGCTCGACGGCGTGCTGATGTTCTTCGTGGTGGCCGCGTTCGGCTGTCTGGTCGTCGACCGGGACCGGGCGCGGGAGAGACTGGCCGCGGCGCTGCCGGTGGGGCCGGACGGGCGGGTCCGGCCGGACGCGCCCGTCGCCGACGCCTTCCGCTTCGGCTGGCGTCCCTGGCGCTGGGGCGCCGGGGTGATGCTGGGCCTGGCCGTCGGCACCAAGTGGAACGGCCTCTACATCCTGGCCGCGTTCTGTGTGATGACGGTCCTGTGGGACGTCGGCACCCGCCGGGTGGCCGGTGCCCGTCACCCGTATGCCGCAGCTCTCAAGTACGACACCGGCCTCGCCTTCGTGGCGACGATCCCGGTGGCGCTGGTGGTCTACGTGGCCTCCTGGACCGGCTGGATCCTCTCCGCGACCGACGGCACCGGCGGCTACTACCGCAACTGGGCGGCCGTCGACGGCAAGGGCGGCACCTGGTCGTTCCTGCCGGACTGGCTGCGCAGCCTGTGGCACTACGAGCACGAGGTGTACAAGTTCCACGTCCACCTCGACCAGCCGCACACGTACCAGTCCAACCCGTGGAGCTGGATCGTGCTGGGCCGTCCGGTGTCGTACTTCTACGAGTCCCCCTCGCCCGGCGTGGACGGCTGCCCGGCGGACGCGGGCCAGAAGTGCGCCCGGGAGGTGCTGGCGATCGGCACGCCGCTGCTGTGGTGGGCGGCCTGCTTCGCGATCGCCTTCGTGCTGTGGCGCTGGGCGTTCCGCCGGGACTGGCGGGCCGGTGCCATCGCGTGCGGGATCGCGGCCGGTTACCTGCCCTGGTTCCTCTACCAGGATCGGACGATCTTCCTCTTCTACGCGGTCGTCTTCCTGCCGTTCCTGTGTCTGGCGGTGGCGATGATGATCGGCGCGATCGTCGGCCCACCGGGCTCGGGCGACACACGCCGGGTGATCGGCGCGTCGGCGGCGGGCGTCCTGGTGCTGCTGATCGCCTGGAACTTCATCTACTTCTGGCCGCTCTACACGGGCCAGGCCATTCCGATCGACAGCTGGCGGTCGCGGATGTGGCTGGACACCTGGGTGTAGCCGGGCGGGCGGAGGGGCGCGCCCCCGCACGGGCGTCAGGGCCGCGTTCACCCCAACACCCGTGGACGCGGCCGGACTCCCGGTCCTGGTCACGGTTTCGACAACTGACGTCACAGCGGCCCCACAACCGCTTACAGTGCTCCCTGGACCTGTTTTGAACGCGTTCAACAGGCCGAACGGGAGGGAATCCGCGCCATGCGCAACGGGGTCAAGGCGGGCGTCATAGGCGGCGTGTGCGTCACGCTGCTCGGCGGGGCCGGTTACGGGCTCTACAACATCGCGTCCGCCCTGAACGGCGACGGCGGCACGGGGGGCGCCGCGGCCGTGAGGACGGGACCGCCCAGCGGCGCCGAGGTGAAGGACACGACCGGCGCGTTCTTCGCCGCCTGGGAGAAGGGCGACGCGGCCACCGCCGCCTCGTACACGAACTTCCCCGAGTCGGCACAGGAACTGCTGACGGCCTTTCACGGCGACGCGCACATCGGGAAGGTGCGGATCACGCCCGGCAGGGCCACCGGCGACACCGTGCCCTTCACGGTCAGCGCGACGGTGTCGTACGACGGCACGTCCCACCCCCTCTCCTACCGGAGCACGCTGACCGTCGTACGCGGCGAGACCTCGCACCGCGCGCTGGTCGACTGGCAGCCCTCCGTCGTCCACCCGCGCCTGCGCAAGGGGGACACGCTCGCCACCGGCGAGTCCGCCGCTCCGGAGATCGAGGCCGTGGACCGCGACGGGAAGGTGCTGACCCGGCAGAAGTACCCGTCCCTCGGCCCCCTCCTGGACGAGCTGCGCAAACGGTACGGCGCCAAGACCGGCGGCCGGCCCGGGGTGGAACTCGTGATCCGCCATCAGGACGCGGCCGACGGCACCCAGGCCGCCGACACCACGCTCCTCACCCTGGCCAAGGGCAAGCCCGGCAAGCTCCCCACGACGCTCAGCGCGAGCGCCCAGGCGGCGGCCGAGACGGCCGTGCAGAAGTACCGCGAGTCCTCGGTCGTGGCCGTCAAGCCGACCACCGGCGAGATCCTCGCCGTCGCCAACAACCGCATGGACGGCTTCGACGCGGCGCTGCTCGGCGAGCGCGCCCCCGGCTCCACCATGAAGATCATCAGTGCGGCGACCCTCATCGACAACGGTCTGACCACGGCGAACGGGCCCGCGCCCTGCCCGCCGTCGGCCGTCTGGCAGAGCCAGACCTTCCACAACCTCGCGGACATGAAGCCGAACGAACACGCCACTCTCGCCGAGAGCTTCGCCCGCTCCTGCAACACGGCGTTCGTGAAGTTCGCGGACGAGGTGAAGGTCGACTCCCTCACCCGGGAGGCCCAGGACCGGTTCGGACTGGGGCGGAACAACTGGCAGATCGGCGTACCGTCCTTCGACGGCCGGGTCCCCGCCTCCGGCGGTCCGGACACCGCGGCCGACATGATCGGCCAGGGCCAGGTCCAGATGAGTCCGCTGAACATGGCCTCCGTGACGGCGACCGCGATGACCGGCGCCTTCCGCCAGCCCGTGATCGTGCCGCTCACGCTGGACGGCCGCGAACCGGCACGCGCGCGTGGGCTGTCGTCGGCCACGGTCCAGCAGCTGCGCGCCATGATGAACCGCACCGCGCGCAGCGGCACCGCGGCGGGCGTGATGGCCGGGCTGGGCGAGGACGTCGGCGCGAAGACCGGCTCCGCGGAGGTCGACGGGGAGAGCAAGTCCGACAGCTGGTTCACCGGTTACCGGGGCGACGTGGCGGCGGCGGCCATGGTCCAGGACGGCGGACACGGCATCGACGCCGCCGGTCCTATTGTCGCAAGCGTGCTACGGAACGCGGGCTGACGTCACCCGCGGAGGCGGGGACTTTAAGGTGATTGCCGTCGTTGGGGATGGTGAGGGCCACGGGGACCCTGGGTGAAGGCGCGGAGGAACTGAGGCTGTGGGCAAGAGAAGGCGCGTCGCCGAGCGACGGAAGACCCGACCCGCCGTGCTCGGCGGGATGATCGCCGTGGTGGTCGGCGGTGCCGGGTTCGGCGTCTACGCGCTGTACGACGGCGGGGCCGCGGCCGACGAGGGAGCCGCCGCCTCCGCCGGCCACAAGACCGTCAGGACCGGCCCGCTCACCTCGGCCGAGGTCCATGCGGCCGCCACCCGCTTCCTCACCGCCTGGCAGCACGGCAAGGTCGGCGAGGCGGCGGCCGCCACGGACGACCCGTCGGCCGCCGGCAAGCTGCTCACCGGCTACGCCAAGGACGCCCGTCTGAAGGACGTCACGCTCACCCCGGGCGCGGCGAAGGGCGCGCGGGTGCCGTTCTCCGTGAAGGCGACGGTCGCCTACCGGGGCCTCGGCAAGCCGCTGGCGTACCGCAGTTCCTTCACCGTCGTACGCCGGACGAGCGACGGCAGTCCGCTCGTCGACTGGCACGCGGCCGTGCTCCACCCGGACCTGAAGGACGGCGACAGGCTCGTCACCGGCGCGTCCGGCACCCCGCCGGTCAAGGCGCTGGACCGCGACGGCGGCGAGGTGACGGCCGCCGCGTACCCGTCCCTGGGCACGGTGCTGGACGGACTGCGGGAGAAGTACGGCAAGCAGGCGGGCGGCACGGCGGGCGTCGAGCTGCGCGTGGTGCGCGGCAAGGCGGCCAAGGCCGCCAAGCTGTCCGACAAGACGCTGGTGGAGCTGAGCAAGGGCACTCCGGGCACGGTGAAGACGACGCTCAGCCCCACCCTGCAGGCGGCGGCCGAGCAGCAGGTGGCCAAGCGCACGCGCGCCTCGGTGGTCGTCCTGCGGCCGTCGACCGGGGAGATCCTCGCGGTCGCCAACAGCGGCCACGGATTCAACACGGCCTTCCAGGGCTCCCTCGCGCCCGGCTCCACGATGAAGATCATCACGTCGTCGCTGCTGATCGACAAGGGCCTGGCGTCGGTGGACAAGTCGCACCCCTGCCCGAAGACGGTCACCTACGGCGGCTGGAAGTTCCACAACGACGACGACTTCGAGATCAAGGGCGGCACGTTCAAGGCGAGCTTCGCCCGCTCCTGCAACACCGCGTTCATCAGCCAGGCGAAGAAGCTCGAGAACGACGACCTGACCCGGCAGGCCCAGCAGGTCTTCGGGCTGTCGCGGAACAACTGGGCGATCGGCGTGCCGACCTTCGACGGTTCCGTGCCGGTGCAGTCCGCGGCGCAGATGGCGGCCGCGCTGATCGGGCAGGGCGGGGTGCGGATGAACCCGCTGAACATGGCCTCGGTCGCGGCGACCGTGAAGGCGGGCTCCTTCCACCAGCCGTACCTGGTGTCGCCGTCCGTGGACCACCGCACGCTGGCCACCGCCTCGCGCACCCTGTCGGGCAAGACGCTGTCCCAGCTGCGCGAGCTGATGCGGTACACGGCCGGGTACGGCACGGCCGCCGAGGCGATGGCCGGGCTCGGCCCGGACTACGGCGCGAAGACCGGCTCGGCGGAGGTCGACGGACAGAAGAAGCCGAACGGCTGGTTCACCGCCTACCGCGGCGATCTCGCCGCCGCGGGCGTCGTCCAGGCGGGCGGGCACGGCGGTGACACGGCGGGCCCGATCGTGGCGAAGCTGCTCAAGCTGGGCGGCTGATCAGCTCCGTACGGGCGCGACGGTGTAGGTCCGGCGCAGAAATCTGACCAGCGCCTTCGACTCGAACTGCACCACCTCGACACCGTTGTCGGAGTGGAACTCGACGACCGCCTGGACCCGCCCGCAGGGCCACACCCGGACATGGCCGCTCTCGGCCGGTGCCCGCAGTCCCCGTTCGAGCAGCGCGCGGGAGAAGGTCCACTCGTGCGGCCCCGGCAGGCCGACCCGCACCGACCGTGGATCGCTGTCGGGGTCGTACCGCAGCACTACGGGTACGGCCCCCGGATCCTCCTCGTCCGTGACGATATGGGCGCGTGCGTACTGTTCGACTACAGACATCGGACCGCCCTCTCACGCTCAGTGACCTATGCGAAAGCTGTGCATCCGCTTCCACTCCAATGTCGCACATTTCCTGGTTCCCGCCCTCGGAGCCGCCCTCTTTCCCGAGCCGGACGACGACGAACTGGTTCTTGCGAATCCTTCGCAACAAGCCCCTAAAATTGAACGGTGCACGTACCTGACGGATTCATCGACGCCCCCACCTCCGCCGTCACCGGAGTGGTCGCCGCCGGCGCCCTCGCGGTGAGCCTGCGCGGCGCCCGCCGCGAACTCGACGAACGCACCGCCCCGCTGGCCGGTCTGGTGGCGGCGTTCATCTTCGCCGTACAGATGCTGAACTTCCCGGTCGCCGCCGGGACCAGCGGCCATCTGCTGGGCGGGGCGCTGGCCGCCATACTCGTCGGCCCGTACACGGCCGTGCTGTGCGTGTCGGTCGTGCTGCTCATGCAGGGGGTGCTGTTCGCCGACGGCGGGCTGACCGCGCTCGGCGTGAACATCACCGACATGGCCATCGTCACGACGGTCGTCTCGTACGCCGTCTTCCGCGGCCTGCTCGCCGTGCTGCCCCGCAAGCGGCGCTCGGTGACCGTCGCCTCCTTCGTCGCCGCGCTGGTCTCCGTGCCGGCCGCCGCGGTCGCCTTCACCCTGATCTACGCGATCGGCGGCACCACCGACGTCTCCATCGGCAAGGTGGCCACCGCGATGATCGGCGTGCATGTGCTGATCGGCATCGGCGAGGCGGTCATCACCGCGCTCACGGTCGGCGCCGTCATCGCCGTGCGCCCGGACCTGGTGCACGGCGCGCGCGGCCTGCGGCAGCGGCTCCGGCTGCGCGTGAACGGCGCACTGGTGGACGCCCCGGCTCCCACGGCGCCCGTGGCGGCGCGCACCTCGCGGCGCACGCTGTGGGTGACCGGCCTCGTCACCTCCCTCGTGCTCGCCGGCTTCGTCAGCTTCTACGCCTCCGCCGACCCCGACGGCCTGGAGAAGGTCGCGCACGACAAGGGGATCGACAAGAAGGCGGAGAAGCACGCCGCGTCCGACTCGCCGCTCGCCGACTACGGTGTCAAGGACGTCTCCGACGCCCGACTCTCCGGCGGCCTCGCGGGCGTGATCGGCGTCGGTGTCACGATCGTCGCGGGCAGCGCGGTGTTCTGGGTGCTGCGCAGGCGGCGCGACGCGGACGTGTCCCCCGTGAACACCGGCGTCTGACGTGGGAGCGGGCCACACGCACCGGCTCTACCGGCACGGGCACTCGCCCGTGCACGGCCTGCCGCCGCACACCAAGCTCGCCGCCGCGTTCCTGTTCGTGGTGGTCGTGGTGTCGACCCCGCGCGAGGCGATGTGGGCGTTCGCGGTGTACGCGGTGCTGCTCGCGGCCGTCGCGCGCCACGCGCGCGTGCCCGCCGGTTTCCTGCTCGGGCGGCTGCTGATCGAGGTGCCGTTCGTCGCGTTCGCGGTGCTCATGCCGTTCGTGGCGGAGGGCGAGCGGGTGCACGTGCTGGGGCTCTCGCTCAGCGTGAACGGGCTGTGGGGCGCCTGGAACGTGCTCGCCAAGGGCACACTCGGCGTCGCCGCCTCCGTACTGCTGGCCGCCACCACCGAGCTGCGCGAACTCCTCCTGGGGCTGCAACGGCTGAAGCTGCCGCCGCTGCTCGTGCAGATCGCGTCCTTCATGATCCGCTACGGTGACGTCATCGCCGACGAGATGCGCCGGATGCGGATCGCCCGGGAGTCGCGCGGCTTCGAGGCGAAGGGCGTGCGGCACTGGGGCGTGCTCGCCAAGTCCGCCGGCGCGCTGTTCATCCGCTCCTACGAGCGCGGGGAGCGCGTGCACCTGGCCATGGTGAGCCGGGGGTACGCCGGCGCGATGCCGGTCATCGACGAGGTGACCGCGTCCGGGGCGCAGTGGCGGCTCGCCCTCGCGCTCCCCTGTGCCGCTCTCGTCGTCTGTCTGCTGGGATGGGTCCTGTGAGTACTGCTGCGTCCGCACCTTCGCTGGAGGTCTCCGGCCTCGCCTTCGCCTACCCGGACGGGCACCAGGCCCTGTTCGGCGTGGACTTCTCCCTGGCCCGCGGTGAACGGGTCGCCCTCCTCGGCCCCAACGGCGCCGGCAAGACGACCCTGGTGCTGCACCTCAACGGCATCCTGGGCGGCGGCACCGGCACGGTGACCGTGGCCGGGCTGCCGGTGGGCAAGGAGCACATGGCGGCGATCCGGCAGAAGGTCGGCATCGTCTTCCAGGACCCCGACGACCAGCTGTTCATGCCGACCGTGCGGGAGGACGTGGCGTTCGGGCCGGCCGCCGCCGGGATCAGGGGAGCCGCGCTGGAGGAGCGGGTGCGCACCGCGCTGGAGCGGGTCGGGATGCAGGACTTCGCCGACCGGCCGCCGCACCACCTGTCCTTCGGGCAGCGCCGCCGTGTGGCGGTGGCCACCGTGCTCGCCATGGAGCCGGAGATCCTGGTCCTGGACGAGCCGTCCTCCAACCTGGACCCGGCCTCCCGCCGGGAGCTGGCCGACATCCTGCGCTCCCTGGACGTCACGGTCCTCATGGTCACGCACGACCTGCCGTACGCCCTGGAGCTGTGCCCGCGCTCGCTCGTCCTCAGCGACGGTGTGATCGCGGCGGACGGCCCGACCGGCGCTCTGCTCTCCGACGAGGAGTTGATGCGGGCGCACCGGCTGGAGCTGCCGTTCGGCTTCGACCCGAAGTCCGTGACAATGGGCGCGTGACGAACCAGGACCCTGCCGCCGAGGGCTCGCTGCTGCTGGACGACCAGCTGTGCTTCGCGCTGTACGCCGCGCAGCGCGCCGTGACCGCCGCGTACCGCCCGCTGCTGGACGACCTGGGGCTCACCTATCCGCAGTACCTCGTGCTGCTGGTCCTGTGGGAGCGCGGGGAGACCGGCGTGAAGGAGCTGGCGGGCGCGCTGCGGCTGGACTACGGCACCGTCTCGCCGCTGCTGAAGCGGCTGGAGGCGGCGGGTCTGGTGCGCAGGGAGCGTGCGGCCGAGGACGAGCGCTCGGTGCTCGTGGCGTGCACCGGGCGCGGGGAGGAACTCCGGGAGCGCGCGGCGCGCGTACCCGGCGCGCTGCTCACCGCCACGGCGCTCGACGCGTCGCAGGTGGCGAGGTTGCGCGAGGAGTTGCGGCAGCTCGCGGAGCGGGCGGAAGGCGCGGCGAAGCGCGCCCGCTGACCTCGCGCACCCCGAGCGCGTCCGGGGTCGTCCCCCGGCCCCGCCGACCCCGCGAGCCCCAGGCGCGTCCGGGGTTACCCCCGGTTGCTCCCCCCACTCCGCCCGGCATACCTACCAGCCAGTACCTTGTGCACGATGTACTTGTGCGCCACTTGTTCCGGGGGAGGCCGGCCATGACCGAGGGCACCGCTGCGGACACACGTCCGACGAAGATCGTGTACGTCGCCGAGGCCACCGCCCACGGCGGCCGGGACGGCTATGTCACCAGCCAGGACGGCCGGATCGAGCTGAAGGTCGCGATGCCTCCGGAGCTGGGCGGCGACGGCGACGGCACGAACCCGGAGCAGCTGTTCGCGGCCGGGTACAGCTCCTGCTTCCACAACGCGCTGATCCTGGTCGGCAACCGCGCGGGCTACGACCTGACCGGCTCCACCGTGGCCACGAAGGTCGGCATCGGCCCCAACAAGCACCGCGGCTACGGCCTCGCGGTCGCCCTCAGCGTCTCGCTGCCGATCCTCGACCCCGAGGTGGCGGCCGGGCTGGTCGACGCGGCGCACGAGGTGTGCCCGTACTCGAACGCGACCCGCGGCAACATCGACGTGACCATCGTGCTGGGCTGACCCGGGCCCTACCGCTGAGAGACAGGTCACTCCCGCCCCCGTTCCACCGAGGAATCGCAGGCGGGCAGCCGCTGTTGCACCCCCTGTCGCAGACGATCGGAAGGGACGGCGGGCGTGGACGTGAACGGCACTGTGGCCGAGGGCTTCGAGCCGGTCAGGGAGGCGTTCGCAGCGAACTTCGCGCTGCTCGGCGAGCGCGGCGCGGCCGTCGCCGTCTACCGCGACGGCCACCGGGTCGTCGACCTGTGGGCCGGCACCAGGGACGTGGACGGTACGGCGCCCTGGGAGCCCGGGACCGCGCAGATCGTGCGCTCCGCCACCAAGGGCGTCGCCGCCGCCGCGCTGCTGCTCCTGCACCAGCGCGGCGAGCTGGACCTGGACGCCCCGGTCGGCACGTACTGGCCGGAGTACAAGGCGGCCGGCAAGGAGCACACGCGCGTACGGGACCTGCTCGCGCACCGGGCGGGCGTGCCCGTGCTGGACCGGCCGCTGACCCCCGCCGAGGCCGCCGACCCCGACCTGGGCGCCGCTGCCGTCGCCGCCCAGGCACCGGTGTGGGAACCGGGCACGGACCACGGTTACCACGCCCAGACCTACAGCTGGCTCACCGGCGAACTGCTGCGCCGGATCACCGGCCGCCCGGTCGGCGCGTGGATAGCGGACGAGATCGCCGGGCCCGTCGGCGCCGACCTCTGGCTCGGCCTGCCGGAGTCCGAGCACGCGCGCGTGGGCCGCGTCGGCCCGGTGGACCCGCCCGAGAGCGCGGGCGGCCTGAAGACCCGCCCCAAGCGCGCGGTGGCCGAGGCGTACGCCGACCCGGACTCCCTGACCCGCCGCGCGTTCGCCGCGATCACCCCGCTCCCCGACGAGAACGACCCCGCCTACCGCGCCGCCGCCCTGCCCGCCTCCAACGGCATCGCCACGGCCGACGGACTGGCCCGCTTCTACGCGTCCCTCATCGGCGAGGTCGAGGGCGGCAGCCGCCTGTTCACCCCGCGGACCATGGAACTGGCCCGCACCGAGCGGTCCGCCGGGCCGGACCGGGTCCTGGTCGTCGGCACCCGCTTCGGCCTCGGCCCGATGCTGCACGGCGCCGCGTCCCCGCTGCTCTCCCCCGGCTCCTTCGGACACCCGGGCCGCGGCGGCGCCCTCGCCTTCGCCGACCCGGAGACCGGCATCGCCTTCGGCTACGTCACCAACGGCTTCCGGCAGAGCGTGACGGCGGACCCGAGGGCGCAGGCGCTGGTACGGGCGGTGCGCACGGCGCTCGCCTAGGCGCGGGCGCCCTCGGCACGCGCCGGTGAGGGTGTGTCACACGTTGATCGGATGCGAGATCCGCCCGGACTCCGCGTCGATCTCCCCATGGGCCTTGGTCAGCAGCTGCATGGCCAGTTCGTTGAGAGCACGGGCGCCGGCGATCTCCTCGCCCACCCGGGGCTGGTTCGCGTCGACGGTGTGCCTGCTGGCGCGGCCGTGCGCCCGGACCTCGGTGCCGTCGGGCAGACGCACCATGGCGACCGCGCGCGTGTGCTGATCGTCCTCCTCCTTGAACTCCAGCTCGACGTGCCATCCGACAGCGGTGTGCATCATGACGACCACCTCCGAGAATCGCTGCTTCCAGGGTGCGCCACGGCACCCCGGCCGTCATGTCGGCACCCGCGGCACCGCACGCGCTACCCCGCGCGCAGCATCAACCCGATCCCCACGACCACCAGCCCCGCCGCCACGATCCGGGACGCCCCGAACCGCTCCTTGAAGAACAGCGCGCCGATGGCCGCGCCGACGATGATGGACGATTCGCGCAGCGCCGCGACCGGAGCGAGCGGGGCCCGGGTCTGCGCCCACAGGACCAGGGCGTACGCGGCGACGGACAGGGCGGCGCCGAGGAGGCCGAGCACGGCGAACGGCCGGAGCAGCCGTACGGTCTCGCCCCGCGCGCGTGCGTACAGGAAGAGGGGGATGACGGCCCCCTGGACGACCATGAGCCAGGCGATGTACCCGAGCGGGGAGTGCGCGGCACGGACGCCCATGCCGTCGACGACCGTGTACGCGGCGATCGTCACGCCGGTCGCGAGGGCCGCGCCGATCGCCGCCCAGTCGGGCCGGTCGCCGCGCAGCCCCCACAGGCCGACACCGGTCAGGCCGAGGCAGGAGACGGCGATCCCGGCGCTCGCCCAGGCGCCGGGCACCTCGTGCGCGAAGACGGCGGCGAGCAGCGTGACGAGGAGCGGGGCGCTGCCGCGCGCGAGGGGGTACGCCTGGCCGAAGTCGCCCAGCCGGAACGAGGTCATCAGCAGGGCGTAGTAGGCGATGTGCACGGCGGCGGAGGCGCACAGGTACGGCCAGGCGGGCCCCGCCGGGAACGCCACGAACGGGATCGTCGCGAGCCCGATCAGCAGCCCGCCGCCGGATATCAGGGTGAAGCCGACGAGCTTGTCGGTGATGCGGTGCGCGATGGCGTTCCAGCCGGCGTGGGTGACGGCGGCGAACAGGACGGCCGCCGCGACGACCGGCGTCACGCGGTCTGCTCGCGCACGTCCACCAGTGCCGCGCCCGCGTGGGCGACGAGTTCCTTCGGTTCGACCGGGAAGACGGTGTACGGCGTTCCGGCCGCCGCCCACACCACGTCGTGCGCGAGCAGCGAGCGGTCGGCGAGGACTCGGGTGCGGGTGCGGTGCCCGAAGGGCGGCACGCCGCCGATGGCGTACCCGGTGGTCTCGCGGACGACGCCGGCGTCGGCGCGGGTGACCTTCCCGGCGCCCAGTTCCGCCCGCACCCGCTCCACGTCCACGCGGGAGGTGCCGTCCATCAGGACCAGCACCGGCACCCCGTCGGCGGCGAAGACCAGGGACTTGCAGATCTGGCTCAGCTCGCAGCCGATCGCGGCGGCGGCCTCGGCCGCGGTGCGAGTGGCCTCCGGGAACCGCCGGGTGCGGGCGAGGACCTCGTCCAGCCCGAGCGCCCGAAGCGCTTCGGCGAACCGGGGGTGGGCCCCGAACTCTTCGGCGTCGGTGGCGGCTGTCGTCGTCATGGTGAGCACGCTACGACATCGCCGGAGCCGTACTCATGGGGTTTTCACCCGTGCCGCCCATGACGGAAAGCAGAATGCCGGTGAGGGTGCAGCCCCGTCCCCACGGGCACCCTCACCGGCCGCTCTGTGTCAGGCGCGGTACGTCAGACGCGTACCAGCTCCTTCTCCTCGCCGAGGTCGGTGTGGGCGCGCAGCCCCTCGCCCTCGACGTCCACGTTGGGCAGGGCGCGGTCCAGCCACTTCGGCAGCCACCAGGCGCGCCGGCCCAGCAGGGCGAGCACCGCCGGGACGATGGCCATGCGGACGATGAACGCGTCGAAGAAGACGGCGATCGCGAGGCCGAAGCCGATCATCTTGACCATCGACTCGCTGGAGCCGATGAAGCCCGAGAAGACGGCGATCATGATGACCGCGGCGGCGGTCACGACCCGTGCGCCGTGCTTGAAGCCCGTCACCACCGCCTGGCTGGGCTTCTCGCCGTGGACGTAGGCCTCCCGCATGCGGGTCACGAGGAACACCTCGTAGTCCATCGCGAGGCCGAAGACGACGCCCACCATGAAGATCGGCATCATCGACATGACGGGGCCGGTCTCCTCGACGTTCATCAGGCCGGACAGCCAGCCCCACTGGAAGACCGCGACGACGGCGCCGAGCGCGGCGAGCACCGAGAGCAGGAAGCCGAGGGCCGCCTTCAGCGGGACCAGGATCGAGCGGAAGACCACGATCAGCAGCAGGAACGCCAGGCCGACCACCAGGGCGAGGTACGGCAGGAGCGCGTCGTTCAGCTTCTGCGAGACGTCGATGTTCATCGCCGTCGAGCCGGTGACCAGGAGCGTGGAGTCGGTCTCCGAGGCGATGTCCGCGCCCTTGTCACGGATGGCGTGGACCAGGTCCTCGGTCGTCGCGGACGACGGCTTGGAGTTCGGCACGACCGTGATGGTCGCGGTGTCGCCGGCCTTGTTCGGCGTGGCCGGCGTGACCGTGACGACGTCCTTCAGGCCCTTGATCTCGTCACCGACCTTGGTGAAGGCGGCCTTGGGGTCGGCGCTGCCCTTGGCGTCGACGACGACCATCAGCGGGCCGTTGAAGCCGGGGCCGAAGCCCTCGGACAGGAGGTCGTAGGCGCGGCGCTGGGTGGTGGAGGTGGGCTGGGAGCCGTCGTCGGGCAGGCCCAGTTCCAGGGAGGAGGCCGGGAGCGCCGCCGCGCCGAGGCCGAGCACGCCGAGCAGCAGGACGGCCACCGGGCGGCGGACGACGAAGCTGGCCCAGCGGGTGCCCATGTTGGCCCGGCCCGGGTTCTTCGGGGTACGGCCGCCGCCGAGCAGCTTGCTCTTCTCGCCGGTCGGCTTGACCTTGCGGCCGGCGTAGCCGAGGAGCGCGGGGATCATCGTCAGGGCGATCAGTACGGCGATGGCGACGGTGCCCGCCGCGGCGACGCCCATCTTCGTCAGCATCGGGATGTTGACGACGGAGAGTCCCACCAGGGCGATGACGACGGTCAGGCCGGCGAAGACCACGGCCGAGCCCGCCGTGCCGACGGCGCGGCCGGCGGCTTCCTCGCGCTCGCGTCCCTCGGCGAGTTCGGCGCGGTAGCGGGAGACGATGAACAGGGCGTAGTCGATGCCGACGGCGAGGCCGATCATCGTCGCCAGGGTGGAGGTGGTGGAGCCCAGGTCCAGGGTGGACGCGAGCGCGGTGATCGAGGAGACGCCGATGCCGACGCCGATGATCGCGGTCAGCAGCGGCAGCCCGGCGGCGAGCAGGGAGCCGAAGGTGATGACGAGGACGACGGCGGCGATGGCGATGCCGATGACCTCGCTGGAGCCGGTCTCCGGCGTCGCGCTGAGCGCGTCACCGCCGATCTCGACGGTCAGCCCGGCGTCCTGCGCATGCCGCGCGGCCTCCTTCAGGGCGTCCCGGGAGGAGTCCTCCAGTTCCATGCCGGAGACCTTGTACTTGACCGAGGCGTAGGCGACGGAACCGTTCTTGCTGACGGCGTGCCCGGTGTAGGGGTCGGCGACGGAGACGACCTCGGAGCCGCTCTTCAGCTCCTCGACGGTCTTGCGGACGGCGGCCTTGTTGTCCGCGTCGGTCATCTTCTCGCCGGTGGGCGCCTTGAAGACGACCCGGGCGGTGGCGCCGTCGGCGCTCATCCCGGGGAAGCGCTCTTCCAGCAGGTCGAAGGCTTTCTGCGCCTCGGTACCGGGGATGGAGAAGGACGTGTTGCCGGCGGGCGGCGCGGAGGCGGCGCCCACCCCGGCGAGGGTGAGCAGCGCGACCCATATGAGGGCGACGAAGTGGCGTCGCCGGAAGGCGAGCCGGCCGAGTTTGTAGAGGAACGTGGCCACGGAGGCGTACTCCCGGTCAGGTCGTGGGTTCATCAGGGCAGGGGTGATCAGCCCGACGACGTGAGCGGTGACGTCAGGTGGTGGGCTTGCCGGGGGAAGGCGTTCAGCTGGTGGGGACGCCGAGGGCGGGGAGGACCACGGCGTCGATGTACGACAGGAGGAAGGACTGCGTCGGGGGCTGCTCGTCGATGAGCGTGCGGGCGGCGAAGCCGCCGATCATCATGTGCATCACGTAGTCGATCGCGGGGTTGTCCGCACGGACCTCGCCCCGGTCGATCGCCCGTTGCAGCACGCGTCGGAACGCCGCCGTCTCCGGATCGATCAGATGGTCCCGGAACGCCCGCAGGAGGTCCGGGTTGCCGTGCATCGCCATGGCCAGGCCCCGCATCAGCGCGGAGTTCTGCTCCATCTCGCAGTCGTCCGAGCGCAGGGTGAGGGCGTGCAGGTCACCGCGGAGGGACCCGGTGTCGACCTCGTCGGCGGAGCCACCCGGCTTGTTGTGCCGCACGGCCTTCGCCACCAGCTCGGCCTTGCCGCCCCACTGGCGGTAGAGCGTGGCCTTGCTGGACCGGGTGCGGGCGGCCACGGCGTCCATGGTGAGGGCGTCGTAACCTACCTCGCGGAGCAGGTCGAGCACGGCCTCGTACAACTCGGCCTCACGCTCGGGCGTGATCCGACTGCGACGGGCCGCCGTGACGGCTTCGGCCATGTCAGTCACCTTCCCGCTCCGGATCCTTCTTCGTACCTCCATGAAGATACCCCGTCCGCTTGCGAAACGAAACAGTTTCGTACGTGTGTTGGGTCACGAAGGTGAAGGTCCCATAAGGCGCCCGTTCCCGACACCCAGAAGTTGCTGCCGCCGTTTGACCGGAAAAGCATGGGAAGGTGAGCTATCTCCGCCTTCCCCACCTCAACGGCGACCTGCTGTGCTTCGTGACCGAGGACGACCTCTGGGTGGCCCCGCTCGACACCCCGGGCCGCGCCTGGCGCCTCACGGCGGACCGCACGAAAGAGGGACACCCGCGCTTCTCCCCCGACGGCCGCCGCATCGCCTACACGAGCTGGCGCAGTCTCGTCCCCGAGATCCACCTCGCCGACGTCGACGGCGGACCCGCGCGGCAGCTGACGTACTGGGGCAGCACCGACACGCAGGTCTGCGGCTGGACCCCGGACGGCGACATCCTCGCGGTGGCCAGCCACGGGCAGCCGTTCTCGCACTTCACCTGGGGCTACAAGGTGCCCACCGACGGCGACCCGGGCGGACGCCTGCCCTGGGGCCCGGTCACCGACATCCAGGTCGCCGACATCGACGGTGAACGCAAGACCCTCCTGCTCACCGGCACCCCACCCCACGAACCGGCGTCCTGGAAGCGGTACCGGGGCGGCGCCATGGGCCGCCTGTGGCTGCACGGGCAGCGCCTGCTGCCGGACCTCGACGGCCATCTGGCCTCCCCGATGTTCGTCGCCGGCCGGGTCGCCTTCCTCTCCGACCACGAAGGCGTCGGCAACCTCTACTCCTGCGCCTACGACGGCACCGACCTGCGCCGCCACACCGACCACGACGCCTTCTACGCCCGGCACGCCTCCACCGACGGCGACCGGGTGGTCTACCAGTGCGCGGGCGACCTGTGGCTGGTGGACGACCTCTCCCCCGGCGGCGAACCCCGCCGGCTCGACATCCGGCTCGCCGGCCCGCGCACGGGACGCCGCCCCTACCAGGTGCCCGCCGCGCAGAACGTCGACGGCATCTCCGTGGACGAGACCGGCCGGGCCAGCGCGGTCGTCGTCCGCGGCAGTCTGTACTGGCTCACCCACCGCGACGGCCCGGCCCGTACGATCACCGACACGCCCGGCGTCCGGGTGCGGCTGCCCGAGATGCTGGGCTCGACCGGGCAGATCGCCTATGTCACGGACGCCGAGGGCGAGGACGCCGTCGAGATCGCCCAGCTCCCCCGCGCGAGCGGCGACCGCGCGCCCCGCCGGCTGGCCTCCGGCGCACTGGGGCGGGTCCTGGAGATGGTCGCCGACCCCCTGGGAGAACGGCTGGCGGTCGCGTCCCATGACGGACGGCTGCTGCTGATCGACGTGCCGGAGGAGGAACTCGCCGAGTCCGCCCCGGAGACCGGCACGGCCGAAGGGACGGGGGCCGACAGCTCCGGTGCCGAGGGGTCGGAGGCCGAGGGCCCAGGCACTGAGGGCCCAGGCACTGAGGGCTCAGGCGCCGAGGGCTCGGGGGCCGAAGAATCGGACGCCGAGGGCTCGGGGCCCGAAAGCCCGGGGCCCGAGGGGGCGGGCAGTGACGGGTCGGGCAGTGAGGGGGCGGGGGCCGACGGGCCGGGTACGGACAGCTCGCCTGCCGCTGAACCCGGTGCCGCGGCCGCCGGAGAACCCGGTGCCGACGGTGCGAACGGCGGGGTGACCGAGCTGATCCGGTCGCTCAACGGCCCCGTCCGCGACCTCGCCTTCTCCCCGGACGGCTCCTGGATCACCTGGTCGCACCCCGGTATCGGCCGCTCTCTGCGCCAGATCAAGCTGGCCCGCATCAAGGACCGCCTGGTCGTGGACGTGACGAACGGCCGCTTCGAGGACGAGAACCCGGTCTTCACCCGCGACGGCCGCTACCTCGCCTTCCTCTCCTGGCGCGGCTTCGACCCGGTCTACGACGTCCACACCGGCGACCTGTCCTTCCCCCTGGGCTGCCGCCCGTACCTCGTCCCGCTCTCCTCGGCGACCCCCTCCCCCTTCGCCCTCAACCCCGAGGGCCGCCCGGCCGCAGGCGGACTCGATCCGATGGAGGACGAGGAGCCCGGAGAGGCCGGCACGGTCATGGTCGAGGTGGAGGGACTGGCCAACCGGGTCACGCCGTTCCCGGTCATCGCCTCCAAGTACTCCGCGCTCCACCCGGTCGCGGGCGGCGGCCTGGTCTGGCTGCGCTGGCCGATCTCCGGCGCGCTCGGCGAGACCTTCGCCAACCCCGCCGACATCAGCGGCCGTCCGAGCCTCGAGTACTTCAACATCCCCAAGGCGAAGAAGTCCGAACTCGTCGACCACCTGGACTGGTTCGCGGTGAGCGGCGACGGCACCCGGCTGGTCGTCGTGGACGAGGGCGACCTGCGGGCGGTGCCGTCGACCGAGATCGGCGACGGCGACACGACCGCCTGGATCGACCTGCGCCGCATCCTGCACGTGGTCGACCCGCCCGCCGAGTGGCGCCAGGCGTACGACGAGGCCGGCCGTCTGATCCGCGCCTACTTCTGGGATCCGGGCATGTGCGGGATCGACTGGGACGCGGTGCTCACCCAGTACCGTCCGCTGGTCGAACGGGTCGCGTCCCCGGACGAGTTCGCCGACCTGCTCCGCGAGGTGCTCGGTGAACTCGGCACCTCCCACGCCTACGTCACCGCCGCCCGCCGCAACGAGGGCCCGCCCCACTACCAGCGCTGGCAGGGCCTCCTCGGCGCCAACCTGGTCCGCCGCGACGGCCACTGGACGGTCAAGCGCGTCCTGCCCGGCGACTCCTCCGACTCCAAGGCCCGCTCACCGCTGGCCGGCACGGGCATCCGCGAGGGCGCCGCCCTGACCCACGTGGACGGCCGCCCGGTCGACCCGCTCACCGGCCCCTATCCGCTGCTCGCCGGCTCGGGCGGGACGACCGTGGAGCTGACGTTCACCCCGGCGGAGGGCGGCAGCGGGCGGCCCCGGCGGGTCGCCGTCGTCCCGCTCGTCGACGAACGGCCGCTGCGCTACCAGGACTGGGTGGCCAAACGCCGCGAGGTCGTCCGCGAGTTGAGCGGCGGCAAGTGCGGCTACCTGCACATCCCCGACATGGGCGGCTCCGGCTGGGCCCAGTTCAACCGCGACCTGCGCATGGAGGTGTCCCGGCCCGCGCTCATCGTGGACGTGCGCGGCAACGCCGGCGGGCACATCAGCGAACTCGTCATCGAGAAGCTGACCCGCACGATCCTGGGCTGGGACCTGACCCGGGACGCGCAGCCGGTGTCGTACACCTCCAACGCGCCCCGCGGGCCGGTGGTGGCCCTGGCCGACGAGGCGACCTCGTCGGACGGCGACATGATCACCGCCGCGTTCAAGCTGCTGCGACTCGGCCCGGTCGTCGGCCAGCGCACCTGGGGCGGGGTCGTCGGCATGACCGGCCGGCACCGCCTCGGCGACGGCACGGTCATCACCGTCCCGATGAACGCGGCCTGGTTCGACGCCTACGGCTGGTCCGTCGAGAACCACGGCGTCTCCCCCGACCTGGAGGTCCTGCGCACCCCGCTGGACTGGGCGGAGGGCCGCCACGCCCAGCTCGACGACGCGGTCCGGCTCGCCCTGGACCTCCTGCGGTCCAACCCCGCGGCGATCCCGCCGGACTACAGCGAGGTACCGAACCGAGCACGCCCGAAGCTGCCCCCGAGACCCACGGGGCCGGCCTGACAACGCGGGCCAGTCCCGGAACGCGACGTGACCACACGACGCCGCTCCTGCCGCAGAGCGGCGCGGCCCGTCACCCGGAAATGCCACAGAGCGGCGCGGCCCGTCACCCGGAACGCGGCGCAGGGCGCCCTCCGCGAAGAAGGGCGCCCCACGTCATACCGGCCGAGGCCGAGCGCAGCGGTCAGGCGTCGTAGTCCTGATCGAACCGGTCCTCCATCTGCTGCTCCGTGTCCTCGATGTCGCGGTGGTTCTGACCGCCGCGCTGGGTCTGCTGCCCCTGGCGGCCCTGGCCGCCCTGGCCGCCCTGGCCGCCCTGGTGACCGCTCTGGCCGCCCTGGCCGCCCTGGCGGGTCTGCTGACCACGCTGGCCGGCCTTCTCGCGAGCCTGGTCCACCTTCTCCTTGGCCTGGCGCGACTTGTCCTGGAACTGGTCCTTCATACCCATGTGGGTTCACTCCCGTGGTGGGTGTGGGTGGGGATTCGGCCCCTCGGAGGGGCCTCGACCAGATTCACACGGGCGAACACCCTGCGCATGTCGATCAGTTACGGTGCGTAGCGCGAGCCGCCTCGTCGGCCGCACCCCCCGCGCCGACCAGCCCGGAACTCATCCCCTGGAGCCGGGGCGCGAACCGCTTCATCTCGCGCTGCCCGACCGTCCCGATGAGCGCCGGGAGACAGCCGCGCACGCCCTGCATACCGCGCAGCCACCACTGCCCGTACACATGCGCCGAGCGCCGCTCGATGCCGGCGACGATCCGGTCCACCGCGGGCCCCAGCGGGTACGTCTTGTTCGACGGCCAGGGCAGCCGCTGCCGCAACTCCCGCATCACGTCGTCCTGGTCGGCGCCGCGCACCATGTCGGTGTCGGTCCACGACAGGTACCCGACGCCCACGCGCACCCCCTGGTAGCCGACCTCGGCGCGCAGGCTGTGCGCGTACGCCTCCACACCCGACTTGGACGCGCAGTACGCCGTCATCATCGGCGCCGGCGTGATCGCGGCGAGCGAGGCGATCTGCAGCAGATAGCCCCGGCTCTCGACCAGCACCGGCAGGAACGCCCGCGCGGTCACGGCGGAACCGATCAGGTTCACCTCGATCACCCGCCGCCACGCCTGCGGATCGGAGTCGGCGAACGGACCGCCGGTCGCCACACCGGCGTTGGCGACCACGATGTCGACCTTCCCGAACCGCTCCTTCACCTCCTGCGCGACCCGGCTCATCGCCTCGTGGTCGGTGACATCGGCGTACCAGTGGTCGCTGTCGCTGTGCAGCCGCCCGGAGACCTCCTTGAGCGCCTCCTCCTCCAGCCCGACCAGCGCGACCTTCGCCCCGCGCGCGGACAGCTTGCGCGCCAGCAGTTCGCCGACGCCGCGCGCCGCTCCGGTGACGACCGCGACCTGTCCTTCGAGGCTGACCTTGCTCATGCGCCCTCCTTGATCTGCGCGGGGGTGGCACGGTGCTCGTGGTCCCGCTCGGGGCCGTCCCCCGTGACGTACGTGGTGACAAGCTCCCGGATCCTGCCGGTCACCGGCTCGGGAGCCTCGATCGGGGTCATGTGGCCGATGCCGGGCAGTTCGGTGAGACCGACACACTGCGGCAGCGCGGCGACCAGCGCGTGGGCGTGCACCGGGGGCGTGAGCCGGTCGGAAGCGCCGTGCAGCACCGCGGTGGGCGCCTGCAACTCCCGTACGCCGTGGTCGAGATCGAGCGCCTCCAGTACGGCCGCCCACGCATGGCGCACGGCGCGTGGACAGGCGTGCACGATCCGCGCGCACGCCTCCACCCGGTGCGGTGCGGAAGCGGCGCCCATGGTGGCGTACTTGAGGATGCTCTTCGCGACCGGCGTCACCGGACCGAGGGGGGCGCGTGAACCGAGAATGCGCCCGGTGATCCAGGTGCGTGCCCGACCGGCGCGCAACGGCACCACGCGCGCCTCGGCGACCAGCCGCGAACTGCCCGTGCTGCACAGCAGAACAGCGGCGGCGTGCTCCCGGAAGCGGGGGCGCCCGGCCGCGGCCATGACCGTCATGCCGCCCATGGAATGGCCGACGATCAGCGCCTTCTCCCCGTGCGCGAGTGTCTCCGCGAGTACCGCTTCGAGATCGTCCGCCAGCGCGTGGGTGGTACACGCCCGGCTCGCGGGAGAGCGCCCGTGCCCCCGCTGGTCGTAGGCGATCACCCGGTGATCGGCCGCCAGGTCCCGTATCTGGGCAGCCCAGAACGCCGTCGAGCAGGTCCAGCCGTGGGAGAGGACGACCGGGGGCGCGTCCTCGGGGCCGTGCACCTCGACGTGCAGTCGCGCGCCGTCGGCGGAGACCGCGGTCAGCGTGCGGGAGGGAACGGGCGGGGCGTACGGGCCGGAGGTGACGGAGGCGCCGCGGGGCACGGAGGGGCGCCGGCTCATGCGGTGGCCTCGCTGCGCTCGCGGGCCACCGAGGCCCCCGCCACCGGCTTGCGGACGACCTCGTACTCGCCGAGGTCCACCCGCCGGGTCGCGCGCCGGAACTCGGTCGTCGTACCGGGCCAGATGGTGGTGTTGCGACCGCTCGCGTCCAGGTACCAGCTCGTGCAGCCGCCGGTGTTCCACACGGTCCGCTTCATGCGCTCCTGGACCTCGTGGTTCCAGTTCTCCACGGCGGCGGGCCGGGCGTCGAGGGCGGTACGGCCGCCGAGGACGTCGAGCTGGCGCAGGTAGTCGGCCATGTAGTTCAGCTGGGACTCGATCATCAGGATCATGGAGGAGTTCCCGAGGCCGGTGTTGGGGCCGATGATCGTCATCCAGTTCGGGAACCCGGCCGCCGAGGCGCCGCGCAGCGCCTGCATGCCGTTCTTCCAGGACTCCGCGAGCGTGATGCCCTCGGTCCCGACCACGCGCTCGGCGATCGGCATGTCCGTGACGTGGAAGCCCGTACCGAAGATGATCGCGTCGACCTCGGCCTCGGTGCCGTCGGCGGCGACCACCGTCGACCCGCGGATCTCGGCGAGTCCGCTCGCCACGACGTCCACGTTGGGGCGGGCCAGCGCCGGGTAGTACGTGCTGGACAGCAGGATCCGCTTGCAGCCGATGCGGTAGTCCGGGGTGAGCTTGGCCCGCAGGGCGGGATCCTTGACGGAGCGGGCCATGTTGCGCTTGGCCAGCTGTTCGACGAGGCCGAGTTCGTCCGGGTGCTTGGTGAACGCCTGCACCTGCAGCTCCCGGATGCCCCACAGCAGTCCGCGCCGGGCCTGGGCGGTGAGGGGCAGCCGCCGGTGCAGCCACCGCTCGGCGCCGCTGATGGCGCGGTCGACGCGGGGCATCACCCACGGCGGGGTGCGCTGGAAGAGGGTGAGCCGGCCGACCTGCGGCTGGATGGCGGGCACGATCTGGATCGCGGACGCACCGGTGCCGACCATGGCGACCCGCTTGCCGCGCAGGTCGTAGTCGTGGTCCCAGCGGGCGGAGTGGAACACCTTGCCCGGGAAGGACTCCAGGCCCGGGATCTCGGGGATCTTCGGGTCGGACAGCGGCCCGGTGGCGGAGACGACGACGTCGGCGGTCAGCGAGCCGCGAGCGGTCTCGATGTTCCACCGCAGCTTGTCGTTGTCCCAGGTCATCAGCTTCACCTCGGAGTCGAGGCGGAGGTGCGGGCGCAGTCCGAACAGGTCGGTGACGTGCTCCAGGTAGGCGCGGATGTGCCGCTGCCCGGAGAAGGTGCGCGGCCAGTCCGGGTTGGGCGCGAAGGAGAAGGAGTAGAGGTGCGAGGGCACGTCGCAGGCGCACCCGGGGTAACTGTTGTCCCGCCAGGTGCCGCCGACGCTGTCGGCGCGCTCCAGAACGACGAAGTCGGTGATCCCCTCGCGGCGCAGCCGCACCGCGGCCCCCAGCCCGCCGAACCCGGACCCGATCACCGCCACCCGTACATGCTCGTGCTGGGCCATCCCGAAGCCTCCACGCATCGCCTAGGAACTCGTGCGAACTCTGCCAGTGATTACTGGCGCAATGGGACTGTAGAGCAGCCGCGTACCGAGCGGTAGGGGGCGCGAGGGGGAAGTTACCGGCGGTACACCTTAGGCTGCGGGCGTGGCAGAGGACGCAGAACGCACGGAGGCACACCCGGACCCGGCCGCCCCGCCCACGCGCCCGGAGCGGGCCGCCCCGCCGGCGCGCCCGGGGTCGGCACCACCCGAGGTCCCGCGCGAGTACCGCATGGAGGAACTGGCCCGGCTGGCCGGCATCACCGTGCGCACCCTGCGCTTCTACCGCGAGCGCAAGCTGCTCCCGCCGCCCCGCCGCGAGGGCCGCATCGCCTGGTACGACGACCACCACCTGGCCCGCCTGCGCACCATCGCGGCGCTCCTGGAGCGCGGCCACACCCTGAACGGCATCGCGGAGCTGGCCGAGGCCTTCGACCACGGCCGGGACGTCGCGGACGTGCTCGGCGTCGGCACGCCCACCGAGGAGGAACCGGTCCGCCTCACCCCCGAGGAACTCGCGGCCCGCTTCGAGGGCGAGGTCACCCCGGACAATCTCGCCGCCGCCATGGAACTGGGCTACCTCGGCACCGACGGCGACGAGATCGTCCACATCAGCCGGCGCCTGCTGGACGTCTCCTCGGCGCTGGTCCGCGAGGGCATCCCGCTCGCCGAGGTCCTCGCCTCCGCCGCCCGCGTCCGCGACCACGCCGAAGCCCTGGCCGCGCTCTTCACCGACCTGATCCTGCGCCACGCCCCCGAGGAAGACCTGCAGCGCCTGCGCCCCCTGGCCCGCAGCGTCGTGGAGGCGGAACTCTCCCTGGCCCTGGACCGGCGGCTGAACAAGGCCCGCTGAGAGCGGGCCGGATGCTCAGAGGTCGTAGACGACGGTGACCGGCGCGTGGTCCGACCACCGCTCGGCGTGCGTGGCCGCGCGCTCCACGAACCCCTTGACCGCCTTGCCGGCGAGCCCGGGCGTGGCGCCGTGGTAGTCGATCCTCCACCCCGAATCGTTGTCGAAAGCCCGCCCCCGGTAGGACCACCAGGTGTACGGCCCCTCGACGTCGGGGTGCAGGGCGCGGACGACGTCGACGTAGCCGCCCTCCTCGGGGGCGAACACCCGGCCGAGCCAGTCGCGCTCCTCGGGCAGGAAGCCGGAGTTCTTGGTGTTGGCGCGCCAGTTCTTGAGGTCGGCCTGCTGGTGGGCGATGTTCCAGTCGCCGCACACGAGGACCTCGCGCCCGTCGGCGGCGGCCCGCTCGCGCAGGTCCTTCAGGTGGGCGAGGAACTCGTCCATGAAGCGGATCTTCTCGTCCTGCCGCTCGGTGCCGACCTCGCCGGAGGGCAGATAGAGGGAGGCGACGGTGACGCCGGGCAGCTCCGCCTCGACGTAGCGCCCGCTGCCGTCGAACTCGGCGGAGCCGAAGCCGACGCGGACGCGGTCGGGCTCGCGCCGGGTGTAGAGGGAGACGCCCGCGCGGCCCTTGGCGGCGGCCGGGGCGTGCACGACGTGCCAGCCCTCGGGCTGCCGGACCTCCTCGGGCAGCTGGTGGGGCTCGGCGCGCACCTCCTGCAGGCAGACGACGTCCGCGTCGGTCCCGGCGAGCCACTCCACGAAGCCCTTCTTCGCGGCGGCCCGCAACCCGTTCACGTTCACCGAGGTCACCGTCAGCAAAGCACTCTCCTCGACCTCACAGTCGACCTCGTCGGCAGGACGCGTCGTCCGAGGCCCCAGTCAGCACCCAGGGCACGATACCGGCACACTGGTCGGGGTCCGCACCACCGGAAACCCGTCGCCTGCATAGAAGTACGATATCCCGCATGTTTATACGCCCTGTTCGCTTCGATCACCCCGACGCCGTGAAGCTCAACGACGAGGTCCAGGCCGAATACCACCTGCGCTACGGCGACGGGGGCGACGCCACGGTCCTGGACGCCGGTGACTTCACCCCGCCCCGGGGGGTGTACCTGATCGCGTACGACGAGCTCGACCGCCCCGTGGCCACCGGCGGCTGGCGCAGCCAGGACCGCAACCCCGAGGGCAACGAGGACGGGGACGCGGAGCTGAAGCGCATGTACGTCGTCGATGCGATGCGCGGCCGGGGCCTGGCGCGCCGCATGCTCGCGGCCCTGGAGGAGGACGCCCGCACGGCGGGCCGGATCCGCATGGTCCTGGAGACCGGCACCAAGCAGCCGGAGGCCATCGCCCTGTACACCTCCAGCGGTTACGCGCCCTGCAAGAAGTTCGGCTACTACCGCGACCACGAGGAAAGCCTCTGCTTCGCCAAGCGGCTCTGACCCGCCGCCACCGGCGTCACCGGGCCCCATCGACGGCTTCGATGGGGGCATCGGTTTCCTTGCCCAGCGGGCCGTGGACCGGGTCCCGCCCCAGCTCGTAGCGTCGTCTCGCGCCGGCCGCACACGGGCCGGCGCCGACCGGGCCTCGATCCGGCCGGACCGGGCTCGCGGAAGGGGAGGGGCGACATGAGTGCACCAGGGGGACGGGCGAGCGCATCGGGCGCGGGGGCCGGCCAGGAGACGCGCGGGGCGGTGGAACTGACGGCGGCCATGCTGCTGTCCGGCACCATCGGGGTCTTCGTCGTGGAGTCCGGCGCCTCACCGTTCAACGTGGTCTTCTACCGGTGCGTCTTCGGCGCCCTGTTCCTCGGCGCGTACTGCGCGCTCCGCGGCTTCTTCAGGAACCACGGCTTCACCCCGAAGAAGCTCGCCCTGGCCGCCCTCGGCGGCGTGTTCATCGTGTTCAACTGGGCGTTCCTCTTCGAGGCGTACGGCAGGACGTCCATCTCGGTGGCCACAGTCGTCTACCACACGCAGCCGTTCTTCGTGGTGCTGCTGGGCGCCCTGTTCTTCAAGGACCGCATCACGGGCCAGAAGGCGGGCTGGCTGCTCGTGGCCTTCCTCGGGCTCGTCCTCGTCGCCGGCGTCTCCGCCTCCGACCTCTCCGGCGACAGCGCCTACCTCGTGGGGCTGGGGTACGCCCTGCTGGCCGCCCTGTTCTACGGCCTGTCCACGATCATCACCAAGCGTGTGACCGGAGTGAAGCCCCATCTGATCGCGCTGGTGCAGGTCCTGCTCGGCATCCCGCTGCTGCTGCCCTTCACCCGCCTCGGCCAGAGCGCGCACCTCGGCGCCGGCTGGGGCTGGCTCGCCGGCCTCGGTCTCCTGCACACCGGCGTGATGTACGCCCTGATGTACTCCGCCTACCAGAAGCTGCCCACGCCGAAGATCGCCGTGCTCGCCTTCGTGTACCCGGCCGCCGCGCTGCTCTGCGACTGGGCGGTCTACGGCCACCACATCACCTGGACGCAGGCCCTGGGCGTGCCCCTGATCGTGGCGGCTTCCCTGGGCACCAACCTGGGGTGGGGCGCCGGCCGGCGCAGGGCGGGCGCGGTTCAGTCCGAGCCGTCCGGCGGCACGCCCTCCTCGTGCATCAGCCGCACCGCCTGATCGATGAACAGCTTCAGCTCCCGGGACAGCCGTCTGCCTCCGCGCCACGCCAGCTGGGTGCTGACGGAGAAGGGGGCGTCCCACGGCAGCGCCGTCATCTCGCCCTTCTCCAGCTCCGCGGCCGCGGTGACCCGGGGAAGCAGCGCGATCCCGAGTCCGGACACCACGCCCTTCTTGATCGCCTCGATGGTGCCGAACTCCAGGAACGGCGCCCTCGCCGTGTCGCGCAGCTCCGCCTCGAACAGATCGCGGTAGGCGCATCCGGCCTCGGTCGCCAGGACGGACACCGACCGCAGATCGTCCAGGGACAGCTCCGGCCGCCGTGCCAGCGGGTGGCCGGGGGCCGCGACGAGCACCAGCGGCTCCTCGGCCAGCACCACCGACTCCAGTCCCGGGTGCCGCGTCTCCTGCTCCATGAGGAAGCCGATGTCGAAGGCGCCCTGGCGGAGCGCGTGCCGGGTCTCGGCGCACAGGCTCGGCCGCAGCGAGAGCTGCACCTTGGGATAGCGGTGGTGGAAGAACTCCAGCAGCGGGGGCATGCGATAGGAGGTGACGCTCTCCATCGTGCCGATCACGAGCGTCCCCGACGGGCCGTCCCCGCCGGCCACGTCCGCGCGAGCCGCCTCGACCAGCGCCAGGATCTGGTCGGCGTACTCCAGCAGTTTCTCCCCGGCCGGGGTCAGCCGGATCCGTCCGCCGAGCCGGTCGAACAGTTCCGTGCCCAGCGAGGTCTCCAGCGCGCGGATCTGCGTCGTCACGCTCGACTGCGCGTAGCTGAGCTCCTCCGCGGCCCGTGTGAAACTCAGCAGCGCCGCGACCTTCTGGAACGTGACCAGGTGGCGCATCTCCACCGTCATCCCCCTGCGGTTCAACCCCCGGTGAAGAGATCGTCCGCGGAGACGCGCAGTGGCGCCAACCGGTGTGATCCCTGTCACCACCGACCTGGGCGCGACCTGGTGCCGCGCCTTCCTGCCCCGTAAACGACGAAGATCCCGACCGATCGTGATGATCGGCGGGATCTTCGTCCACCATTCCCGAGCTGACTCGGGAACAGTCGTGCGTGGACCTGAGGGGATTTGAACCCCTGGCCCCCTCGATGCGAACGAGGTGCGCTACCGGACTGCGCCACAGGCCCTTGCAACGAGTGAAACTCTAGCATCCCGATCGGGGTGCTTGGAAATCCGCTCCCTGACTGGTCAGAGGCCGGGTTGCCGACGGGGGCGGTCCGGGCGGGAGAGCGGGCTCGTCACTCGTTGGCGGCGCGCGGGCGCTCGCCGTCCTCGTACTGGTCGAAGAGCGGCGTGCGTCCGCGCTCACGTGCCCGGCGCGCCGAGGCCGCACCGGCGCTCCCGCCGCGCGAGCGCGTGCGGGCGCGCGGCGGGGTGTCGCCGCGGCCGTCCGCCGGCTTGCCCCCGGACGCCCGCTCCGGCTCGGCGGCCCCGCTCTCCGGCGCCTGGCCCGCCTCGTGCTCCGGCACGACCGCGCTGGACCGCGCCGAGCTCCATGTGTCGGGCGCCCCGAGGTCCACGTCGGAGGTCGCGCGCGGGGCGACGGGCGCGGTCACGTACGTCGGCAGCGGCACCGGCACCGGGTCCCAGCTGTCCCCGTGCCCGGGTCGCCGCTGCCGCTCGCGCTGCTGGTCGACCCACTCGGCGTGGTCGGTCTGCTCGACGAGGGCGCGCCGGTCGGCGGCGAGCGCGGAGAGCCCGGTGTCGGTCCCGGTGTCCTGGTCCTGGTCCGGCTCCTCGACGACGAGACCCTCGTCGAGGGGCGCGCGCCGGCGCGGCTGGCGCTCACGCAGGCGCTGGGCGGCGGCCTCGGCCTGCCGGCGGTCCATCTGGTAGGCGAAGCGCCGGCGCTCCTGCACCCGCAGGTGGGCGATGTACGCGCTGAGCAGCACGGCCGGCACGCCGGGCACCCACAGGAAGGTGAGGCCGCCCACGGCGGCGACGACCGCGCCGAGCGTGAAGCAGAGGAAGAGCATCACGGTGGTGCGCCGGCGGCGTGCCAGGACCTTCGTGCGGCGGGCACGCGCCGCGGCGGCCTGCGCCGAGGGAGCCCGCCGGGCGCCCGGTTCGCGCTGCTGCGCGGGTGTGGTCCCGGAGGGGTGCCCGGGCGCGGGGGCGGACTCGGGCGCCGGTGCGGCGTCCTGGTCACGCGCTGGTTCCGTGCCGTCGGGCGCCTCGGGCTCGGTTCCGACGCCGACCTGACGGCGGGTCGGAGGCATGGCGAAGGCCCGGACGTCCACCGAGTCGGTGACGGCGTCCGGATCGCCGGTTCCCGGCTCCCCCTCCTGGGCGGAGCGCGCCCGCAGGTCCCTGGCGTACCGGCGCTCCATGCCCGCCCGTCCGGAAAGCAGCCGGATGGCGGTGCTGAAGCGTTCCGTCGGACGGGCCTCGTTCAGCTCGTCCTGCCTACGGAGCCACATCGGCACCAAGTAGGCGGCCCAGGCCCCGACAATGACTGCGTAGATGAGGCCGCTGCTGCTCACGCCTCACACGGTAGAGGGGTTTGCGTGGGGCCATCCGCCAATTGGGCCGGTGTGTCGCACGATCTGGCTGATATTTCCAGCATTTTTTGCGACCGATGCGATCAGGGGACCGCCCTCAGGCGCGAATTCAGCGCTCTGAGACGGTCAGCACTCGATCAATTTCGAACACATATTCAATTTACGGCCGTTCGGCGGGATTCCCGGGCGCGTTCCCCGGATTCCTCGCCGTGCCCGGCGTGCCCGCCCCGCCCCCGTTGCCGGCGGGCCGCTCGGCCCGCCTCTGGGAGCGCGCCCGCCGCCACCGCGCGAGCAACCCGTCGGGCACCTCTTCCGCGGTGAGCGCGAAGACGAGATGGTCGCGCCAGGCGCCGTCGATGTGCAGATAACGCGGCCGGAGCCCCTCCTCGCGGAATCCGAGTTTCTCCACGACTCTCCGGCTCGGCCGGTTCTCGGGGCGAATGCAGACCTCGATCCGGTGCAGCCCGACGGTGCGGAAACAGTGGTCCACCACGAGCGCGACGGCCGTCGGCATCACTCCGCGCCCCGCCACCGACTCGTCCACCCAGTAGCCGACGTGGCCCGAGCACATCGATCCCCAGGTGATCCCGGCGACCGTCAACTGCCCGACCAGTTGCCCCTGGTACTCGATGACGAACGGCAGCATCCGGCCCGCGCCCGCCTCGGAGCGCAGATGCCGGACCATCTGGCGGTACGTCGGCCGGTGCGCGATCGGTCCGCTCGGCGTGGGCGGCGGGATCGTCGCCTCCCAGGGGCGCAGCCAGTCGCGGTTGCGCCGGTTCACCTCGCGCCAGGCCCGCTGGTCGCGCAGTTTTATCGGCCGGAGAACGACATCGCCGTCCGCCAGCACGACGGGCCAGGAAGGGCTGTTCAGCTCGCACCCCCACTACCGGGTCTGGGGTGGTCACCGCCGCGGATCTGGTCCACGGTGTGGATCAGCAGGGGCTCCAGGACGGCGAGGCCGTCCCGCACACCGCCGGTCGATCCCGGCAGGTTGACGATCAGCGTCCCCTTGGCGACTCCCGCCAGGCCCCGGGACAGCGCGGCGGTCGGCACCTTCTCCCGTCCGTACGCGCGGACGGCCTCCGCGATGCCCGGCACCTCGTAGTCGATCACCGCGCGGGTCGCCTCGGGCGTGCGGTCGGTGGGCGAGACGCCGGTGCCGCCGGTGGTGACGACGACGTCGTACGCCGCCTCCACGGCCGCCCGCAGCGCCGCTTCCACCGGATCCCCGTCCGGCACCACCCGCGGCCCGTCCACGGCGAAGCCGAGGTCCCGCAGGCCCTTCACGATCAGCGGGCCGCCCTTGTCCTCGTAGACACCGGCGGCGGCCCGGTTGGAGGCGGTGACGACCAGCGCGGCGTACGGTGCCCGCAGCGCGCCCCCGATGCTGTCGTCGAATGTCATGCCCGGCTCCAGTCGCCCGACTTGCCGCCCGTCTTCTCCTCCACCCGCACGTCCGTGATGACCGCTCCCTTGTCGACCGCCTTGACCATGTCGATCACGGTGAGCGCGGCGACCGTCACGGCGGTGAGGGCCTCCATCTCGACACCCGTGCGGTCCGTCGTCCTCACGGTGGCCAGGATCTCCACGGCGTCGTCCGCGACCGACAGATCCAGTTTCACACCGGACACCGACAACGGGTGACACAGCGGGATCAGATCCGGAGTGCGCTTGGCGCCCATGATCCCGGCGATGCGCGCGGTGGCCAGGGCGTCTCCCTTGGGCATCCCCTCACCGCGCAGCAGTTCGACCACGCGCGGTGAGACCAGGACCCGGCCGCTGGCACGGGCGGTGCGCGCGGTCACGTCCTTCTCCGACACATCGACCATGCGGGCCGCACCCGCCTCGTCGATGTGGGTCAGCCGTTCCGGCACAGAGGATCCGGGGGTCTCCCCCCGGGAAGGCACAGTCATGGTGTGTGACGCTCCCGGTCCGGGCCCGTCGCGGTGCGGAGCGCGGGCCTGCTGTGCGCGACACGCTACCGCCAAGCCGGCCCGTCCACCGGACCAGGACCGTCCTGTGGACGGGGCCCGCGCGCACGTCAGCCGAGCAGGACGACCTCCACCTCGCCGCCGGGCTCGGCGGCCTCCACGTCCTCGGGGAGGACGATCAGCGCATCGGCCCGGGCCAGCGCCGCGATCAGGTGGGAACCGGCTCCGCCCACCGGGGCCACCTCCCCGTCGGTGTACGTCCCGCGCAGGAACTGGCGGCGTCCCTTGGGCGAGCGGAGCGCCGCGTCCGCCTTCAGGACGGCCCGCGTGCGGGGCCGGTGGAGATCGGCGAGGCCCATCAGCGCGCGGATGGCGGGGCGGACGAACAGCTCGAAGGAGACGTACGACGACACGGGGTTGCCGGGCAGCGCCAGCAGCGGGGTGTGGTCGGGGCCGATCGACCCGAAGCCCTGGGGTTTGCCGGGCTGCATGGCGAGCCTGCGGAACTCCACGCCGCTGCCGGCCTCGTCCTCGTCACCGACGTAGGACAGCGCCTCCTTGACCACGTCGTACGCCCCCACGCTCACCCCGCCCGTGGTCACCAGCAGGTCCGCGCGGATGAGCTGGTCCTCGATGGTGGAGCGGAGGGTCTCGGCGTCGTCGGCGACGGCGCCCACCCGGTAGGCGATGGCGCCCGCGTCACGGGCGGCGGCGGTGAGGGCGAAGCTGTTGGAGTCGTAGATCTGGCCGGTGGCCAGTTCCTCGCCGGGCTGGACGAGTTCGCTTCCGGTGGACAGGACGACCACGCGCGGGCGCGGACGCACGCGTACCGTGCCGCGGCCGATCGCGGCGAGCAGGGCGATCTGCGGCGGGCCGAGGATCGTCCCGGCCTCCAGGGCCCGGTCGCCTGCGCGCACGTCGCTGCCCCGGTCGCGCACGTGCGCGCGTGCCTCGACGGGGCGGTACACGTGCACGTGCCCCTCGGCGCCCTCGGGAGCCAGGCTGCGCGCCCGCATGCCGCTCACCGGGCCTTCGCCGAGCCCTCCGTCGGTCCACTCGACGGGGACGACGGCCTCGGCGCCGGGCGGCAGCGGCGCGCCGGTCATGATGCGCGCGGCCTGCCCGGGCCCGACCCGCACCGGATCGGTCGCGCCCGCCGCGACGTCCCCGACGACCTCCAGGACGGCCGGGAACTCCTCGCCGGCGCCCGCGACGTCCGCGACCCGCACCGCGTACCCGTCCATGGAGCTGTTGTCGAACGGCGGCAGGGACACCGGCACCGTGACGTCGTCGACCAGGACACAGCCCTGGGCGTCGAGCAGTTGCAGCTCGATGGGTTCGAGGGGGCGGACGGTCGAGAGGATGTCCTCCAGATGCTCGTCCACCGACCACAGGTCGTCCGGGCCGGCGGAACGGGTCGCGGCGCTGCTCAAGATTGCTGCATCTCCTCGGCTACGTAACTGCGAAGCCAGGTCCGGAAGTCCGGTCCCAGGTCTTCACGTTCGCACGCGAGTCTGACAATGGCACGCAGGTAGTCGCCACGGTCGCCGGTGTCATAACGGCGGCCCGTGAAGACGACGCCGTGCACGGGGCCGCCGACCTTCTCGTCCTGCGCGAGCTGCTGGAGGGCGTCGGTGAGCTGGATCTCGCCGCCGCGGCCCGGCTCGGTCTTGCGCAGTATGTCGAAGATGTGCGGATCGAGGACATAGCGGCCGATGACCGCGTAGTTCGACGGGGCGTCCACCGGGTCCGGCTTCTCGACCAGGCCGGTCACCTTCACGACGTCACCGTCGGTGGTGGCCTCGACGGCCGCGCAGCCGTAGAGGTGGATCTGCTCGGGCGCGACCTCCATGAGGGCGATCACGCTGCCGCCGTGCTGCTCCTGGACCTCGATCATGCGCCGCAGCAGCGGGTCCCTGAGGTCGATCAGGTCGTCACCGAGGAGGACGGCGAAGGGCTCGTGGCCCACGTGCGGAGCAGCGCACAGCACGGCGTGACCGAGACCCCGGGGATCGCCCTGGCGCACGTAGTGCATGGTGGCCAGGTCGCTGGACTCCTGCACCTTCGCGAGCCGTTCGGCGTCGCCCTTCTTCTCGAGCGCCGACTCCAGCTCGTAGTTGCGGTCGAAGTGGTCCTCGAGGGGACGCTTGTTGCGTCCGGTGATCATGAGGACGTCGTCGAGCCCCGCCGACACGGCCTCCTCGACCACGTACTGGATCGCCGGCTTGTCTACGACCGGCAGCATCTCCTTGGGAGTGGCTTTGGTAGCCGGCAGGAACCGGGTGCCGAGGCCGGCTGCGGGAATGACAGCCTTGCTGATCCTGGGGTGGGACTGAGTCATGCCCGCAACCCTATCCGGTGCCTTTGTAGGGAATCTGTGGCTCCGGATGCTTGACCCTCATATGACCTGCATTAAGAAGGGTGCGCGAACGACCAGTGGTACACGTGGGACCTGCGGGCGAGCCTGACAAGCGCATGTTGCGGCGAGAGTTCCTCACGGTGAGGAACAGGTTGACGGAGGATGACGTCCGGGAGGCGGGGCGGGCGCTGGCGGAGCGCGCCCTGGACCTGCCCGAGCTGACGCGCGGGCGCACGGTGGCGGCGTACGTCTCGGTCGGGAACGAGCCCGGCACGCTCGCCCTGCTGGACGCGCTGCGCGCGCGGGACGTACGCGTCCTGCTCCCCGCCCTGCTGCCCGACAACGACTTGGACTGGGGCGAGTACACCGGCCCGGACTCCGTCGCCCGGGTGCGACACGGCGGGAGGATGGCGCTGTTCGAGCCCTCCGGCGCGCGACTCGGCCCGGACGCCGTGACGGCCGCGGACGTCGTCCTGCTGCCCGGTCTCGCGGTGGACGCGCGCGGGATGCGCCTGGGCCGCGGCGGAGGTTCGTACGACCGCGTGCTGGCCCGTCTGGAGCGTGCGGGCGCGCGGCCCCGGCTCGTGGTGCTGCTGTACGACACGGAGGTGGTCGCGCACGTCCCGGCGGAGGCGCACGACAAACCGGTGCACGCGGTGGTGACGCCCTCCGGCGTGCGCCGCTTCGCGCATCCCTGATCGGCACCCGGACCTCCCCGGGGTCCCGGCCTGCCGCCCGGCGGGCCGGGAAGGCTCCCTCGGAGAACGGGAAAGGGCCCTCCACGCGCGCGTGGAGGGCCCTTTCCCGCAGTACACCGTCAGCGGCTCACGGCTGGAGGACGAGCGTGTCGCTGGTGCTCTTGTCCACCGCCTTGCCCGTGAAGGACCAGGGCAGCAGCTCGCCCTTGACCCACTTGCCGGTCTGGTCCGTGTAGTGGGCGCTGAAGGCGTGCCCGGAGGCGCCCGTCAGGTTGATCCACTTGGACTTGTCGAGGTCGGCGAGGTTGACCACCATCCGCATGGACGGCACCCAGACCACGTTGTAGCCGCCGGCGGCGTTCCAGCCGGTCGCGTTCACCGTCGCCTCGCCGCCACCGAGCTTCCAGGGGCCGCGGTTGAGGAGGTACTGCAGGACCTTGGGCCCCTCGGTGCCGAGCGTCTGGTTCTTCAGGAACAGCCGGTGCAGGCGGCCCCAGCTCCAGGTGTCGATGTCCTTGCCGAGCTTGGCGGTCAGCTCCCAGCGGGCGTCGATCATGGCGCGGGCGAACAGCTGGTCACGGTTCTCGGCCTTGGGACGGGTGCCCGACGCGGGAGCCTTCCACCAGTCGCTGTCCGGCTTCTCCATCAGGGTGCGCACGACCTCGAACCAGCGGTCGCCGCCGTCCGGCTGCGCCCGGTCGGCAGCGCGCTGGCCGCACTCGCGCACCTTGGTGTCGTCGTCCACGGGGCCGGTGTTGTCGATCTTGTCGACCCACAGGCACTGCCCCTTGGCGCGCAGCTCCTTGGGCATCTTGTTGCCGAAGGCGAGCTTGAGGATGTTGCGCCAGACGGCGTTGAAGTACGCCGCCGCCGCGGAGTCGGCGTCCTGGGTGTAGTCCCAGCCCTCCAGCAGCTTCTGCGCCTGGCGGACGTCCGGGTCGTCGAGGTTGAGCTTCAGCAGCTTGGGCACCAGGAGCTTGGCGATCTCGCTGCTGTTGTCCAGCTGCATCTGCCGCATGTCGTCGGTGGAGATCTTGCCGCCGTCCTTGATCTTGGACTCGATCAGGTCGGTGATGCGCTGGCTGCGGGTGCCGTAGCCCCAGTCGGCGGTCAGCGTGTACGGGTACTTGTCCTGGTCGACCACGGCCTGGTTGGCGGTCACGATGTAGCCGCGCTCGGGGTCGTACTCGTAGGGCAGCTCGTCCTTCTTGATGAAGCCCGTCCAGCTGTACTTCGAGTCCCAGCCCGGCGCCGGGATGGTGCCGTCGTCCTTGGCGGAACGCGTGGGGATCTTGCCCGGCAGGGTGTAGCCGATGTGGTTGTCCGTGCTGGCGTAGACCAGGTTCTGCGAGGGCACGTCGAACAGGGCCGCCGCCGCGCGGAAGTCCTTCCAGTCGGCCGCCCTGTCGAGGGCGAACACCGCGTCCATGGAGGTGCCCGGGTCGAGCGCGGTCCACCTCAGGGCGATGCCGTAGCCGTCGCCCCGGTCGGGCGCGGCGGTGTTCACGGTGGCCTTCCTGCCGACCTGGACGAGTTCGTCGTCGCGGTCGGACAGCAGCGGCATCCCGTCCTGGGTCTGGCGGACGACGATCGTCTTGGCCTTGCCGCCGGCGACCTCGATCGTCTCCTCACGGGTCTTGAAGGGCCGGACCTTGCCGTCGTACAGGTAGCCGTTCGCGCTCACCTTCTCCAGGTAGAGATCGGTGACGTCGACGCCGGAGTTGGTCATGCCCCAGGCGATCTTCGCGTTGTGGCCGATGATCACACCGGGCATGCCGGCAAACGTGTAGCCCGTGACGTCGTAGCGGCACTTGTCGGAGACGGTCCGGCAGTGCAGGCCCATCTGGTACCAGACGGAGGGCAGGGACGCCGACAGGTGCGGGTCGTTGGCGAGCAGGGGCTTGCCGGAGATGGTGTACTGCCCGCCTACCACCCAGGAGTTGGAGCCGATGCCCTGGCCGTTCACACCGACGGCCGTGGGGAGGTCGTCCAGGACCTCGTGAAGGCCGCCCAGCTGGCCCGTGAGCGTCGAACCCGTGCCCGTCGGGGTCGAGGAGCCGGTCGTGCCCGTCGCGCCCTGGGAGGAGCCCGTGGTGCCCGTGGTGCCGGTGGCGCCCGTGGTGCCCCCCGTGCCCTGCGAGGAGCCGGTGGTGCCGGTGGTGCCCGTCGTGCCCGACGCGCCCGTCGTGCCCTGCGAGGTGCCGGTGGCGCCGCCCTGCTGGAAGGCGTTGGTCAGCTCGTCGTACTGGCCCTCCTGGACGATCGGCTTGTTGCGGCCGTAGGGGTACGCCGGGTACAGGTCCTGGATCTGCTGCGGGCCCAGGCGGCTGGTCATCAGGGCGCGGTCGACCTCGTCCTGCATGTTGCCGCGCAGGTCCCAGGCCATCGCCTTCAGCCAGGAGACGGAGTCGACCGGGGTCCACTTCGCCGGCTTGTAGTCGTTGGAGAAGCCCAGGGCCGCGTACTCCAGCGAGATGTCCTCGCCGTCCTTGCCCTGGAGGTAGGCGTTGACACCCTTGGCGTACGCCTGGAGGTACTTCTTGGTGGAGGCCGACAGCTTGTGGTCGTACTCCTGCTCGGCGATCCGGTCCCAGCCGAGGGTGCGCAGGAACTCGTCGTTCTCGACCTGGCTCTTGCCGAACATCTCCGACAGGCGCCCGGAGGTCATGTGCCGGCGCACGTCCATCTCGTAGAACCGGTCCTGCGCCTGGACGAAGCCCTGTGCCATGAACAGGTCCTCGTCCGAGGAGGCGTAGATCTGCGGGATGCCGTAGCCGTCCCGCTTCACGTCGACCGGGCCGGAGAGGCCGTCGAGCTTGATCGAACCGGTGGTCTGCGGGAAGGAGGCGCGGACCGTGCTGATCGACCAGTACGCCCCGTAGGCGATGCCTCCGATGATGGCCAGTACCAGCACAAGCACGACGAGTCGGGCTTTGCGCCCCCTCTTCCTGCCGGACTTGGCGGGCTTGTCACCCGTTGTGGCGGTGGTGTTGGGGGGCATCGCTGTCCTTGCTGTCCTAACGCGAGCGGCAGGTCGGGCTGTGACTTTGAATGAGCGCTGGAGCAACCATAGGCGCAGGGTCCTGTCCCGCTTGACGCGGAGTCGGGAACCAGCGCGCACGAGCGTTCGATCTTGCCTCGGCGAACGTCAAGAAAGCGTCAAGAGTTAGGTAAGGTAACGAAGTAACCGGAGATCTCAGAGGAGGCGCCCGCTGACTGTCCACCACCTCAACCAGCTCCTGCTCGTCTGTTCCGTCGTTCTGCTGGTCGCCGTCGCGGCCGTCCGGATCTCCTCACGCAGCGGGCTCCCCAGCCTGCTCGTCTACCTGGGAATCGGCGTCCTCATGGGCCAGGACGGCATCGGGGACATCCACTTCAACAGCGCCGAAGTGACCCAGGTCATGGGATACGCGGCCCTGGTCGTGATCCTCGCCGAGGGCGGCCTGGGCACGAAGTGGAAGGAAATCCGGCCGGTTCTGTCCTCCGCCTCGGTCCTGGCGACGGTGGGAGTCGCGGTCAGTGTCGGGGTGACCGCGGCGGGCGCGCACTATCTGGTCGGGCTGGAGTGGCGGCAGGCGCTCATCATCGGCGCGGTGGTCTCGTCGACGGACGCGGCGGCGGTCTTCTCGGTGCTCCGGAGAATCCCGCTCCCCGCGCGCGTGACGGGCACGCTGGAGGCGGAGTCCGGCTTCAACGACGCCCCGGTGGTCATCCTGGTCGTCGCCTTCTCCACGGCCGGCCCGATCGAGCACTGGTACGTCCTGCTGGGCGAGATCGCCCTGGAGCTGGCCATCGGCGCGGCCATGGGGATCGCCGTGGGCTGGTTCGGCTCCTGGGGGCTCAGGCATGTGGCGCTGCCGGCGTCCGGCCTCTACCCGATCGCCGTGCTCGCGATCGCCGTCACCGCGTACGCCGCCGGCGCCCTGGGGCACGGCAGCGGCTTCCTGGCCGTCTACCTCGCCTCGATGATGCTCGGCAACGCCAAGCTCCCCCACTGGCCCGCCACGCGCGGCTTCGCCGAGGGGCTCGGCTGGATCGCCCAGATCGGCATGTTCGTCGTCCTCGGCCTGCTGGTCACCCCGCACGAACTGGGCGACGACGTCTGGCCCGCCCTGGTCATCGGACTGGCCCTGACCATGGTGGCCCGACCGCTGAGCGTGATCCTCAGCCTGGCCCCGTTCCGGGTGCCGTGGCGGGAGCAGGCCCTGATGTCGTGGGCGGGCCTGCGCGGCGCCGTGCCCATCATCCTGGCGACGATCCCCATGGTGAACGGCGTAACCGGCAGCCACCGCATCTTCAACATCGTCTTCGTCCTGGTCGTCGTCTACACCCTCGTCCAGGGACCGACACTGCCCTGGCTGGCGCGCACCCTGCGCCTGGGCGAGGAGGGCGAGGCCTCCGACCTCGGCATCGAGTCGGCACCCCTGGAACGGCTGCGCGGGCACCTGCTGTCCGTCGCGATCCCCGAGGGGTCCCGGATGCACGGCGTGGAGGTCAGCGAGCTGCGGCTGCCGCCCGGCGCGGCCGTCACCCTGGTCGTCCGCGAGGAGAAGTCGTTCGTGCCGCTGCCCTCGACGGTGCTGCGGCGCGGCGACGAACTGCTGGTGGTCGCCACCGATCCGGTGCGCGACGCGGCCGAACGGCGGCTGCGCGCGGTCGCCCACGGCGGCAAGCTGGCGGGCTGGCTGGGCGCGGACGGGGCGGGCACCGGGCGGTGAGGTCGCCTCGCCGGTGACACGGGCGGGGCGGGCGCCGGGCGGTGAGGTCGCCTCGCCGGTGACAGGGCGAGCACCGGGTGACGGCGCGGCCGGGGGTGCGTGCGAGCTGGGAACGCGCGCATTACGGGGGTGTTTCGTCCGATTCACACCCGCACCAATCGCAGGTGAACGGCCCTGACGGTGCTCGGTTTCACAGGTGCACAAGGCCTTGATCCCTGTACGATAAAGGCACCTGATCGAACCAACTCTGCCTGATGCAGAGCTGGCGCGACCGTATGGCGGCCGGAACGCCCTCCCCGGAGGCGCCGGTATCTACCGCAGTTCTGCGCAAGAGGACAGCTCTCGGCGCCCCCGCACGGGCGCGCTACCAGGCGAAGAAAGGCACGGGCCGTGGCGTCCACGGTCACCACCGACCCGGCGGAGAACTCGCCGGCGTCGTCCCGCCCCGGATACGGACAGCTGCTGCACACCCGCGGCGCCTGGACGTTCCTGCTCCCCGGCTTCGCGGCACGTCAGCCCTTCGCGATGCTCACCCTCTCGATCGTGCTGCTCGTCCAGCACACCACCGGCTCGTACGGCGCGGCAGGCGCCGCTGCTGCCGCCACCGGGGTCTCCATGGCGCTCTTCGCGCCGTACAGCGGCCGTCTGGCCGACCGCTACGGCCAGCGCGCCGTACTGATCCCCGGTGTGCTGGTGCACACGGTCTCCGGCCTCTCGCTGACGGCGCTCGCGCTGGCGCACGCCCCTCTGTGGGTGCTGTTCCTGGCGGCCGTCCCGACCGGCGCCTCCGTGCCGCAGGTCGGCCCGATGGTCAGGGCGCGGTGGGGTGTGAAGCTGCAGGGGTCGCCCCTGATGACCACCGCGGCGGCGTTCGAGTCGGTCACGGACGAGCTGACCTTCGTCTTCGGTCCCCTGCTGGCGACCGCGCTGTGCACCACCGTGACGCCGGCGGCGGGCCTGGTCACGGAGGCCGCGCTGACCCTCGTCGGCGGCCTGCTGTTCGCCGCGCAGAAGAGCACGCAGCCGTCGGTGACCGGCGAGAGCGGGCACGCGCGCGTGAAGCACGCGTCGGCCCTGCGCGTCCCGGGTGTGCGCGTCCTGGTCGTGACCTTCCTCGGCATCGGCTCGGTCTTCGGCGGCATGCAGGTGTCGCTGGCGGCCTTCACGGAGTCGATCGGCGAGCCCGGTCTGAACGGCGTCCTGTACGGCGTCTTCGCCGCCGGGAACATGCTGTCCGGCGTCGCCTGCGGCGCGATCGCCTGGAAGGTGGCCCCCCAGAAGCGCCTGGTCGTCGGTTACGCGGCGCTCGCGCTGGCGGCGTCCGCCCTGTGGACGGCGCACTCCGTGCTGCTGCTGGCCGCGCTCGGCCTGCTGGTCGGCATGTGCATCGCACCGGCGCTCATCACGGGCTACACGCTGGTCGACGGCCTGGTCCCGGCCGGCGCCCGCACCGAGGCCTTCACCTGGCTGACCGGCGCGGTCGCGCTCGGCCAGGCCGCCGCCGTCACGGTCGCGGGCCAGCTGGAGGACCGGCTGTGGGAGGGCGCGGGATTCCTGGTGCCCATGGCCGGCACGGTGCTCGCGCTGGTGACCCTGGTGACCCTGCGCTCGCGGCTCGTCGCCCCGCAGCGGAACCGCACGGTCGCACGTGGCGTCGGTCACCGCGTCCCGGTGACGGTGGACTGATCCCCGGGAATACGTCACTATGGATCGTCGTTAGCACTCATTGAGTGAGAGTGCCAGGAGGAAGACAGTGCCGACCTACCAGTACCAGTGCACCGAGTGCGGCGAGGGCCTCGAGGCGGTGCAGAAGTTCACCGACGACGCTCTGACCGAGTGCCCCAACTGCCAGGGCCGCCTGAAGAAGGTGTTCTCCGCGGTCGGCATCGTTTTCAAGGGCTCCGGGTTCTACCGCAACGACTCCCGCGGCTCCACGTCGAGCAGCACCCCGGCGTCGAAGCCGTCCGGCTCGTCGTCCGACGCGAAGTCTTCGTCGACGTCCTCGACGTCGTCGTCCTCGTCTTCCTCGTCGAGCTCCACCAGCAGCTCCGCGGCCTGAGCTCTCCCACCCTCGGACCCTGCCGTCGTACGACGGCAGGGTCCTCGGCGTAGCCAGGGTCCTCGGCGGGGACGGGCTCCGGCTGCCCCGCGGTTTCGTGGCCCGCTAGTGTGCTGGTCATGGCGAACGCAGAGATCGGCGTAATCGGCGGCTCGGGTTTCTACTCCTTCCTGGACGACGTGACCGAGGTCCAGGTGGACACCCCTTACGGGGCGCCCAGCGACTCCCTGTTCCTCGGCGAGGTCGCCGGCCGGCGGGTCGCCTTCCTGCCCCGGCACGGCCGCGGTCACCACCTGCCGCCGCACCGCATCAACTACCGCGCCAACCTGTGGGCCCTGCGCTCGGTCGGCGTGCGGCAGGTCCTCGGCCCGTGCGCGGTGGGCGGGCTGCGTCCGGAGTACGGCCCGGGCACCCTGCTCGTACCGGACCAGTTCGCGGACCGGACGAAGTCCCGGGCGCAGACCTACTTCGACGGGCTGCCGCTGCCCGACGGCACCGTGCCGAACGTCGTGCACGTGTCCATGGCCGACCCCTACTGCCCCACCGGCCGGGCCGCCGCGCTGAAGGCGGCCCGTGGACGGGACTGGGAGCCGGTGGACGGCGGCACGCTGGTCGTGGTCGAGGGCCCGCGTTTCTCGACGCGCGCCGAATCTCTGTGGCACCAGGCGCAGGGCTGGTCGGTGGTGGGCATGACGGGCCATCCCGAGGCGGCGCTCGCCCGGGAGCTGGAGCTGTGCTACACCTCGCTGACCCTGGTCACCGACCTCGACGCGGGCGCCGAGACCGGGGAGGGCGTCTCGCACGAAGAGGTGCTGCGGGTGTTCGCCGCCAATGTGGACCGGCTGCGCGGCGTGCTGTTCGACGCGGTGGCGGCACTGCCGGAGACCGCAGCCCGGGACTGCCTGTGCGGGAACGCGCTCGGCGGGATGGATCCGGGGTTCGCGCTGCCGTAGGGGTCCGTGACCCGGTGGGGGGCCAGAGGTCCGCAGGGGTCTGTGACCCGACGTGGGTGGATCCGAGGTTCGTGCTGCCGTACGGCGGCCCGTAGCCGGTGGGACGGCTCGGGGTTCGCGCCGCCGCCGGAGGGCCTGGGAGGCCGGCCGGAGGGAGCGGAACTCCCCGTTCGGGTGGGCGGGTTGTCCACAATCCGTCCGTGGTCCACCGGCTCCGGCGGGCTCCGGCGCGAGGCGTCATCGTGGCATCGCAAGCCGAATTCCTCGTCGCAGGCGGTGATCCTCATGCCCTCGCCCTCCTCGCCCCCGAGCCCGACTCCGCCCTCCTTCTCCCCCGGTCCCTCCATCTCCCCCGGCCCCTCCTTCCCGCCTCCCTTCCGGCTGCCGCGCCCGCTGGGCTCGGACGTCCCGGCGACCTGCGAGGTGCCCTCGTTCGGTCCCGTACGGGTGCGCGGCGGGCGGTACCGGTGGCAGCGGCTGGCGCGGCACCGTGGGCGGGCCGTCGCCGCCGGGCTCGCCATGACCGCCGCGGCGCTGGTGGCCGCGGGGCCCCGGACCGGGGCGGAACCGCACGGCGTGCAGAGTGCGCAGGAGCATAGGCCGGCGGACCCCGTGCGCCGGCACACCCCCCTGGACCTGGTGTCGGCACCGGTGCGCATCGCCGACGCCGCCACCGCGCAGCTGCTGCGCCCCGGCGACCGGGTCGACGTCATCGCCGCGGCGGACCCGTCGACCGGGGGCGGCGTCCGGGTGCTCGCCCGCGCGGTGCGGGTGACGAAGGTGCCGGAGCCGTCGGCCGGTGCGGCCGAGAGCGGGGCGCTGGTCGTGCTGTCGGTGCCGCGCGCCACGGCGGCAGGGCTGGTCGGTGCCGGTGCCACCGCCCGCCTGGCGGTGACGCTGTGCTGAAGCAGCGGGTACTCACCGTCGACGGTTCGCTGTCAAGCCCCTCGACCGTGCTCCGGAATTGGACACCATGGCCGCACCGTGCCGTAGGTTGCGGAGCGTTTTGTTCCACACCCTGTGCATGCGAGGAGAGTCTCCCAGGTGAGCGCGAAGAAGGAACCGAGCGTCTGGCACGGCTTCAAGGCCTTCCTGATGCGCGGCAATGTCGTCGATCTTGCAGTCGCGGTGGTCATCGGCGCGGCCTTCACGAACATCGTCAACGCGGTGGTGAAGGGGCTCATCAATCCACTGGTCGGAGCGATCGGCACACAGAACCTCGACAACTACAGCTCCTGCCTGAAGGACCCGTGCGAGGTGGGGGCCGACGGCACGGTCAAGAGCGGTGTGCCGATCATGTGGGGCTCCGTCCTGGGGGCCACGCTCACCTTCGTGATCACCGCCGCGGTGGTGTACTTCCTGATGGTCCTGCCGATGTCGAAGTACCTGGCCCGGCAGGCGGCCCGGAAGGCAGCGCGGGAGGGCACCAAGGAGATCATCGAGGTGAGCGAGCTGGAGGTGCTCAAGGAGATCCGCGACGCGCTGGTCGCGCAGCGCGCATCCGCGCCCGACGAGCGCTAGCGGCGCTCCCGCGGAGGACTCGGAGGCCCCCGCGGACGACTCGGAGGCTCCCGCGGACGACTCAGAGGCTCCCGCGGACGACTCAGAGGTGGTGGGGCGGCTTCTCGTCGAGGAAGCGCCTCAGGTCGGCGACGCTGTCCCCGTCCGAGCGCTCACCCCACCCGCGGTCGGTGTCGTCCGAGGTCTGCTGGTCCAGCGGGTCGTCGAAGACCAGCGCGGGCTTCGGTGCGCGCGGCTCGGGTTCGGGGGCGGTGCTCATGCCACAAGGGTACGGCTCCCGTGGGGACGGCCCGGCGGAGCGCCCGCCCCCTGCACCGGCAGGCCCTCCTCCCGCTTGTGAATCCGTGCACAAGACTTCCTGGCCGATTTCTGCTGTGCTGGGAACCATGACGTCGAGTCCCACTCCGGCTCCCGCCCCCTCGGGCGCACCACGGCCCTCCCGCCCCTTGCGACGCCTCACCGCGCGCGGACGCGACGAGGCGCATCGCGTGGCGTCCCCGCTGGAGCTCTTCTTCGACCTGTGCTTCGTCGTGGCGATCGCGCAGGCGGGCGTGCAACTGGTGCACGCCGTGGCGGGAGGACACCCGGGCGAGGGCATCCTCAACTACGCGATGGCCTTCTTCGCCATCTGGTGGGCGTGGATGAACTTCAGCTGGTTCGCCTCGGCGTACGACAACGACGACGCCCTCTACCGGCTCGTCACCCTGGTGCAGATCGCCGGTGTGCTCGTGCTGGCCGCCGGCATCTCCCGGGCCTTCACCCACCATGACTTCCTGCTGGTCTGGCTCGGCTATGTGATCATGCGGCTGGCGATGGCCGGGCAGTGGCTGAGAGCCGCGAGGTCGGCCGGGGGCGCGGAGAGAGCGATGGCGCTGCGGTACGCGTGCGGCGTGCTGCTGTGCCAGGTGGGCTGGCTCGGACTGCTGCTGCTGCCGGAGCCGGCACGGCCCTGGGTGTTCCTCGTGATGGCGGTCGCGGAGCTGTGCGTCCCGCTCCTCGCCGAGAGGAACCACGAGACCGCCTGGCATCCGCATCACATCGCCGAGCGGTACGGACTGTTCACGATCATCGTGCTCGGCGAGACGATCGCCGCGGCCACGGTCGCCGTGAAGTCGGCCGTGGACGAGCACGACGTGCTGGCCGAGCTGTTGCCCATCGCCGCGGGCGGGCTGCTGATCGTGTTCTCCGCCTGGTGGATCTACTTCGTGGTCCCGATCCACGGCCACCTGCGCTCCAGCAAGCGGGCGTTCATCTGGGGCTACGGCCACTACCTGGTCTTCTCCTCGGCGGCGGCGATCGGCGCCGGCCTGGAGGTGGCCGTGGAACAGGCGGTCGGCACGGCGCACATCTCCACCCTGTCCGCCTCGGCCGCCGTCACCCTGCCGACCGCGCTGTACCTGCTGACCGTGTGGGCGCTGCACTCCCGCCACTTCAAGGTGGGCCTCAACCAGCAACTGGTGCTGCCGGTCACGGCCCTGCTGGTGATCTGCTGCACCTTCCTGGGCGAGTGGGCGGTGCTCGCGGCGGGTCTGGTCTCCTCTGCCGCGGTGGCGACCGGCGTGGTCCTCACGGCACGCATGACCAGACGGGAACGGGCGGCGGACGCCGCCGCACCGGCCGGCTGAACCCTCGAAGGGCCACCCGGACTGCGCCAGACTGGCCACCATGACAGCTGACGCATTGACGGACGTCGCCGGGCTGCGGGTGGGGCACGCCACCCGCACCGGCGACGGCTGGCTCACCGGCACCACGGTCGTCCTCGCACCCGAGGGAGGCGCCGTCGCCGCCGTGGACGTGCGCGGCGGCGGCCCCGGCACCAAGGAGACCGACGCGCTCGACCCGCGCAACGTGGTGCAGAAGGTCGACGCGATCGTGCTGACCGGAGGCAGCGCGTACGGGCTCGACGCGGCGTCCGGGGTGATGGCCTGGCTGGAGGAGCGGGGGCGCGGAGTGCGCGTGGGGGCGGACCCGGCGCACGTGGTGCCGGTGGTGCCCGCCGCGTGCGTCTTCGACCTGGGGCGCGGTGGCGACTTCCGCGCCCGTCCGGACGCCGCGACGGGACGTGCGGCGGTGGAGGCCGCCGCGGCGACCGCTCCGGGTGCGCGGGTGCCCGAAGGATGCGTCGGCGCCGGCACGGGCGCCGTCACCGGACGGCTCAAGGGGGGAGTGGGCACCGCGAGCACGGTGCTGGACTCGGGCATCACCGTGGCGGCGCTGGTGGTCGCGAACGCCGCGGGAGCGGTGCTGGATCCCGGAACGGGCGTGCTCTACGGGGAGTTGTTCCAGGGCCGGGTGGAGTATCCGCAGGAGCGTGTCCACGAGGCCGCTCGCCGGCTCCTGGACGAGGCCGCCGCCAAGAACCCGCGGCCGCCGCTCAACACCACGCTGGCGGTGGTCGCGACGGACGCGGACCTCTCCAAGGCTCAGGCGCAGAAGCTGGCGGGTACGGCGCACGACGGGATCGCACGTGCCGTGCGTCCGGTGCATCTCCTGCACGACGGTGACACGGTGTTCGCCCTGGCGACCGGTGCACACCCGCTCGGCGCGCACCCCTTGGCGCTCAACGACGTCCTGGCCGCCGGCGCGGATCTCGTGACGCGGGCGATCGTTCGGGCCGTGCGTGCCGCCGGCTCGGTCGAGGGACCGGGTGGAATGTGGCCGTCGTACCGGGAGTTGTACGGGACGGGATAGAAGGGCCGCCCCGGGGGGGCGGAGGGCGGGGGCCCGGGGGGTGATTGTCGCGGTTCTGTCACGTGATGGCGTTCACCGGGTGCCGGAGGGAACCTCCCCCGGTGCCGACTCCCTCTTTCCTCACGACTGGAAGAGATCACGCACATCACATGAACCTGGAGCAGCCCGTGACAACGCCGGACATTGCAGCGCGGCGCGCACTCGGGGCCTGTGCCGCCCTGATGGTCGGCGCCCTCACCCTGACCGCCTGCGGCGGCAGCGCCAACGCGAACAACGACGACGGCAAGGGCGGCAAGGACTCCCCGAAGACGTCGACCGCGGCGATAGCGATCTCGGCCAAGGACGGTTCGACCGGGGCGTCCATCAACGCCACCGGGGTGAAGGTCAGCGACGGCAAGCTGACCGAGGTGAAGATGTCCGTGTCGGGCTCGGGACAGGCCGTGCCGGGGACGATATCGGCGGACGGCAGCACCTGGAAGCCGAAGCAGCAGCTGGAGCGCGGGACGAAGTACGAGATAAACGCGACGGCCAAGGACGCCGAGGGGCGTACGGCGGCGGCCAACTCCATCTTCACCACCGTCACCTCGGGGAACAGCTTCATCGGCACCTACACGCCGGACGACGGCGCCACGGTCGGGGTGGGCATGCCGGTCTCCTTCACCTTCGACAAGTCGATCACCGACAAGAAGGCCGTGCAGTCGCACATCACGGTCAACTCCAGCAGCGGTCAGCAGGTGGCCGGTCACTGGTTCGGGGACCGGCGGCTCGACTTCCGGCCGCAGGACTACTGGAAGGCCGGGTCCAAGGTCACGATGAACATCGACCTGGACGGCGTCCAGGGCGCCAAGGGCGTCTACGGGGTGCAGAAGAAGTCCGTCTCCTTCACGATCGGGCGGTCGCAGGTCTCCACGGTCGACGTCGACGCGCAGACGATGACGGTCGTACGGGACGGCAAGACCCTCAAGTCGGTGCCGATCTCGGCGGGCAGCCCGCAGCACACCACGTACAACGGGCAGATGGTGATCTCCGAGAAGTTCGTGCAGACCCGCATGAACGGCTCGACGGTGGGCTTCGGCGGGGAGTACGACATCCCGGACGTGCCGCACGCGATGCGGCTGACGTCGTCGGGGACGTTCATCCACGGCAACTACTGGTACAACAAGGGCAACCCGCCGTTCGGGCGTGAGGGCACCAGCCACGGCTGTGTCGGCCTCGCGGACGTGCAGGGGGCACAGGGCGCCACGTCGGCCAAGTGGTTCTACGACAACTCGCTCATCGGGGACGTCGTGGTCGTGAAGAACTCCCCCGACACCACGGTCGCCCCCGACAACGGTCTCAACGGCTGGAACATGTCGTGGAGCGCCTGGACGGCGGGGAGTGCCGCCTGAGCGGCCAGTTTTGACGGAACGGCGGGCCGCGCGGGAACTTTTCGCGCGGCCGGCGCGTTTTTCCGGCGTACGTTTTCTCGGTTCCCGGACACGATGTCCGACCGAGGGGCTACGGTATGCACCCACAAGGTGACATGCAGCAACGCCGGGAGATGTCTTGAGCGTTCCGTACGAGACCGCAGCGTACGAACCAGCCGAGTCGCCCGAGTCTCCGGAGGAGCATCTCGCGCGACTCCTCGGCCGTGCCCTGAACTCCTTCGAGCTGCCCGACGAGGTGATAAGGCACCTCGACTGCGCGCTGGCGCACGACAGTTCGCTGCACTCCGCGTACCACAGTGCGGGGCTGCACCGGGAGACGTACCGGCACACCTGGCTGCTCGCCGACGGCTCGGCGGTCACGCTGTGGGAGCTCGCGCACAACCACACGCCCGGCGGCGCCCCGGAGCACGAGGTGTACGTCGACGAGGAGGAGCTCCAGGCCGCCACGGCACAGCTCGGGCTGCTGCCGGACACGCGGGACTTCGAACTTCCGGCGCTCATGCGGCTGTGGGCGATCCCCGAACCCCGGCACGTGTTCGACTCCGGCGACTCGGCGGACCACGCGCGCCGGCTCCTGCGCCGCGCGGAGAACCCCGACCGGCCCGGCGCGGAGACGGCGGCGCTGCTGGCGACGGCGACCGCGCACGAGATCACACAGGCGTTCGGCCGCCCCGGGCGGGCCGGACGGGCGGGGCTCAGCTACGCGCTGTACGAGCACGCTTTCCTGCTGCCCGACGAAACCGAGATCTCCCTGTGGGAGGTCGAGCACACGGCGACGCCGGACGGGCGGCACATGTGCGAGGTGTACATGTCGGAGGACGCGGCCCGGGACGCGATGGAACGGCGCGCGGCACGGCAGGGTTGACGGCGGAGGCACGCGTCAGGGGCGCGTCCGCGGCCCGCGCCGTCAGCCGCCGGCGAGTCGGCGTACCAGGCCCGCGAACGCGTCCTGTTCCGCGGGGGTCAGCTCGACGGACTCCTGCGGGGGGCCGACCCGGTTCTGCCGCGGCAGGGCCGGGAGCGGCATCGTGGGGCGCCGGCCGGCGGTCTGTATCCCGGCACGGCGCAGCAGGCGCAGCAGGACGGCGGCCCACGCGACCGCCGCAACAGTGAGGACGGCCACGCCGATCAGCTGAAGAGTCGGGGCGTGCTCAGGCATGAGCCCCAGTACACACCACGGTCCGGGACTTTGGCCCCGGACCGTGACGTATCTCGCAGGTGCCGTGAACAACTCACAGCGAACCAAAGGGACAAGACGCCGTCGAGTGGTGGGTGCGGCGGTCAGGCCGCTATCGGGTGCTTGGACTCCTTCGTGGCGGCCGGGTTCCCGGCGCGGCCGGCGGCCGTGGGCTCGGACGCCTGCCCGCGCATCCCCTTGAGGAGGACCACCAGGGCCGTGGTGACACAGACGCCGGCCGCGACGGCCACGAGGTAGAGGAACGGGTTGCCGATCAGCGGGACCACGAAGATGCCGCCGTGCGGGGCGCGCAGGGTGGCACCGAAGCCCATCGAGAGGGCGCCGGTGAGCGCGCCGCCCACCATGGAGGACGGGATGACCCGCAGCGGGTCGGCCGCCGCGAACGGGATCGCGCCCTCGGAGATGAAGGAGGCGCCCAGCACCCAGGCGGCCTTGCCGTTCTCCCGCTCGGTCGGGGTGAAGAGCCTGCCGCGCACGGTGGTGGCCAGGGCCATCGCCAGCGGCGGGACCATGCCGGCCGCCATCACGGCGGCCATGATCTTCATGGCGGAGTCGCTGGGGGTGGCGACGGCGATGCCGGCGGTGGCGAAGGTGTAGGCGACCTTGTTGACCGGGCCGCCCAGGTCGAAGCACATCATCAGGCCGAGCAGGGCGCCGAGCAGGATGGCGTTGGTGCCGGTGAGTCCGTTCAGCCAGTCGGTCAGGCCCTTCTGGGCGGCGGCGATGGGCTTGCCGATCACGACGAACATCAGGAATCCGACGATCAGCGTGGAGATCAGCGGGATCACCACCACCGGCATGATGCCGCGCAACGCCGCCGGGATGTCGATCTTCTGGATCGCCAGCACCACACCACCGGCGACCAGACCGGCCGCCAGGCCGCCGAGGAAACCCGCGTTGATGGTCAGCGAGACGGAGCCGCCCACGAAGCCGGGGACGAGGCCGGGCCGGTCCGCCATGCCGTACGCGATGTAGCCGGCGAGGACCGGGACGAGGAACCCGAAGGCCACGCCGCCGATCTGGAAGAGCAGGGCGCCCCAGCTGTCGGCCTGGGTCCACACGAAGTGGTCCATCACCGAGGGCGCCTTCTTGATCTCGTAGCCGCCGATCGCGAAGCCCAGGGCGATGAGGAGGCCACCCGCGGCGACGAACGGGACCATGTAGCTGACGCCGGACATCAACCACTTGCGGAGCTTGGTGCCGTAGCCCTCGGTGGAGTCGCCCGCGCGCTCGACCGGCGTGCCGGCCGGCGCGTGCGCCGGGGCACTCGCCTCGCCGCGCGCCGCCTTCTCACGGACGTCCGCGATGAGTTCGGCGGGGCGGTTGATGCCGGCCTTCACGCCGACGTCGACGGTGGGCTTGCCCGCGAAGCGGTCCTTGTCGCGTACGGGGACGTCGTGCGCGAAGATCACGCCGTCCGCCGCCGCGATCACCGCCGGGTCCAGCCGGGAGAAACCGGCCGAGCCCTGTGTCTCGACGACCAGTTCGACGCCCGCGTCGCGGCCGGCGTTCTCCAGGGACTCGGCCGCCATGTAGGTGTGGGCGATGCCGGTCGGGCAGGAGGTGACGGCGACGATACGGAAGGGGCGCTCGCCCGCGTCGGCGGTGGTACCGGTGCCGGCGGTCGCGGGCGTGCCGGCCGCTGCGGCGCCGGTGGAGGCCGCCACCGGCGCCGCAGCGGTGTCTTCGGAGGAGTCCCCGGCATCTCCGGACTCCCCGGTGTCCCCGGACTCCCTGGCATCCCCGGTTTCCCCGGCTTCCATGGCATCCCCGGAACTCACGGCGCTCTGGACAGTGCCTTGGGCGGCGTCCGAATCCGCGCCCTCGGCACTCGCGCCCGCATCCCCGGCGCCCGCGCCCGTACTTCCGGCGCTCGCCGAGCCGTTCGCGCCCTTCGGCTGCGCCTCACCACCGGCGCCCGCGACAGCGCCCCGCGCTTCCTCGCCCGAGGGAACCTCCTCCCCCCGGATCAGCGCCGCCGCCGTATCCGCATCGTCCACCGCCCGCAGCGCGGAGGTGAACTCGGCGTTCATCAGCTGACGGGCGAGGGAGGAGAGGATCGTCAGGTGGGCGTCGTCGGCACCGGCGGGCGCCGCGATCAGGAAGATCAGGTCGGCCGGACCGTCCGCCGCGCCGAAGTCGATACCGGCGGCGCTGCGGCCGAAGGCGAGGGTCGGTTCGGTGACGTGGGCGCTACGGCAGTGCGGGATGCCGATGCCGCCGTCGAGCCCCGTCGGCATCTGGGCCTCGCGGGCGGCCACGTCGGCGAGGAAGCCCTCCAGGTCGGTCACCCGGCCCAGGGCCACCATGCGCTCGGCGAGGGCACGGGCCGCCGCTTCCTTGGTGTCGGCGGACAGGTCGAGGTCGACCAGATCCGCGGTGATCATGTCGCTCATCACGGGCTCCCATGCACGCGTATCGCCCGGGGAGTGGGGTGGGCGGAGGAGGGGACGGGGGTGGGGACGGGGGTGGGGACGGGGGTGGGGTGGGCTGAGGGAGGAACGGGGCGGGGGAAGGAACGGGGGTGGGGCGGCGGGGCTGAAGCGGTCGTGCGGGGCGCAGCCGGGGCCGTCATGGCGCCGGCTCCGTCAGTTCGCGGTCCAGGGGGATGTCCGTGGTGACGGTCACCGCCGTGGGGTCGAGGTCGGCGGGGGTCGGCATCACGCTGCCGGGGAGCCGGACGGCGGCGGCGCCATGGGCGACGGCGGAGGCGAGGGCCTCGGGGCCGGCGCCGCCCGCGATGAGGAAGCCGGCCAGGGAGGCGTCGCCGGCACCGACGTTGCTGCGGACGGCGGACACGCGCGCGCTGCCGAACCACGCGCCGGTGCCGGACACCAGGAGCTGACCGTCGGCCCCCAGACTCGCGAGCACGGCGCGTGCGCCCATCGAGCGCAGCTCCTCGGCCGCCTTGAGCGCGTCGCCCACGGTCGCCAAGGGGCGCGCGACGGCTTCCGCCAGCTCCTCGGCGTTCGGCTTCACCACGTCGGGCCGCGCGCGCAGCGCCTCCTGGAGCGCACGCCCCGAGGTGTCCAGCGCGATGCGCGCGCCCCCGGCGTGCGCCCGTGTGACGACATCGGCGTACCACGAGGGCGCGAGCCCCCGGGGGAGGCTGCCGCAGCATGCGATCCAGTCGGCGTCGCGCGACTGCTCGCGGACCGTGTCCAGGAGCAGTTCCTGTTCCTCCGCGGACAGTTCCGGACCCGGTGCGTTGATCTTCGTGAGGACCCCGTCCGCCTCCGCGAGCGCGATGTTCGAGCGGGTGGCGCCGGCGACCGGGACCGGTGCGACCTCGATGCCCTGCGCGTCGAGCAGATCGGCGACGAGCGCGCCCGGCGCGCCGCCCAGGGGCAGGACGGCGACCGTGCGCCGGCCCGCGGCGGCGACGGCCCGCGAGACGTTCACGCCCTTGCCGCCGGGGTCCATGCGCTCGCCGTCGGCGCGGATGACCTCGCCGCGCTCCAGAGCGGGGACCTCGTAGGTGCGGTCGAGGGAGGGATTGGGGGTGACGGTGAGGATCATGCGCGCACTACTTCCGTGCCGCCGCGCTCGATGACGGTGGCGTCTTCCGGGCTCAGCCCGCTGTCGGTGATCAGCAGGTCCACGTCGCTCACACCGCCGAAGCGGGCGAAGTGCTCCTGGCCGTGCTTGGCGGAGTCGGCCAGCAGCACCACGCGGCGGGCGGCGGCGACCGCGGCCCGCTTGACCGCGGCCTCGGCGAGGTCCGGGGTGGTCAGACCGTGCGCGGGGGAGAAGCCGTTCGCGGCGACGAACAGCACGTCGGCGCGGATCTCGCCGTACGCGCGCAGCGCCCAGGCGTCCACGGCGGCGCGTGTGCGGTGCCGGACGCGCCCGCCGACCAGGTGGAGCTGGATGCCCGGGTGGTCGGCGAGGCGGGCGGCGATGGGCAGGCTGTGCGTGACGACGGTGAGCGAGGCCTCCAGCGGGATCGCCGCGGCGAGGCGGGCCACCGTCGTACCGGCGTCGAGGATCACGGTGCCCTCGGCCGGCAGTTCGGCGAGGGCGGCCTTGGCGATGCGGTCCTTCTCGTCGGCGGCGGTGGACTCGCGTTCGGCGAGGTCCGGCTCGAAGTCGAGACGGCCGACCGGGATGGCGCCGCCGTGCACCCGGCGGACGAGGCCGGCGCGGTCGAGGGCCTTCAGGTCCCGGCGGATCGTTTCCGCGGTGACCTGGAACTCCTCGGCCAGCGACAGCACGTCCACCCGGCCGCCGTCACGGGCGAGCCGGAGGATCTCCTGCTGCCGTTCCGGTGCGTACATGTCCGTCTCGCCTCCGCGTGCCGCCGTCGGGCCCCGGCCACCCGGGAGGCGTTCGCTTCCGAACGGTTCCGAGTGATGCCCGAACGTGTGGTTTCAGCGGCAGGCTACGCCCGGATTTCCGGAAAGTAAACAGACTCGGGCACGGTCCAGGCATGAACGGACTTCTGCTGTCCGGGCGGCGAAGGCTCCGATCCGGCCCGGAAAGCGGCGAGCCCGGCACCGTCCGGTGCCGGGCTCGCCGTCGTGGCTGGTCAGGCCACCAGCTCGGGCTCCTTCGCCACCGGAGTCTCCTCCGCGGCGCCCTCCACATGCTGGGCCGGACGCTTCGGCAGCGCGCACATCAGCAGGAAGATCACCCCCATGATCCCGGCGACCCACCACAGCGCGTACTGGAAGGCGTCGACGAAGGCCGGGCCGATCCGGGGCGGGGCCAGCCGGTCGCCGATCCGTCCGAAGAAGACCACCGAGACCAGCCCCAGACCGAGCGCGTTGCCCATCTGCTGCACGGTGTTGATCAGGCCGGACGCGGAACCGGCGTGCTCGCGCGGCACCTCCGAGAGCACCGCGTCCGTCAGCGGGGCGACGATCAGCCCCATGCCGGCACCCATCACGACCAGCGGCAGGGCCATCTGCCAGGGGGCGATGGCGAGACCGTAGTGGTGGGCCTCCCACAGGTAGAGAAGGACGCCCACGCCCATCACCAGCGCGCCCGCCTGGAGCACCTTCCGGCCGAACCGCGGGACCAGCTGCTGCACCGACAGACCGGCCGCGGTGGACACCGCGAGCGAGAACGGCACCCCGGTCAGCCCGGCCCGCAGCGGGCTCCAGCCCAGGCCGATCTGCATGTACAGCGTCCAGACCAGGAAGAAGATGCCGAGCGCGACCCCGAAGACGGTCTGTACGGCGATACCGGCGGCGAAGCTCTTCACCCGGAACAGCGACAGCTCGACCAGCGGGGACCCGTCCCGGAGCGCCTTGCGCCGCTCGTACGCCACCAGCGCCGCGAAGACGACGAAGGCACCGGCCATCGAGACGTACCCCCACAGCGGCCAGTGCAGCTCGCGTCCGCGGGTGAGCGGGTAGAGCAGCATCAGCAGGCCCAGCGTCACCAGGGCGACGCCGACCAGGTCCAGCTTCAGTGCCTTCGGGGCCTTCGACTCGGTGATGAAGCGGCGGCCCAGGAACCAGGCCACGACCCCGACGGGCAGGTTGATGAGGAAGATGGGGCGCCATTCGAGGCCGAACAGGTTCCACTCCGTCAGCAGCGCGCCGAGCAGCGGGCCGGAGACCGCGCCGAGTCCGACGATCGCGCCGAACAGGCCGAAGACCTTGCCGCGCTCGTGGGCCGGGAAGGTGGCGTGCACGATCGACAGCACCTGCGGCACCATCAGCGCGGCCATGCCGCCCTGCAGGATGCGGGAGGCGACCAGCATCTCCGGGTTCGCGGCGAAGCCGCACAGGGCGGAGGCGACCGTGAAGCCCGCGATGCCGACGAGGAACAGCCGCTTGCGGCCGTGGATGTCGCCGAGCCGGCCGCCGGTGATCAGACCGGCGGCGAAGGCGAGGGCATAGCCGGCGGTTATCCACTGGATCTGGCTGACCGAGGCGTGGGCGGTCCGCTGGATGGACGGGATGGCGATGTTGACGATCGTGACGTCGACCAGGTCCATGAAGGCGGCGGTCATGACGATCGCCAGGGCCAGCCAGCGGGTTCGGTCGGGAAGCGGTGCGGAGGGCGTCGCGGCGGTCGCCGCCGATGTCCGGGTGTTCGTCGTGCCTGGCTGGTCGCGCAGTTCCCCGCGCCCCTTCAGGGCGTTGGTGTCCGTGGAGGTCATGTCATCAAGGTAGAGGTCCTTTAGGTCAGATCGTGTCCTATAGCTGCGGCATTCTCGTACGCATGACTACGGACACTCCGGCACGGCTGCTGCAGCTCCTCTCCCTCCTCCAGACGCCCCGCGAGTGGCCCGGCGGTGAGCTGGCCGACCGGCTCGGGGTCTCCCGGCGGACCGTGCGCCGGGACGTCGACCGGCTGCGGGAGCTGGGCTATCCGGTGCAGGCGACGAAGGGGTCGGACGGCGGGTACCGGCTGGTCGCCGGCAAGGCGATGCCGCCGCTGGTGCTGGACGACGAGGAGGCGGTCGCGATCGCGGTGGGACTGCGGGCCGGCGCCGGGCACGCGGTCGAAGGGGTGGACGAGGCGTCCGTACGGGCCCTGGCCAAGCTGGAGCAGGTGCTGCCCTCCCGGCTGCGCCACCGGGTGTCCACGCTGCAGGCCGCGACCACGCCGCTGACCAGCGGGGACGGACCGAGCATCGCACCGGAGACGCTGACCGTGATGGCGTCGACGGTGGCGGGACAGGAACGGCTGCGGTTCGCCTACCGCGACAAGGACGGCAGCGCCTCCCGACGGCTGACCGAGCCGCACCGGCTGGTCTCGACGGGGCGCCGCTGGTACCTGGTCGCCTATGACCTCGACCGGGCGGACTGGCGCACCTTCCGGGTCGACCGGGTGAGCGAGCCGTTCGCGACCGGGGTCCGGTTCACGCCGCGGGAGCTGCCGACGGGGAGCGCCGCCGAGTACTTGCGGCAGTCGATCCACCGGCAGCAGGAGACGTACGTGTTCGAGGTGCGGTTCGCCGCGTCGGCGGAACAGGTCTCCGCTCGGCTGCCGAAGTGGCTCGGGGTGCCCGAGGACGACGGCGCGGGCGGCTGCGTGCTACGGGGCACCACCGGCGATCCCATGGACTGGCTGGCGGTGCGGCTGGCCATGGCGGGGTACGCGTTCGCGGTGCGGCGGCCGGGGGGACTGGTGGAGTCGGCACGGGAGCTGGGGGGCCGGCTGAGCAGGGCGGCGGGGGCCGGAGCGGCTGTTCCGGGCCCGGAGGTGCCCGGGTAGACGCCGGAGGTGCCGAACGCCGGAGGTGCCCGGGTAGACGCCGGAGGTGTCGGGGTAGACGCCGGAGGTGTCGGGGTAGACGCCGGGACTGCCGGAGGCTTGGAGTTCTACTCGCTTCCGCCCCATGCGAAGTCCCGCAGGGCGCGCAGGTTGCGCAGTGCCTGGGCCGCCGGGCCTTCGGGGCCGGTGGGCGGCGTCGTCGTGGCGGCCCAGGACTCCACGGCCACGCGGACGGCGGCGCCGGCCACGGCCGCGGCGAACCGGAGCTGCGGGGAGAGCCGTACCGCCTCGGCGGCGTCGGACACGGCGGGTGGCACGGCATCACCGCCGCCCGTCTCCCCGTCCCGCGGCCGTGCCGCCGTCCGTGGCGCCATCCGTGCCGCCAGGATCTCCGCCAGCGCCCCCTCGGACGCCTGGCACACCTCTGCCCACACCTTGCGCAGCGCCGGGCTGGTGTCGGCCAGTCGGATCAGGGTGCGCAGCCATTCCCAGGACGCGGCCGAGACGCCGATGCCGGGGGTCAGGGTGTGCTGGACGGCGTGTTCCAGGACCTGCGGGAGGGCGAGGGGGGCCGGGGCGGTGCGGACCGCCTCGATCCAGCGCTGGGCGCCGGCCGCGTAGAGGGGGGCCACCGCCTCTTCCTTGGTGGCGAAGTAGCGGTAGAACGTGCGCGGCGCGATGCCCGCGGCCTGGGCGATGTCCTCGGCCCGGGTCGCCCGCAGGCCCTGCTGGACGAAGAGGGCCGCCGCCGCCCGGGCGATCTCCATCCGGGTCTCGGCTTTCCGGCGCTCGGTGAGGGACATCGGCGCGGAGGCGGAAAACGGCTGGTGGGCGGCGCTGGGGGTGGTGCTCACCTGGGCAGGCTATGCCCGTGTGGCAGAATCTGCCATCCGGCGGTCCACCCCGGGGTTCAGGTACGGGGTGGGCCGCCGCTCCAGCATGCGGGGCCCCCGCGGGAAGAGGCCGGACTCCGGCGCCCGGGGGGGATAGGCGCCGAAGCCCGGCTCGGGAAGTCCCGGCGCCGGGGGGGATTGCGTCGGGACGTGGCTCGCGTGGGCCGGCCCGGGGCCGGCCGTCGGCAAGGGTGCGGTGCGGTGGGGAGTGCGGTTCCTGCGGCCCGCTGCCGGGCCCGGAAGGGTTGTTCCCTCCGGCCCGGCCGTTGAAGCGACGGGACCACGCCATGTTTGCGCCGTCTTTCGCCACCCGGCGTGCGCGCCCGCGCACTGCGCCGTACGGCCTTCACGGCACTCTCGGACGGCCTCCACGGCACTGCCGCACGGCCGCCACGGCATTCTCGTACGGCCTCTACGGCGTTCCCGGGTGCTCCCCGTGTCCGCTCGACACTTCCGGGTGCTCCCCGCGTCCTCCTCTACGCCGCCGCGTCGAAACCGGTCTGGCGGGCCAGCTTCTTCAGTTCGAGCAGGGCGTGCTTCTCGATCTGGCGGATCCGTTCCCGGGTCAGGCCGTGCTCCTTGCCGACCTCGGTCAGGGTGCGCTCGCGGCCGTCCTCGATGCCGTACCGCATCTTGATGATGGAGGCCGTGCGCTGGTCCAGGCGGCCGATCAGGTCGTCCAGTTCCTCGCTGCGCAGGAGGGTGAGGACGGACTGCTCGGGCGAGACCGCCGAGGTGTCCTCCAGCAGGTCGCCGAACTGGGTCTCGCCCTCGTCGTCCACCGACATGTTCAGCGAGACGGGGTCGCGGGCCCAGTCGAGGACGTCGATCACGCGCTCCGGCGTGGAACCCAGTTCCGTGGCGATCTCCGCGGGCTCCGGGTCGCGGCCGTTCTCGCGGTTGAACTCGCGCTGGACGCGGCGGATGCGGCCCAGCTCCTCCACCAGGTGGACGGGGAGCCGGATCGTGCGCGACTGGTCGGCGATGGAGCGGGTGATGGCCTGCCGGATCCACCAGGTGGCGTACGTGGAGAACTTGAAGCCCTTGCGGTAGTCGAACTTCTCGACGGCGCGCACCAGGCCGGCGTTGCCCTCCTGGATCAGGTCCAGAAGCGGCAGGCCGCTGCGCGGGTAGCGCCGGGCGACCGCGACGACCAGGCGGAGGTTGGAGCGGATGAAGACGTCCTTGGCCCGCTCACCGGCGGCGAAGAGCGCCTCCAGCTCCTCGCGGCTGGCGTCCGACGTGCTCTCCTCGAACCCGTCGAGAACCTGCCGCGCGAACACACCCGCCTCGATGGTCTGAGACAGCTCGACCTCCTTGGCGGCGTCGAGCAGCGGCGTGCGCGCGATCTCGTCCAAGTACATGCCGACCAGGTCGCGGTCTGCGATCTCGCCGCCATGAGCGCGAACACTGCTTGCCGAGTCGGCCGTCTCGCCGGTGGCGGACTGACGACGGGCGACGGCACGGGTTGCCATGCGTGCTCCCTTGCGTTGGTGGGCTGGCGGGTGGTCCGGGGCGAACGCTCGACACTGAAGGGGTCTCCGGGACTCTCTCCGGGTGCCCTGCATCCGTGGGAAACAACGACTGGAATCCGGACAGAATTCCCAACCCGCCCCCCAATTTTTCTGATCATGCAGTACCCTGTCGGCCGCGCAGGGAGGCGAGATGCCGTCGGAACGTGCCGAGGTGCAGGTCAGGCCGGGAGTCGAGGGGGATCTCCGCGCCCTCACGGCTCTCTACAACCACTACGTTCGTGAGACGGCCATCACATTCGATACCGCGGCCTTCACTCCGGAAGAGCGCCGCCCTTGGCTGCTCTCCCACCCGGAAGACGGCCCGCACCGGCTGATGGTTGCCACGGCCGGGGACTCACAGCGGATTCTGGGGTACGCCACATCCGGCCCTTACCGGCCGAAGGCGGCGTACCTGACGTCCGTGGAGACCTCGGTGTACGTCGCCCCGGACGCGGGTCGGCGCGGGATCGGCACGCTGCTCTACGGCGCCCTGTTCGCAGCCCTGGCCGCGGAGGACGTGCACCGCGCCTACGCGGGCATCGCCCAGCCCAACGAGGCGTCCACCCGGCTCCACGAGCGCTTCGGCTTCCGCCACGCCGGGACCTTCCGGGAAGTGGGCCGCAAGTTCGGCCGCTACTGGGACGTGGCCTGGTACGAGAAGCGGCTGTAGCTCAGCCGAACTGCACGGACCGCTTCGCCATTCCCAGCCAGAACCCGTCGATCACCGACTCCGGCGCGTCCGGCCCGCCGCCGGCCTCCGCCGCGCCCATGGTGACGAAGAGCGGGGCGAAGTGCTCGGTGCGCGGATGGGCGTAGCGGCCGGCCGGGGCCTTGTTCAGGAAGTCGAGCAGGGCGTCCCAGTCGCGGGCCTCCAGGGCCCGCCGGCCCCAGTCGTCGAACTCGGACGACCAGCTCGGCACGCCCGGGCCGGTGTGGCGCAGGGCGGCGAGGTTGTGGGTGAAGAAGCCGGAGCCGACGATCAGCACGCCCTCGTCGCGCAGGGGGGCGAGCTTGCGGCCGATGTCCATGAGGCGGACCGGGTCGAGGGTGGGCAGGGAGATCTGGAGGACGGGGATGTCGGCGGCCGGGTACATCTCGACGAGGGGGACGTAGGCGCCGTGGTCGAGGCCGCGGTCGGGGATGTCCTGGACGGGGATGCCGGGGGCGCGCAGCAGCTTGCGGACGGAGTCGGCGAGCGCGGGGGCGCCGGGGGCGGCGTAGGTGACCCGGTAGTAGTGCTCGGGGAAGCCCCAGAAGTCGTAGACGAGGGGGACGGTCTCGACCGCGCCGAGGGCGAGCGGGGCCTCCTCCCAGTGGGCGGAGACCATGAGGATCGCCTTGGGGCGGGGCAGCGCGGCGGACCAGGCGGCGAGCTGGCCGGGCCAGACCGGATCGTCGGCGAGCGGCGGGGCGCCGTGGCTGAGGTACAGGGCGGGCATGCGCTCCTGGGCGGTGGCGGTCATCGCGGCGGCTCCGGTGGTTTTCGCATCGATGCGGGCACTGGACCTCAGGGCACGCACCGGCTAGATGCTTTAACTCTCAAGCTCTCGTTCGGGACTCTACCCCTCACTTGTTCAAGTTTCAAGGAGATGCCTCGTACAGTGGGACACATGAACACGGCCCCGGACTCCGCCGCACGGCACCGCTGGCTCACCGACGAGGAACAGCGCGTCTGGCGTGCCTATCTGCACGCCACCACCCTGCTGGAGGACCACCTCGACCGGCAGCTGCAGCGCGACGCGGGCATGCCGCACATCTACTACGGCCTTCTCGTCGGCCTCGCCGAGGCGCCGCGCCGCCGGCTGCGGATGACCGAGCTGGCGATGCAGGCGAAGATCACCCGCTCCCGGCTCTCGCACGCGATCGCCCGGCTGGAGAAGAGCGGCTGGGTGCGCCGCGAGGACTGCCCCTCCGACAAGCGCGGCCAGTTCGCCGTGCTCACCGACGAGGGCTTCGAGGTGCTGCGGCGCACCGCGCCCGGCCATGTGAGCGCCGTACGGCAGGCGCTGTTCGAGCGGCTGAGCCCGGAACAGCAGAAGGCCCTCGGCGAGATCATGGAGATCGTCGCCGAGGGCCTCCAGCCCAACGAAGCGGGTGCGGACCTGCCCTGGCTCCGCTAACGCACGGTCAGTGGGCCACCACCGGCACCGGCACCTCGTCCTCGACACCCTCGCCGGAGGCCACCGTGGTGGAGCCCGGACGGCCGGCGTTGACGAAGGTGAAGGCGATCAGGGCGGCCAGGCCCAGGATGCCGACGGCGAACCAGATCGCCGCGGTGTAGCCGTGCACCAGGCCCTGGAGCTGGACCAGCTTCTGCTGCGGCTTGGCGGTGGCGCCGGCGATGTGGTCCTTGACGTACGAGGTGGTCGCCGAGGAGGCGATGGTGTTCAGCAGGGCGGTGCCGATCGCGCCGCCCACCTGCTGCGAGGTGTTGACCATCGCGGAGGCGACACCGGCGTCCCGGGGCTCGACGCCCTGGGTGGCCAGGGACATCGCCGGCATGAACGCCGTACCCATGCCGAGGCCGAGCAGCAGCATCGCGGGCAGCAGCAGGGCGGCGTACGACGAGTCGATCTCCAGCTGGGTCAGCAGCAGCATGCCGAGACCGGCGACCAGGAAGCCGGGGCCCATCAGCAGCCGGGCCGGGACGCGGGTCATCAGCCGGGTGCCGATCTGGGTGGAGCCGGTGATCATGCCGCCGACCATCGGCAGGAACGCGAAACCGGTCTTGACCGGCGAGTAGCCCTTGACGACCTGGAGGTAGTAGGTCAGGAAGAGGAACAGGCCGAACATGCCGATGATGGCGAGGCCGAGGGAGAGGTAGATGCCACCGCGGTTGCGGTCGGTCACCACGCGCAGCGGCAGCAGCGGGGCCTTGACCCGGGACTCGACCAGCGCGAAGGCGATCAGCAGCACCGCGGACGCGATGAACATCGAGACGGTGACGGTGTCGCCCCAGCCGTCGGACTCGGCGCGGGTGAAGCCGTACACGAGGGCGACCAGACCGAAGGTGGACAGGATCACGCCCGGGATGTCGAGCGCGGAGCGGTTGCGGCCGCCCTCCGGCTCACGGATGACGAAGTAGGCGCCGGCCGCGGCGACCACGGCGAACGGGACGTTCACGAAGAAGGTCCAGCGCCAGTCCAGGTACTCGGTGAGGAAGCCGCCGAGGATCAGGCCGACGGCACCGCCGCCGCCCGCGATGGCGCCGTAGATGCCGAACGCCTTGGCGCGCTCCTTGGCGTCGGTGAACATCACGGCGAGCAGGGACAGCGCGGCCGGGGCGAGCAGCGCGCCGAAGACGCCCTGGAGGGCGCGGGCGCCGAACATCATGGAGCCGGTGGTGGCGGCCCCGCCGAGCGCGGAGGCCGCGGCGAAGCCGGCCAGGCCCAGGACGAAGGCACGCTTGCGGCCCCACAGGTCGGCGATCCGGCCGCCGAAGAGGAGCAGACCGCCGAAGGCGAGGGCGTAGGCCGTGACGACCCACTGCCGGTTTCCGTCGGATATGCCGAGGTCGGTCTGGGCGGAGGGCAGGGCGATGTTCACGATGGTGGCGTCCAGGACGACCATCAGCTGGGCGAGCGCGATGAAGACGAGCGCTTTCCAGCGGTTGGCGTCACCGCTCGGGACGGCGACGCCGGGAGCCTTGAGGGCTGTTTCGGACATGGAGATACCCACTTCGGGACTACGAGGCTTCGTGGCTACGGGCTACGGGCTACGGGCTACGGGCTACGGGCTACGGACCAACGGCACTACGGAACAACGGCACTACGGAACAACGGCACCAAGGGACTTCGAGGCTTCGGGACCTCGAAGCCTCGGGCTTCGTGACGTCGAGGCGTCGACACTTCGGGCTTCGTGACTTCTGGACTTCTGGACTTCGTGACGCGTGACTCGTGACTCGTGACGGAAGACGGTGTCGAAAAATGGCGAGAAAACGGAGTAAGGCGGAAAGGTGAAGCGACGAGGAGCGGCGTTACCGGCTGCCGCACCGTGAGGTGGACTGGACGCGAGGGCTGAACTGATCGGTCAGGAGTCGCGCAGCTCCTTGATACCGACGGCCCGGCCCGGCAGGGCGGAACGGGCGGGGGCCCGCAGACCGTCCAGGAACAGCTGCAGATGGCGATGGATGAAGCGGTCGCCGCGGAGGCAGTCCGTGCCGGCCGGGGGCCGGCTCAGCTGTGCCACGACGATCATCAGGTCGCCGACGCCGACGTCCGGCCGGAGCTGCCCGGCCGCCTTGGCCCGGCCCATGATCTCCTCGATGAGCTGTTCGACGCGCTCGCGGGAGGCCTCCAGGTCGGGGTGGTGCTGGTCGAACGTGCTCGACACCATGGGGCACAGCGCGCTGATCCGCTCGTCGGCGGCGGCGTGCACGAAGTGCTCCAGGGCGGCGAAGGCGTCCCCGGTCTCCGCGAGGGCCAGTTCGGCCGCTTCGGCCGTACGGTCCATGACGGAACAGACGACCTCGCGGACGAGGGCGTCGCGGTCGGGGAAGTTGCGGTACACCGTGGCGTTGCCGACGCCGGCCCGGCGGGCGATCTCGTCGAGCGGCACGTCCGGGCCGTGCTCGACGAACATCTCGCGGGCGGCGGTGACGATCCGCTCCCGGTTGCGCAGGGCGTCGGCGCGCGGCCGGGACACCTTGCGCACGGCGGTGGCGGTCGTGGCGGACACGGCGTGCTCCTTCGGTCGAGCCTGGGTGTGAGGCGATGGGGGCGATCCGGGGAGTCGGTCCCCGTTTCGCTCGGACACAGGGCTAAACGGGGAAACCGTCCCCGGTTATTTCCCGTCGCCCGAAAGAATCCATGTGACCTGGGACACAATCACCGGACGCCGGGATTCACCCCACCGCGTACCGGCTTTCCCACCTTCGGTCTCCTCCAGCGCGCGCCCGCCGACCCCTCGACACAGGGTGAGCGCAAGGGTGCAGCCGGAGACCGGCGGCTGCCCTGGCGCGAAAGGTTCCCGCATGCAGCCGCAGCCGCCGCCCCGCAGTCGCATACGCCGGCGCCGTGTTGCCGCCCAGTCCGTGGTGACCGCACTGACCCTCGCGGTCAGCACCTCGGCCGGGACCGGACACCTGACGGCGCCCACCACCGCCGGGCCCATCAACCTGGCCCGCTCCTCCGCGCTCGTACCCTGCATGATCCATGGCGGCCTGGACGTACAGATGACCGAGGGACTGCCCACCCCGCCCGGCTACTCCCGCGCCACCGGCACGGTCCGCGCCCTCACCCTGATGGTCGACTTCTCCGACGCGCCCGGCCAGGGCAGCGCGATGGACCGCTTCCACGAGTTCTTCCCGCAGACCCAGGAATGGTTCCGCACCGCGTCGTACGGCCGGCTCGACTACCGTCCCGAGACACCCGTCACCGGCTGGCTGCGCATGCCGAAGTCGTTCCGGGCGTACGGCATAGAGCGCGGCGCCCCCTTCGACCCCGGCTACCGCGACCTGGTCCAGGACATCGTGGCCGCCGCCGACCCGAAGGTGGACTTCCGCAGCTACGACCTGCTGAACGTGCTCGTCACCCCGAACGCCGGCCCCTCCGCCCTGGACACCGTGCTGTCCGTGACCTTCGCCGGCAACGACGACGCCCCGGTCGCCGACGGCGTCCGCATAGCGAACGCCTCCTTCGTCTACTCCCGCCAGGACGACGGCTCCGGCTCCTTCTCCCGCACCGGCTACCGGGTGCTGCCCCACGAGAACGGCCACACCTTCGGCCTGCCCGATCTGTACACGCAGGAGGGCGGGGGTGCGGTCGGGCACTGGGACATCATGAGCGAGGACTGGGGCGCCAACAACGATCTGCTCGGCTGGCACAAGTGGAAGCTGGGCTGGCTGGACGGCGGTCAGGTCGGCTGCGCGGCGGCGAAGGGCAGCGTGGAGTACACCTTGTCCCCGCTGTACAAGCCGGACGGCGGAAAGCTGATCCTGATACCGGTCACCGCGCGCACCACCTACGCGATGGAGGTGCGCGCACAGGGCGGCAACGACGAGGCGGTGTGCCGCCCGGGCGTCCTCATATACAAGATCGACGCCACGGTCGACACCGGCCGCGGCCCGGTATCGGTCTTCGACAGCCACCGCGACAGCGGCGGCTGCACCCGCAGCCCCAACGTCCACGCGGAACTCTCCGACGCCCCGTTCACCCCCGGCGAGACCTTCAAGGACCCTCGCCACGGGATCAGGGTGCAGGTGATGAGCACGGACGAGGACGAGAACTACCGGGTGCGGGTGACGAGGGGGTGAGGGGTGGGGGTGACTCCGGGGTGACGGGATGGGGGTGACCCGGGGGTGACGGGGTGGGGGTGACGGGGTGGGGGTGACTCGGGGGTGAGGGGGTGAGGGTGACTCGGGGGTGAGGGGTGAGGTGACTCCGGGGTGACGGAGTGGGGGGTGACTCGGGGGCTGTGGAGGGGCGGGGCGTACGTCAGGGGGCGGGCGGCGGCCTACGTCGGGGGGCTGAGCTGAGCTGTGGGGCGGCTACGTCAGGGGCGGGGTGGAGCCGAGCTGTGGGGCGGCCTAGGTCAGGGCGTGGGGCGGAGCCGAGCTGTGGGGCGGCCTACGTCAGGGGGCGGGGCTGAGCTGAGCCGTGGGGGCGGGCGGCGGATCGGGCGGGCGGCGCTGGCCGGGGTTTACCGTAGGCGTGCCCCGACGCCGTACCGGAGAGACGATGCCCGCCAGGACCGCAGTGGATGCCGAGGCCCGTGCCGGGGCCGGGACGCCGGCGGAGGCGGTCGGACCCCTGCTGCGCGGAGTCGGTGTGCTGCGGCGGCTGGCGGAGGCGGGCGGCACGCTGAGCCCCAGCGCTCTGGAGCGGTCCACCGGGCTCGCCCGCTCGACGGTGGACCGGATCACCGCGACCCTGGCCCGCATGGACTACGTCCGCCTCGACGGCCGGGACGTCGTCCTCACCCCGCGGGTGATGGAGCTGGGCAACGCCTACCTGGCCGCCCTGCGCCTGCCCGCGCTGCTCGGCGCACGCGCCGACGCCCTCGCCGACGAGCTGGACGAGTCGGTGTCGCTCGCGGTCGCCGACCTCGACGGCATCCGCTTCATCCACCAGGCCACCCGCCGCCGCGCGCTGTCCGTCAGCTTCCGCATCGGCGACCTGCTCCCCGCCGAACGGACCGCGCCGGGCTCGCTGTTCGCCACGGAGTGGACGGAGGCCGACTGGACCCACTGGCGGGCGCGCCGGGCCGGAGACCCACAGGACACGGCATTCCCCGCCGTCCCCCCGCGCACCGAACCCACCACCGACTCACCCACCGCACGCACCGAACCCACCGCTGCCGCAGCCACCACCCCCTCCCCCACCACCCCCTCCCCCACCGATCGCTCCACCACCGGCCGCACCGCCGACGCCCCCTCCGCCGACTCCGCCACCCCTGACCTCGCCGCCGACCGCTTCGCCCCCTCCACCCCCACCTCCATCCCCGACCTCTCCACGCCCGACCTCTCCACCCCCGGCCTCGCCACGCCCGACCTCTCCGCCGACGCGGCCTTCGTGGAGCGGGTGGCGGAGGCTCGACGGGACGGCTGGGCGCTGGACGACCAGCTGATCGAGCCGGGCCTGGTCGCGGTGTCCGTACCGGTACGGCACCCGGACACCGGCCGCGTGGCCTGCGTGGCGAGCGTGGTCAGCCACACCAGCCGGCACTCGGCGGCGGAGCTGCGCACCAGCCTGCTGCCCCGCCTCCGTACGGCGGTGGCGGCGATGGAGGCCGACCTGCGCACCGCACCCGCGCCCGAGCGCGGACCCACGCCGGCCGGCCTCGCGACCTGGACGACGGCGTGCAAGCACGAACTGGGCCGGGACTTCGTGGAATCGCTGGCCCGCGGTCTGACGGTGCTGACGGCGTTCGGCGAGGGCCGCGCCGCGCTGTCCCTGACGGAGGTGGCACGGACGACCGGCCTGTCCCGGGCCACGGCGCGCCGGGCGCTGCTCACCCACGAGCACCTCGGCCTGGTGACCGCGCGGCCCGACCGCACCTTCACCCTCGCCCCCCGCGTCCTGGACCTCGGCTTCCCGCCCCTGTCCCGTACGACGCTGCCCCGCCTGGCCGAGCCGCACCTGCGGGCCCTCGCGGACCGGCTGCACGAGCCGACGGCGCTGGCGGTGCTGACGCGGGACGGCGAGGAGATCCAGTACACGGCGGGCGCGGGTACGAGCCGTGTCCTGACCGTGCACATCACCGTGGGCACCCGGCTCCCGGCGGGCACGACCTCACTGGGCCGTGTCCTCCTGGCGGACATCGCCGCCCCGGGCTCCCCCGCGCTCAGGGAGATCCGGACCCAGGGTTACGCGCTGGTCGACGAGGAACTGGAGTCGGGCCTGCGCTCCATCGCCGTACCGGTACGGGACCGGACGGGCCGGGCGGTCGCAGCGCTGAACGTGGCCACGCACGCGGCTCGCCGCACGCTGGAGGAGTGCGTCGAGGACCTGCTGCCCGCCCTCCACGCGACGGCCGACCGCATCCAGCAGGACTTCCACACCGCGTCCCGCTTCACCCACGTCCCCACGTCCTGAACCACAGCCCCGCACCCCACCCCACCCACGCCGTGATCCGGTACCCTGTGGACCGAGCGCCCACGCCTTCGTAGCTCAGGGGATAGAGCACCGCTCTCCTAAAGCGGGTGTCGCAGGTTCGAATCCTGCCGGGGGCACAAGGGAAAAGGCCCCGGACCGGTCATGGTCTGGGGCCTTTGACATCTACTTCTGACTGTGAGGATGTCGGTGGTGCCGCCCGAGGCGGTCTGACCCGCCAACTGACCGACGCGCAGGAGGTCTTGTTGATGAAATGTCGGCCGACTCGGGTGGTGCCGCCCTGCGCGCGGCCGGTCGGGCGTTTGTGACCTCATAGGAGCCCGGCCAAAGGTCCCATCACAATCTTGTCCTCCCGCCCGACCGGCGCGTGCCATCCCTCATGCGCGCACGGAAGGACAGCACTCATCAGCATGGCAGACGAGACAGCGGTGATCGGCGGCGTCGACACCCACACCGACTTCCACCAGGCCGCAGTGATCGACTCCATCGGCCGGCACCTGGCCACCGAGGCATTTCCCACCACCCCCGACGGCTACCGTCGGCTACTGGAGTGGCTTCGCTCGCACGGCGAGGTCATCGGCGTCGGCGTCGGCGTCGGCGTCGGCGTCGGCGTCGGCGTCGGCGTCGGCGTCGAGGGCACCGGAGCCTACGGCTCTGAACTCGCCCGGTTACTGCGGGCGAACCAGGTCACCGTGATCGAGGTGGACCGCCCTGACCGACGAGCCCGCAGGACCAACGGCAAGTCCGACCCCGTAGACGCCTTCGCCGCCGCGACAGCCGTACTCTCCGGCCGGGCCAGCGGGACCCCCAAGACCCACGACGGCATCGTGGAAGCCATCCGCGCCCTGCGAGTGGTCCGCCGCTCGGCCGTCAAGGCCCGCACGCAGATCATCAACCAGATCCGCACCCTCATCATCACCGCACCGGGCGAGGTCCGTGAGCGGCTGCGCACCCTGGCCCCCGCCGAGCTGATCAAGCAGCTGTCACGGTCCCGGCCCGGTACGGACACCCGCAACCCGGCCTGCGCGGTCAGGATCGCCTTGCGGCGTCTGGCCCGCCGCCACCAATACCTCACCGCGGAGATCACCGACGCTGATGCTGAGCTGAAGTCGCTGGTGGACGAAGCAGCACCCTCGCTGGTCGCACTGCCCGGAGCAGGCGTCGAGACCGCCGCTCAGCTGCTGATCACTGCCGGAGACAACCCCGAGCGGCTCGCCCCGGAAGCATCGTTCACGCACCTGTGCGCGGCAGCCCCCATCCAGGCCAGCTCGGGCCGCACCAACCGGCACCGCCTCAACCGCGGCGGCGACCGCCGGGCCAACCACGCACTCCACATGATCGCGCTGGTCCGCATGCGCTACGACCAGCGGAGCCAGAACTACGTCGCCCGCCGCACCGCCGAAGGCATGTCCAAGAAGGACATCCTCCGTTGCCTCAAACGGTTCATCGCCCGCGAGGTCTACAAGCACCTCCCCCATCCCCACCCCATACCGAAACCGCTCACACAGAGCGCTTGACGGTCTATGGGAGCTTCATCAACGCAGGCGGTCAGCCTCGACCGGGGCGCTTGGGTCTGGTGCACGACCGGGCGTCATCTGAGCCGGCTTGCCCTGTGGGGCGGGTGGGAAGGATGTCCGCCACCCGAGCCGCAACCCGCCCCGCAGCCACGGCGCGGCACCCGCTGGATCGCGCCGCGACGTGCCCAGCGGTGGGGTCCAGGTGAGCCGAGTCGGGCTCGTTGTCACCGCCGTGTCGGCCGCACTGCTCGGTACCGCTTGAAATCGCGCTCAGCGACGTGCGAGCGGGGCCTGCGGCGTGGCCGCCCCTGCCGACCGTCGTCTGCGGCGGTGACGGCATCGACCGGCGGATGGCGCCGGATGACGGCGTTGTGGTTGCGGTCAGTCCGGATCACCGCGAGTGGGGTGCCATGAACGTACGTGATCAGACGGTGTCTCGATCCGGCTCGGCCATGGGAGCGCCGGGGCTCGTCAGAGCTTCCCGCCGATCTCGCAGGCCCGGCACGGCGGTCGCCCGCAGGTGCACTGCATGATGGCGTCGAGGACCTGGCGGTCGTGGTAAAGGCACTCGTCCTTGCAGGTGTGGCGCGGGATGAATCCTGCCGGGATCTCGCCGGGCCACGGCTCGTGGCCGTCCCGGCAGCGGGCGAAGCGTTCGGGGTCGGCGGAGTGCAGCTCGTGCATGCTCGACCGGGCCTCGTCCTCCAGCTCACGCACTCGCTCCACCAGAGCCTTGAGCTCAGCGGCGATCCCCGAGTACCGGTCGGCGCCGGTCCTCACGTGCGCGGCCCGCAGTGCCATCACTGCGTTGCCCAGAAACCTGCCGGCGTCCTGAAGGTCGGTAACGTGGTGCATCTGAATGCCGGTCACGCCCCGGACCCACACTGCGTCCATGCTCACTGATCCACCTTCCCGGCGTTCACCTGGTTTTCTTAGGAGAGATTAGGCGCGGCGCCGGAATCTCTACACAACGAAAAACAATATATTTATGGACGCTAAGGGTTTCACCCGGGCTCGTCCAGTAAATTGTGGGTGAATCGGCTCACAGCCGGGTGGTGGATCTTCTATTCAATCTGCTGCTGATTTCTTGCCCGCCGGACGTCACCCCTCCCGTGTCGGTCATCCGGCGACCGTGTAGGAACTCGCTCCCGTCCCGGCGAGCGCACCCCCTTCGACGATCAAGTACTCCGGGCGGATGGGGCGACCGTCGAGCCAGCACTCCAGGATCTCCCGCGTACCGGCCGCGTAGCGCGCCTGCGCCGAGAGGGTCGACCCGGACACGTGCGGCGTCATCGCCTCGTGGGGCATGGTGCGCCAGGGATGGTCGGGCGGTGGCGGCTGCGGGTACCAGACGTCACCGGCGTAACCGGCCAGTTGGCCGCTGTCGAGAGCCCGCACCACGGCGTCCCGGTCGACGATGAGTGCCCGTGCGGTGTTGACGATGTACGAGCCGCGCCTCATGGCCTCGATCAGGTCGTCGTCGAAGAGGTTCTGCGTCAGCGGATGCAGCGGAGTGTGGATCGAGAGCACGTCGACCGAGGAGGCCAGCGAACGGGCGTCGGGATGCCAGGTCAGCTCCAGCTCCTCCTCGACCTCCCTGGCCAGCCGGCGCACGTCGTGGTAGTGCAGTCTGACGTCGAACGGCTTGAGGCGGCGCAGCACCGCCTGGCCGATGCGGCCGGAGCCGAGGACGCCGACGTCCATGCCTTCGAGGTCATAGGCGCGCGAGACGCTGTCGGCGATGTTCCAGCCCTTCTTGGCGGTCACCCACTCGTGGGCCGGCATGTAGTTGTGCACCAGGGTGAGAATCTGCATCACGGCGTGCTCCGACACGCTGATGCTGTTGCTGAACGTCACCTCGGCCACCGTCATGCCGTGGGCGATGGCGCTCGGCAGGTCGACGTGGTCCGACCCGATCCCCGCGGTGATCGCGAGTCTGAGCCGGGGGGACGCGGCGATGCGTTCGGCGGTCAGATAGGCGGGCCAGAACGGCTGCGAGACGACCACGTCGGTGTCGGGAAGCTCGCGGTCCAGGGTGGAGTCCGCCCCTTCCTTGTCGCTCGTGACGACAAGGGTGTGACCCCGGTCCTCCAGGAACCGGCGCAGCCCCAGTTCTCCTGAGACGCAGCCGAGGAGGTGCCCCGGGGTGAAATCGACGGCCTGCGGGGTCGGCGCGGTCTGACCGCCCGGATAGCCGCTGATGGTGGGAATCTCGTCGCGGGCGTAGTCGGGGGGATAACCGCCCACGGGGTCCGGATAGAGCACCGCAAGAATTTTTGCCATGACGTCCTCCATCGGTGGAACACCGATGATCTTGAATTTTAGTCGAGTGTGCGTCGACACTGCAATGCCCTGGGATAATGGGGAGGTGTTCCGGCGGACAGGGATGCGGCTATTTCGATGAGGTCTGTGACGGAAGTTCGGGAGCCGTTCCGCGCACGTCTGCGCAGGGGTGTCCTGGCGGCGGTCGCACTGGGCGGCCTGCTGGGCGGGACGGCCCGTTACGCACTGGTGCTGGCCTTCCCCGCCCCCAGGGCGGCGTTCCCGTGGACGACGTTCGCCGTCAATGTGTCCGGGTCGTTCCTGCTGGCACTGCTGCTCGTGTACGTGTCCGAGATCTGGCCGCCGAGCCGGTACGTGCGGCCGTTCGCCGCCGTCGGCTTCCTCGGCGCCTTCACCACCTTCTCGACCTGGATGGTCGACACCGATCGGCTGTTGGGCCACGACCACTACACGACCGCGGCGCTGAACATCTTCGGGAGCCTCTTCGCCGGCCTGGCCGCCAGCGTTCTGGGCCTGGCCGTCGGCAGGCTGACAGCGGCCCGGCGCAGCCGGCTCGACGCGCGGCGAGGGCGTGCCCGCCGGTACGGGCGGTGGGTACGGTGATCATCCTGCCGGCCGTCGGGGCGGCGGCCGCCGTCGGGGCGGTGGCGCGTTACGTACTCGACCAGTACGTGCAGTACCGGAACCCGGGCGCGTTCCCGCGCGGCACCTGGCTGATCAACGTGACCGGCTCGTTCGTGCTGGGGCTGCTGGTGGGCCTCGGAGCACAGCACGCACTGCCGGAACAGATCGTGGCCATCGGCGGCATCGGTTTCTGCGGCGGCTACACCACGTTCTCCACGTTCAGTTACGAGCTGGTCCACCTGTGCGACAAAGGGCTGGTCGGCAAATCCCTGCTGTACGCCGTTTCGAGTATTGCGGTGGGACTTGCGGCGGCAGCGTCGGCGTTCGCCATCGGGTCGCTGTGAGGTCGCCACGAGAAGGTCCACGCCGGGTCGTCCGGTACTTGACACCGGGATTTGCGAGACGTCTCCTTGAAGGTAGGAAATGTGCTGTGGTGTTCGCCGGTCGGGTGTGCCGAACGGGCACTCGGGTTTCCCGGCGTCCACCGGAATCCGGGGGCTGCTAATGGCAACCTACGAATATCTGTGCAGCCGGTGTGGGCCTTTCGACGTGAGGTTGGCGATCGGGACGGCACCCAGGACATACGGTTGTCCTGACTGTGCGGGCGCCGCGAGACGTGTGTACTCCTCGCCCGGCATCACACAGACCTCGAAAGCGGTCGCCGCCCTCCATGTCCGGGAGGAGCAGGCGCGTGAGGCCCCGGCAGTGGTCTCCCAACTGCCGCCAGGCAGAAAGGTGCAACCGCACCCCGCCCTCTCGCGGCTGCCGCGTCCCTGAAGGCGGTGGTCGGCGAGGCAGAACGTCTCATGCGGGTTCGGCACCGGCACACGACGTCGTTCCCGTAGCGGTGTGCGGATTGCGGAATCACGCGGCGCGAGCCGAGAGGGTCCGTGTCCTCGGCGGCTCAACAGCGGCTCCGGCGCCGCGCGATTCCACTCCCCACGTGGACTGAGGAGGTGTGTCCCCGTGGGAAACGTGGGACTGCTCTTTGTCGGTGCGGTGCTCTTCATGAACGGACTGCTACTGCTCGGGAAGGTCGATACCCGAGCCGGTGCGGTGTTCAACCTTTTCATAGGCGCGCTGCAGGTACTGACGCCGACTTACCTTATCTTCACCGCCAACAACGACCCCTTGAAGATCCTGGCGGCATCCGGCATCTACCTCTTCGGGTTCACCTACCTCTATGTAGGTGTCAGCCTGCTCGCCGATCTCGACAGCACCGGAGTCGGCTACTACTCGCTGTTTGTGGCAATTGCCGCCCTGGGGTATTCGTTCGTCAATTTCCGACTCCTGAAGGATTACCCCTTCGGGGTCATCTGGCTCTACTGGGCCTACCTGTGGTTCCTGTTCTTCCTGCTGCTCGGTCTCAAGAAGGACGGCCTCAAGGTCTATACCGGCTGGGTCACGGCGATCGAAGGCTGGGTCACCGGTGCGATTCCCGCCGGGCTGCTGCTTTCCGGCTACTGGAAGCACCCCACCGAGATCGCCATCGCACTGGCGGCCTTCGGCGTCGTGGTGTTCGCGGGGCTGTGGCCGCGCACCCACAGAACGCCCCGGCCGACCTCATCGGCTCCGCGGGTCGGAGGTGCGGGCGCACCAACGTGACCGGATCAGAATCTAGGAGTTCTCATGCCTGAAATCATCTTCAGCGTGGACCACAGCAAGTCGATGCGTGACCAGGCCGTGCCCGGCCACAACAGGTGGCACCCGGACATCCCCACCGTCGCCATGGTGAAGCCGGGAGCGGAGTTCCGCATGGAGTGCCGCGACTGGACCGACTGCCAGGTCGGCAACAACGACACCGCCAACGACGTACGCGACATCGACCTGACCATCCCCCACATGCTCAGCGGCCCGATAGGCGTGGAGGGCGCCGAACCCGGCGACCTGCTCGTCGTCGACATCCTCGACCTCGGCCCCGTGCCACAGCAGACCGGGGACGCGGCGGGACAGGGCTGGGGCTACACCGGCATCTTCGCCAAGGCCAACGGCGGAGGCTTCCTGACCGACTACTTCCCGGACGCCTACAAAGCGATATGGGACTTCCACGGACAGCAGGCCGTCTCCCGCCACCTTCCCGGGATCCGCTTCACCGGAATCACCCATCCCGGGCTGTTCGGAACCGCCCCGTCCACCGAGATGCTCGCCCGCTGGAACGCTCGCGAGCAGGCGCTGATCGACACCGACCCCAACCGGGTACCGCCCCTGGCCGTACCTCCCGACGCCACCAACGCGCTCGCCGGTACGGCCACCGGTGACCTCGCCAAGCGCATCGCCGCGGAAGGCGCCCGCACGGTGCCGGCCCGCGAGAACGGAGGCAACCACGACATCAAGAACTTCACGCGCGGTTCGCGGGTCTTCTACCCCGTGCACGTCAAGGACGCCAAACTCTCCGGAGGCGACCTGCACTTCAGTCAGGGCGACGGAGAGATCACCTTCTGCGGCGCCATCGAGATGGGCGGATTCATCGACTTCCACGTCGACTTGATCAAGGGCGGCATGGAGACCTATGGCATTTCCACCAACCCCGTGTTCATTCCGGGCAACGTCGAGCCGAGGTACACGGAGTTCCTCACCTTCATCGGAATCTCCGTCGACCACGACACGGACACGAACTACTACCTGGACGCGACGCTGGCCTACCGCCGGGCCTGCCTCAACGCCGTCGAGTACTTCAAGAAGTTCGGCTACAGCGGAGAGCAGGCCTACCTGCTGCTCGGCTCCTCTCCCATAGAGGGACGTATCAGCGGCATCGTCGACATCCCCAACGCCTGCTGCTCGCTGTACGTGCCTACCGCCATGTTCGACTTCGAGGTCCGTCCCAGCGCCGCCGGGCCGACGAAGGCCGACCGAGGCCAGTGCGCGGTGGCCACCGCCTGACCTGATCCCGGCTGCAGCCCCGCGGTCCCGGCCGCGGCTCGGCCCGCATCAGAGCCGTTCGCCGGATCCGAGACGACGGGCAGAGGCGTGGGCGCACGGGTCGGGCTGTCCGCTTGCCGGGCAGCCCGACCCGTGCGCTGCGTATGAAGTGCGCGAGCGCCTGGAGGTCGACGGGCACGACAGCGCCGCGGTGCGGGCTGTCGTAGGAGAGGTACAGGCGGGTTGGGCAATCCATCCGTCGCATCTCCATCCTGGCCAGGGCATAGCGGGTGACCAGGCCGCCCATGCTGAGACCGCCCAGGTCAGCGGTGCGTCGCCCAGTTGCTCGGCGGATGTCCACAGGATGGCGGCCATCGCCGCTTCGGCGTTGTCCGTCGCACATGATCACCGGCCGGACGAGCTCGGCGCTCACGGGGGGGTGGCGAGTGTGAACTCCCCGACGCTCCGCTCGGCCTGCTCTTGCTCGGACAAGGTCGTCTCCTTCCGCGCGCATGGCAAGCAGCCCGCTCCGGAGGCGTACTGAAGGACTCTGAGCGGCGCGAAGACAGACTCGTCGTCAGTGGTGCTGTCGCCGTCCAGCCACGGCAAGCCGGGCTTGCGGCACGGTGCAGGCGTGGAGTGCGGTCCTGGTCCTCCCCTGGGGCGCCGCGCCAGGGGTGAACCGCCCGGCGGCGAGCCGCCGATGGAAACGGCCGGCCGCGCGACCAAGGCCCCATCGACCTCGTCGGCCGCTGCCCCGCGCGCCGTACGGTCGTCTCCGGAACGGATTCAGCACACATGAGGCCGGGAAACCCCGTGAACATGCGAGAACTACGGAGGGGTGTTTTCCCAGGTCAGACGCCACGTAGTCGACGTTTCCGCAGGTCACGGTCCCGCCCAGCAAAAACTCCTAAAGCGGGTGTCGCAGGTTCGAATCCTGCCGGGGGCACAAGGGAAAAGGCCCCGGACCGATATTGGTCCGGGGCCTTTTCCATCTACTTCTGACATCAACGCGGGCGGTCGCGGGCGATCACCGGCGACGGAGGCCCCCCCCCCAGATGGACCAGCTTGTGTGGATCATGTCCTCACACTGCCTGCCGGGGCACCGTGCCCCCTCACAGGAGAGACATAGGAGTGTGCTGTGAAACGTCGACGGCTTCTGGGGCCCTCAGGGGAGACCATGACCGGGGATCTCTGTGACGCAGCTCAGTTGATCAAACGAGGCCAGCGGGTATCGGATCCCGCGCGCCGGAACCAGGCCCTGCGAAAAGAGGAGGACCGTGAACGGCATGTCGGCCCGGTATCGGCTCATCGGCGACTCCGAGGACGGAATCCGCGTCATCGCCTTCTTCCCGGCAGGAAAGAGCTACACACCGTGATCACTGTGCAGTTCACCGTACGGCCCGGCCAGGGTGACGTCAGCGGGCTCGATCTGGGCGACATGGCCGTCAGCGGGGACCTTGGCACAGCCGACTCGGCCGACCACGTCCCCGATCAGGGCATGATGATCCATCTCTCGGTCGTCCAATTGCTGGACGGTCTGGGTGACTTCCTCCGGGGCAACTCCCGCGTGCTCGGCTTCACCGGCGCCGACACCTCCTTCAGTCTTGTCGTGCGACGGACGAAAGACGGCCTGTCGGTCGCATGCAAGGACGGCGTCATCGCTCGGACGACAGTGCCGGAGCTCGCCTCCGCCGTCCTGCGCGCGGCGGAAGACCTGGGTCCCGCCCTCCCTCCGGGAGACCAGGTCGCATCAGACTGGGAAGCTGCCCTCGCCGCATTCCGTCCCCTCGTGCCGAGCAGCAAGGAGTGAGTGCCGGCAGCCGGGGCGACGAACTTGCCGGGGCGCCAGGCAAATGGCCCCGGACTTGCTTTCATCGATCACTTGGACATGCGTACCGTGAAGTTCTCTTTCTTGCCGGAGTTCCACTTGATGTAGTCCTGAACCGACAAGTAGTTCGATTCTCGGGTCAGGAGCAGCTGCTCGTTCGCGTTGTTCCATGCGTACTGGGCGTACTGAGCGCCCGCTACGTACTTGCTGGGATACAGCTTCTTCGCCCGGCCCTTGTCCCAGGGACAGTCCTTCTTCGCATTGTAGTCGCACGTGGAATAGGCCCTGACATAAAGGCCGCAGCTTTCCGAGACATAGACGTCGACGCGGCTCAGCCTGTCATTGCTTGAATGCCACGTACCCGGAAGTTTGCTTGCGCTCAGGCAGGCGGCTGCCTGTTTCGCCGAGGCGAGCATGAACGTGACCGAGAGGGAAAGCGTCAAGGCCGCCGTGAGGAGCAGGACCACGATCCGGGGTAGTGGGATGCGGGCCGAAGCGACGTGTGTCATTGCGAACCTCCGATGGCGGTTGCCAGCATGAGCGTCCCGTGGTCATACGACTCGTCCAGCTGATCTTGCCGCTTGGCGGCAGGCACGACCGGCGCAGCGGCGGGAGAGTTGATGACGACGCGCCGAAGAGCGGGCGGCGATAATCACATCCGACTCTCGCTGGTCATCAAGGTGATTCCAGTCAACTCCGATCACCCATATGCCGCAACTGGAGGGTAACGCAGGGAGATTTCCGCCGGCCTGCTGTTCTGCGCGACGACACGACGGCGTCCGTCGGGTTGGCGCACAGCCGATCTCCATGGGAGCCGATCTCGATGGGGGCCTCGGCGAGAGCCGTCGGTACGCCGGGTGAGCCTCCGGTGATTCCCAGGCTCAGGTCTTGTCGGCCCGCTCAGGGCGACGGCGGTGTGAAGCCGGCGGAAAGATCCAGGTGGAACGGGGAGCCGGGAGCCGTCGGGAGCCAGCCCTCACGAAGAGCGAGCCGGATGGTCCGGGCAACGTGGGAGGGCAGTACGGGCTTGGCCGCGCCTCCGAGCCAGTTGCCCGGGTGCGGCTGGCCGTTCAGCCGAGAGCAGGGCGGGCAGCCGCTCCCCTGACAAGCCGTGCATGAAGGCAGGTGAACGCCCCGGCACGCGGCCCGACATCCCACGGGCACAGGTGATCGGCGTGCACCTGTCCACGCGGTACGGCCATGAGTACGCAGCCGGCGCCGACGCGTCGCGCCTCGGCCGCACGCCCGGTCCCGGCCGTCCTGTACGTACACCTGACTGAGGGTGCGTTGGATATGCCTTCGGAGTTGAGTGGTCCTCCAGGGCCGGCACACCCGTACGGTGAACTCACGCAGCCATATGGCTCATTCATTCGAGTCGAGCCCCTCGAACGAGGTATCCAGCGTCAACTCTGCTTGACGTGATCAGGAACCTCAGGCGGGCCGCCCTCGCGGCCGCACTCCTCGCCGTGCCCTTCATGGCACCCACTCCGGCCCAGGCGCAAAACCGTTCCGCCCCGGCGTACACCCTTCCTGTCGTGGCAGCGGTACAAGCCCTGCCCATTGCGGCGGAGGTACGGGACGGGTACCAGCGCACGAGCTTCAAGCACTGGAACGCGGGCCAGGACCCGACCGACGGCTGCAACACCCGAGCCGAGGTGCTGCTCTCGGAGGCGGTCGAGCCTCCGGAAGTGCTGCCGGGCTGCAAGCTGTCCGGAGGGCGCTGGTGGTCGTACTACGACTCCAAGTGGATCACCACGGCAGCCGCCCTGGACATCGACCACATGGTGCCGCTGGCCGAGGCCTGGGACTCCGGGGCATCGCAGTGGACGGCGGAGCGGCGGGAAGCCTATGCGAACGACCAGGGCGTCCCGACCTCGCTCGTCGCCGTGTCGGCAGCCTCGAACCGCAGCAAGGCCGACCAGGACCCGGCCCAGTGGCTGCCGCCGACAGCCGAAGTCACGTGCCGGTACATCTCGGACTGGGTCGGCACCAAACTCCGCTGGGGACTCACCGCGGACGCCGTGGAACTCGATGCACTGGACCAGCTCGCGGAGGCGTGTCCCGGTACGACCGTGACGTACGAGCCCGCCGTCTAGGGCCGCGGCTCCGCCGCATCGACACGCGATGCCGCCGGACGTTCCGCCCGCCCCGGGAGGCCCCGAGGGGATCCGGGGCCTCCCGGGGGGCTGGTCAGATCACCGGCGGGCCCGCTTCGACACGGCGCAGCACCGGAGGGAGGCGGTCCAGGTCGGGGCCGCTCTGGAGCTGTCGCTCGTCCCACCAGGTGGCGCCGGCGTCGTGCAGGGGACCGATGACGTCCCTGGCCTTCGCCGCGTCCGGGGGCGTGGCACCGCCGAGCACCAACTCGAAGGGGCGCTCGGCCCCGGCCGTGCGGTGTTCGCGCACATAGCCGACCAGCTCGCGTACCTCCGCCACGTCCGGCACGTGACCGTGCCGGGCCGTCTCGAAGAGCGGCACCGCGCCGTCCCACCGCGCTGCCCGCCGCATGGGTGCACGACGCGGCCAGAACCCGCCGATCCACACCGGTGGACCGGGCCGTTGCACGGTGGTGGGCAGCAGCGTCACATCACGGACCTCGTAGTGCCGACCGCGGTGGTTCACCGGCTCGCCGGACCAGAAGCGGCCCAGCAGCTCCAGCCCCTCGTCCAGCCGCTCGGCGAGGAGTCGCGGCTCGGCGGCGTCCCCGAAGCTGCGGTATTCGTCCTCGACCGGGCCGCCCAGACCGGCGGCGAAGACCACCCGGCCCCCGCTGAGCCGGTCCAGGGTGGCCACCTGACGGGCCAGTTGCTGCGGACGGTATCGGGGGACCGGCGTCAGCAGTGTGCCCAGTCGGATCCGTGAAGTGGCCAGCGCGGCCGCGGTCAGCAGCATCCAGGGGTCTCCGAAGGGACGTCCCTGATGCTGTCGGTGCAGTATGTGGTCCCAGACGAAGAGTCCGTCCCAGCCGGCCTGCTCGGCGGCAGCCGCAACGGTCGCGACGTTGCGTGGGTCGGCGAAGTCACCGAAGTTCGGGATGTTGACGGAGAAGCGCATCCCAGCAGGATGCGTAGAGGGTCACGCGGCAGCAACCGCATTCACGCACAGGTGAGTTCGCGGCCGTCAGGCCTTTCGGCGCGTACGGGATCCGGGGCCTGCTGGGTGACGAGCCGGCTGCACTCCGGTGGGAGGTCCGCCTCCCGATCCCGCCGACGCCACCGGGGCCCCAGGCAATGCGTCGGCCTGTGTGTGCACGAGGCTGCATGAGGTGGAAACGGAGACGGACACAGGAGAGCGCCGTCGTCCACAGTCGCCCAGGGCGTCACTGGTTGCGGAAACAATTTCTGCGGGCCGGTCGTCATTATCGCGACGATCCTCCGGATGCAACGCGGTCGCGGCAGTGGGATACTTCTACCACCAGCGGAAGTTGGCATATCGGCATGTCTTTGCCACTACCTTGCAGACCCGATCGACCGGTCTGCCTGCATACGCATTGATCACCAGCCTTTCCAGTGGTGGGTCTCATGCACAGGTTCTTCTCGTGCGCGCAAGTATGTGCGATCGCCGCAGTGACAGCAATCATGCCGAGCGTGGCTGCGCAAGCCCAGGAAGTCACGGGTCTGCCACGTGAAACAAGCGCGCGGTACGAGCTCTTCGGGAACTATCTCGTCATCCGCGCGGCGCCGGGCGTGAACAATGAAATTGTGCTGCACGGAGGCGAGCCGTACGGAGTGGTCAAGGTGTTCGACTTTGCGGACAGCGTCTCGGAGCCCGACACCTTCTCCACCGTAGGCGCAAACGGCGTGAAGCGGATTTCAGTGTACGCCGGAGACGGCAACGACAAGGTCTCCAACCTCACTTACCTCCCCTCCACTCTTCACGGCGGAGCGGGAAGGGACATTCTGAACGGCTCCGGCAGCCACGACTATCTCAATGGCGGGGCCGGTAACGACGCCCTCAATGGCGGCAGTGGAAGTGACGAGCTCATCGGCGGTTCCGGTAACGACAGGCTCCACGGCGATTACGGCGATGACAGCCTCAATGGCGGTATCGGATTCGACTCCGCGCGCGGCGGGGCCGGGACCGACACCTGCAGAGCTTCTGAAATCGTGTCGGAGTGCGAATAACAGGGACAGGCCATCACCACCAGTGGTTTCCCCGAGACGGACGGGGCGCCGGGACGGCGTGCCCGGCGCGGCCGGGGAGGTGGCTCCGGGTTCAGCTCCGGAGCCACCGTTGGAACCGGATCGCGGGGTGAGGGTCAGTCCTCGTCGGGGTCGAGGACGCGGCCCTTGAGCTTGACCGGGGCGGCGGTGCCCACGCGCAGCTCTCCGTCGGTGTAGCGGCCGGGGTTCGCGCCGTCGATGGCGGTGACCTGGGCCGCGTAGCCGAGGCATTCCTGGTTGCCGGACAGGGACGGGTTGTGGGTGAAGGTCAGGGTGCGGCCTCCGTCACCCAGGGTGCCCTGGGTGGTCTTGAGGTTGCCCTTGGCCTGGAGGGTGTTGACGTCGTGGTAGGCCCAGGAGAGCCAGCCGGTGAAGGCGAACCCGGTGGGCGCCTTGAGGGCGAAGGTGACGTCGCCGGGGTTCACCGGGTCGGGAACCGTGTTGAGAATGCCGAAGCTGAGGTGGGCCGGTACGCCTCCCGGCGCGTCCTCGACGATTCCCTGCTGGGTGATCCAGAGCTTCTTCTCGGACCCCTCCTGGACGGGGGTCTGCGTCTGCGTGGCCATGGTGTCCCTTCTGTTGCTGAATGGTGTCCGCGTGCGCGGATCCGCCGGTGGCGGGCTGGGGGGCGGGCTCGGCGGCCCCGTCGGGGTCGACGTCGGGCGCCTTGAGCTCCGGTGGGGGGTGGCGGGGGCGGGTGACGGAGGGCAGGCCGGTGTTCAGCCGGTGCCGGGCGCGGGCGGGGTGGCGGCGGGCGCCTGATCGGCGAGGAGCGGGCCGAGGACGGCGAGGAGGCCGAGGACGATGTCCTCGTAGAGGTAGAAGCCGGCTTCGAGAGGCGGCAGTGCGTCGTCAGCGCTGCCGGTGTCGTCACCGGTGCCGGTGCCAGTGCCAGTGCCGGTATCCATATCCGGGTCGGTGTCCGGGTCCGGGTCCGTATACATATCCGGGTCGGTGCCCATGTCCGTGTCCGGGTCCGTCTCCATATCCGGGTCGGTGTTCGTGTCCGGGTTCGGGTCGGGGTCCGGGGTGGTCGTGTGTGCGGTGGGGTCGTCGCGTCCGTTCCGGGGAGCGGGCGTGCCGAGCAGGTCCGACAGGTCCAGCGCGGCGCCTTGGAGGACGGCGCGGGCGGTGCCGGCCAGCAGGCGTAGGGGGAGGTCCAGGGCGGCGGCGCTGCGCTGGCCGGGAATCCGCTTGGCCGCCGTGGACGGGTCCGTCGTGGCGGCGGTGAGCCACTGGACGGGCAGCGTGCAGGCGGAGACGATCCGTTCGGCGGACATCGGGGGCGGGGGGTCGCCGTCGACCATGAGGTCCTCCCACTCCATGAGGTCGAAGAGGAACTGGCCGCCTTTGTAGAAGGGCCAGGGCCGGACCGTGTCGAGGAGGAGGCGGGCGCGTTCGGGCGCGTCGCGGCGCAGGGCCACACCGTGCCGGGCCAGGGTGCACAGGCACTGGCGCAGACAGCTGTTGACCTGGCCGAGGAGGGCGAACGCCCCGTCGTCGGTGGGGGTCAGGGGGCCGGTGGCGGTGGCATCGCCCGGCGGGGGTGGGGTCGTGGTGGTCACAGTGGCCTTGAGGTGACGTAGTGGGCGATCTGCCGCAGGACGGCCTTGCCTTCGTTCTCGGGGATGATCCGCAGGTCTTCCTCGAAGCGGGCGATGCCCTCGGCGGCGAGCCGGTCGGCGAGATCGGTGGCGTATTCGATGGAGCCGTGCCGCCGCATGGCGGCGAGGAGTTCCTCGGCGTGCTGCTGGGTCTTGTCGGTACGGCGTTGCCGCAGGACGTCGAAGAGGCGGGGCCGCTCGTAGGCGCGGGCGGTACGGAAGAGGTGGATCAGCATCACGGTGCGCTTGCCTTCGAGGAGGTCCCCGAGAGGCTCCTTGCCGTAGAGGGCCTCCTCGCCGACCAGGTTCAGGATGTCGTCCTGGATCTGGAAGGCGATGCCGATCAGACGGAACGCCTCGTCGAACCGGCCCAGTACGGCCGGGTCGGTGACGCCGGCGCAGACGGCGCCGATGCGGCAGGGACTCATGCAGGTGTACCAGCCGGTCTTCTTGGTGCTCATCGTGAAGTAGGCGTCGTCGGCCTCGGGGACCACGTCGTGGCGGATCCAGCCCAGCTCCATCGCCTGGCCCTCGATGGACTCCCGGCACATGTGCACCGCCTCGTGGATGAGGCCGAGGGTGCGCACCAGGCCGAGCGTCTCGAGGTTGGACAGGACGGCGTCGACGGCGAGGAGGTTCAGTCCGTCGCCCACGTTGACGGCCAGGCCCAGTCCGTGTTCCTCGTGCATGGTGGGCAGGCCGCGCCGGTGGGTGGACTCGTCGGCGATGTCGTCGTGGACGAGGAAGCCGTTGTGGAACAGCTCCAGTGCGGCGGCGGCGCGTACGGCGTCGTCGGGGCGCCCGCCGAAGGCGGCACAGGCCGCGATGGTCAGGGTGGGGCGCAGGCCCTTGCCCTGCCGGGCGGGGTAGGAGCGCATGAGGTCGTACAACTCGGCGCGGGGTTCGCGGTCCGGCAGGAGCCGTTCGATCTCCTCGCCGGTGCGGGCCCGGCACCGGCGCATGGTCTCCATCAGGTCCGCGTCGCGGACGGTGTCCTCCAGCGACCAGCTGGTGCTGGTACGGCCGTCCCACAGCAGGCGTGGGGGCCTGACGGTGGTGTCGCCGATCAGCGCGGGCGGTGCGGGCGCGTCCTCGGGCGAGCGCCGGGCGAGGAAGTCCAGCGCCGTCCAGTCGACCGGCTCGGCGGCCGGCGGCCGGCCGCCGGGCGCCGCGCTGCCCCACAGCCGGGGGGCCTGTTCGCGATAGGCGCCCCAGAGTTCCTGCATGCTGCGCAGGCCCGCCGCGCGCTGCGACAGCAGGGTGAAGGCGCGCCAGACGGCGAGGGCGTCCTCCCGGGAGCCGCGGACGTCGAGGCTGTCGGGCAGGACCTGGTCGACGGGCGGGCGTTGGAGGTCGAACAGCAGATTCATGGCCCGGTCGTCGAAGACGACCTCGACGTCCGGGTCGGGGCAGCGGTCCCGGTTCACGACGATACGGCTGTGCCGCGCGGTGAGCGTGGCGTGGCTGTCGTCGTTGAAGTGCAGGCCGAGCCGGATGCCGCGCAGTTGGTCGGCGGCGGCGGCGAGGATGGCCGGTGCCCGGTCGGACAGGGCGGTGACGGTCTCGTCCAGCAGCCGGGCTCCCGTGAACGCGGGCATGGTCTCAGTCATGGGCACCGCCGGCGAACTCCACGATGCCCTCGGTGCTGAAGCCGACCGTGCGTCCGCCGACCCGGCCCTCGACGGTGCACGGGCCGAGCGTCTCGTGCACGCTGAACGGGCGCAGGCTCGTCTCCGACGGGTTGGCGATCCGGCCCGCCGTGTGCGAGCGGAAGTCGAGGACGAGACGGTCGTCGCCGAGCCGGGCGGTGATCAGCAGCCGGCCGGGTACCTCGGCCATCGGCGGTGTGCCGAGCACGTCCGCCAGCGGCGGCACCATGACCACCCGGTCGCGGTCCAGGCTGCCGCTGACCGCGACCCGCAGATTGCGGCGCGGGAAGTGGCGGATCATGCGTCCGTCGCGCCACAGCATCACCGACCCGTTGGCCGCGTCCGCCGGACTCACGGGCTGGATCAGGGTGAAGACCACCGCGAAGGGCGGAGCGGCGCCCGCGGGGCCGGAGGGGTCGTTGACGAACCCGAACACCCAGCCGCCCAGCGTGGTCCAGGACCAGCGGCCGCGTACCCGTTCGTGATAGCCGAGCAGATCCGTCCGCGTGACCGTTCCGTCGGCGTGCCGCAGGGTGCCCTCGCCCAGGACGCCGGGCTCCGACTGCCACCGCAGGTGCTCGTCCTCGCCGAAGGGTGCGCACTGCGAGGTGCACGGTCTGCTGGTCCGGGACAGCCGTACGTCGACCGCCGGTGCCGCCGACCGCGCCGCCATCCGGAACGCACCGGGCGCTCCGTGCGGATGCGGTAACCGGAAAGCGGACCAGGGGAGTTCGGGCTGGTCGGCGTTGAACTGCGTGGCGCTCCAGCCGTGTCCCTCCTCGTGGACCAGGAGGATCGCCATGTGCTGTCCCTCGGCCGCCGTGCCGGTGCCGCTGCGTCGCCCGGTGGCCGGGGCGCCCGGATCCGCGAAGACCGTGCCGCCGGAGGAGCCCAGGACGGACAGGTTGGCGATCAGGGCTTGCCTGCCGGACCGGGACAGGAACGCGTAGTGCAGCCATTTGCGGTCGAGCGGATGAGTCAGCGGGGCGCGCGGGAAGGGGCCCGGGGGCCCGAGCCCAGGAAGGGTCGGCGTGGACACACCTTGAAGCTAACGCACTGTTATCGATCTGTCACATGCAGTGACATTCAGACGAGTGATCGTGGTTCGCAGAAACGTTCACCTCCGTAGGTGAGGTTTGAAACCGCAGGGAGCCGCCTGTGCCGAGCACTCCGTCACCGGCGGCTCGAGGCCGCGCGTCCGCCTTCCGCTGGACCTCCGGTCCTCCGCTCCTCCGGCCCTCCGGCCCTTCGGTTCTCTAGTCCTCGTCGTCCCCGAGGACGTTCGCTTTCAGGCGTACTTCCGGCTGTCCCGCGATCACCGCACGCCCGTCCGTGTACCGGCCCGGCTCGGCATCCGCTCCGGCCCGGACACCGAGGGTGTACACCAGGGCCGCCGCCGGATTGCCGGGAGTGTTCAGACGGGGTACGTCCGTCACGGCCAGCGACCTGCCGCCCTCCCGCACCGCTGCCGTCGGTTCCGGAGCGGCGACGACGGAGCCGTCGACGCGGTAGTACGCGCAGGTCACGCGGCCGTCGAAGAAGAGTCCCGTCGGAGGGGTGAAGCGGTGCTCCACGCGGCCGGGGGCCCAGGCGTCCATGGACGAGACCCGTACGTGGATCAGCTCGCTGCCGCCGCGCGGGATCTCCAGTCCGACTTCCTGACGCACCAGCAGCCGCGCGGCCGTCACCGTACCGGCGTCCTGGTCCGTGGCTTGGTCCGTGTTCCGGTCCGTGTTCCGGTTCGTGTCCCGGTCCGTGGCTTGGTCCGTGGCTTGGTCCGTGGCGTGGTCCGTGGCGTGGTCGACGTCCCGGTTCACGTCCTGGTCCGGATCCCGGTCCGCGACCTGGGCGCTCCCGGCCTCGCCGTCGGGCTCCGGCCTCCCGTCCGGCTCCGGCTTCCCGTCCGGCTCCGGCTCGGTGGACTCGGAGGCGGCGGTGGACTCGGAGGCGGCGGTGGCGAGGGACAGGGCCGCGATCCGGTGGTGGAAGTTGTCCGCCACGAGCAGCCGTCCGGCCGGGTCCACGGCCAGACCGCACGGATAGACCGGCGGAACGCCGACGACGGTGTCGACCGGCACGGCCGCAACCGCCTCCGCCTCAGCCGTCTCCCGCGCTTGCGCCGTCTCCCGCGCGTGTGCCGTCTCCCGCGCGTGTGCCGTCTCCCGCGCGTGTGCCGTCTCCTGCGCTTCAGTCGTCCCCTCCGCCTCCGCCGTCACCACCTCCGTCACCCCCGTCGCCCCGGCGGCCGCACCGGCGCTCGGTCCCGGTTCCGGTCCCGCGACGACGTGGGCCGCTCCATCGGCCAGCCGCCATACGCGGTGTCCGTTCAGGTCGGCCACATAGACGGCCCCCAGCGCGTCGACCGCCACGGCGCACGGGGCGCTCCAGTCGACCGCCGTGCCGTCGGCGCTCCCGTCCGGCGGGCCCGCCAGCACCCGGAGCGTCCCGTCCGTGCCCAGCAGCAGCACCCGGCGGCCCACCGGGTCGGCGATGAACAGCCGCCCCGCCCCGTCGGCCGCCAGCCCCGCGGGCAGGAACGCCTCGCCGGCGTCGGCCGCACCGGAACCCGGGGCCCTTCCGGTCGCCGCCACGACCGTGCTGACGACTCCGTCACGGCCGACCCTGCGCACCCGGGGAGTGCCCGCTTCGCCGACGTAGAGGCATCCGGCGCCGTCCACGGCCAGGGCGCAGGGGGCGTCCAGCCGGGCCCGGCCGCCCGGTCCCCCGTCGCCGTCGCCGTCGCCGTCACCGCCGCGCGAGCCGTCCCCCACCACGGTGTCGATGACGCCCGAAGGGTCGATCCGGCGGACCCGGTGGTTCATCTCGTCGGCGACGAACACACCCCCGTCCGCGTCGACCGCGAGGGCGGCCGGGAAACCCAGGCGGGCGCGCACGGCGTCAGCGCCGTCCCCGGCGAAGCCCCGCAGTCCGTCCCCGGCGACCGTCGTCAGCACACCGGAGGCGTCGATCCGGCGGACCCGGTGGTTGGCGTGGTCGGCGATGAAGACGGCCCCTGGTCCCACGGCCACGTCCGAGGGAAAGGCCAGCTGTGCCTCCGCCGCCGGCCGGCCGTCCCCGGAGAACCCGGCGGTGCCGTTGCCCGCCACGGTGACCAGTGGCGCGTCGCGGTCCGGGGAGACCGGTGTGCGCAGCCGGTCCGCGGCCTTCGCCGTCACGCCGTCACCGCCCGGCAGCGCCGCTGGGGCGCCCGGACGGCACCTGCCACCCCGCACGGCCTCGTCACCCGCATGTCCGTCTCCCTTCCGAGCTGTCGCTGGCATCCCCTGCATACCGGCCGGGCCGGCACCCGCAGGGGCAGCGCACCGAGCGCGCCACCCGCACGAGGGAGGCGCCGCCGGGACTGACGGCCGGGACCGGGCCGGGGCGGGGCGGACGCACAGGGAGCGGCCAGGGCCGACGTCGCGGGTCCGGCCGGAGGCGCACCGCGGGGGTCCGGCGGGAGGCGGACCGCGGGGGGGGGCCAACCGGAGGCGCACCATGGTGGGTCCGACCGGCGGCGCACCACGGTGGGTCCGACCGGAGGCGCACCGCTGTAGGGGAGGGCCGCGGTGGGCGTGGGGCCGGTGTGCTGCTCGTCCTTGCGCCCCCGCGCGCCTCAGCTCCACTCGAACAAGTGATGCAGGATCGATCCTGCATTCCAGATGGGGGAATGGCGGCTTATCGCGGGCTAACGCGGGCTAACGATCGAATCGGATGACGGCCCGGCGCCTTCCGTTCGCCTGCGCGACGCCCCGGTCGAAGCCGTCGGCGGGACTCCGCGTTCGCGGTGCGGACGCCGTTTCCCCCGGTGTCCCGTATGCCGTGAACCGCACGGCATGCGGCACCCCGCACGCCGCTCGCGAGCCGGGGAGATCCATGCCGGGACGTCCCCGCTTCACCGCACGCCTCGATCACAGCCCAGGAGGACTCGGAGATGGCCACTGAAGTGCAGTCCGGGAAGAAGGAAGCCTACAGACGGGGAGAGGAACAGGGACGCGCCGACGCACTCGCCGGACGCCCGTACGCCGACCCGCCGCGGGACGGTTCACGCGGGGAGAAGGACCACTACGCCAACGGCTACGACTGGGGCTACGAACAGGGCCGTGCGCAGAAGCTGGACCTGGTGGTCTGGCAGGAAGGCGGCGTGGAGGACGCCCCCGGCGGCCTCGGCACCATCATCAACGTCTGCGTCCGTACGCCGAACTGGAGCGAGACCGTGGACGCCGGTGAGCGCGAGCACGTCTTCACCGCGCCGACCGGATTCCGCTGGAACGGCATGGTGGGCGCCCAGTACAAGCGCATGGACCAGACCACGGGCGGCGGCCTGCCGCCCGTCCAGGCCAAGGTCGGCGCGGACGGCCGCACGCTGACCTTCACTTTCCACGTGCACCTGAACACGACCGACCAGGACAAGGACTGCATCGTCTACACCTGCGGTCTCGAAGCCGTGGACGGCGCCAAGGTGGGGCGCTACACCGACGGCGTCGCCCAGATCGGCACCGCGCCCCCGGCCAAGCTCAAGGCCGAGGTCATCGAGGACGAGGACTGAGAGAACAGGAGTCAGACACCATGACCACAGTCGTCACCTCCGGCGTCTTCCCCACCACCACCCCGGCCATCTCCCCGGTCAACGGGCTGGGCACCGCGGACCTCAGGTGGGGCAGCAGCGGCTCCCAGAGCGGCTACCAGTTCCGCGGTGCCGCCGCGGACGTCGAACTCGACGGCACCGAGTTCGTCGTCGGCACCTTCGTCCACCGCAACCTCCCGACCAGCGTCAGCCCCTCGCAGTTCAACGTGCAGCTCACCGTCAACGTCATGTTCGAGGACGGCAGCACCACCGACCTGACCTTCGCCTTCCACCACAACGAGACACCGAACAGCACCGGCACCAGTCCGGCGGACGACGATCTGGTCGACCTCCAGGAGTTCATCCACCCGCAGCCCGTCACGATCGACGGCAAGCAGTACAAGGCCGTCCTGAGCGGGTTCAAACGCGGCGGGCAGATCGTCCGGCAGTTCCGCAGCCCCGAAGGCGGAGTCAACTTCGCCGAGATCGTCTGCATGTTCACCTTCGACGAACCGGACGTGATCATCTCCGACCTGCGCTACCTGGGCAACGGCACGGGCCAGCCCGACGAGTACATCGAGATCTTCAACAGGGGCGGCGCGCCCCAGGACCTGACCGGCTGGATCGTGGAGGCCAAGCCCACCGGTCGGAGCTACGCCTTCCCCTCGGGGACCGTCATCCAGCCCGGCCAGCGCTACCGGGTCTACACCGACGAGGTCCGCCAGCAGTTCGGCGGATTCTCCTTCGGTTCCTCCGAGCAGGTCTGGCGTGACGAGGGCGGCATCGGCCGGCTGGTCCACGACGGCTTCGTCGTGGACCAGTACCCGTATCTGGACAAGGGCTTCAACAGGACCCTGACGCCGTAACGGGCCCCGGCCGGCCCTCGGCGACCGGTGAGAGCCGAGCCGGCCTCACCGGTCGTCGGCCACGGTGGCCCCGGCAGCAGCCGCAGCCGGGCCGCACATGCCGTCCGCAGCCGGGCCGCACCTGTCCTGGGGCATCTCCTGCGGGCTGATCAGCAGCAGGGCGACGTCGTCGGTGCGGACCGGGGACTGCCGGGCGCGGGCGATGAGAGTGTCGGCCAGGGCCTCCATGGACTGGTCCCGGGAGCGGGCCAGCTCGTCGGCGAGGGCGCTGATCGCGTCGTCGATGTCGATGCCGGGGGCTTCGACGAGTCCGTCGGTGTACAGGGCGAGCACGGCGCCGGGCGGCAGGGGGACGTCGCTGGTGGGGTAGTCGGCGGCGGGGTCGATCCCGAGCAGGAGCCCGGGGGGCGGCCGGAGGATCTCGGTGTGGCCGTCGGGGTGCCGCAGGATCGGCGGGAGGTGGCCCGCGGTGGCCAGGCGGGCACGGTGGCGGGCGAGGTCGAGAGCGACGTAGAGGCAGCTGGTGAACAGGCCGGCGTCGAGATCGGTGAGCAGGCGGTTGGTGCGGCGCAGGACCTCGCCGGGCGGTGCGCCGGCGCCGGCGTGGACGGCGGTGCGGACCTGGCCCATGAGCGTCGCGGCCTGCACGTTGTGGCCTTGGACGTCCCCGATGGCCGCGGCGGCACCGGTCCCCTCGAGGCGGATGAGGTCGTAGAAGTCGCCGCCGACATCCATGCCGTAACTGGCGGGAAGGTAACGGGCGGCCACGTCCAGGCCGGGGACGCGGGGCAGCGTGCGGGGCAGCAGGCCGGCCTGGAGGTTGTGGGCGAGCTGCTGTGTGGCGTCGTAGAGACGGGCGCGGTCCAGCGCCTGCGCGATCAGCCCCGCCGTCGAGGTGAGCACGGAGCGCTCCCCGGAGGGGAAGGCGCGCGGCCGGTCGTAGGCGAGGACGAGCGAACCGACCGGCCGGCCGGAGGTGATCAGCGGCAGGAACGCCCAGGCGGCCATGTCGTCCTGGTGGGCGGCGGGAGGACAGGCCGGTTCCAGGTCGGCGAAGGTGCCGAAGAAACTCGGCACACCTGTCGTCAGGACGTGCACCGCGGGGGTGTCGGAGGTGAGCGGGACCGCGTCGAAGCGGTCCATGAGCCGCGCGGGGTAACCGTGATGGCCGATGATCCGCAGTCTGCCCTCCTCCGCGACCATCAGCGCGAGCGCCTGCGCGCCGAAGGCGGGCAGGACCTGGCCGGCGACCCTGTCGACCACGTCCTGTACGCCGACCGCGTCGGTGAGCGTGGCGGCGAGGTGCATCAGGTGGTACAGGGCCGTGGCGCGGCCGGGTTCCGCGGCGGGCGCCGGGTACAGCAGGTGCGGCGGGGTCACGTCGTCGGCCGAGGAGGCGGGGACGATGCGCACGCTGATGCCGGACGCGTCCGGGTACAGGTGGAAGCTCAGCCACTGGTCCGGTGGGCGCCGGGCGGTGAAGGACGTCGGCCGGCGGCTGAGGATCGCGGACCGGTAGCGGTCCTCGGCGACCGGGTTGTCCAGCCATGCGAGCGCTTCCCACGGCCGGGCGCCCAGCAGGTCGGGGATGCCGACGCCGAGGAGCCGGGCCGCGCCGGTGGTGAGGAAGGTGATCCTGCCGTCCGGATCGAGGGCGCAACAGCCGCTGGGCAGGCGCTCGGCGAAGTCGACCGCGGCCTCGGCCTCGGCCGGTCCGACGGTGCGGTTGCGGGGGGCCGGCCGGATCCGCGGCTCGGGCCCGGCCAGTACGCGGTGCCCGCTGTCGGCGGCCTGCCGCAGGATGAGTCCCAGCTGATGGCAGGTGCCGGCGACCACCTCACGCTCGTGGGCGCTCAGCGTCGGAGGGTGCGTGCTGGACCAGTGCAGCACCAGGCCGCCCCAGGTCCTGCGTCCGGTGCTGATCGGTGCGGCGGCCACGGCGAAGGGATGCGGCAGGACGAGTGCCAGCTGCGGGTAGCGGCGCGCCAGCTCCTCCTGGCTGCCGAGCCACACCAGGCGGCGCTGCCGCACGGCGTCGCTCACCGGGGTCGCGGCCGGCAGCGGCACCCGCGCCCAGGGCAAGGCGATCCGCCGGGAGATTCCGCTCAGCACCGCGAGCTGGAGGACCTGTCCGTCCGGGGACAGCACGTAGAGGGCGCTGGCGTAGGCGTCGGTCTCCCGCGTGCACCGGTCCAGGACAGGGTCCAGCACGTCCGGGCCGAAGTCCGGACAGCGAGCGTCGGTGGCCGTGTGGGACACGCTTCACCCTTCCGTGCAGACGCCGGCCGGTGGTCTCCCCGCCCGCCCGAAGCGGCGGGCGCCCTACCTGTACGGATACCCGCCACGGCGCCGATCCGCGCCCCGCCGAAACGGGGCGGCACCGGCGGCACCGGCGGCGGGGCGGCTCCGGCAGCGCGACACCGGACCTGCCCCTTACGGACGATACGTCCGCCAGGGGAGGACGGCAGTGCGCTTGCCCGACCGCACCGGCCGTCGTTTCTTTACGTTTCCCTGATGCGTCCGCCGCATCCGCCGGGGCTTCCCGCGGTGTCCTCCCCGTTGTCCGGATCGCGTCGTTGAGGGGAGTGCCATGGAAGGCACCGTCGCGGGAGTGGTGGTTGTCGCCGTTCTCCTGCTGCTCGTACTGAAGAGCGGGATGCGGGTCGTCAACCAGGTGGAGCGCGGGGTCGTGTTCCGGTGGGGGAAGGCGCTGCCCGGTCACCGGCAGCCGGGCATCACCTTCCTGATCCCGTTCGCCGACCGGATGCGCAAGGTGAACGTGCAGGTCGTGACCATGCCGGTGCCCACGCAGGAGGGCATCACCCGGGACAACGTGTCGGTGAAGGTCGACGCCGTCGTCTACTTCCGGGTCACCGACCCGGTGCGCGCGGCCATCGAGGTCCAGGACTACACCTTCGCCGTCGGCCAGGTCGCCCAGTCCTCCCTGCGGTCCATCATCGGCAAGAGCGACCTGGACGACCTGCTGAGCGACCGGGAGCGGCTGCACGAGGGGCTCGCCCTGATGATCGACAGTCCGGCCGCCGGGTGGGGCATCCACATCGACCGGGTGGAGATCAAGGACGTACAGCTCCCGGAGTCGCTGAAGCGGTCCATGTCGCGGCAGGCCGAGGCGGAGCGGGAGCGGCGGGCCCGGGTCATCACCGCGGACGGTGAGTTCCAGGCCGCGCAGCAGCTCGCCAACGCCTCCCGGATCATGTCGGACACGCCCGAGGCGATGCAGCTGCGGCTGCTGCAGACCGTCGTCGAGGTGGCGGCCGAGAAGAACTCCACGCTCGTGATGCCGTTCCCGGTGGAGCTGCTGCGGTACTTCGACCGGGCCGTGCGGAAGATCGACGCGGACCTCGGCACGAAGGCCGGCCGCGACGGGACGACGGGCCCCGGCGAACAGGCCGGCCCCGCCGTGGAGACCGGCCCCGCCGTCGAGGCCGGTCACGCCGTCGAGGCGGGGCACGGTGGTGAGACCGGCCGCGACGGGGTCTCCGGCCTCAGCGAGACGCCGGTGCCGGCGCAACGGCCGCAGGCGAACGCCGAGCGGCCATAGCCAGCGCGCCGGTCACGGCCAGGGAGACCGCCGCCAGCGCCGTCATCGCCCGGGACGGCGAGGTGAGCTGGGCGGCCGTCCCGGCGAGCGTCGCGCTCACCCCCTGGAGGGCGAGCATGCCCGCCGAGTGCAGCCCCAGGGCGTGACCGGCCAGCTCGTCCGGGGTCAGGGCCATCAGCCGTTCCTGCTGGACCAGGCTCGCGCCGAAGCCCACGGAGGCCAGCGTCGCGCACACCGCCGCCACGGGCAGCGGCGGGTGCGCCCAGAAGAGCAGGTACGGCGCGGCCAGCAGCACGAGCAGCGGGGTGGCCAGGTGGGGGCGTACGCCGGCGGGCAGCAGCCGGCCGACCGTCACGTCCCCGGCGAACATGCCGAGCGCCCCGCAGGCGAACAGCAGGCCGGCCGCGTCGGGGGCGTACGGCACGTACAGCGACTCGCAGCCGACGACCAGGCCGTTGGGCACCCACAGGCCCAGATAGGTGAGCCGGCGCGGGCGGGAGGACCACAGCAGGGCGTTGGTGCGCCAGGTCTCCGACGGCGAGGGGCGGCCCGCGGTCCGGGGCGGACGGGCGGTCAGGCCGAGGCGCAGGGTGAGCGCGGCCGTCAGGTACAGGGCCGAGGCGAGGAGCAGACAGGCCCGCGGGGAGAGCGCGGTCAGCAGGGCACCGCCGGTGGCGAACCCGGTGATCTGCACCAGACCGCTCGTCATGTTGAACAGTGAACGGCCGGGCAGATAGCCGTCCTTGCCGAGGATCTCGTTCACCAGCCCCCAGCGGACCCCGCCGCCGAGAGCGGCGACCAGACCCAGCAGCAGGACGACGGTGACCAGCGCGCCGGTCGGCAGGCCGGGCAGCGCCTGGACCGCCGTACCGGCCGCGAAGACCAGCGCGATGGCGGACAGGGCGGTACGCGGGGGCAGCCGGTCGGCGCCGGAGAGCAGGAAGGTCGCGCCGAGCACCTGGGCGAGCGAGGGGCCGAACATGCTCACCGCCGACAGCAGCGGGGAGCCGGTCGCCCGGTACACGAGCGTGCCCAGGGCCAGTCCGCCGAGGGTGCCGGCGGCGTTGTGGGCGGCGGTGCCGAGGAACAGCGGGGTGAACTCCGGGGTGCGGAAGAGGGATCGGTAGCGGGACATGTCCGGAGTCTCGGGCGGGCCGCGGAACACCGGTTATTGTTTCGCCGGCGCGCGAAAGGTCGTACGGGGAGGCGCTCGTGGGGTGGTGGCAGCTCAACGCGGACACCCTCGCCCGCAGCCGGTTCGTCATCTCCCCGCTCGCCGAGACGTTCGCCTGCCTGAAGCTGCTGCACGCGGGTGCGGGCGCCCATCCCGGCGAGCAGGCGTGGCTGCGCGCCCAGCTGCCCGGCTACCGGGCGCGGCTGGCCGCCGACCCGGTGACGGCCCGGCTGGTGCGCGCGGGGCTCGGCCGGAACTGGATCGCCGACTTCCTGACCCCCACGCCCCGCGCCGGGGAGCCGTTCGCCAGGGAGGTCGCCCGCGTCCGGCAGGCCTCCCCCGCCGCCGCCCGTGCCCACCTGCGCACCTCCCTCGCCGGTCCGCTGCCCGCCGCGCTGGACCGGGACGATCTGCCCGAGCGGGCCGCCGTGCTGCTGGCGTGGGTGTGGGAGGAGGCCGTACGGCCGGACTGGGGGCGGCGCCGGCGGGTGCTGGAGGCGGATGTGACGGCGCGGACCGCGCGGGTGAGCCAGGGCGGCTGGGCGAGCGTGCTGGACTCGCTGCGGCCGGGCGGGACGCGCTGGCTCGGGGACAACCGGTTCCAGGTCAACCTGCACGAGTATCCGCCCCGCGAGATCTCGGGCGCCGAGCTGCTGTTCGTGCCGGTCACCCCGCAGCGGCACGGCTGGGTGGCCTGGGAGGAACGGGAGCGGTACGCCGTGGTCTACCCCTGCGCCGGTGCGCTGGCCGGGGACGGCGACCGCGCGGTGCCCGCGGGCCTCGGCGCGCTCCTCGGGACCGCCCGGGCGGAGGTGCTGGTGCTCCTGGGCTCCCCCCTGAGCACGAGCCAGCTGACCGCCGTGACCGGGCAGGGACTGGGCTCGGTGGGCCGACACCTGAAGGTGCTGCGGGAGGCGGGGCTGGTGGCGCGGCGCCGGGCGGGGCGGTCGGTGCTGTACGCGCGGACCGCGGTCGGGGACGTGCTGGTGGAGGCCGGGCACGGGAGCCCGCCGGTGGAGGCCGGGCACGGGGACGTCACCCGGCGGGGCTAGCATCCGCCCATGACGACTACCGACCACAACGGCTCTCCGCTGGACACCGAGATCGGGGCCCTCCAGGGCGGCTCCGCACGGCTGCCGCAGTTCGCGGGCAAGGCCGTGCTCATCGTGAACGTGGCCTCCAAGTGCGGTCTGACCCCGCAGTACTCGGGGCTGGAGAAGCTCCAGGAGCGCTACGCCGAGCAGGGCTTCACCGTGCTGGGCGTGCCCTGCAACCAGTTCCTCGGGCAGGAGCCCGGCAGCGCCGAGGAGATCGCCGAGTTCTGCTCGGCGACGTACGGCGTGACCTTCCCGCTGACGGAGAAGGTCGAGGTCAACGGGGACGGCCGGCACCCGCTGTACGAGCGGCTGGTCGGCTTCGCCGACGCCGAGGGGCACAGCGGCGACATCCGCTGGAACTTCGAGAAGTTCCTGATCGGCCGGGACGGCCGGGTCGTCGCGCGGTTCTCGCCGCAGACCGAGCCGGAGTCCGCCGAGGTCGTCACCGCGATCGAGGCCCAGCTCGGCTGAACCCGGCTTGACCTTGCCCTTGGGACAAGGAGCAGCGTCCTCCTCGCCGGGCGGGACGGAACCGTCCGGTGACGGAGGAACGAGGGAGCCGCGAGGCGGAGGGAGCCGGTGCCGTGGACGAGGAACTGATCGGCATCGGGGCGTTCGCCGCGCGGGCCCGGCTGTCGGCCAAGGCCCTGCGGTTGTACGACCGGCTCGGCCTGCTGACCCCGGCCCATGTCGACGAGGTGAGCGGCTACCGCTACTACCGCGCCGGCCAGGCCGGGCAGGCCCGTCTGGTGGCCATGCTGCGCCAGCTGGACATGCCGCTCGCCCGGATCGCCGAGGTGATCGGGGCCGAGGGCGCCGAGGCCGCCGATCTGCTCGCCGCCTACTGGGCGGACGTGGAGGCCCGGGTGGCCGGGCAGCGGACTCTCGCCGAGTACCTCCGTGGACGACTGTCGGGGAGGAACCTCGAGATGTACGAGAAGTTCGTGGTCGAGACCGTGGACGTGCCGGCGCAGGTGGTGATCACCGAGTCGCGGCACACACTGGCGGACGAACTGCCGACCTGGATCGGCGCGTCGCTGGGGCGGCTGGAGGCCGCCGCGCGGGAGTGCGGGGGCGTCACGGGGGCGCCGTTCGTCGTCTACCACTCCGAGGTGTCGATGGAGAGCGACGGTCCCGCCGAGTCGTGCGTACCGGTCGCCGACGAAGCGGCGGCGCGGGCCTGGGCGCAGCGGCGCGGGCGGGCCTGGGAGACGACGGTACGGGTGGAGCCGGCGGTCCGGCTGGCCTCCACCCGGATCACCAAGGCTCAGGTGGCGCATCCGCAGATCCTGGCCGCGTTCGAGGCGGTGGAGCAGTGGCTGGCCCGGGAGGGGCTGGAGGCCGCGGGGCCCTGCCGCGAGATCTACTTCGCGGACTGGGCGGCGGCGGGGGCCGAGGACCCGGTGTGTGACGTGGCCTTCCCGGTGCGGTGAAGGAAGCCCGGAAAGGGGAGAACCCTCTCGGCAAGGACGGCGACTGGTCGAGAGGGCTCTGCCGGTGGTGCCTGTGCAGTTGTTACGGCCAGGGTCAGGGAGTACCCCTCACGCCTTGACCGAGGTCACGAAGGCGTTCCACGCGTCGGCGGGGAAGGCCAGGATCGGGCCCTCGGAGACCTTGGAGTCACGGACGGCGAGTTCGGCGGCGGTGGGCGACTTGACCTCGACGCAGGCGCCGTTGCCCGCGGAATAGGAAGACTTCATCCACGTCTCCGAAGCGCCCTGAATCAGTGCCATGTCCACTCCTGTTGCGAGTTGCAGTAGTGCGGTTCACGCCAACCGTGTCGTCTGATTGGCGTGATCGACGCTACCGGGCAACTGGTCCTGGTGGAGGATCCGTTCACTCGACCGGATGGCATATTCCAGGTGGGCCTTCCACTGAAGCGGACCGACAGTGTACGATCCGGCGCCCTCTGTGACCCCACCTCAGTCGGCGTACCCTTTCGCCACGTCCGCGATGAATTGCCGGGATGCCTCCACATTGAGGGACTGTGCCCGCAGATGCTCGTACATCACGGCGTACTTCTGCACGTCCTGCGCCTTCTCCAGGTACAGGTCGCTGGTCACGCCCTCCAGATACACCACGCTGGAGTCGGCCGCGTCGGCGAACTCCAGGATCGCGTACTGGCCGTTGAGCCCCGGGTGGGCGCCCACCTCGAAGGGCAGCACCTGCACGGTGACGTGCGGCAGCTGGGACATCTCGATGAGCTGCTCCAGCTGTTCCCGCATCACCAGCCTGCTGCCCACGACCCGCTTGAGCGCGGCCTCGTCCAGCACCACCCACAGCCGGAGGGGGTTGTGCGCGGCGGTGATACGTTCCTGTCGGCGCATCCGGACCTGGACACGCTTCTCGATCTCCGCGGTCGACGTCTCCGGCAACGCGCCCTGCACCAGGGCCTCGGCGTAGGCGCGGGTCTGCAGGAGGCCGGTCACCAACTGGGGTTCGTACACCCGCAGCGACTCGGCGTCCGTCTCCAGCCCGATGTAGACGCTGTACGGGATGTCGCCGAAAGTGTGCCACCAGCCCTGCTGCCGCGAGTCCCGGGCCATCTCCATCAGCGAATCGACGATCCGCTGGTCCTCGACCTCGTAGACCCCGCACAGATCGCGCACATCGCGCTGGCTGATGCTCCTGCGGCCGTTCTCCAGCCGGCTGATCTTCGACTGCGACACGAGCAGCCGCTCCGCCACCTCTTCGGCCGTCATGCCCTTGAGCTCGCGCAGCCTGCGCAGCTCCTGGCCCAGCCGGCGCCGCCTGACGGTGGGATTGACATTGGACGCCACGGGACGCGCACCTCCGGCTGACTGCCTGTTACTTGGCACTTTGCGTATCTGCTGTTGAGCAGACTGCCACCAAGGTGCTTTCTACCGCTGGAGAACGGAGGATATGCGGCGCCCCTCGAACTCCCGGACGCGGTCGAGCGGGGCGGCGAGACACAGGGTCTCGCCGCCCCGCTCGACCAGCGGCTCCCGAACCGGGTCTGTGGGGACCGGGGTTACGGCTCAGTGGGCCACGGCGCGCGCCATGGATCCGTGATGCGGCTGCATCGGAACCCCGCGCGCGGGCTCCGCCGACCTGGCGGCCGACGCGGTCGGCCGGCCGGCCGAGGCCGGGCCGCGGCGCGGCTGGGCGGCCGCACCGTTCTGCACGTCCATGACGGCGTGGGCGACGAGCCCGCCCATGGGGTCGTGCCGGATCAGATCCCGCAGCCGGGAGCGGGACGACCGTCCCTCGTTCCCCGGATACAGGTGCTTGCCGAGCCCGACGGCGTGCGCCAGGGCGGCGAGCGCCGCGGTCCGCGGGTCCGGCGGTACGCCGGTGCGGATCGCGGAGTCCAGCCGGGATCGGATCTCCCGGCTGATGGCGGTGTCCGTCGCCTGGTAACGCGTCGTCGGCAGCACCCCGCACATCTGGCCGGCCACGGCGGCGACCATGCCGCACCGCTCCAGATGCGAGAGATACGTCTGCCTGAGCCCCAGCCGGGGCCCGCCGATCCAATGGACGGCACGCACGGGAGCGCCGCGCCTGCGCAGCAACTCCAACGCACAGTCCAGAGTCGGATCTCCTGTCGGCCGTGGCACCACCACGGCGATACGATCCCCGTCTGGGGCTATCCGTCCGGCCAGCGCCAGCTCCACTAGCTGTGCTCCGGCCAGACCGAGGTCGAGCGACTGCGGCTGTGCAGTGGTACCCGTGGCCGGGTCCAATGCCAGCAACAGAAGCTCCTCCGGAATCGTTCTGCGGCTCCTGCCCATCCATGCCTCCCCGCGTGGATGAATGACAGGGTGACCCCTCTCACATTGGTCTGTCGAGGGCGCGTGACCGGTTCGTGAGGGAACCGGTAGGTATGTCGTTCTCGTCTACCACAGGGGCCAAGCCCTCACACAGGACACTGGTACATGGTTCGGACAGGGCGCACACGTGGCGTGCGACGCATGGAGGAGGCATCGGTGGCGGGCGAGTCCCCCGACAGGTCGAAGCAGCGCGAGTCGTCGGCGGAACCGACGTCGGGGAGCGCGGGTTCGGTTCCCGAGGCGCGCGATCCGCGTCTCGCCGTGGCCCGCGAAAAGGATTCCTCGGACGGCACGGACACGGCGACGAAGATCCTGACGGTACGACCCGAGACCCCGGCCGAGCCGAAGAAGGCGGCCGGCGCGGAGGGTTCCGCCGAGGCCGACGAGGACACCGCCCTGCGCGCGGCGGTGTCGGCGTGGGTTCGCGAGCCTCGAACCGACGCGACTGCAAAGCCGTCCGAGAAGCCCGGGCCGGAAGAGGCCCCGGAGACGAAGGCCAACTCCGAGACCGAAGCGAAGCCTGAGAAGGCGTCCGGCACCAAGACCGGCACCAGGGCCGGGACGGCGTCCACCCCGCGGACCGGGGCCTCGTCCGACGCGGAGCCGCAGGCCGCGACTTCCTCCACCGCGAAGACCGCGGCCGAGGCAGGCCCGCGGACCGAGCCGCCCTCGGCCGACAAGCCGACGGACACGGACGACACCGAGCCGACCGAGACTTCGGCCCCCGCCACGACCACGGCCCCCGAGCCCGAGACGGCCCCGAAGGGCAAGGCGAACGCCAAGACCGACGCGGACGCGAAGAAAAGCGCGAACACCAAGACGAACGCGACCGCGGACAGCAAGACCGACGCGGACGCCGACGGCAAGGCGGACGCCGAGGGCGACGCCGACGACAAGTCCGGCACCGGTTCGAAGGGCAAGGCCGACGCCGACGGCAAGGCGGCCATGGACGCCGACGGCAAGGCCGACGCCGACGCCGAGGACAAGGCCGACGCCAAGACCGGCACCGACGCGAAGGGCACGGCCGCCAAGTCCACCACGGGCGCCGAGGCGGTCGCGGACGCCAAGACCGACGCCAAGGACAAGGCCGCCACCGACGCGGAGGCGGACGCGGACGGCAAGGCCGACGCGAACGCCGAGGGCGACGCCGACGACAAGGCCGGCACCGGTCCGAAGGGCAAGGCCGACGCCGACGACAAGGCCGGCAGCGGTCCGAAGGGCAAGGCCGACTCCAAGACCCGCACCGGCGTGAAGGGCGAGCCCGCCAAGCCCGCCACGGGCGGCGAGGCGGTCGCGGACGCCAAGACCGGTACCGGCGTGAAGGGCACGGCCGACGCGGACGCCGAAGGCGGTGCCGTGGTCCGTGCTGAGGGCGCGTCGGGTGATGGCGTAGCCGAGGGGGAAGGGGCCGGGGACGGACCGGAGGCCGCCGACGGCGGGGACGCCCCGCAGGGGCCACCCGCGGACGACGACGAGAGCCGCACGGGTGGTGCGGGTGGGATGACGGACGCCGAGGGCGGAGCCGAGGCGGGTGTCGACCAGCCGACCACCGTCTTCAAGGCCGTACAGCCCAAGAAGCCCGCCGTGGACCAGCCGACGACCATGCTCAAGCTCGGCGGCAACCTCAAGGCCCCCAAGTCCGGGCCCGAGTCCGAATCCGGGTCCGGGTCCAAGTCCGGAGCCAAGCCCGGAGCCAAGCCCGGAGCCAAGTCCGGAGCCAAGTCCGGAGCCGGAGCCGAGTCCGGAGCCGAGTCCGAGTCCGAGCGCACCAGCAAGTTCATCGCGCTGAAGGACGACATGCGCCCGGCCGGCAAGGCGAAGGCACCGGCCCCCGCCCCCACCCCCGACGCCACCACCCCCGTCCCCCAGGTCGGCCCGGAGCGCACCACCCAGCAGCCGCTCCCGCCCAAGCCCCCGCTGGACCTGCTGGCGGAGCTGACGAACACGCCCCCGCCCCCGGAGACCCCGGTCCGCACGCTCGTGCGCCGGGTCAAGATCTGGACCCCCCTGGTCCTGCTCCTGGCGGTCGTCTTCGCGGTCGTGCAGGCGATGCGCCCGCTGCCGTCCACCGCTCTCGCGCTCACCGCGAAGGACGGCTACACCTTCGAGGGCGGCAGGACGAGCCTGCCGTGGCCCGGCGAGGGCCAGGGCTGGATCGACGCCGACGGCGTCGGCACGATGGGCAGCTTCGGCAAGCAGAACCCCGTGGCCATCGGCTCGGTCGCCAAGACCATGACCGCGTACATCATCCTCCGTGAGCACCCGCTGAAGCCGGGGCAGGACGGCCCGAAGATCGAGGTCGACGCGACGGCGGAGAAGGAGGGTGGTTACAACAAGGTCGGCGAGTCCACGCTCAACACCGTCAAGGCCGGTAGCCACCTCACGGAGAAGGAGGCCCTGTCGGCCGTCCTGATCCCCTCCGCCAACAACATCGCGCGGCTCCTCGCGCGCTGGGACTCGGGTTCGGAGGCGGAGTTCGTCAAGAAGATGAACGCCACCGCCAAGGAACTGGGCATGACCCGCACGACGTACACCGACCCCTCGGGGCTGAAGGAGACCACCGTCTCCACCGCCGAGGACCAGGTGAAGCTCGGCCGCGCGTTCGTCAAGGTGCCGGCCCTGGTCTCGATCAGCAGCGCGGCCAGCTGGACCGACCCGTCCGGGAAGTTCTGGCCCAACTACAACGAGCTGCCGTACCTGATCGGCGCGATCGGCATCAAGACCGGCAGCACCACCAAGGCCGGCGGCAACCTGCTCTTCGCCTCCCGCAAGAAGGTCGACGGGCACACGGTCACCCTGGTCGGCGCGATCCTCGGCCAGCACCAGCCGGAGATCCTCAAGACGGTCAACAGGGTCAGCAAGACCGCGCTGCTCGCCGCTCAGGACGCGCTGACCTCGGCGAAGGTCCTGAAGAAGGGCGACGTGGTCGGCTATGTGGACGACCAGCTCGGCGGCCACACCCCGATCGTGGTCACCAAGGACGTCACCACCGCCGGCTGGGCCGGTCTCAAGGTGACGCTGTCCTTCACCTCCGGGACCGTGCCGCACACCGCGAAGGCGGGTACCGTGGTCGGCTCGCTCACCGTGGGTGACGGTACGGCCGGTGCGGTGAAGGTTCCGGTGGCCCTGGAGAAGGATCTGACGGAGCCCGGCTTCGCCGCCAAGCTGACGCGTCTGGGCTGACCGCCGCGTCCGAAGGGCCCGCCCGCACCCCGTCGCGGAGCCCCCCACCCGGGGGCCCCGCGGCGGGGTGCGTGCTAGCGTCACGAATCGGGGCAGGTCGCCGGTCACGGGACAGGGCCGCGAACTGGACGGAAAGCGGCCGGGAACACCGAGGGAAACGGCCGAGAACAGAAGACGGGACACGGGGAGTGCCTTCAGGTGGCCACAGCGGAGCCGACACGCGCCGACGACGCAGATCCGGGCCCGGGATCCGGCCCGCGAATACGCCTGTCCGCAAGGGACACCGCGGCGGGCCGGGCGACCGGCGCGACGACCGCGGCGAACGCCGACGCGTCGGCGGGTAGCGCGGAGAACAGACCGGCCGGTGACACGGCCGGCACGCAGAGTGGTGACGGCGCGGACAGGACCGGCGGACCGGCCACCCGCCGGCCGGCCCCCGTCGAGGCTCTCCGGCAGCGGTTGCTCCGGCATCCCGCACTGTCCATGACCGCGCTCTCCGGCGTACTGCACATCATCTGGGTCTTCACCTTCGCGAACAGCGGCGGCGATCTCGCGGCCCAGGACGCCTGGGCGGAGTTCGTCGGCCGGCACCCGGACTCGGCGTACAACCTCGCCTGGTACGGGGGCATGCACCCGGTGTCGTACAGCGTGGTGTCGCCGTATCTGATGTCGGTCCTCGGCGTCCGCACGACGATGATGATCGCCGGCACGCTGTCGGCGGGCCTGCTGACCATGGTGCTGATCCGCAGCCGGGCCGTGAAGAACCCCCTGTGGGCCTCGCTCGCCGGGATTTTCGCGTTTCTGTGCAACGCGATCTCCGGCCGGGTCACCTTCGGGCTCGGCACGATGTTCGCGCTCGGTTCGGTCGCGGCGGTGTTCTGCTGGCCGCACCGGTGGCGGTACAAACGCTGGGCGAAGGCGCTGGTCGCCGCCCCGCTGGCCGCGCTCGCCACGATGGCCTCGCCGGTCGCCGGGCTGTTCGTGGGCCTGGTCGCGGTCGCGCTGTTCCTGCAGAAGCGGCGGCCGGGCGCCTGGGCGCTGGGGATCGCCCCCACGGTGGTGGTCGCCGTCTCGGCCTGGCTGTTCCCGTTCTCGGGCACCCAGCCGATGATCTTCGGATCGGTGATCATGCCTCTGCTGTACGGCCTGCTGTGCCTGTTCCTGGTGCCCAAGGAGTGGATCACCGTACGGCTGACGGCCGCCGTCTACAGCGTCGCCGTCGTCCTGGTGTGGCTGATCAGCTCGCAGATCGGATCCAACATCTCGCGCCTGCCGATGCTGTTCGCGGGCGCGACCCTGATCGCGGCCCTGCCGTACACCGTGCCGAAGTCCCGCAAGTGGTATCTGACCGTGCTGGCCTTCCTCGGCTTCGTCGGCTGGATCGGCTACAAGTCGGTGGACGACATCATCCACACCACCCCGGAAGCCTCCTGGGCGCGGGAGATCGCCCCGCTCGTGCACGAGCTCCAGAAGGAAGGCGCCCAGAAGGGCCGCGTCGAGGTGGTCCCGGCCCGCTCCCACCGCGAGGCCTCCGCGCTCGCGCCGTACGTCAACCTGGCCCGCGGCTGGAACCGGCAGGCCGACATGGAGCGCAACCCGCTCTTCTACGACGACACGCTGAACTCGGCGAACTACCACGAGTGGCTCCAGCGGTGGGCCGTGCACTTCGTGGTGCTGCCGAAGGACAACCCGGACGGGGACGGCGGCGTGCGGGAGCGGCAGCTGCTGCGGCGCGGGATGCCGTATCTCCAGCAGATCTGGGGCGACGCCAACTGGCAGCTGTTCAAGGTGACCGATCCGGCGCCGCTCGCCGAGCCGAACGCGGTGGTGGACCGCGCCGACCAGGTCGAGATGACGCTGCGGGTGCGCAAGGCCGGGCGGGTCCTGGTGCGGATCCCGTACTCGCCGTGGCTGAGCGTCGTCGACGAGCACGGCAAGAAGGTGAAGCCGCCCCAGGCGTCCTCCGGCACGCCGAAGACGTACCGGAACGTCAACGGGTGCCTGAGGGAGACGTCGGAGGACGCGAACGGCGACAAGTGGACCATGCTGCTGGCGCCGCGGGCCGGGACGTACCGGCTGGCCTCGCCCTACGAGCTGCCGCGCGGCACGCCGTGCCCCGACGAGCTGAAGTGAGCCGGCCCGTCCGCCCGGCCCGGTCAGCCGCGTAGTTCCGACACGTACCTGTCCGTGCCCGGGACCGTGGGGAGGAACGGCGCCACCAGTTCCACCCTGCCCAGCCCGGACTCGGCGACCTGCTCGTCCAGCCCGCGGAAGTGCTCCTCCCAAGCCTCCCGCGGGTCCCGTTCCAGGAACCACAGCAGTGTCAGCCGGGTGTCGACGCCCTCCACCTGCTTGACGTAGGTCATCCGGTCGCCCGGCAGCGGTGTCGGACGGAACACGGTGACCAGGGCGGAGGGGGAGCCGGTGAGGCGGCGCGGCAGGTGCCGGGCGCGCAGCCACTCCAGCAGTCCGGCCCGCCGCTCCGGCGACTCGGCGTCGATCACCTCCAGTACCAGTCCCGCGTAGGGATGGTCGAGGGCGTGGACGTCCCGCGGTCCGGCCGCGCCGTCCCGGTACACCGTCGTCTCGTGGTCCTGGAAGGCCGTGAAGACATGGGTGCGGGCGTGGTGGACGCGGGCGTCCCGGTTGAGGCGCTTGTTGATGGCGACGGTCCACTTCATGTGGTCGTCGTAGCGGCCGGCGGTGATCCAGTAGGTGGAGAGGTAGCAGCCGGCGGTGACCGGCCGGGCGATCGCCGACTTCTCCGGGTAGCGCAGGAGCTGGAGCTCCCGGGTCGCGACCCAGCGGCGGCCCGCGTACATCCAGGGCATGGCCATCGCGCCGGCGTAGTAGTGGTCGTCCTCGTACCAGCGGTTGTAGGCGTACTCGTGGCCGGGGTGCGGTTCGACCATGGTGATCAGGGCGTGGCCGGGGCGGACGCCGTACGGTCCTACGGCGGCCAGCTCGGCGTACTGCTCGCTGCGGGTGTCCTCGCTCATGCGCTTCCCCCTCCGTCCCCTTCCGTCCTCCTGCCGACGGCCATACTCTGACGCCCCGTCAGACAAAGCGCCAGAGCCGGGAGGCAGCCCATGTCACTGCTCGCGGGCAGGACCGTCGTCGTGTCGGGGGTCGGGGCCGGGCTCGGCCACCAGGTCGCGGCGGCCGTCGTACGGGACGGCGGGAACGCGGTGCTGGGGGCGCGCACCGAGGCGAACCTCGCCAAGAGTGCGGCCGGGATCGATCCGGACGGCGGGCGCACGGCGTACCGGGCGACCGACATCACCGACGAGGGGCAGTGCGAGGCGCTGGCGGCGCTGGCGCGGGAGCGGTTCGGCGGGATCGACGCGGTGGTCCACGTGGCGGCCTGGGACTCGTACTTCGGCGGGCTGGAGGACGCCGACTTCGCGACCTGGCAGTCGGTCGTGGACGTGAATCTGCTGGGGACGCTGCGGATGACCCGGGCGTGTCTGCCGGCACTGAAGGCGGGCGGGGGCGGTTCGGTGGTGTTCATCGGCACGCAGTCGGCCGTGGCCGCGCCCTCGCAGGTGAGGCAGGCCGCGTACGCCGCCTCGAAGGGGGCGCTGACCAGCGCGATGTACTCGCTGGCGCGGGAGCTGGGGGTGTACCGGATCCGGGTCAACACCGTGCTGCCGGGCTGGATGTGGGGACCGCCGGTGCAGGCGTACGTCCGGTTCACCGCGCAGACGGAGGGGGTGCCGGAGGAGGAGGTGCTGTCCCGGCTGGCCGGGCGGATGGCGCTGCCGGAACTGGCCACCGACGGGGACGTGGCCGACGCGGCGGTGTTCCTCGCCTCGGACCGGGCGCGGTCCATCACGGGGCAGTCGCTGCTGGTCAACGCGGGGGAGCTGATGCACTGAGGTGATCCGAGCACAACCCAGGCGTTCATATTGGTGAACACAAGTCATCAAGCCGAACAATTTTACGGTCTCTTGACCGAACGCTTCCTTGCCGCGCGTCCATGTTCGAAACCAGAGTTCACATGCCTGACCTTGGCTGCGAACCCTGGAAGGGGACACATGAACGGTCTCGACTGGGCCGTGCTCATCGGCTACTTCGGTGTGATGGTCGCGATCGGCGTCTGGTCGCACAAGCGCGTGGACAATGTCTCCGACTTCTTCACGGCCGGCGGCAAGATGCCCTGGTGGCTCTCCGGCATCTCGCACCACATGTCGGGCTACAGCGCCGTGATGTTCACCGGGTACGCGGGCATCGCCTACACCTACGGCGTCACCTCCTTCATCACCTGGTCCTTCCCCATCGCGCTCGGCATCGCCATCGGCTCGAAGCTGTTCGCGCCGCGCATCAACCGGCTGCGCTCCCGGCTCCATGTGGCCTCCCCCCTGGAGTACCTGAAGAACCGCTACAACCTGCGCACCCAGCAGGCGCTCGCCTGGTCCGGCATGCTGCTGAAGATCGTGGACGTGGGCGCCAAGTGGGCGGCGATCGCGACCCTGCTGTCGGTGTTCACGGGTGTGTCCCTGAACCAGGGCATCCTCATCACCGGCGCGATCACCGCGGTCTACTGCACGATCGGCGGCCTGTGGGCGGACGCGCTGACCGAACTCGGCCAGTTCGTCATCCAGTTGCTGGCCGGAATCTCCATGTTCGTCGCGGTCGTGATGAAGCTGAACGACAAGGACATCGGGTTCCTCGGCGCCTGGGACGAGCCCGCGCTGCACGGCCACGGCAAACCGCTGGTCGGCCCGTACGGCACGGTGTTCCTGCTGGCGTTCCTGTTCATCAAGCTCTTCGAGTACAACGGCGGCATGCTGAACCAGGCCCAGCGCTACATGGCCACGGGCAGCGCCCACGAGGCCGAGCGCTCGGCCCGGCTGTCGGCGATCCTCTGGCTGGTCTGGCCGGTGGTCCTGTTCTTCCCGATGTGGATGTCCCCGCTGCTGGTCCAGGCGCAGAAGCCGGACGGCTCCGACTCCTACGCCCTGATGACCGAACAGCTGCTGCCGCACGGCCTGCTGGGTCTGGTCATCGTCGGATTCTTCTCCCACACCATGGCCATGTGCTCCTCCGACGCGAACGCGATCGCGGCGGTGTTCACCCGGGACGTGGCGCCCGTGCTCTCCTCCCGGGCACGGGGGTGGGGCGAGCGTGCGGGTCTCATCGCGGCCCGGGTCACGACGGTCGTCTTCCTCGGCCTGTCCATGGCGGTCGCCACCCAGGTCAACTCCCCCGCCTTCAAGGACATCATCACGGTCGTCATCAAGTGGGTGGCCGGTCTGATGGGCCCCATCGCGATCCCGATGATGCTCGGCCTGCTGCGCACGTTCCGCCGTTCCGGCCCCACCGCGGCGCTCACCAGCTGGGCGGCGGGCCTTCTGGCCTTCTGGCTGGTCAACTACCCCCTCAACTGGAGCGTCGACGGCGGTGTCCCGCTCCAGTACCAGGTCTCGGTGCCGCTCGCGGTCTCGCTGGTCCTCTACATCCTGATCGGCTACCTGAAGCCGGAGGACACCCCGGAACGGCTGGCGATCATCGAGAAGGTCAACACGGACGGCGACGGGGCCGCCGCGGCGGCCGTGCCGGTGCCGGCGAGTGCGGGGGCCGGGGACGACGCGGCGGGAGCGCCGTAGGGGGTGCCGCCGGGGACCGCAGTGCGGGCGCGTGGGGGCTGATCACGGTTCCCCGCGCCCCCGGGGCGGGTTGCGGGCGAGCGTGCTCCGTCACGCCCGCGGATAGCGCGCCAGCCACCCCGGGGACGAACCCGCGGGGCCGTGCAGGGCCGGGCCCTGGGTCATCTCCATCGCGAAGTCGTCGGCGAGTTCCAGGATCGTGGGGCGGCCCTCCAGCTCGGCCAGCCAGGCCGGCGGCAGGGCCGTCTCGCCGTGCAGGGCGCCCAGGAGGCCGCCCGTCAGCGCCCCCGCCGCCGCCGACGGCCCGCTCTGGTTCACCGCCAGGCACAGTCCGTGCCGTACGTCCTCCCCGACCAGCGCGCAGTACACGGACGCGGCCAGCAGGCCGTCCGCCGTGCCGTCGCCGGCCAGCTCCTCCACCCGGGCGGGCGTGGGCATCCCCTGCCGTACGGCGCCGAGGGCGTGCTGGAGGGCGTCGGAGACCGGCTGGTGGCCGGGGCGGGCGGCGAGCAGGGCGAGGGCCCGCTGCACGGCGCCGTCCAGGCTGTCGCCCCGGGCCAGCGCGTGCACGATCACCGCGTACGCGCCGGCCGACAGGTAGGCGATGGGGTGCCCGTGGGTCTGGGCCGCGCACTCCACGGCCAGCTGGACGACGAGCTGCGGCTCCCAGCCGACGAGCAGCCCGAAGGGCGCCGACCGGGCGACCGCCTCCGGCCCCAGCTCCCCCGGGTTCTTCGGGGTCTCCAGCGTGCCCAGGGTCTCGTCGCCGAACCCGATGAGCAGGGCGCGGCTCGGATCCCGGCGGGCGTACAGCCACTCCTGCCGGGCCAGCCACCCGTCGTCCTTGCGGCGCTCGTCGGGCCCCCAGTCCCGCTGGGTGGCCGCCCAGCGCAGATAGGCCCGGTGCAGATCGGTGGGCGGATGCCAGGCGCCGGTGTCGCGGCGCACCTGCGCGCGTATCAGCCCGTCGACGGTGAACAGGGTGAGCTGGGTGTGGTGGGTGACTGTGCCGCGGCGGCCGTGCCCGAAGGCCAGGTCCAGCAGCCCCTCGCCGCCGTACGCGTCCCGGATCTCCTCCAGGGACAGGGGATCGGCGGGACCGCCCAGCGCGTCGCCCACCGCGGCACCGAGCAGCGTGCCGCGCACCCGGCTGCGGAAGTCCTGCTGTTCGGCGCGGCCCCAGACGGCACCGGACGTCCCACTCACCCGACCTCCCCACGGCGTCCGTCTGTACGACGCCCAGCACTGTAATCGACCGGGAACGGTCCGTTCAGTGGGGCAAAACCGCCCCGACGGGTCATTCCCGCCCAGCTCTCACCCACGTCTCGGGCATCGTTCCCGCCGGGGTGACGCGTCTCATGCGCCGGCGGCGACCAGCGCTTCGACGCCGTCCAGGATCCGGTCGAGCCCGAACCGGAGCGGATCGATGCCGTCCGGGTCGAAGGCTCCCTCGGCGACGGCCCTGGCGAGGGCGGGGAAGCGGGCGGCGTGCCGGGTGAGGAGCTCGCCGGTGAGCCGGTCCCACTCCCGCTCCTGCTCCTCCTCGCGTTCGCTCTGCTGCTGGGCGAGGTTGCGGACGAGACCGATCAGCAGCAGGAAGACGCGGTGGCGCTGGGCGCCGCCGAGTCCGGTGGGCTCCAGGGCGGCGAGGGCCGCGTCCAGCCAGCGCAGCTGGCAGGGGCCGAGGAGCTGCCGGCGCATCGCGGTGGCGGTGAGCAGCCAGGGGTGGGCGGCGTAGACGCGGGCGCACTGCCGCGTCCACTCCGTCACGGCGGCCCGCCAGTCCCCGGCCGGCACCCCGGACAGGTCCGGCCCCTCGGCCAGCACGGACTCCACCATCAGCTCGACGAGTTCGGTCTTGCCGGGGACGTACCGGTACAGCGCCATGGCCGAGACGCCGAACCCGGCGGCGACCCGGCTCATGGACACGGCGTCCAGCCCCTCGGCGTCGGCGAGCCCGGCGGCGGCCTCGGCGATGCGCCGCGGGGTCAGCTTGGGCTTGGGGCCGCGGGTGGGCTGTTCCTGTTCACCCCACAGCAGCGCGAGGCCCGCCCGCAGGTCGCGGACCTTGTCCTGCTCCTTGTTCCGTCCGGCCATGCGGCCCCTCCCGGTCCGTTCCGGCGCAGCCCGTTGACTCCGCCCGACAACTGTATATACCGTAAACACAACTGCTGATGGCATAAACAGTTTAGGGGGAACACCATGCTCTTCATCTACCGCGCCCTCAAGCGCCGCTCCCACACCCGGAAGCTGCGCATCACCACCCCGCACGGCATCGACACCGCCTCGTACGTCCGCATCGGCGGCATCGACCAGTGGATCTCGATCCGCGGCGAGGACCTGGCGAACCCGGTGATCCTGGAGATCCACGGCGGCCCCGGCGCCTCCAACCTCGTCTTCGCCCCGCGCACCCGCGCCTGGGAGCGGCACTTCACGATCGTCCGCTGGGACATGCGCGGCGCCGGCCGGACCTTCGCGGCGGGCGGCCCCGAGGGACAGGGTGAGATGACCCTCGACCGGCTCTACGCGGACGCCCTGGAGGTGACGGCCCACGTCCGTGCCCGCCTCGGTGTCGCCGAGGTGCTGCTGGTCGCCAACAGCTTCGGCACGGTCACCGGCCTCCGCCTCGCCCGCAACCACCCCGAGCTGTACTCGGCGTACGTCGGCACCGACCAGAACATCGTCGACGGCGGCCGGGACACGTCGGTCTACGAAGCCCTGCTGGCGCGGCTGGCGGCGGCCGGCCGGAAGAAGGAGCTGGCGAGGACGGCGGCCCTGGGCTCGGACCGGACCGCCTGGACGGCACAGGAGTGGTCGCAGTTCGCGAAGACGGCGACCACGACCGACCCGCTGACCTACGACACCATGAAGACGGTCGTCATCCGCTCCCTGTGGTTCTCCCCCCTGCACACCCTGCGCGACCTGCGGACGTACCTGAAGGGCATGACCTTCTCCGAACAGTTGGGCCCGCAGGCGACGACCGTCGACGAGCGGGCCGAGGGCACCGCCTTCCGTCTCCCCTTCTTCCTCTTCCAGGGCGACAGCGACGTCCTCACCCCGCCGGAACCGGCGCGCCGCTTCTACGAGGAGGTCACCGCCCCGGTGAAGGACTTCGCCCTCATCCGCGGCGCCTCCCACTTCGCCTCGTTCCGGGAGCCGGACCAGTTCCTGGACCTGATGCTGACGAAGGTCCGGCCGGTGGTGACGGGGGAAGCGGCGGGACACTGAGACCGGAGGACAGGTCGAGGTCAGCTGTACCAGGTGACGTTGCAGACGTAGACGCACTCATGGCGCGGTACGGCGAGAAAGCTGATGAAACCGCGGCCGCCGAGGATGTCGAACTCGCGGAGTCCGCCTTCCCGGTCGAACGGGCGTCCCACCTTGACGCAGTCGTGGCCGAGGGAAGCCAGTTCGGCCGCGAGGCGCTCCACCTCCGCCACCACTCCCGGCGGCAGCCCTCCCGCGACATACTCAGCACTCGGGTTGTAGTCCCAAGCCCAGTCGGTCACAACCCGGCCTCCGCCTCGGCTGCCTCACGGATCGCGCGGATCTCCACGATGGCCGCGGTGGGATCCTGCTCCCCCGAATCCACGATCCTCTCCAGTTCCCGCAGCCGGGCTGCCCGTTCCGGGTATCGCTCGACGGCCACGAAGACGGCCCATGAGTGCACGAAGGCGCGCAACGGCGCGAGGCTCTGCGTCTGCTGGGCGTTGGTCGTGGCCTCGAAGAGGTGCTGTGTGAGAGCGGGGACACGACTCGGAGCGATACGCGCCACCGCTGCCCGCAGGGCATCCGGCGTCAGCTCGGGCATGGGGATCAGCGGTCCGTACGGGCCGTCGGTCTGGGCGCTCACGGTGACCTCCGATGCGAGTGGCTCGGTCCTCGTACGGTACCGGTGGAATCGGCGGCATGACGGGGACGTGCCGCTCGGCGTCGGGCCGGCGTCGAGGCTCATGCTGCCGCCGAGGCCGTACGGCAGTCACGGCATCGCCCGGGTCGGGGAGCGCGGAAGGCGCGGTCGCAGCCGTCGCAGGTCTGGAGGGGTGGCGGGGCGAGCGGCGGGCGGGCCGGGGCGGGGCCCGGGGGCGGGGCGGGCAGCGGCGGGGGCAGCCGGGCGGACAGACGGTGGGCCAGAAAGGCGGCCGGGTGCTTGATCGGGTCCTGGGGCAGGCCGGTCGTCAGGGTGCGGACCACGGCGGTGGGCGGCACACCCCGTTCCAGCCATTCGGTGACGGCCGGGGCCAGCCGGTACACGTCCCGTTCGGTGAGGAGCAGCCGGGAGTCATGGGTGCGTAACCCGGCGAGCAGATCTGCGGCCCCTCGGAGTGATGCGGGAACCTCCGGTCGAGGAGCACGGTCCGGCTCCGGCACCGGAGCGGCCGGGGCCGGTTCCAGAGCCGGGGCTGGGGCTGGGGCTGGGGCTGAGGGTGCTGCCGCGGCCGGCGCGCGCCTCGGCTTGTTGTACGAGATCGTCCGGGTCGTCACTTGTCCCGATTGAAGACGCTCCCTGGGGCGTGAGAGGTATCCGTGTTCCTCCAGCTCACGCAGGGCCGCGGCGATCCGGATCTCGCCCTCGGGGAACTTCGCCGCCAGCGCCTTGATGCCGATCGGCGCCCCCTCCGGCAGCGACTGGATGTGCAGCGCCAGGCCGATGGCCACGAGGGACAGCTCGGAGTGCTGGGCCAAGTCGTTGCCGACAACGGTGAAGTTGTCGAGATGGGGCTCATTCACGTGGGTGACACCGGAGGAAAGCCGGGTCCTGGGCCGCGTGGGGGCGTTACGCTTCTTGTCAGTCATCGGGAAGTTGTTGCCTTCCTCGGTGATCAGGCCCTCGCACTGGGATGGCAGTCCCGGCGGGGGCCGATGCATGTCTGGGGTGGTCGTCGCCGACACTGCCCGACAGCTCCCCCGCCGCGCCAGTTTCGCCCGGCATATTCACTCCGGCGAGTGAGCAGCGGGGGCGGCGGGGGTGGGTTCGGTTCTTTCCCCGGTTCTTTGGTCTTTGGGGTCGCGAGCCACCGGGTCGTGGCCCACCGCGTTCCGGTACGGCCCATACCGCCAAGTGCGCTGATCAACAGGGCTGTTCGCCGGGTCGCGGGCAGGCGGGATCCGGTCGGCCGCCGGCTTTCCCGCTGACGTCACCGGCACGGTCGGCCGCCTCTACGCTCCTTCGTGACGACCCCGACACGGAGGGTGAACATGAAGGACGAGGAGGCCGAGGCCGTACTCAGGGCGGTCGGGCGGCAGATCAAGCTGTGGCGGGAGTCCGCCGGGCTGAAGCAAGGCGAGTTGGGGGCGCGGATCGGGTACAGCGAGGATCTGGTCTCGGCCGTGGAACGGGCAGTACGGGTCCCGCAGCCCGAGTTCCTGGAGGCGGCCGACGAAGTGCTGGGCGCCGGAGGGAAGTTGTCCGCGATGAAGGAGGACGTGGAGAGGGCTCGGTACCCGAAGCAGGTCCGAGACCTCAAGAAGCTGGAAGACGAGTCGGTGGAAATGGGCGCCTACGCCGCTCTGCACATCCAGGGACTCCTCCAGACCCCGGAATACGCCCAGGCTCTCTATGCCATTCGCAGGCCCGCCTACACGGAGGAGGAGATCGATAGTCATGTGGCCGCTCGCATGGCCCGCAAGGCGGTGTTCGAGCGCGTCCCCCGCCCCCTGCTCACCTTCGTGCAGGAAGAGGCGACGCTACGGCGCCCCATCGGGGGCGGTGAGGTGTTACGGCGGCAGCTTGAACACCTCCTGACGATCAGCATGTTGCGGCATGTCGAGATCCAGGTGATGCCGACAGACCGGGAGGACCACGCGGGCATGGGTGGGCAGTTCCGGGTTCTGAAGCTGCGGAACGGATGGAATGATCCGAACGCAGGCACTCTCGCCTCGCGAGTCCCGGGCCTTCATCGAGAAAGTGTTGGGAGAAGAGACGTGACCTCCACACTCCGGTGGTTCAAGAGCAGCCACAGCGGCAACGACGATTCCGACTGCGTAGAGATCGCGCTGGACTGGTTCAAGAGCCGCTACAGCAGCAACGAGGGTCCCGACTGCGTCGAAGTGGCCATAACCCCCGCCGTCATCCACATCCGCGACTCCAAGAATCCCGAGCGTGCCCAGCTCGCCGTCGGCGGTGCCACCTGGACGGAATTTCTCGGGTTCGCCCGGCACTTGGGGTAACTCTGGCTCAATGATCGCGAGCCAAGCCGGTGTTCGGCGGGGGAGAATCCAGCCATGACCACCACCCCCACACGCCACACCGGCCTCAGCCTGGCCGCCGGTGTGCTCACCGGCATACTCGCCCTCTACATCGCCCTGGTCGCCCTCGGGAACATCACCGACTTCGGGACCAACCAGCAGTTCGTACGGCATGTGCTGGCGATGGACACGACGTTCAAGGACGACGACCTGATGTGGCGGGCGGTCACCAGTACCGCGCTGCAGGACACCGCCTACGTCCTGATCATCGCGTGGGAGACGGCGGCGGCGCTCGTACTGGTCTGGGGGACCTGGCTGTGGGCGCGGCGGGACCACGACCGCGCGCGGCGGTTCTCCACCTACGGCCTGCTGATGCTGTCGCTGCTCTTCGGCGCCGGGTTCATCGCGATCGGCGGTGAGTGGTTCGCGATGTGGCAGTCGAAGAACTGGAACGGTCTGGACGCGGCGACCCGGGTGTTCCTGCTCAGCGGCGTCGCTCTGATCGTCAACCAGCTGCCCTCCGGACAGGGCGTACAGCGCGGGCAGGGCGGACGGGGCGAAGCGGGCGAGCAGGGCCGGGAGGCCGGGCGGGCCGAGGCCGCATGACCCGTGGCACACCACGAGCGGGGGCCCGCGGCGCACAGCTCCGGCGGATCGCGCGGCGCCGGGCGCGGACCGGGCAGCCGGCCGGGCAGCGCCCCCGGGCCCCGCTGGGCGCCCGCCGCCCGGGACACCGTGACCGGGCACCGGAGCGCAACGGCAACGGCACCGCCGCCGCGCCGGGGCCGGAGTCCGGTCCCCCCGCCGGGACGGACACCTGGGCACACTGGGCGGGGCTGGTGGCGACGATGCTGCCCGGGCTCGCGGCGGTCGCCACCCTGGTCTTCACCTGGGTGTCCGTGCGGCAGGTGTCGCAGGAACTGACCATCTCGGAGCAGGGCCAGATCGCGGACCGGTACGACAAGGCGATCGAGCGGCTGGACGACGCCTCCGCCAACATCCGCCGAGGCGCGATCTTCTCCTTGCAGGGCATCATGGAGGACTCGCCGCGGCAGCAGCCGAAGGTGATCTACGACCTGTCCCAGTACATCCGCACGCGCGCGGGCAAGAAGCCGTCCTCGGCCGAGAAGGCACCCGACATCCAGGCGGCGCTCTCCGTGCTCGGCCAGCGTGACCCCGCGCACGACGGTGAGCGGGCCATCGATCTCCGCGGCGTCCGGCTGGCCGATGTCGATCTCAAGGGGGCCGACCTGAGCGGGGCGAAGCTCGCCGGAGCGGTTCTGCCCCACGGCAGCCTGGCGGACACGGACCTGTCCGGCGCCGACCTGCGGGGTGTCTCGTTGAGGGGGGCCGACCTGACCGGCGCCGACCTCGCCGACGCCTACCTCTACAAGGCCGACCTGCGGGAGGCGGACCTCACGGGGGCCGACCTGGGCGGGGCGAATCTGAGTGCGGCGGACCTCGCGGGGGCCGAGGTGGAGACGGTGCGGGTGACCGACACCACGAACTTCGCCGGTATGCACCGCCCGGAGGGGGACCTGCCGACGGCGGGCCCGAGCCCCGCCCCCGGCTCCCCGTCCCCGGGCGCGCCGCGGAACGGGACGGCCGGACCGGCTACTTGACGACGGCCACCTTGGTGCCCTGGTCGCCGAAGGACCACAGCGCGGCGCCGTCCTCCTTGTGGAGGCGGATACCGCCCCGCTTCTGGCCGTTCGCGGGCGGCGGCGAGGCGCCGTCGAGGGCGTTGGAGAAGGCTATGGACACACCCTCCACCTTGGTGAAGTACATGATGTGCTCGACCTCGACGCCGTCCGAGCCCTTGAGGGACTGGGTGCGCAGGGTGATCGAGTAGCGGCCGGGCTGCGGGCTCACCGTGCCCGGCCACACCGTGAAGGTGCGGCTCGCCCTGCCGGTCGCGTCGACCATCCAGACCCGCTTCTCGCCGAGCGAGTAGACGATCCGGCGGCCCTCGCCGGACGCGTCCGGCAGGGCGGGCGCCTCCGGCGTCCTCGGCGTCAGGGAGGCGTGGGGACGGGCCGACGCCGACGCCGACGAGCCGGGTGTGGTCACGGCGGCCGTGGGATGCGGCCCGTGGTCCGCCTGTACGGCGAGGGCGACGACGACCGCGGTCGCCCCCGCCGTGAGACCGGTGACCCAGGCCCACGAGGGCAGTAGGGCAGCCACGGGACGCATCTCCTCCGCTACGGGGCCCCGTCCAGGATCGGGGGTCGGATCATCGTACTCAGTCCAGGACCGGCAGCAGATCCGGCAGGTGCCCGTCGGACGCCTCGGCCGCCCGCTGCCGCTCCTCGGAGACCTCGCCGTAGAGCGTGGTGCGCGGCTTCGCGGGGCGGCCGGCCGCCTCCGCCACCGCGATCAGGTCGCGGATCGACTTGTACGAGCCGTAGGAGGAGCCCGCCATGCGGGAGATCGTCTCCTCCATCAGCGTCCCGCCGAGGTCGTTCGCGCCGGAACGGAGCATCTCCGCCGCCCCCTCGGTGCCCAGTTTGACCCAGCTTGTCTGAATGTTGGGGATCCAGGGGTGCAGCAGGAGACGGGCCATCGCCGTCACCGCCCGGTTGTCCCGCAGGGTCGGGCCGGGGCGCGCGATGCCGGCCAGGTACACCGGAGCGTTCGTGTGGATGAACGGCAGCGTCACGAACTCGGTGAAGCCGCCGGTCTCCCGCTGGATCCCGGCCAGCGTGCGCAGATGGCCGAGCCAGTGGCGGGGCTGGTCCACGTGGCCGTACATCATCGTGGAGGACGACCGGATGCCCAGCTCGTGCGCGGTCCTGATCACCTCGATCCAGGTGGCCGCGGGCAGCTTGCCCTTGGTCAGCACCCAGCGGACCTCGTCGTCCAGGATCTCCGCCGCCGTGCCGGGGACGGAGTCCAGGCCGGCCTCCTTCGCCGCGGTCAGCCACTCGCGGACGGACAGGCCGGTGCGGGTCGCGCCGTTCACCACCTCCATCGGGGAGAAGGCGTGCACGTGCATGCCCGGGACGCGCTCCTTCACCGCCTTCGCGATGTCGAAGTACGCGGTGCCCGGCAGGTCCGGGTGGATGCCGCCCTGCATGCACACCTCGACCGCGCCCACGTCCCACGCCTGCTGGGCGCGGTCCGCCACCTGCTCCAGCGAGAGCGTGTACGCGTCCGCGTCCGTGCGGCGCTGGGCGAAGGCGCAGAAGCGGCAGCCGGTGTAGCAGACGTTGGTGAAGTTGATGTTGCGGGTGACGATGTAGGTGACCTCGTCGCCGACCGCGGACCTGCGGACGTCGTCGGCCACCCGGCACAGCGCGTCCAGCGCCGGACCGTCGGCGTGCAGGAGGGCCAGCGCCTCGGCGTCGGTCAGCTTCTCCGGGTCGTCGGCCGCCGTGCGCAGGGCCTGCCGTACGTCCGCGTCGATGCGCTCCGGGGCCATGCCGGGGGCCGCCGCCTCGCGCAGGGCCTCCCAGTCGCCGTACACCTCGTCGAAGTCGGCGCGCCGGTCGGCGCCGCGGCCCTCGGTGTCGATGGCGGTGTGCAGGTCCGTGCGGCCGGTGGCGGTGAAGACCTCCTCCGGCTCCTGCCAGGGCCGGCCCTGGACCGTCGCGTCCGGCAGGGCCAGGCCCGTCCCGGGGTCGGCGAGGGCGGCCACGTGCGGGCGCAGCCGCGGGTCCAGCCAGGGCTCGCCGCGGCGCACGAACTCCGGGTAGACGCAGAGCCGTTCGCGCAGCTCGAAGCCGGCGGCCCGGGAGCGCTCGGTGAGTTCCTCGATCTGCGGCCAGGGGCGTTCGGGGTTGACGTGGTCGATGGTCAGGGGCGACACGCCGCCCCAGTCGTCGATGCCGGCGCCGATCAGCCGCTCGTACTCGGCGTCGACGAGGTTCGGGGGTGCCTGGAGGCAGGCGCTCGGGCCCATGATGTGCCGGGCGACGGCCACCGTGGCGACCAGCTCGTCCAGTTCGGCGTCCGGCATGCCGCGCATCGCCGTGTCCGGCTTGGCGCGGAAGTTCTGGATGATCAGTTCCTGGATGCCGTGGTAGGCACGGGCGACCCGGCGGAGCGCGAACAGCGAATCCGCGCGCTCCTCGTACGTCTCGCCGATGCCGATGAGCAGGCCGGAGGTGAACGGCACGGAGGACCGGCCGGCGTCCTCCAGGACACGCAGCCGGACGGCGGGTTCCTTGTCCGGGGAGCCGTGGTGCGGGCCGCCGGGCTCGGACCACAGCCGGGTCGCGGTCGTCTCCAGCATCATGCCCATGGACGGCGCCACCGGCTTCAGCCGCTGGAAGTCCGTCCACGTCATGACGCCCGGGTTCAGATGGGGCAGCAGGCCCGTCTCCTCCAGGATGCGGATGGAGACGGCGCGGACATAGGCGATGGTGTCGTCGTAGCCGTGCGCGTCGAGCCACTCGCGCGCCTCCGGCCAGCGGTCCTCCGGCTTGTCGCCGAGGGTGATCAGGGCTTCCTTGCAGCCGAGGGCGGCGCCCTTGCGGGCGATGTCCAGCACCTCGTCGGGCGACATGAACATCCCGTGCCCGGCGCGGCGGAGCTTGCCCGGCACGGTGACGAACGTGCAGTAGTGGCATTTGTCCCGGCAGAGCCGGGTGAGGGGGATGAAGACGCTCTTCGAGTACGTGATGACGCCGGGCCTGCCCGCCGCCTCCAGGCCCGCGTCCCGCACCCGGGCGGCGGAGGCGGCGAGATCGGTCAGGTGCTCGCCGCGTGCCTGCAGGAGCACCGCCGCCTCGGCGGCGTCGAGGGCGACGCCGTCCCGGGCGCGTTTGAGGGCGCGACGCAGGGAGTTCTCGGTCGGGCCGGTTCCGGTGGGGCCGGTTCCGGAGGTCGCGGAAGTCGTCATCTGTCGAGCATACGGTTGGGCTCCGCCGGTTCAGCGAGGTCAGGGGGGTGGACGGGACGCGCCTGCGCGCCTCTTCGTCAGGCGCCGTCCGCCCGGAGGAGGCTCCCGTACCCGTCCAGCGCCCGCAGCACCTCGGTCTCGCCGGCGGGCGGCAGTTGCACCACGACCTCCTCGATGCCGAGGTCGGCGTAGTGGGCGAGCTTCCCGGGGGTGGGCTGGACGGCGTACGGGACGATGTGGAGGGCGGCCGGGTCGCGGCCCGCGTCCGCCCACACCGAGCGCAGCACCGGCAGCGACTCGGTGAGCCCGCGCCCGCCGATCGGCAGCCAGCCGTCGGCGTATTCGGCGATGTGCGCGAACAGCTTGGGGCCGGCGGCTCCGCCGACGAGCGTGCGGGGGCCCACGACCGGGCCGCGCGGCTCCTGCACGGGCTTGGGGTGGGCGAGGCTGGCCCGTACGCTGCCGAACTCGCCGTCGTACGCGGTCGGCTTCTCGGACCACAGCGCCTGCATCAGCCGCATCCGGTCCCGGACCAGGTCGCGGCGGGTGCGCCAGGAGACGCCGTGGTCGGCGGCCTCCTCCACGTTCCAGCCGTAGCCGAGGCCGAGGGTGAAGCGACCGCCGGACAGGTGGTCCAGCGTGGCGGCCTGCTTGGCGAGGTCGATCGGGTCGTGCTGGGCGACCAGGGTGATGCCGGTGCCGAGACCGAGCCGCTCGGTGACGGCGGCGGCCTGGCCGAGGGCGACGAAGGGGTCGAGGGTCCGGCCGTACTCGCGCGGCAGGTCGCCGCCGGCGGGGTACGGGCTCGTTCGCTCCACCGGGATGTGGGTGTGTTCGGGGAGGTAGAGACCGGCGAAGCCACGCTGTTCGAGTTCGCGGGCGAGGCGGACGGGGGTGACGGTCTCGTCCGTGAGGAAGATCGTGACGGCGATACGCATGGGCTATCTGTACCGGGTACCGGCTCCGCTGTCCATACCGACCGGTCGGTGTCGGCGGTCCGCGCCGGGGCACTGTCCCGCGCCCCTCGGTGCGCCTACCTTGGACGAGTGACGACCTTGCGCGGCACTCTCGCTCCGGGTTCCCCGGACTACGTCTACCTTCCCTTCGAAGTCCCCCGGGGAACAACCGAGTTGAAGGTCTCGTACACCTACGGCAAACCCTCCGTCCCGCCCGGCACCCCCGGCAACGCCCTCGACATCGGGCTCTTCGACGCACGCGGGACCGAGCTGGGCGGCCGGGGTTTCCGGGGCTGGTCGGGGGGCGCTCGTACGGAGTTCTTCGTGCGGGCGGACGAGGCGACCCCGGGCTATCTGCCCGGCCCCCTGCACCCCGGCACCTGGTACATCGTCCTCGGCCCCTACACCGTCGCGCCCCAGGGACTGCCGTACGAGGTGACGGTCACGTCGGCGCGAGGGGAGCCCCGCGAGACCCCGCCGCCCCGGTATCCGCCGCCGCGGGCCCGGGGGCGCGGCCGGGACTGGTACCGGGGCGACTGCCATCTGCACTCCTGGCACTCCGACGGCCGCCGCACCCCCGCCGAGATCGCGGACCTGGCCCGCGCGGCCGGCCTGGACTTCCTCAACAGCTCCGACCACAACACGAACGCCGCGCACCCCCACTGGGCCGACGCGGCCGGCGACGACCTGCTGGTCCTGCTGGGCGAGGAGGTCACCACCAGGAACGGGCACGTCCTGGCGCTCGGCACCGACCCCGGCACCTTCGTCGACTGGCGCTACCGGGCCCGGGACGGCCGCTGGGCGCACTTCGCGCGGGCGATCCGCCGGGCCGGCGGCCTGGTCGTGCCGGCCCATCCGCACGCCGACTGCGTGGGCTGCGGCTGGCGGTTCGGGTTCGCCGAGGCGGACGCCGTGGAGGTGTGGAACGGGCCCTGGACACCCGACGACGAGATGACCCTGGCCGCCTGGGACGCGCGGCTGGTGGCGTCGGCGCGCGGCGGACGGGCCTGGCTGCCGGCGATGGGCGACAGCGACGCCCACCGCGACCCGGACGTGGTCGGCATGCCCCAGACGGTCGTCCTCGCCGACGAGCTGACCCGGGAGGCGATCCTGGAGGGACTGCGGGCGGGCCGGTCGTACGTGGCCGAGTCACGGCATGTCGCGCTCGCCTTCACCGCGACCGCCGAGGGAGGCGAACGGGCCGGGATCGGCGAACGGCTGGCGGTGGCGGCGGACACCCCGGTGACCGTCCGGCTGGAGGTGTCCGGCGCGCCCCGCTGCTCGGTCCGGCTCGTCACCGACCAGGGCGTGCTGTTCACCGGCGGACCGCTGCCGGTGTCCGGCACGGGCGCGGTGGAGTGGCGGACGACACCGGCCCGCGCGGCCTACGTACGGGCCGAGTTGCGGCACGAGACGGCGCTGGGCCCGCTGCCGGGGGCGATGGCCGCGTTCACCAACCCGGTCTTCCTCGGACGGGCCGGCGACGCGCGGACCGGCGCTGCGCGATGATCGGGGCGACCACGTCCAGCCGGCGCCCCGCACGGGGCGTCACACCGTCCCCGCCGGGCGCCCGCCCGGATCCGGGAGGAGCAGGAGAGCCGGAGCCATGTCAGTCCGCGCAGACCGCAAACACCGCCTCGTGACCCGCTTCCAGCGGTACGTCGCCAACCCCCTCAACCGGCGCCTGCCGTTCCAGACCCTGCTGGAGACCACCGGCCGCACCTCGGGCCTGCCCCGGCGCACCCCGGTGGGCGGGCGCCGGGTCGCGGACTCCTTCTGGCTGGTCTCCGAGTTCGGCCTGAAGTCGCAGTACGTGCGCAACATCCAGGCCGACCCCGTGGTCCGGGTCCGGATCGCCGGCCGCTGGCACCACGGCACCGCCCATCTCCTGCCCGACGACGACGCGGTGGCCCGGCTGCGCACCCTGCCCCGCTTCAACAGCGCGGCGGTACGGGCGTTCGGCACGGACCTGCTGACGGTGCGGGTGGACCTGGTGGACTGAGCGCCGCGTCGGCCGTGCGCCCGGGTGACGGTTCAGCCCGGCCACACGAGGGACTGCACCTCGCTGTACGCGTGCAGGGCGTACACGCCCACGTCGCGGCCGACCCCGCTCTTCCTGAAGCCGCCGAACGGGGCCTCCATGTTGCGGCCGACCGTGTTGATGCCCACGCCCCCGGCCCGCAGCCGCCGCGCCACCCGGAACGCCCGGGCCACGTCACCGGACCAGACGTAGTCGACGAGCCCGTAGTCGGAGTCGTCGGCGAGAGCCACCCCCTCGTCCTCGTCGTCGAACGGGATCACCACGACCACCGGCCCGAAGATCTCCTCGCGTGCCACCCGCATGTCGTTCGTGCAGTCGGCGAGCAGGGTGGGCGCGACGTAGAACCCCTTCTCCCGGGCGGGCCGTTCGCCGCCGGCCACGACGACCGCGCCCTCCTTGCGTCCGAGGTCGACGTACGACTCCACGCGCGCCCGGTGCTCGGCGGAGATCAGCGGCCCGACCACCGTGTCCGGCTCCCGGGGGTCGCCCACCTTCAACCGGCCCGCGTAGCCGGCGAGCCGCTCGACCAGCCGCTCGTACACCCCTCGCTGGGCCAGCACCCGGGTCGGTGCCGTGCAGATCTGCCCGCTGTAGAAGGAGAAGGTGGTGCCGATGCCGGCGACGGCGGAGGCCAGGTCGGCGTCGTCGAAGACGAGCGCGGCGCCCTTCCCGCCCAGCTCCATCAGCTGCCGTTTCATGTCCCGCCCGCACACCTCGGCGATGCGCCGCCCGACGGCCGTGGAGCCGGTGAAGCTCACCATGTCGACGTCGTCGGACGCCACCACGGCCTCGCCCACGGCGACGTCCCGCCCGGAGACGACGTTCACCACGCCGGGCGGCACCCCGGCCGCCGCCAGCGCCTCGGCCATCCGGTACACGGACAGCGGGTCCTGCGGGGCGGGCTTCACCACCACCGTGTTGCCCATCGCCAGCGCGGGGGCGATCTTCCCCGCGGGGTTCGCCCAGGGGTTGTTGTACGAGGTGACGCAGGTGACGACCCCCACGGGCTGGCGCACCGCGAGCGCCCCCAGCACACCGGCCTGCCCCAACGGCCCGGCCTCGTTGACCTGCGGGACGAGGGCCCACTCGGCCGGCTCCACGCGCGCGTACCGCCGGAAGCGGGCGGCGGCCACCCCGACCTGCATCGCGCGGGCGGTCCCGGTGGTCGCCCCCGTCTCGGCCCGGGCCAGATCGGCGTACGGCACCAGCCGGTCCCGGACGATCTCCGCCGCCCGCCCCAGGATCGCCGCCCGCTCCTCCGGCCGGGTCCGCGACCACGCCCCGAACGCCTCCCGGGCCGCGGCACAGGCGGCCCGCGCCTGCTCCGGCGTGGCCTCCGGCGCCCGGCCCACCGTCTCCTCGGTGGCCGGGTCGGTCACCGGGTAGTACCCGCCCTCCGGCGTCACCCACTCCCCGCCGACGAACAGCGGCTGCTCCCCGCTCACCGGGTGCTCACCGTCCGTGTGTCCCGCCCGGACCGCAGCACCCGGCCCGGTACGGCCCCGGTCACCACGTCGTCCCGGATCGCCGCCACCCCGTTGACCCACACGGCCCGCACCCCGAGCGCCCGGGAGTCCAGCCGGGGGCTGCCGCCCGGCAGGTCGTGCACCAGCCGGGCCCGGCCGGCGTCGATCCGCTCCGGGTCGAACAGCACCAGGTCGGCGTGCCAGCCCTCCCGCACCCGCCCCCGCCCGCGCAGCCCGAAGAGCCGCGCCGGGTCGTCGGTCAGCATCTTCACCGCCTGCTCCAGACCGACCAGCTTCCGGCCGCGCAGACAGTCCCCGAGGAACCGGGTGGTGTACGGCGCCCCGCACATCCGGTCCAGGTGGGCGCCCGCGTCCGAGCCGCCGAGCAGGACGTCCTCGTGCTGCCAGGTCTCGGCGCGCAGCGCCCAGGAGTCCGGGTCGTTGTCGCTCGGCATGGGCCACAGGACCGTACGCAGCCCGTCCTCGGCGCAGATCTCCACCAGGCAGGCGAACGGGTCCTGTCCGCGCTCCGCGGCGATGTCCCGCACCACCCGGCCGGTCAGCCCCCGGTTGGCCTCGCTGTAAGTGTCGCCGATGACGTACCGCCCGAAGTCCGCGAGCCGCCGGAACACCCCGGCCTCCTTCGACCGGGCCCGCCGCAGCAGCTCCGCCCGGACGTCCGGGTCGCGGAGCCGGGCGATGCGCTCGGGCACCGGCAGCCCCAGGACCGGCCCCCACCCGGGTATGAGGTTGAGGGCGCAGAACGTGCCCAGGGACATGTTCATCGGGGTGAGGATCGGCATGGTCAGGGCCACCACCCGGCCGCCCGCCTTCCGGGCCCGCTCGCTCGCGCCGAGCTGGCGGGGCACACGCTCCGGGACGGCCGCGTCGACGGTGAGCACGTTCCAGTTCAGGGGCCGCCCGGCGACGGCGCTCAGCTCGACCAGCAGCTCGATCTCGGCATCGCTGAACTGGTCGAGGCAGCCGGCGACGATCGCCTCGATCTGCGTGCCCTCGTGCTCCCCGACGGCCCGTGCCAGCGCCACCAGTTCCTCCGGCCGCGCGTGCCGGGAGGCGACCGGCTGCCCGTCCCCGTCCGAGTGCGTAGCGGACTGGGTGGTGGACAGCCCCCAGGCACCGGCCTCCATGGCCTCGTGCAGCAGCCGGAGCATGGCCCCGAGCTGGGCGTCCGTGGGCTGCCCGCCGACGGCCTCCGGACCCATCACGTACCGCCGCAGCGCACAGTGCCCCACCATGAACCCGGCGTTCACCGCGATCCGCCCCTCCAGGGCGTCCAGGTACTCCCCGAAGGAATGCCAGCTCCACGGCGCCCCTCGCTCCAGCGCCACCAGGGACATGCCCTCCACCTTGGACATCATCCGCCGGGTGTAGTCGGCGTCCTCGGGACGGGCGGGGTGCAGGGGCGCGAGGGTGAACCCGCAGTTGCCGCCGACGACGGTGGTCACGCCGTGGTTGAGCGACGGCGTGGCGTACGGGTCCCAGAAGAGCTGGGCGTCGTAGTGGGTGTGGGGGTCGACGAAGCCGGGGGCGAGGACGAGACCGGTGGCGTCCTCGGTGGTGCGGGCCGCCTCGCCGATCTCGCCGATGGCGGCGATACGGCCGTCGCGGATGCCGACGTCGGCGGTACGGGCGGGGGCGCCGGTGCCGTCGACGACCGTCGCGCCCTTGATGACGTGATCCAACATGAGGTCCCTTTCAACTCCGGCGCGAGATCCGTCCCGACGGGGCGCGGGGAACCGTGCGACGAGCCACCACGCGCCCGCACCCCGCGACGACGCTCACACGGCGGCCCGGAACCGGGACGTCCGGTGCACCGGATCCGTGTCGATCTTCGGGATCACGTGCTCCCCGATGAGCCGGATCGTCTGCAGGGTCTCCTCCTTCGGCACCCCCACCGGCAGCCCGAAGCTGAGCTGGTCCGCGCCGGCCTGCTCCCACCGCTTGCACTGGCGCAGCACCTCGTCCGGGTCCCCGCAGATCAGCAGCTCCTCCTCGATGAGCAGCTCCACGAACTCCGGCGTGTACGGGGGCAGCGTCTCGGGCCACACCGGGAAGCCCTCGGGCCGCGGGAAGGTGTCGTGGTACCGGAAGACCAGCGAGGGCAGGTAGTGCAGCCCGCCGGCGACGGCGATCTCGATCGCCTCCGCGTGCGTCGGCGCGCAGATCGCGGTCGTCGTCACCATGACGTTGTCGTTGACGAAGTCCCCGACCGGTTCGGCGTTCACGACCGCCGTCTTGTACTGCTCCAGCACCCATTCCATGTCGGAGACCTTCTGGATGCTGAAGCCGAGCACCCCGAGCCCCTTCCGCGCCGCCATGGCGTACGACGGCGGGGACCCGGCCGCGTACCACATCGCCGGATGCGACGTCCCGTACGGCTTCGGCAGGACCTTCCGCGGCGGGAGCCGCCAGTGCTTGCCCTGGAAGCCCTCGTACTCGTCCTGGAGCCACATCTTCGGGAACTCGGCGATGGTCTCCTCCCAGATCTCCTTCGTGTGGTTCATGTCGGTGATGCCGGGCAGGAAGCCGAGGATCTCGTGCGACCCGGCCCCGCGCCCGCTGCCGAACTCGAACCGCCCCTCGCTGAGGTGGTCCAGCATGGCGACCTTCTCGGCGACCTTGACGGGGTGGTTGACCTGGGCGAGGGGGTTGAAGATCCCGGAGCCGAGGTGGATGCGCTCGGTCGCGTGCGCCAGGTAGCCCAGGAAGACGTCGTTGGCCGACAGGTGCGAGTACTCCTCCAGGAAGTGGTGCTCGGACGCCCAGGCGTACTTGAAGCCGGACTTGTCCGCCTGGATGACGTACTCGGTCTCCTCCATCAGCGCCTTGTGCTCGGCCAGCGGGTCGGTCTCGGCGCGCTTGCCCACGTACCCCTGTACAAAGAGCCCGAATTCCACGGCGGTTCACCGTCCTCAGTGTTTTTCTGACGTACCGTCAGATCGCCTGTCGGCCGACTGTCGCACCGGCCGCCGTGACCGTCAATACCTGACGGCTCGTCAGACAATGCCGACGCCCGCCAGCCATCCCCCGTCGATCACGAACGGCTGCCCGGTGATGTACGAGGAGTCGTCCGAGGTCAGGAAGAGGGCGAGCCGGGCGACCTCCTCCGGCTGCCCGATGCGGCCGAGCGGCACGAGCTTGCGGTACAGCTCGCCCAGCGCCCGGCTCGTCTCCTCCGGGTCGGCGTCCGGGTCCAGCCGGGCCGGGTTCGACATCGCGGTGTCGACGGCTCCCGGACAGATGGCGTTGACCCGGATCCCGCGGCCCGCCAGCTCCAGCGCGGCCACCCGGGTCAGCCCGAGCACGGCGTGCTTGGTGGCGGCGTACGTCCCCACGGCCGCCATGCCGGTCAGGGCCGTGTAGGAGGCGGTGTTCACGATCGTGCCGCCGTCGGCCAGCTCCGGCGCCACCGCCTTCATCCCCAGGAAGCACCCCACCTGGTTGACCCGCACGACCTCCATGAACTCGTCCAGCGGGGTGTCCACGAGGGCGTTGAAGCGCAGGATGCCCGCGTTGTTGACCAGCCCGTCGATCCGCCCGTACGCCCGCTTGGCGGCCTCCACGGCCTCCCGCCACCCGTCCTCGGTGCCCACGTCCAGATGGACGTAGAGCGCCCCGATCTCCTTCGCCAGCGCCTCCCCCCGGTCGTCCAGCACATCGGCGACCACGACCCGCGCGCCCTCCGCCCGGAACAGCCGCGCCTCCTGCTCGCCCTGCCCGCGCGCCGCCCCGGTGACGACGACGACCCGCCCGTCCAGCTTGCCCATACCGTCTCCTCAGTCCAGCCGGGGCGCGACCTCCGCCCCGAACACGCCGATCTGCTCGATCAGTTCGGCCCGGCTCCGGCTGCGGAACCGCACCTGGATCTGGTCCACGCCCATCGCCCGGTACGCGCGCAGCGACTCGGCCACCTCCTCCGGCGCCCCGCCGAGGGTGCGCCGCCCCACGTCCCAGCCGGGCCGGCCGACGTACAGCGGCTCGGCGATCGCGCCGACGGTGAACGCCCCGTCGAGGCCGGCCTCCTCGCGCAGGCGCCGGATCCGGGCGATCCGCTCCGGCAGCCGGTCCCGCGGGTCGCCCTGCGGCAGCCAGCCGTCGCCCTGCAGCGCGGCCCGGCGGACGGCGGCGGGCGAGGAGCCGCCGACCCACAGAGGGACGTGCGGCTGCGCGGGGCGGGGCCGCTGCCCGAGTCCGGCGAAGTCGTAGCGCTTGCCGTGGTGCTCGGGGTACTCCTCGGGTCCCAGGGCGGCCCGCAGCGCGTCCATCACCTCGTCGAGGACGGCCCCGCGCCGCTCGAAGTCCACGCCGAGCGCCTCGAACTCCTCCCGCACGTGCCCGGCCCCGACCCCGAGGACCAGCCGGCCGCCGGAGAGATGGTCGAGCGTGGCGTACTGCTTGGCGGTGAGGAGCGGATGCCGCAGCCCCACGACGGCCACATGGGCGAGCAGCCGCACCCGCTCGGTGACGGCGGCGAGATGGGCGAGAGTGGCCACGGGGTCGTACCAGACCGTGCTCATGGCCGGGGCCAGCCGGCGCGGGATCGCGACGTGGTCGCAGCAGGCGACGTACGCGAACCCCGCCGCGTCGGCCGCCCGCGCGACCGCCGTCAGGTCCTCGGGCCCGGCCCCGGCCTCCCAGGGTTCGGTGTAGAGGGTGCTCTGCGACTGCACCGGCAGCTGGATGCCGTACGCCAGGGCACTCACCGCCACAGCCCTTCCGGTGTGAGCCCCAGCAGCTCGATGGCGTTGCCCCGCACGATCCGCTCCACCACGTCGCCCGGCAGATGCCCCATCTGCGCCTCGCCGACCTCGCGGGACTTGGGCCAGGTGGAGTCCGAGTGCGGGTAGTCCGTCTCGTACAGGACGTTGCCGACGCCGATGGCGTCGAGGTTCCTCAGCCCGAAGGCGTCGTCGAAGAAGCAGCCGTAGACGTGCTCGGCGAACAGCTCGGACGGCGGCCGGCGCACCTTGTCGGCGACCCCGCCCCACCCCCGGTTCTCCTCCCACACCACGTCCGCACGCTCGAGGATGTACGGGATCCACCCGATCTGCCCCTCCGCGTACATGACCTTCAGGTTCGGGAAACGCTCGAACTTCCCGCTCATCAGCCAGTCGACCATCGAGAAACAGCAGTTGGCGAAGGTGATGGTGGAACCGACGGCGGGCGGGGCGTCGGCGGAGGTGGAGGGCATCCGGCTGCTGGAGCCGATGTGCATGGCGACGACCGTGCCGGTCTCGTCGCAGGCCGCGAGGAACGGGTCCCAGTCGTCGGTGTGCACGGACGGCAGCCCGAGGTGCGGGGGTATCTCGGAGAAGGCGACGGCCCGGACCCCGCGCTCGGCGTTGCGCCGCACCTCGGCCGCCGCCAGCCCGGCGTCCCACAGAGGTATGAGCGTGAGCGGTATCAGCCGCCCCCGCGCCCGCGGCCCGCACCACTCCTCCACCATCCAGTCGTTGTAGGCGCGGACGCAGAGCAGGGCCAGCTCCCTGTCGGCGGCCTCCGTGAACGTCTGTCCGCAGAAACGGGGGAAGGTCGGGAAGCACAGGGCCGACTGGACGTGGTTGACGTCCATGTCGGCGAGCCGGGCGGTCACGTCGTACGACCCGGGCCGCATCTGCTCGTACGTGATCACTTCGAGCCTGACCTCGTCCCGGGCGCAGCCGACGGCGGTGTCGAGGCGGGTGAGCGGCCGGTGCAGGTCCTCGTACACCCACCAGTCGCCGAGGGGGCCCTCGGTCACGCCCGGCTCGCCCATCACGGGCTTGAAGCGGCCGCCCAGGAAGGTCATCTCCTTCAGCGGGGCGCGCACGATCCTGGGGCCGGCGTCCCGGAACCTGCTCGGCAGCCGGTCCTGCCACACGCCGGCGGGCTCGACGGTGTGGTCGTCGACGGAGATGATCAGCGGGAACTCTGTGGTCTCCATGCCGTTCACGGTAGCGCCGATCTGACGGTCCGTCAGCTCCGTGGCGCGGGCGACCGGGATGCGAAGACCGTGTGAGGGCCTTGTGGACCGCGACCCCCGCCCTGTGACAGGCGTCTCCCACGGCTGACGCAACCGCCCCGAACAAGGCAAACTGACGGGGTTGTTCGTGATGCCGAGGGGGACGAACGCATGGACGGTGGGCCGCGAGTACCCGAGCAGCGGCGCGCCGGCTCCGTGGCCATCACGGAGACCGGCTCGCTGCGCTTCGGCGTGCTCGGTCCGGTACGGGCCTGGCGCGGCGAGGAGACCCTCAGCACGGGCTCCCCCCAGCAGCGCGCCCTGCTGGCCGCCCTGCTGCTGCGGGAAGGCCGTACCGCCACGGCGGCGGAACTGATCGACGCGCTGTGGGGGTCCGAGCCACCGTCCCAGGCGCTGGCGGCGGTCCGCACGTACGCGTCCCGGCTGCGCAAGATCCTGGATCCCGGGATCCTGGTCAGCGAGTCCGGCGGCTACGCGGTGCGCTCACCGGGCGAGGGCGCGCTGGACCTCGCGGTCGCGCAGGACCTCGCGGCGGAGGCGGAGAAGGCCCGGGGGGCCGGTGACCTGAGCCGGGCACGGGCACTGCTGAACCAGGCCCTCGACCTGTGGGACGGCGAACCCCTGGCCGGCGTCCCCGGCCCCTACGCCGAGGCCCAGCGGGCCCGCCTCGACGAATGGCGCCTCGTCCTCCTCGAATCCCGTCTGGACCTCGACCTGGAACAGGGCTGCCACTCCGAGGCCGTCTCGGAACTGACGGCCCTGACGGCGGCCCACCCCCTGCGCGAGCGCCTGCGCGAACTCCTCATGCTGGCCCTGTACCGCAGCGGACGCCAGGCGGAGGCACTGGCCGTCTACGCCGACACCCGGCGCCTGCTCGCGGAAGAGCTGGGCGTCGACCCCCGCCCCGGCCTGAGCGACCTCCAGCAGCGCATCCTCCAGGCGGACCCGGCCCTCGCGGAACCCTCCGCCCCCGCGACGGAGTCGCCCTCGACCCCCGTCCGCCCGGCCCAGCTGCCCGCCTCCGTCCCCGACTTCACCGGCCGCACCACCTTCGTCTCCGAACTGAGCGACGTCCTGTCCTCCGCCTCCGAGACCGAGGGCCGGGTGATGGCGGTCTCGGCCCTGGCCGGGATCGGCGGCGTGGGCAAGACGACCCTGGCGGTCCACGTCGCCCACCGGGCCCGCACCGCCTTCCCCGACGGCCAGCTGTACGTCGACCTCCAGGGCGCCGGCCCCCGCCCCGCCGAACCGGAGACGGTCCTGGGCTCCTTCCTGCGCGCCCTGGGCACGGCGGACTCGGCGATCCCGGACTCCCTGGAGGAACGGGCGGCGCTCTACCGCTCCGTCCTGGACGACCGCCGCGTCCTGGTCCTCCTCGACAACGCCAAGGACGCGGCCCAGGTACGCCCGCTCCTGCCCGGCACGGAAGGCTGCGCCGCCCTGGTCACCTCCCGGGTCCGCATGCTCGACCTGGCCGGCGCCCACCTCGTCGACCTGGACGTCATGTCCCCCGAGGAAGCCCTCGCCCTGTTCACGAGGATCGTGGGCGAGGAGCGGGTGGCATCGGAACGCAAGGCGGCGCTGGACGTGGTGGCGGCCTGCGGCTTCCTGCCGCTGGCGATCCGCATCGCGGCGTCCCGGCTCGCCGCCCGGCGCACCTGGACGGTGTCGGTGCTGGCGGCGAAGCTCGCCGACGAACGCCGCCGCCTGGACGAACTGCAGGCCGGCGACCTGGCGGTGAAGGCCACGTTCGAACTGGGCTACGGCCAGCTCGAACCGCCCCAGGCCCGGGCGTTCCGCCTGCTGGGCCTGGCCGACGGCCCCGACATCTCCCTGGCCGCCGCGGCCGCGGTCCTCGACCTCCCACCGGACGCCACCGAGGACCTCCTGGAGTCCCTGGTGGACACGTCCCTGCTGGAGTCGGCGGCACCCGGCCGGTACCGGTTCCACGACCTCGTCCGGCTGTACGCGCGGGCATGCGCGGAGAGGGACGAGGAGCCGGTCCGGGAGCGGGAGGCCGCGATGTCGCGGTTGCTGGACTTCTATCTGGCCACGGCGGCACGGGTGTACGCGATAGAGCGGCCGGGCGACCGGACGGTTGACCATTTGACGCCGACGTCCTACAAGGGCCTTCTCTTCACCGCACGGTCCGAGGCGCTTGACTGGCTTTTCGCAGAGGCGCAGTGCCTGTTGGCCTGTGCCAGCCAGCAGAGCTTCGGAAGCGGGCTCAGCAGGGCCGTCGACCTGTTGTGGGCTGCCAAGGACCTGGCGGAATCGGGAGCGAACGCCAAGCAGTACGAGACAGCAGCGACGACTCTGAGGGACGCCGCGCAGAAGGACGCCGACGTCCGTGCCGAGAGCCGAGCCAGAACGGCCCTTTCCAATGTCCACCTGGCAGCCGGACGGTACTCCGAGGCTGACGAGGAAGCTCGGCGCGCCGTCGCCCTCGCCTCCGCTGCAGGTGATGCCGCCCCCATCAGCTGGGCTTCCACCGACCGAGGAATCATCGCTCTCAGCCAGGGCCGCTACGAAGAGGCCGAGGAGTTTTTCACCACCGCCAAGAACGGTTACCGAGCCGACGGCAACCGGCCCGGCGAGGCCAACTCGCTCTGCAATTTGTCCCGGCTCTACGAGCGTATGAACCGCGCCTCCGAAGCTGTGAATCTGGCCCAGCACGGCGTCGATATCTTCCAGCAGCTCGGTATGACCCTGCGCCTTGCCAACGGCCGTTATGCGCTGGGTGTCGCGCTGATCCGGGCCGGCCGGCATGCCGAGGGACTGGAACAACTGTCGGAAGCGCTGGTCATGTTCGGCACCAACAGGCAGCGGCTGTGGGAAGGAACGACGCACTTCCGTATCGCACAGTTGCATCTGACGGCCGACCGCCCGGCTCAGGCGGCGCAGCATGCCGAACAGGCCCTGGCCATCGGCTTCATCGGCGGGGATCTTATTCGTGGCGGCGTCTTGAGCACGCTCGGCAAGAGCCTCCACGCTCTGGGCCAGTCGGACAGGGCACGGACCTGCTGGCAGGAGGCTTTCCTCCTGCTGGAACAATCGGGAGCGCCCGAAGCCGCCGAGGTACGAGCACTGCTGGCACCGTTGGAGGCGCCCTGAGTCAGCCGTCGTCGACGTTCATCGAACGTTTATGACCACCTGGCACTGTCGAAGCAACGGCCCGTCGCGTCGGGGGACGTCCGGGTCGTACCGAGCCCACGGGGGGGCTCCGGCCATGTGCCTCTGGCCGGCGATACTCGGGGGAATCGCCGGTCAGAGGCGCCTGACTCACTTGATCACCACTCCCAGGGGGAGCCTGAACATGAGCAACACCGAGAAGCAGACGACGGACGTCACCACGATGGAGAACCACGCTCCCGTTCCGCCGGCTCTCCAGGAGAACCCGGCGCCGAGCGCCCAGAAGCCCGAACCGTCGACCGACGAGCAGATCACCACCCTGGAGAATCACGCGCCCGTCCCGCCGGCCCTGGACCTGGGCAACAAGTAGCCACCACCCCGGCGGGGGATCGGCCGCGGCGGCGCGGAGGGGGAGCCGTCGCGGCCGAGGTGTGTTCGGGGCAAGATCCAGCCGTTCGACGGCGGGAACCGTTCGAATCTATCGAACAACTTCCGCCTCAGAATCAACGTCAAGCCCGCCGCTGTCGATTCGACAACGGGAGGACGCTGTGACGCTCACCAAGAAGATCGTCGCCACCGCCGCCCTGATCCTCGGAGCCACCGCCGCTGCTGCGAGCCCGGCTCTCGCGGACAACCACATGCCGTGACACGGCAGTGTGTCTCCAGCCCATCTCCGGGCCGTCCACCTCCGCGTACCGCAGCTCGTGGCGGCCCCACGGTCACCTCACGGCGCCGGTCGCATCAACCCTGCTTCCTCAGCTCCTCCTTCAACACCTTCCCGCTTGCGTTGCGCGGGAGTGAGTGGACGAACTCCACCGATCTCGGGACCTTGTAGTTCGCCATCTCGCGGCGGGACCAGGTGATCAGGTCGTCGGCCGTGAGCGTCGAGCCCGGGTGGCGGACGACGAATGCCTTGCCGACCTCGCCCAGGCGGGGGTCCGGTATACCGATCACCGCCACGTCGGCCACGTCCGGGTGGGTGCCGAGGAGTTGCTCCATCTCCGCCGGGTACGCGTTGAAGCCGCCGACGATGAACATGTCCTTGATGCGGTCCGTGATGCGCAGGTTGCCGGAGGTGTCCAGGACGCCGACGTCGCCGGTGCGCAGCCAGCCGTCCGGGGAGACCGCCTCGGCGGTGGCCGGTGCGTCCTCGTAGTAGCCGCGCATGACGGTGAAGCCGCGGACCAGGACCTCGCCGGCGGTGCCGGGTGGCACCGGCGCGCCCGTGGCGTCGGCCACCCTCACCTCGGTACCCGGTATCGCCCGGCCGGACGTGGCGGCGATCACCGACGGGTCGTCGCCGCGGCGGCACATCGTGACGATGCCGCTCGCCTCCGAGAGGCCGTACGCCGTGAGGACCGTGTCGATGCCGAGTTCGCCGCGCAGGCGTTCCACCAGGCGGAGGGGGACCACGGCCGCGCCCGTCACCACCAGCCGCAGGGCCGACAGGTCGTGGGCGTCGCGGGCGGGGTGGTCCAGGAGTTGCTGGTGGAGGGTGGGCGGGCCCGGCAGGACGGATACGCGTTCGCGCGCGATGTTCGCCAGTGCCGTTTCCACGTCGAACACCGGCTGCGGGATCATCGTCGCCCCGCGCATGAGGCAGGCGATCACCCCGGCCTTGTAGCCGAAGGTGTGGAAGAAGGGGTTGATGACGAGGTAGCGGTCCCGGGGGCGCAGGCCCGCCAGGTCCGCCCAGATGTCGTAGGCGCGGAGGGTCTGGCCGTGGGTGATCATCACGCCCTTGGGGCGGCCCGTCGTGCCCGAGGTGTAGGTGATGTCCGAGAGGGACGTGGCGGACAGCCGGCGCGTGCGGTGCAGGACCGATGTGCGCGGCACGTCGTCCCCTGCCGCCAGGAACTCCTTCCAGGTGCGGAAGTCCGGTGGTGCGTCCCGCGACAGGACCACCACCTCCGCCAGTTCCGGCAGGCCGGGCAGCGGGCGTCCCCGGGCGGGGCCCGTCCCGGCCGCCCTGCGCAGGGACGCCACGTACGAGGCGCCCAGGAAGGTCCCGGTCACGAAGAGCAGCCGGGCCCCGCTGCGGCGCAGCACGTCCGCCGCCTCCGCGCCCTTGAAGCGGGTGTTCAGCGGGACCAGGACCGCGCCCGCCGTCACCGCGCCGAGGGCCGCGACGATCCAGTCGAGGGAGTTGGGGGCCCAGACGGCGACCCGGTCGCCGGGCCGTGTCCCGTGGGCGAGGCAGGCCGCGGCGGCGCGTTCGACGCGGGCGCCCAGTTCGGCGTAGGTGATCCGGGTGCGGCCGTCGACCACGGCCTCGGTGTCCGCGTACCGCTCGGCCGCGGACCGCACCAGTTCCGGGATGGTTTCCCACGACGTCACGGCGGCCTCCCCGCACGGCGGAACCACTTGCTGACTGCCCGTCAGATTAGCTGTAACCTGACGGCCTGTCAGGAGAGGGGGCCGCCATATGGCAGGACCAGGGCTCAAGGACGCCACCGCCGTCGTCGGGATCGGGCAGACCGCCTTCGCCAGGCAGCTGGCCGAGGACGAGAAGACGCTCGCCTGCCGGGCCGTGCTGGCCGCGCTCGACGACGCGGGCATCGCGCCCGGCGAGGTCGACGCCGTCGCCTCCTACACCATGGAGGAGACCGACGAGGTGGAGCTGGCGAAGGCCGTCGGATTCGGGGATCTCACGTTCTTCAGCAAGGTGGGGTACGGGGGCGGCGGCTCCTGTGCCACCGTCGCGCATCTCGCCGCCGCCATCGCCGCCGGGCAGGCCACCGTGGGGGTCGCCTGGCGGTCGCGGAAGCGGGGCAGCGGCCCCCGGCCGTGGACCAACACCGCCGTGCAGCTGCCCACGCCCGCCCAGTGGACGCGGCCCTTCGGGCTGCTGCGGCCGGCCGACGAGATAGCCATGCTGGCCCGGCGGTACATGCACGAGTACGGCGTCACCCGCGATCACCTGTTCAACGTCGCGCTGGCCTGCCGGAACCGCGCCAACCAGAACCCCGCCGCCGTGATGTACGAGCGGCCGCTGACCCGCGAGATGTACATGACCTCCCGCTGGATCAGCGAGCCGCTGTGCCTCTACGACAACTGTCTGGAGACGGACGGGGCGCTGGCCTGCGTGGTGGTCTCCAGGGAGCGGGCGCGGGACTGCCCGCAGAAGCCCGTGTACGTCCACGCCGCCGCGCAGGGGCTGCCCGCCCAGCACCACGGCATGGTCAACTACTGGAACGACGACCCCCTCACCGGCCCCGCCTGGACGGCCGCCCGGCACCTGTGGAAACACGCCGACTGCACGCCGGAGGACGTCGACGTGGCGCAGATCTACGACGCCTTCACCGCCCTGGTCCCGCTGTCCCTGGAGGGGTACGGCTTCTGCGCGAGAGGGGAGGGCGGGGCCTTCACCGAGCAGGGCGCCCTGGAGATCGGCGGACGGCTGCCGGTCAACACCGGCGGGGGCGGGCTCAGCGAGGCCTACGTGCACGGATTCAACCTGGTCAACGAGGGCGTCAAGCAGTTGCGCGGGACCAGTACCGCCCAGGTTCCCGGCGCCGCCACCTGTCTGGTCACGGCCGGCGAGGGTGTGCCCACCTCGGCCCTTCTGCTCAGGAGTTGAGATCATGCTGACACCCGTCACCGACACCGACGGCGGCCCCTTCTGGGAGTACGCGGCCCGCGGCGAGCTGCGGGTCCAGGCGTGCGGCGCGTGCGGGGAACTGCGCTTCCCGCCCCGGCCCTGCTGCCCGCACTGCCGGTCCTTCGTGAGCGAGTGGCGGCCGGTGTCGGGGCGCGGGCGGGTCTGGTCGTACGTCGTGCCGCATCCGCCGCTGCTGCCCGGCTACGCGGAGCAGGCCCCGTACAACGTGGTCGTCGTGGAGCTGGCGGAGGCTCCGCGGATCCGGCTGGTGGGGAACGTGGTCGATCACGCCGGGGCTCCGCTGGGCTCCGTCGATCCGGCGCGGCTGCGGATCGGTGCGCGGGTGCAGGCGGTGTTCTCCGGCGGGCTGCCGCAGTGGGTGCTCGCGTGAACACCGTCCGCCTCGCCGTCGACACGGACACCGGTGTCGCCGTCGTCACCCTGGACCGGCCCGAGCGGCTGAACGCCGTCGATCTGGAGATGGTGCGGGAACTCGGCGAGGTGTGGCGTGGGGTGCGGTTCGACGACGCGGTGCGGGCCGTCGTGCTCACCGGGGCCGGGGAGCGGGCGTTCTGCACGGGCATCGACCGGGACGCCGTGGTGCCGCAGCCCTCGTCGCCGTACATGCAGGACGATCCGCTGCTGGGCATCGGGCCGAAGGCGAACGGCCTGTGGAAACCGGTCGTGGCCGCCGTGCGCGGGATGGCCTGCGGCGGGGCCTTCTACCTGCTGGGCGAGAGCGAGTTCGTCGTCGCCGACCCGACGGCCGTCTTCTTCGATCCGCACACGACGTACGGCATGGTGAGCGCTTACGAGTCCGTGCTGATGGCGCAGCGGATGCCGTACGGGGAGGTGGCGCGGATGATGCTGATGGGGACGGCGGAGCGGATCTCCGCGCGGCGGGCGCACGAGGTGGGGCTGGTCTCCGAGATCACGGAGGAGGGCGGCGCGTTGGCGGGGGCGGTGCGTTGTGCGACCGTCATCGCCGCGTGTCCGCCGGAGGCTGTGCAGGGGACCGTGCGGGCGCTGTGGGCGGCCGGGGAGGCGGCGCGTGCGCAGGCGTTCGCGCAGGCGCCGCACCTCGTCGCGCTGGGCAATCTGCCGGCCGGGCGGCAGGCGGAGCTGTTCGCCGGGCGGCGGCGGGAGTTCCGGGTGCGGTAGCGGTGCCGGGCGGCGGCGGGAGTTCCGGGTGCGGTGGCGGTTCCGGGCGGCGGGGCGGTTCCGGGGGGCGGCGCGGCTCAGTTCGCGAGAGGGGCCTTCTCGTCCACCTGGCAGTGGTCGAGCAGGTCGAGGTGGGCCTTCCGCGTGAACGGCACACGGACCGTCTTCGTGCCCCGCGCGGGTACGGAGACCTCCTCGCGGCCCGAGTCGATGGCGGGCGGGCTGTCCGGCAGGAAGAGCACCTCGACGGTGAAGGTGGCCTTGCGGTCGTTGGGGTTGGTGACCTCGACCGTGGCGTAGGGCGTCGCGGCGGTCGCGCAGGCGATCAGCTTCGCGGTCCCGTCCCTGAGCGGGGTGCGGCTGCCGCTGCCCGACGGGGTGGGGGTGGGGCGGTGGGTGCGCCGGTAGGTGCTGCCGCCGTGGTCGTCGTACGCGTCGTACGAGGAGCCGCCCGAGGAGCCGTGACCGCCGCCCGAGGTGGACGTCGAACTGTCGTGGTCCTGGTGCGAGCTGCTGCAGCCGCCGCCGCTGCCCGAGCCTCCCCGGTGGCCGTGGTGCCGGCCGGTCGAGAAGCCGGTCAGGCCGAGCGTCACCAGGGTCAGTACGGCCGTGAACTTGAGCGTGCGCGTCCGTCTATGCATGGGCATGCCATGACCCTACCGACGGACGGCACCCCATGGCGCCCGGGGTGCAGCCGAGGTAGCGTCAGCCCTGGACGGCCGCCGTCCGCAGCCCTTCCGTGTAACCGGTACGACGGCCGTCACGCACTACGCGGTCCGCGCGGTCCCCGTGCCCTTCTCCGCGTCCAGCGCGTACACGCACCGGTCCTTGCTGCACGCGTACACCACACCGTCCTTGACCACCGGGGAGCCGGTGATCTCGCCGCCCGTGGCGAGCTTCCAGCGCAGCCGGCCGTCGTCGGCCTTCAGGGTGTAGAGGAGATGGTCGGTGGAGCCGAAGTGGATACGGCCCTCCGCCACGGCCGGTGCGCCCACGACGTCGCCGCCCGCCTGGAAGCGCCACTTGGGGGTGCCGGTGACCGCGTCCAGGGTGTAGAGGCCCTTGCCGCTGCCGACGTGGACGTGCCCGGCGGCGACCAGCACGGGATCGATCGAGGAGCGGGCCTCGGTGGCGATCCGCCAGCGGTCGCGGCCGTCGGCGGCGTCGAGGGCGTAGACGGTGCCGAGGTAGTCGGCGAGGTAGATGCCGCCGCCGGTGACGGCCGGGCCCGGGGCGTAGGCGGGCGGGCTCAGGAAGACGGCCGGGGCCTCGAAGTGCCAGCGCACCCTGCCGCTCCCGGCCTCGACGGCGAGGACGCGGGTGCCGGCGGAGATGTAGACACAGCCGTCGGCGGCCGGGACCAGGCGGACCGGGACGCCGCCGCAGGAGGCCGCGTCGCCGATGGGGTACGACCAGCGCTCCTCGCCGGTGCGGGCCTCCAGGGCGCGCAGCCGGGCGTCCTGCCAGACGTAGACGGTGCCGTCGTGCACGACCGGGCCCGCCTCCGGGGACTCGAAGTCGGTCTGGCAGCCGGTGATCTCCCACAGCTTCTGCCCGCCCGCGGCCTCCCATGCCTGGACGCCGCCGCCGCGGGTGCCGGTGACGACCGTGCCGCGGTCGGCCTTGAGGGAGTACACCCAGGCGTCCGTGGACAGCCGCCACAGGTCGGTGCCCTCGCGGGCGTCCAGGGCGAACAGGGTGGGGCCGTCGGAGGCGTGGATACGGCCGTCCGCCACCGCCATGGACCAGGCGACGTCCCGGGTCTTGAAACGGCGGCGGCCGGTGCCCACGTCCAGGGCGTGCACCTCGAAGGAGGTGACGTAGACCAGGTCGCCGTCCACGGACGGGGTGCCCCACACGTCGTTGGACATGCGGAACCGCCAGGGGCGCCAGCCCGCCGCCTCGGGGGGTGCGGGCGGCACGGGCGGTACGGCGGGGTCGGCGCCGGCCACGCCGGGGCGGGGCCGGGACCAGCTGGCCACCAGGCCGGCCTCGGGCGGGGGCGCCTTGACGGCGGCGGCGCGGGCGTCGGCGACCCGGGGGCCGGGGCCGATCGCGACCTGGGCGCCGGCCAGCCGGACCGGGCCGGTGTCGGGGGCGCCGACGGGCACGGACGCGGAGGCCGGGACGGGGAAGGGCGCCGAGCCGGGGACCGGCGGGTCGTACGGCGGCGGCGGGGGTACCGCCTGCCGGCCGCCGCTGCGCGGGCCGCCGGTGGTGGCCGGGGCGGGCTTGGCGGCGGGGCGTCCGCCGCGGCGGGACTCGATGAGGCCGACGGCCTTCTCCGGCAGCCAGGCGGAGGCGGTGCCGCTGTCGTCGGAGCCGGAGCCGAACAGGTGCGGGGCGAGCTGGGCCTGGAGGTCGGCGGGGTTGGGCCGGCCGGTGGCCTCCATCTGCATGCAGGACTCGATCAGCGGGCGCAGCTCGTCCGGCAGGCCGGTGAGGTCCGGGCCCTCGCGCAGCAGCATGAAGACGGTCTCGACGGGGTTGGCGCCGTGGAAGGGCGGGTGGCCGGTGGCGGCGAAGACCAGCATCGAGCCGAGCGAGAAGACGTCGCTGGCGCCGGTGACGCTGCGGGAGTCCTTGGCCTGCTCGGGGGACATGTAGGCGGGGGTGCCGACGGCGACGTTCGTCATCGTCAAACGGGTGTTCGAGACGCCGGAGGCGATACCGAAGTCGATCACCCGGGGGCCGTCCTCGACCACGAGCACGTTGGACGGCTTGAGGTCACGGTGGACCAGGCCCGCGCCGTGGATGGACTGCAGGGCCTCCGCCACGCCCGCCGCGAGCCAGCGCACGGCCTGCGCCGGGAGCGGCCCGCACTCGTTCACTATCTCTTCCAGCGAGGGCGCGGGGACGTAGGCGGTGGCCAGCCACGGCACGGCGGCGCGCGGGTCGGCGTCGACCACGGCCGCGGTGTAGAAGCCGGAGACCGCGCGGGCCGCCTCCACCTCGCGGGTGAAGCGGACGCGGAAGAGCTGGTCCTCGGCCAGTTCGGTGCGCACCGTCTTGATCGCCACGCGCCGGCCGGACGCCGAGCGCGCGAGATAGACCAGCCCCATGCCGCCGGCCCCCAGCCGGCCCAGCACCTCGAACGGCCCGATCCGCCGCGGATCGTGCTGCGTCAGCTGATCCACCACTTGCCTGCCACCTCCCCGTACGAGCCGCGCCATCCACATATGTACGCGACCGAAGTGCAGCGTCTCACCACCGCACCGCCATGGCGGCACGCACCCCGATTCTTCCTGGCCGGGCGGCTGGTTGCGAACCCGGTGACAAATCGGGGTGTCTCATGCCAAAGCGGTCGTATCAGCGTCGCAGCAGCGCGAACGACGCCCCTTGATTGTCGGTGACGACGGCCACTCGTCCGTACGACGTCTCAAAAGGCGGCGCCTGCACCCGCCCGCCGAGCCGCTGCACGGTCCCGACGGCGTCGTCCACGTCGGTGACCCGGAAGTGGGTGAGGAAGTGCGGGGGCATCTCGGCCGGGAACACCTCGGTGACGTCCGCGCGGCCGAAGTCGGGCACGGCGCGCGAGCCGAACAGGGCGTCGTGGAAGAGGCCGCCGTAGAAGACGTTGGCCGCGGCGGTGTCCCGGGTGTAGAGCTGGGCCCAGGCGAAGGTGTTCGGCTGGTGCCGGCGTCCGAAGCCGCGGTGGGTGCCGGGCTGCCACAGACCGAAGACCGCGCCCTCGGGGTCGGTGGCCAGGGCGGCGGTGCCGAGGTCGCCGACCGGGAACGGGGCCATGACCACCCGCCCGCCGGCCGCCGTGATCCGCCGGCCGAGGGCCTCGGCGTCCGAGGTCGCGAAGGAGACCGTCCAGACGGTGGGCATACGGCCGTCCGTCTTGGGGGCCAGTGAGGCGACCAGGTCGCCGTCCAGCCGGGCCCACACCGAGGAGCCGTACGCCTCCTCGAAGGTCCACCCGAAAAGCTCACCGTAGAACCGCTTGCCCGCCTCGACGTCGGGCAGCTGGGCGTCCACCCAGCAGGGGACGCCCTCCCCGTATGTCTCTTCGTTCGCGGATGCCCTGTTTTCGGCCATGCCGTCAAAGTAACCGGGGCGCGCGCACCCCGCAGACCAGGCACACCACCCCCGATACCCCCGTGCACCCCATTTGCAGTCGGCCGAATCGCGCTCCCATCACCCCTCGGTAAGCTGACGGCATGACAGGACAAGTGCGTACCGTCGACGGCCGCGTGGCCGGCCGGCGTGGGCAGGCGACCCGGCAGAAGCTGCTCGACTGCCTCAGCGAGATGCTCAGCTCCTCTCCCTACCGGGACGTCAAGGTCATCGATGTCGCCCGGAAGGCGGGAACGTCGCCCGCGACCTTCTATCAGTACTTCCCGGACGTCGAAGGCGCCGTCCTGGAGATCGCCGAGCAGATGGCGGCCGAGGGCGCGGGACTGACCGAACTCCTCGAAGGACGCACCTGGGCCGGCAAGTCGGGCTGGCAGACGGCGCAGGAACTCGTGGACGGATTCCTGGAGTTCTGGCGCAGGAACGATGCGATCCTGCGCGTGGTCGACCTGGGCGCGGCCGAGGGGGACAAACGGTTCTACAAGATCCGTATGAAGATCCTGAACTCGGTCAACAACTCCCTCGCGGACTCCATCACGGAGTTGCAGTCCAAGGGCCGGGTCGACAAGGACGTGAACCCGGCGGCGGTGGCCGGTGCGCTGGTCGCGATGCTCGCGGCGGTGGCGTCCCACCAGAAGGGCTTCTCCTCCTGGGGTGTGAAGCAGGCCGAACTCAAGCCGAACCTGGCGCTGTTGGTGCACCTGGGCGTGACCGGCAGGAAGCCGTCGAAGTAGGCGCGCCCGCCCCCCTTTTTTCCGGCCCCTCTCCCGGTCCCTCTCACGCCAAGTCCTGTCTGTCGGGCGGTGGCTCACAACGGTGAGCCACCGCCTGCCGTCTATGCGGGCAGGGGCCGGTCCCGCACCACGTGTTTCATCACCAGCGTCGACGTCAGCCGCTGCACTCCCGGCAGCGTCGCCAGCCGCTCGTCGTAGAGCCGCTGGAAGGCGGCCAGGTCCGCGGTGGCGACCCGGAGCAGATAGTCCGGCTCGCCGAACAGCCGCTGCGCGTCCAGCACATGATCCAGCTCGCCGACCGCCCGCTCGAACTCGGCGACCGTGTCCCGGTCCTCCTGGCGCATGGAGACGAACACCAGCGCCTCGAAGTTCAGGCCGAGCGAGGCCGGATCCACCACCGCGCGGTAGCCCTGGATGGCGCCGGACCGCTCCAGCTCGCGCAGCCGCCGGTGGCAGGGCGAGACGCTGAGCCGCACCCGGGCGGCCAGCTCGGTCACGGTCAGCCGCCCGTCCTGTTGCAGCTCGGCAAGGATTTTCCGGTCCACGTCGTCCATGAAGAAGATATTTGCTCAGAACATAGGATCATGGGCAAATTACAGGAACACTTTCGGGCCATTCACGCCTAATGTCCCCAGCATGGACTCGGGACTGCTCTTCTCCTTCCTCGTCGTGGACCTGCTGCTGGTGTGCGTGCCGGGCGCCGACTGGGCGTACGTGATCGCGACCGCCCTGCGCGGCAACTCGGCGGCGCGCGCGGTGGCGGGCCTGGTCTGCGGCTACGCCCTGCACACGGCCCTGGCGACGGCGGGCCTGGCGGTGCTGGTGGCGGGCTCGCCCCGGCTGCTGACGGCCCTCACGGTGGCGGGCTCGGGCTATCTGCTCCGGCTGGGCTGGGGCGTCCTGCGCCGCCCGGCGGTCCCGGAGGCGGACGACCGCACGGCGGCCGACGGCCGGCTCTTCCTGCGGGGCGCCACGATCAGCGGCCTCAACCCCAAGGGTCTGCTCCTCTACCTGTCCGTACTGCCCCAGTTCCTCACCCTCCGCGGCGCCCATCTGCCGGTACCCGTGCAGACGGCGACGCTGGGCCTGCTGCACATGGCGTGTTGCGCGGCCGTCTACCTCACCGTGGGCGTCCTCGCCCGCGCCCTGCTCGCGGCGAGGCCCGCGGCGGCCCGGGCGGTGACGCGCACATCGGGGGCGGCGATGCTGGGGATCGGCGCGCTCCTGCTGGTGGAACGGCTGGCGACGCTGTAGCCCCGCGCCCCGCCTCAGGGCGCGGCGGTGAGCCGGAAGAGCCGGATCTCCCGCTCCACCCGGGCCTGGTACGCGGCGTACGGCGGCCAGAACGCGAGGGCCGCCCGCCACGCCCGTGCCCGCTCCTCCCCCGTGAGCAGCCGGGCCGTGACCGGGATCTCCCGCCCCTGCCAGCTCACCGAGGCGCGCGGGCGGGCGAGCAGATTGTGGGTCCAGGCGGGATGGCCGGGCCGGCCGAAGTTGGAGCCGACCAGGATCCAGCTGCGGCCGCCCTCCTCCGGCATGCAGGCCAGCGGGGTCCGGCGGGCGAGGCCGCTGCGCGCCCCGGTCGAGGTGAGGATCACACCGGGCAGCATCCGGGCGCTGAGCAGCACCTTTCCCCGGGTGAGCCGGTGCACGCCCCGGTCGAGGGCGGGGATCACATGCGGGGCGATCCTCGCGAACGCCCGGGTCGAGGACACCTTCCGCACGAACCGCACGCCCAGGGCCGCGCCCATCAGACCGCCACCTCCCCGCCCGCGAACAGCCCCGCCGTCTCGGCGGCCCGTCCCCGCAGCCGGTGCACGGGCCCGAACAGCAGCTCGTCCCCGGCCGCCCGCTTGAAGGCCAGATGGGCGTCGTGTTCCCAGGTGAACCCGATCCCGCCGTGCAGCTGGATCCCCTCACCGGCGGCACACCGCAGCGCCTCCAGCCCCTGGGCGAGCGCGAGCCCGCCGACCCCCTCGCCCGTCCTGTGCCACCGCCCTTCCGGCGAGGCGCCGCGCGCGGTGCCCTCCGGTTCCCGGCCGGTGGCCCAGGCGGCGTAGTACGCGGCCGACCGTGCCGCCTGCACGGCCACGTACGCGTCCGCCAGCCGGTGCTTCACCGCCTGGAAGGACCCGATGGGCCGCCCGAACTGCACCCGCTGCGCGGCGTACTCCACCGTCCGCTCCAGTGCCCGGTCGGCGGCTCCCACGGCCTCGGCGGCGAGCACCGCGGCGACGGCGTCCCCGGCCTCGGCGAGGGCGGGCAGCACGTCCGTCTCCTCGGCGCCCAGCAGCTCGGCCCGTACGTCCCTGAGTTCCAGGCGTCCTTGGGGCCGGGTGGCGTCCAGTGCGGTCTGCCGGACCCGGACGAGTCCCGGCGCGTCCCCCGCCACCAGGAAGAGCAGCGTCCGCGACCGGGCGAACCCGCCGGTGTGCGCGGCGACGAGCAGCATCCCCGCGCTGTGCCCGTCCAGCACCTGCCCCACCTCCCCGTACAGCCGCCAGCCGCCCTCCGCCCGCCGCGCCTGCACCCCGCCGGCCCGTCCGCCGCCGGCGCTGTACGCCTCGTTCCCGCCGGTCAGGGCGAGGGCGGTGGCGAGCGCGGGGCCGCAGACGGCGAGGGCGGCGGTGAGGGTCCCGGCGGCGATGCGCGGCAGCAGTCCGGCGCGCTGGGCCTCCGTGCCGAGGGCGAGGATCAGCGGGGCGGTGAGGACGGAGGTGGCGAGCAGCGGGGAGGGGGCGAGGGAGCGGCCCGTCTCCTCGCAGGCGAGGGCGAGTTCGGTGACCGAGCAGCCGACCCCGCCGTACGCCTCCGGGAGCGCGAGGCCCGGCAGACCGAGGCGGTCGGCGAGGGCCGACCACAGGAGGGGGTCGTGTCCGGCCGGTGTGTCGACGGCGGCCCGCACCTCGCCCGGTCCGCAGCGTTTGCGCAGCAGTTCGCGCAGGGTCCGGCGGATCTCGTCCTGCTCGGCGGTGAGGCGGGTGTCCATGGCTCTTCCCTCCGCATCTGACGGGCCGTCATATTAGGAGGGCCGGAACGAGATGCACAGGGGGAGGAGCCCTCTCATGACTCGCGGGAGCAGGAAGGCCGCCGTGGTCGGCGTGGCCCTCTCCGACTGCGGACGCGTGGCCGACACCACGCCCTACGCCCTGCACGCCCAGGCGGCCCGCCGTGCCCTGGCCGACGCCGGCCTGGACCGCGCCCGGGTGGACGGCTTCGCCTCGGCGGGCCTCGGCACGCTGGCCCCGGTGGAGGTCGCCGAGTACCTGGGCCTGCGCCCCACCTGGGTGGACTCCACCTCGGTCGGCGGCTCGACCTGGGAGGTCATGGCGGCGCACGCGGTGGACGCGATCGCGGCGGGCCACGCCGACGCCGTGCTGCTGGTGTACGGCTCGACGGCCCGCGCCGACATCAAGGCGGGCCGCCGTACCGGCACCCTGTCCTTCGGCGCGCGCGGCCCCCTCCAGTTCGAGGTGCCGTACGGCCACACGCTGATCGCGAAGTACGCGATGGCGGCCCGCCGGCACATGATCGAGTACGGCACGACGATCGAGCAGCTGGCCCAGGTGGCGGTCCAGGCGAGGGCGAACGCGGCCCTGAACCCGGAGGCGATGTTCCGCGAGCCGGTCACCGTCGACGACGTGCTGTCCGGCCCGATGATCGCCGACCCCTTCACCAAGCTGCACTGCTGCCTGCGCTCGGACGGCGGCGCGGCGGTGCTGCTGGCGGCCGAGGAGTACGCGCGGGACTGCCGTACGGCCCCCGTGTGGGTCCTCGGCACCGGCGAGCACGTCTCGCACGCCGCCCTGTCCGAGTGGTCCGACTTCACGGTCTCCCCGGCGGCGGTGAGCGGCCGGCTGGCCTTCGAGCGGGCCGGGGTGACGCCGTCCGACATCGACTTCGCGGAGATCTACGACGCCTTCACCTACATGACCCTGGTGACCCTGGAGGACCTGGGTTTCTGCGCCAAGGGCGAGGGCGGCGCGTTCGTGGAGAAGGGCCGGCTGCTGGTGCGGGGCGGGGAGCTGCCGGTGAACACGGACGGGGGCGGCCTGTCGGCCCAGCACCCCGGGATGCGGGGGCTGTTCCTGCTGGTGGAGGCGGTACGGCAACTGCGGGGCGAGGCCGGGGAGCGGCAGGTGCGACGGCGGGACGGCGCCTTGCCCCGGCTGGGGGTGGCGTCCGGGACCGGGGGGTGGTTCTGCTCCTCGGGGACGGTGGTGCTGGGGCGGGACTGAGGAGGGGCGGCGGGGGGGGGCGGGCCGGCGCTCACGGCGCGGTCCTGGTGCGGTCGCCGCGGGCGGTGACCGCCGCTGCCGCCGCCGTGACCAGGGCGAGGACCGCCCAGGCCGGGGTGAAGCTGTGGGTGGTGTCGCGCAGGAGCCCGAGGGCGGGCGGGACCAGGACGACGGCGAGCTGGTTGACGGCCATGACCAGGCCGAGGACGAATCCGGTCCTGCCGGGCGGGGCCGCCTCGGCGAGGTGGGCGATCCACGGGCCGTACCAGCCGATCCCGAAGAAGCCGAGCCAGACGAAGAGGACGGCCGCCGCGACCGGGGAGTGGCCGAGCGGTGTCGTCAGAGCCGCCAGCCCGGCCACCGCCGCGACCATGGCGACCAGGACGGGCCGGTAGCGCCCCGAGCGGCTGCGGTCGCTCCAGGCCGCGAGCACGATCCGGCCCAGCATGCCCGCCACTTGGGCCGCCACCAGGACAGCGGCCGTGGGACCGGCCGCCAGGCGCGTCTCGTCGTGCAGAAAGAGCGCGCCGAGGACACCGACGCCGCCGTGCACCGCGACCATGCTCGTGCCGGAGAGCAGGGCCTTCACCAGGGACGGCGCACGGAGCATCCGCAGCCGGGCCGCGAGCGGTGCGGACGGGGTGTCGGCCGGGCGGGCGGCCGGGGAGCGGTCGGGGGCGGTGGGAGCGGGTGGCCGCCGGTACAGCGCCGTGAAGAGCCCGGCGCCCACGAGCGCGACCAGCCCGCCCGTCACCAGCGCCGCCCGCCAGCCGTACGAGGTGGCGAGCACCGGCAGGACGGCCGCGGCGAGCGCTCCGCCCAGCGGCAGACCGGCCTGGCGGATCCCCATGGCGAGCCCCCGCCGGGACGGATCGAACCAGGCGGCCACCGACTTGCTGCCGCCGGGCTGGGCCGTGCTGTACCCGGCGCCGACGACCAGCAGAACCAGGAGCAGGGACGTGTACCCCTGCGCCAGGCTCCCGCCGAGCAGGCCCAGGGCGACCACACCGGCGCCGATGCCGACGACCCAGCGCTCGTTGTAGCGGTCCAGCAGCTCACCGGCGACCAGCAGGCCGACCAGAGGCACGAGTTGGGAGGCGGACAGCAGCAGTCCGAGCTGGGCCGTGCCGAGGTCCAGCGAGTGTCGCAGGGGGACGGCCATCGCCCCGATGCCCTGCACGAAGAAGCAGGACGCGGCCTGGGTGAAGGTGGCGATCCCGAGGACCACCCAGCGGTACGGGAGCGGGTCGGGGGCGATCGGGGAGACGGGGACGCGGGGGGTGGAGCCATGGCTCACGGCCGTGCCGGTGTGGTGACTCATGACGGCCAGCCTGATGTAATGGTCTTATGCATCTCAACCCTTACGGCGAGGACGCCGTCGCCCTCGCCGCCGAGCTGGCCAACCGGCGTCCGGTGAGCGCCGAGGAGCTGCTGGACCGCTGTCGCGCGGCCGGGCTGCTCGTCGACGGGCCGGTGGGACCGGCGGACCTGGCGCGCACGCACGCGCTGCTGGACGCCTGGGAGGGGGTGGTCGACGCGGCGGACGAACGGGAGCGGGCCGAGCGGCTCAACCGGATGCTGGCCGCGGACTCCGCCCATCCCCGGCTGACCGACCACGCGGGCACCGGCTGGCATCTGCACTTCCGCGACGACCACCGGTCGCTCGGCGCCCTGCTGTGCGCGCTGGTCTCCGTCGGGACCGCGCTGCACCTGGTCGGGCGCGGTATGCACCGGCTCGGGCGGTGTGCCGTCGCGGACTGCGCCACGATCTTCGCCGACACCACGCGGACCGGGCGCCGGCGCTACTGCTCCCAGCGCTGCGCCAACCGGGACGCGGTCCGCCGGCACCGCGCGAACCACCCGTCGTCCGGCGCGGCCTGAGCCCGGCCAGGGCCCCCGCGACCGCCGCCCGGCCCCCGGACCGCGGTGCGCCGCCGGGCGGGGGTGATACTCGCCCCATGGCACAGCACGATCTTCACGAGCTGCTCCGGTCGTTGCGGGTCTGGGACCCCGAGGCCACGGAGCTGCGCCCCTTCGATCCGGAGACGGCGCCTCCCACCCCGCTGACCCTGTTCACGAGCTGGTTCGCGGAGGCGGTGGCAGCGGGGCAGCCGGAACCGCACACCATGTCGCTGGCGACCGTGGACGCGGAGGGGAGGCCGGACGTACGGATCGTGATGCTGCACGGCGCCGACCCGGACGGCTGGTCCTTCGCGACGCACGCCACGAGCCGCAAGGGCCGCGCGCTGAGCGCCCGGCCGTACGCGGCCCTCGCCTTCTACTGGCCGGTGCTGGGGCGCCAGGTGCGGGTACGCGGTCCGGTCACGTCGGCGCCGGCCGAGGAGAGCCAGGCCGATCTGCACGCGCGCTCCACCGGCGCGCTGGCCGCCGCGCTGACCGGCCGGCAGAGCGAGGAACTGCCCTCGGTGGCGGAGCTGCGGCGGGAGTCGCAGGCGGCCTGGGAGCGGGCCCGGGAGAACCCCGGGGAGCCGTCGCCGACCTGGACCCTGTACCGGCTGCACCCGGAGAGCGTGGAGTTCTTCCAGGGGGACGCGGAGCGGCGGCACGTGCGGCTGGAGTACCGCAGCACGGGGTTCGGCTGGAGCAGGCAGTTGCTGTGGCCCTGAGGAGTCCTCCTCCGGCCGGTCACCCTTCTCCGTCGCCGTAGTCCTCCTCCGGCCGGTCACACTTCTCCGTCGCCGTAGTCCTCCTCCGGCCGGTCACACTTCTCCGTCGCCGTCCGTCAGTGCGGTGACAGTGACACACGAGCGCCGAAGAGCGCTCGAGGAACACCGAGGAGACGGCGATGGAGAAGCGTTCGGTCACGGCGGAGATCCCGATGGCCCCGCGGATGCCCGAGGACCCCGCGGAGCTGGTCCCCGAGCTGGCGGAGGTGTCGGCCGCGCTGTTCCGGGTGACCGGCAACGGTTCGGTGCCGCGCTCCACGATCGGACTGGTGCAGCTGCGGGCCGGTCAGATCGTCGGCAGCACCTATCTGACCGTGCTGCACACGGGGTTCCTGCGCAAGGCCGGGCAGTCGGAGGAGCGGATCACCTCGGTGGCGTCCTGGCAGGACTCGCCGTACTTCACGGCCGCCGAGCGGGCCGCGCTGGCGCTCGTGGAGGCCGTGCTGCAGCCGTGCACGGCCGGTGAGCGGGTCTCCGACGAGCTGTACGCGCGGGTGGCCGAGCACTACGCGGGCAAGGCGCTGGCCACCCTGATGTTCGCGATCGGCCAGGTCAACTTCTTCGTCCCGGTCGCGCTCGTCGCCAAGCCGGTGCCCGGCCGGTCCTTCACCGCCCCGTGGAAGTGACGGGGCGGGGGGGCGGCCACTGAACCGGGGAGCGCGGCTCAGGCGGGGCGCCGCGGGGCGAACACCGGCCTTCCCTCCCGGAACCTCACCTCGAGCGGCATTCCGGCCACCAGTTCCGTCTCCGCGCAGTCCACGACCTCGGTCATCATCCTCGGCCCCTCCGCCAGGTCGACGACGGCCGCCGTGTAGGGGGTGCGCCCGCGGAACGGCGGGAGGTCGTTGTGGTGGACGGTGGACCAGGTGTAGAGCGTGGCCAGGCCGCCGGCCTCCTCCCAGGTCACCTGCTCGCTCCAGCAGTGCGGGCAGAACTCCCGGGGGTAGTGGTGGGCCCGGCCGCAGGCCCCGCAGCGGCGGATCAGCAGACGGCCCCGGGCCGCCGCCTCCCAGTAGGTGCGGGTGAAGGCGTCGGGCTCGGGGAGGTCGTGGCGTGCCGTGTCCGTCAGAACCACCCCAGCCACGCGTCCAGCGACCACGTCTGCCAGGCCATGCCGAAGAGGCCGACCAGCGAGATCAGCGCCATCATCGAGTTCTGGCCCTGCTCCGCCCAGTCGTGGATCATGAGGACGAGGTAGACGGCGTTCAGCAGCAGGCCGCCCACCAGCGCGACCGGGGTCAGGAAGCCGAGGATCAGGCCGAGGCCCAGGGACAGCTCGGCGTAGGCGACGACGTACGCCATCAGTTTCGGGCGGGGTGTGACCACCGTGTCGAAGCCCGACCGCACCGCCGTCCAGCGGTGTCCCGCCGCCACGTCCGCCGCCCAGGCGATGCCGCTCCCGCGCTCGAACCAGGCCTTCTTGTCCTTGTGCCGCCAGCTCTCCAGCCACCACAGGCCGAGGCCGATGCGCAGCACCGCGAGCCACTGAGCGCCGTCCAGCCATATCGCGTCCATGAATCTGACGGTACGTCAGATCGGTCGCCTTGCCGAGGGGGACGGCGAGGGTTTCCCGTGCGGCGCCGCGGGCCACCCGTGCGTCCGCCGCGTGTCGTGGACGGTTTCGCCGGCACTCCCTCGCGTTCGCGGTCGCCACCCACAGGCCCCGCCCGCCGCCCGTCCCGCACCGGTGGGCCCCTGCGCGCCCGGGTCCGGCGGCGCGGTTCTTCACGGCCGGGACACCGTTCCCGAACACCCGTGATCAATCCGCAACCAATTCCGGTCTTGACCGAGACCCATCAACCGGGCATGTGATTACGCTCCCGCTCATGGCCGTCTCCCGTCCCACCCCCGTACACCTCTCGCCCACCCCCGCCGACCGTCCGGTGTATGTGATCGGCGCCGGTCCGGGCGGCCTCGCCGCCGCCCACGCCCTGCGGGCGCGGGGCATACGGGCCGTGATCCTGGAGAAGTCCGACCACGTGGGCGCCTCCTGGCGGCGGCACTACGACCGGCTGCACCTGCACACCACCCGCCGGCTGTCCGCGCTGCCGGGCCTCGCCATACCCCGCAGGTTCGGCCGCTGGGTGTCCCGGGACAACGTGGTGCGCTATCTGGAGAAGTACGCCGAGCACCACGAGCTGGAGATCGTCACCGGCGTGGAGGTGCACCGCGTCGACCGGACCGAGGACGGCACCGGGTGGCTGCTGCACGCCTCCGGCGGCCGCGAGCTGACCGGCAGCGCGGTGGTCGTCGCCACCGGTTTCAACCACACCCCGCTGCTGCCCGACTGGCCGGGCCGGGAGGGGTACGCCGGCGAGCTGCTGCACGCCGGCGGCTATCGCAACGCCGAGCCGTACCAGGGCCGTGACGTGCTGGTCGTCGGGATCGGCAACACGGGTGCGGAGATCGCCGTGGACCTGGTGGAGGGCGGGGCCGCGCGGGTGCGGCTGGCGGTGCGCACGGCACCGCACATCCTGCGCCGGTCGACCCTGGGCTGGGCCGCCCAGTACACGGGCGTGCTGGTGCGGCGGCTGCCGGTGCGGCTCGTGGACCGGCTCGCCGGGCCGGTGGGGCGGCTCAGCACCCCGGACCTGTCCGCGCACGGGCTGCCGCGACCGGACACCGGGCTGTACAGCAGGGTGCGGCAGGGCGCGATCCCGGTCCAGGACGTCGGCCTGACCGACGCCGTGCGCACGGGCAAGGTGGAGATCGTGGCCGCCGTGGAGGCGTTCGAGGACGGCAAGGTGGTCCTCGCCGACGGCAGCCGGATCTCGCCCGACGCGGTGGTCGCGGCGACCGGGTACGTCCGCGCGCTGGAGGGACTCGTCGGGCACCTCGGGGTGCTGGACGGGCGCGGCAGACCGGTGGCGCACGGCGGCCGTACGCCCGCACAGGCACCCGGCCTGTACTTCACCGGCTTCACCAACCCCATCAGCGGCATGTTCCGGGAGCTGGCGATCGACGCGGGGAAGATCGCCCGCTCCGTGGCCAGGGGATTTCGCACCCAGCGGTAACTTTGTCCTTCCGACCCGTTCCTGACACTCCGTCAGTTAAGTAATCTGACTGAGCGTCAGTTGCAGGTGACTGTCTCCCGGGAGGCGGGCGGAACGATGCTTGGATCGACCCACGGCACCCTCACCACCGACGCCCGCCGGGCTCGGGTCGTCGCCTGCGGCGAGCAGCGGCCCGGCCCCGTCGTGCACGATCAGGTGGACGACCTCGACGTCGGCGGGCGCCCGCTCTACGCGGACGTCCCCGACCTGACCCGGTTCTTCCGGCCCCGGTCCGTCGCCGTGATCGGCGCCTCCGACACGGAGGGACGGCCGAACACCGGGATCACCCGGCAGCTGCTGGACTGGGCCGGCCGGGTCGGGGCGCGGGTGCATCCGGTGCACCCCACCCGCCCCTCCGTGTTCGGCCTGCCCTGCGCGGCCCGTGTCGGCGAGCTGCCCGAGCAGGTCGACCTCGCCGTCCTGCTGGTGGCCGACCCGCTTCCGCTGATCGAGGAACTCGGCGAGGCGAAGGTGCAGTTCGCGGTCGCCTTCGCCTCCGGGTTCGCCGAGACCGGGGAGGCGGGCGCCGAGGCCCAGGAGCGGCTCGCCGAGGCCGTGCGGCGCTCGGGGCTGCGCCTGCTGGGCCCGAACACCAACCTCAACGCCTTCGAGCGGTTCCGCGAGGACCTGTCCGGCCCGGCCATCGCGCTGATCACCCAGTCCGGACACCAGGGGCGGCCCGTCTTCGCCCTCCAGGACCTGGGCATCCGGCTCTCGCACTGGGCGCCCACCGGCAACGAGGCCGACCTGGAGACCGCCGACTTCCTGTCCTGGTTCGCCGAACAGCCCGAGGTCGGCGCCATCGCCGCCTACGTGGAGGGGCTCAAGGACGGCCGCGCCTTCCTGCTGGCCGCCGACCGCGCCGCCCGCCGCAAGGTGCCGGTGGTCGCCGTGAAGGTGGGCCGGACCGAGGCCGGTGCCCGGACGGCGGCCTCGCACACCGGCAAGCTCACCGGCGCCGACGACGTCGTGGACGCGGCCATGCGGCAGTACGGCGTGATCCGCGTCGACGCCCTGGACGAACTCCAGGACACGGCGGCGCTGCTGGCGCGGGCGCGGGCCCCCCTGGCCGACGGTGTGGTCGTCTACTCCATCTCGGGCGGCACGGGCGCGCACGTCGCCGACCTGGCCGCCGGGGCGGGGCTCCGGCTGCCGAGGCTGTCCCCGGAGAAGCAGGCCGAGCTGCACCAGTGGATACCGGAGTACCTGGACGTGGCCAACCCGGTGGACAACGGCGGCCACCCGGTCGGCGACGAACGCGGCCGGAGGATCATCGACGCCCTGCTGGCCGACCCCGGCGTCGGGGTGCTGATCTGCCCGGTGACCGGCCCCTTCCCGCCCCTCAGCGACCGGCTCGTACGCGATCTGGTGGCCGCCGCCGAGGAGACGGACAAGCTGGTGTGCGTGGTGTGGGGGTCGCCGGACGGCACCGAGCCGGCGTACCGGGAGGTGCTGCTCGGCTCCTCCCGCGTGGCCACCTTCCGCACGGTCGGCAACTGCCTGACCGCCGTCCGCGCCTGGCTCGGCCACCACCGCTTCGTGACCGGCTACCGCTCCCCCTTCGACGAGGCCCCACGCACCCCCTCCCCCTCCTTCCGCAAGGCCGAGGCGCTGATGCAGCCCGGCCGACAGCTCAGCGAGCACGCGGCCAAGCAGCTGCTGCGGGCGTACGGCGTCCGGGTGCCGCGCGAGCAGCTGGTGACCAGCGCCGCGGCGGCCGTACGGGCGGCCGGGCAGGTGGGCTACCCGGTGGTGATGAAGGCGTCCGGCGCGCAGCTCGCGCACAAGACCGAGCTGGGCCTGGTGAAGATCGGCCTGACCTCGGCGAGCCAGGTCCGCGACGCCTACCGGGAGCTGACCGACATCGCCCGCTACGAGGGCGTCGGGCTGGACGGCGTCCTGGTGTGCCAGATGGTCGAGCAGGGCGTGGAGATGATGGTCGGCGTCACCCACGACGACCTGTTCGGGCCGACGGTGACGGTGGGGCTCGGCGGGATCCTGGTGGAGGTGCTGCACGACGCGGCGGTCCGGGTGCCGCCCTTCGGCGAGGACCAGGCCCGCGCCATGCTCACCGAACTGCGCGGCCGGGCCCTGCTGGACGGGGTCCGGGGGCGTCCGCCGGCCGATGTGGACGCGCTGGTGGAGGTGGTCCTGCGGGTGGAGCGCATGGCCCTGGAGCTGGGCTCGCACCTGTCGGAGCTGGACATCAACCCGCTGATGGTGCTGCCCCGGGGCCAGGGCGCGGTGGCGCTGGACGCGCTGGTGGTGTGCCGATGACGGAGATCCGGCACGACGTTCGCGACGGGGTCTGCCACCTCACCCTGGACCGCCCCGAGACGCTGAACGCCCTCACCCCGGCCATGCGGGACCGCCTCGTCGGCCTGCTGGCGGAGGCGTCCGCCGACCCGGAGGTCCGGGCGGTGGTCCTCACCGGCACCGGACGCGGCTTCTGCGCGGGCGCGGACCTGCGCGCCGCGGCCGGCGCCCCCGGCCGGCGCGTCGCCGGGGACGTGGCCCGCACCCTGCGCGTCGGCGCGCAGCGGCTGATCGCCGCCGTCCTGGACTGCGAGAAGCCGGTCCTGGCCGCCGTGAACGGCACGGCGGCCGGGCTGGGCGCGCATCTGGCCTTCGCCTGCGACCTGGTCCTGGCCGCCGACTCGGCCCGCTTCCTGGAGGTGTTCGTCCGCCGCGGCCTGGTCCCGGACGCCGGCGGCGCCTATCTCCTGCCCCGGCTGATCGGCCCGCGGCGCGCGAAGGAACTGATGTTCTTCGGCGACGCGCTGCCGGCCCCGGACGCGGAACGCCTGGGCCTGGTCAACCGGGTCGTCCCGGCAGCCGAGCTGGAGCAGACCTCCCGCGCGTGGGCGAGCCGTCTGGCCGCCGCGCCGACGAGGTCCCTCGCCCTGACCAAGCACCTGGTGAACGCCTCCCTCGACACCGACCGCGCCACCGCCTTCGCCGCCGAATCCTGGGCCCAGGAGATCAACATGACGACCGAGGACGCCCGGGAGGGTCTGCGGGCCTTCGCGGAACGCAGGGAAGCGGAGTTCCGGGGGCGGTGAGCCCTGCCCACCCCTTCCTATCTGACACATCGTCAGTTTCAATGGGACGATGATGGGACACGCAGGAGCGGCGGCTTTCGCGCTTCGATATCTGGGGGCCGGGCCCGAGGAGGCCCTGCCGCGGCCCGAGTTGCGGTGCGTGCGGGAGGACGAGCGGGCGCCGGTGGGACAGGCGGAGTTCCGGCGCGTCCTGGGCGGCTTCGCCAGCGGGGTCACCGTGATCACGGCGCCCGCGGCCGACGGCGAGCCGGGCCCCGCCGGATTCGCCTGCCAGTCCTTCTCCTCCCTCTCCCTCGAACCGCCCCTGGTGTGCTTCATGGTGGGCCGCACCTCCACGACCTGGCCGCGCATCGCCCGCGCCGGCGTCTTCTGCGTCAACGTGCTCGGCGCCGCCCAGGACGAGCTGTGCCGGGCCTTCGCGGTGAGCGGCGCGGACAAGTTCGCCGGGGTGGCGTACGACCCCGCGCCCGTCTCGGGTTCACCGCGGCTGGCCGGCGTCGCCGCCTGGATCGACTGCACCGTCCACGCCGTGCACACCGGGGGCGACCACCTCATCGTCGTGGGCCGGGTGGACGCCCTCGGCGCGGACGGCCCCGGCGATCCCCTGCTCTTCCACCGGGGGCGGTTCGCCCGGCTCGCCGACGGCTGAGCCCCAGGGGCCGGCCGCGGGGCGTTCAGGACACGGCGGGGCTGAGGGCGGTCGTCGTGGGGCGCCGTATGACCAGGGACATCAGGGCCGCCGCCGCGCACAGCGTGCCGGCGGCGTACCAGACGACGTCGTAGGAGCCGAAGACGTCCCGGGCGACCCCGCCGAGGTAGGCGACGAGGGCCGCGCCGATCTGGTGGGAGGCGAGCACCCAGCCGAAGACGATGGCGCTGCTCTCGCCGAACTGCTCCCGGCACAGGGCCAGGGTGGGCGGGACGGTGGCGACCCAGTCGAGGCCGTAGAAGACGATGAAGAAGATCATCGGCGGATGGACGGAGGGGCCCAGCAGCATCGGCAGGAAGAGCAGGGACAGGCCGCGCAGGGCGTAGTAGACGGCGAGCAGGCGGCGCGGTGCGAAGCGGTCGGTGAACCAGCCGGAGGCGATGGTGCCGACGACGTCGAACACGCCGATGACCGCGAGCAGCGAGGCCGCCGTCGTCACGGGCATGCCGTGGTCGTGCTCGGCGGGCACGAAGTGGGTCTGCACCAGGCCGTTGGTGGAGGCTCCGCAGATCGCGAAGGTGCCGGCGAGCAGCCAGAAGGTGCCGGTGCGCACGGAGGAGGACAGGACGGCGAGGGTACGGCGGGCGGCGCCGGTCACCGGGGGCGGCTTGGGCACGAACTCCTCGGCGCCGTAGGGCGTCTCGCCCACGTCGGCCGGGTGGTCGTGCAGCAGCAGCCAGACGAAGGGGACGACGGCCAGCGCGGCCAGCGCGACCGTGACCGCGGCGGGACGCCAGTCGTGCCGCTCGACGATCCAGGACAGCAGCGGCAGGAAGACCAGCTGTCCGGAGGCGGAGGCCGCGGTGAGGATGCCGCTGACCAGGCCGCGCCGCTCGGTGAACCAGCGGTTGGTGACCGTCGCCGCGAAGGCCAGCGCCATGGATCCGGTGCCGAGCCCCACCAGCAGACCCCAGCACAGCAGCAGCTGCCAGGCCGCCGTCATCCACACGGTCAGGCCGGAGCCGAACGCGATCACGATGAGCGCGACGGCCACCACGCGGCGGATGCCGAAACGGTCCATCAGCGCGGCGGCGAAGGGCGCGGTGAGGCCGTAGAGCGCGAGGTTGACGGAGACGGCCGCGCCGATCGTGCCGCGCGACCAGCCGAAGTCCTGGTGCAGCGGGTCGATGAGCAGACCGGGCAGGGAACGGAAGGCCGCCGCGCCGGTGATGGTGACGAACGTGACGGCGGCGACGAACCAGGCGCGGTGTACGCGGCGGCGCCGGGCGGGCGGGGCCTGGACGGGGGCTGCGGCGGGGCTTGTCTGAGTCACGACGCACAGCCTGCGTTCCGCGCGCCCGCCCATCGAGTGGCCCGAAGGACAGCCTTCGCTAGGATCGGGCCATGACGGACTCAGGGGAATTCCGGCCGCACCGGATCGCCGTCCTCGCCCTGGACGGCCTGCTGCCCTTCGAACTGGGCATTCCGCACCGGATCTTCGGCCGTCCGCGGGACGCCCGGGGACGGCACCTGTACGAGGTGGTGACCTGCTCCGTCCGGCCGCCCGGCCCGGTCGAGACGGACGCCGACTTCGCCGTGCACGTCGCGCACGGACCGGAGGCGCTCGCGACGGCCGACACCGTGATCGTCCCGGCGTCGTACGAACTCGGCCCGGTCTACGAGGAGGGCCGGCTCACCGAAGAGCTGGCCGTCGCCCTCGGCCGGGTCCGTCCCGGCACCCGCCTCGCCTCCATCTGCACCGGCGGTTACGTCCTCGGCGCGGCGGGCGTGCTGGACGGCCGCCCGGCGACCACGCACTGGGCCGACGCCGAGCGCTTCCAGCGGCTGTTCCCGAAGATCAAGGTGGACCCGGGCGTGCTCTTCGTCGACGACGGGGACGTGCTGACCTCGGCCGGTGTGGCCGCCGGGATCGACCTGTGCCTGCACATGGTCCGCCGTGACTTCGGCACGGCCGTCGCCAACGAGGTCGCCCGGCTCACGGTCGTACCGCCCCATCGCGACGGCGGCCAGGCCCAGTACATCCACCGCCCGGTCCCCGACCCGCAGCTGGCCACGACGACCGCCTCCCGTGCCTGGGCGCTCGGCCGGCTGCACGAGCCGATCCAGCTGCGGGACATGGCCGAGCAGGAGGCGATGTCGGTGCGCACCTTCACCCGCCGCTTCCGTGAGGAGACCGGCATCAGCCCCGGCCAGTGGCTCGCCCAGCAGCGCGTGGAGCGCGCCCGGCACCTGCTGGAGTCCACCGACTGGTCGATGGACCAGGTGGCCCGGGAGTCCGGCTTCGGCACGGCCCAGTCGATGCGCCAGCACCTGCAGGCCGCGCTCGGGGTCACGCCCACCGCCTACCGGCGCACCTTCCGCACCGGTGGCGGTGCCGACCGGAGCGACGGCGCCGGCACCCCGCCGGCGTCCGCTCAGAACGTGAGCACCGCTCGCGCCACCCGGCCCGCCTCCGCGTCCGCCCGGGCCTTCTCGAAGTCCTCCACCGGATAGACGGCCGTCACCAGTTCGTCCAGCAGCAGTCGTCCTCGGCGGTACAGCTCGGCGTAGAGGGGGATGTCCCGCTGGGGGCGCGAGGAGCCGTAGCGGCAGCCGAGGATCGATTTGTCCAGGAAGAGCGAGGAGACCAGGAAGGACGCCTCGGCCGTGGCCGGGGGCACGCCGAGCAGGATCGCCTGGCCGCCGCGGTCGAGCAGGTCGACGGCCTGGCGGATCAGCTCCACCCGCCCCACGCACTCGAACACGTGGTCGGCGCCGGTCGGCAGGATGTCCCGCACGCCCTCGGCCGACGTCAGGAAGTCGGTCGCGCCGAACCGCCGGGCCACCGCCTCCTTGGCCGGATCGGCGTCCACGGCCACGATGCCGTGGGCGCCCGCGAGCCGCGCGCCCTGGAGGACGTTCAGCCCGATCCCGCCCGCGCCGATGACGACCACACTGTCCCCGTGGTCCACCCGCGCCCGGTTCAGGACCGCGCCGAGCCCGGTGAGCACCCCGCAGCCGATCAGTGCGGCGGAGGTCAGCGGGATGTCCTCGGGGATCCGTACCGCCTGCACGGCCTTGACGACCGTGCGTTCCGCGAAGGCCGAGTCGGCCGCGAACTGGTACACCGGTTCCGTGCCCCGGGTGAACGGCTTCCCGGGACGCCCGATCGCCCGCCGGCACATGGTCGGCCGCCCCCGGTCGCACTCCGCGCAGGTCCCGCAACTGGCGAGGGTGGACAGGGCCACATGGTCACCGGGGGCGACATGGGTGACGCCCGCGCCCACCGCCGCCACGACGCCGGCCCCCTCATGGCCGAGCACCACCGGGACGGGGAACGGGATGGTGCCGTCCAGCACCGACAGATCGCTGTGGCACAGTCCGGCCGCCGCGATCGCCACCAGCACCTCGCCCGGTCCCGGCTCCCGGACCGTCAGGTCGTCGACGACCCGGACCCGCCTGCCGTCGAACACCACACCACGCATCACACGGCCCCCTTCGGTTCTCCCGGCAGTCCGAGCACGCGCTCGGCGATGATCGTGCGCTGGATCTGGTCCGAGCCGCCGTAGACGGTGTCGGCCCGGGTGAACAGGAACAGATGCTGGGCGGCGTCGATCCGGTACGGCGAGGAGGCCGACCAGTCCGCGGGTCCCACGGCCGCCCGCGCGCCCCTGACCTCGACGGCCAGCTCGCCCAGCCGCTGGTGCCAGTTCGCCCACAGCAGCTTGGCCACGCTGGGTGCGCCCGGGTCGCTCGTGCCGCCGAGGGTGCGCAGGGCGTTCCAGCGCATGGCGCGCAGCTCGGCCCACTGCCGGACGAGCCGGGCGCGCAGGACGGGATCGGCCGCGGCGCCGGTCCGGACGGCCGTCTCGACGACCGCTGTCAGCTCCGCGGCGAACCCGATCTGCTGGGCCAGCGTGGAGACCCCGCGTTCGAACCCCAGCAGGCTCATCGCCACCCGCCAGCCCTGCCCCTCGCCCCCGACGACATGCTCCACGCGCGCGCGTGCGCCGTCGAAGAAGACCTCGTTGAAGTCGCTGGTGCCGGTCAGCTGGCGGATGGGGCGCACCTCGATCCGGCCGGGCTGGTCCATGGGCACGAGCAGGAAGCTCAGGCCGTGGTGGCGCCGGGAGCCGGGGTCGGTGCGGGCCAGGACGAAGCACCAGTCGGCCTCGTGGGCGAGCGAGGTCCAGATCTTCCGCCCGCTGATCCGGTAGGACGCCCCCTCCCGCACCGCCGCCGTGCGCACGGACGCCAGGTCCGACCCGGCGTCCGGTTCGCTGTATCCCTGGCACCACAGTTCCTCACCGGCCGCGACGGGCGGCAGGAAGCGGCTCTTCTGGGCGTCGTCGCCGTGGGCGATGAGGGTGGGGGCCAGGAGGTTCTCCCCGATGTGCCCGGAGCGCGGGGGTGCCCCGGAGCGGGCGTACTCCTCGGCCCAGACGACCTGCTGGGTGAGGGTGGCGGTGCGGTTGCCGTGTCCCGGCTCCGGCCAGCCGAGGCCGATCCAGCCGGCTTCGCCCAGCGTGCGTTCCCAGGTACGCCGGTCCGTGCCGGGGTCGGCGTGCGCGGCCAGCCAGGTCCGGGCCTCGTCCCGGAACGCCTCGTCCTCTTCGGTGAACCCGAACTCCATGTGAACCACCTCGTGTCAGGCCGCGGCCGAGTGGCGCCCCCGAAGGGCGCGGGGAACTGCGCGACGCACCACGGCACACCCCTGGCCGCCGGCGGACCAGCACCTCCCGGCCCCCGGCCCCCGGCGCACCGCGGCCTCCACCCCTAGGCGTTGGGGCGTTCCCCGCCCCGCGCCGCCTCTTCCATCGCCGCCAGCCGGGACAGCATCGGCATCGGGTCCACCCCGACCGATCCCGGCAGGAACGCGGCGATCTTCTCCGGTGTCCAGCCGCCGTCGGCGTACGCGGCGCGCAGTTCCCTCGGCTGGGCCCACACGGCGATCTTCGGGCCGGCGACCGTGTACACCTGCCCGGTGACGTCCTGGGCGGCGGCCTGTTCGGACAGCAGATACACCACCAGCGCGGCCACGTCCTCCGGCTCCCCGATCTCCGCGAGCCGTGAGGGGACGTTGGCCGACATCCGGGTGCGGGCCACCGGCGCCACCGCGTTCGCGGTCACCCCGTACTTGTGCAGGCCGAGCGCGGCGCTGCGCACGAGCGAGATGATCCCGCCCTTGGCGGCGCTGTAGTTGGCCTGGGAGACGGAACCCTGGTGGTTGCCGCTGGTGAAGCCGATGAGAGTGCCCGACCGCTGCCTGCGCATGACGGCGGAGGCGGCGCGGAACACGGTGAACGTGCCCTTGAGATGGGTGGCGAGGACCGGGTCCCACTCGTCCTCGGTCATGTTGAACAACATCCGCTCCCGCAGGATGCCGGCCACGCACACGACCCCGTCGACACGGCCGTACGACTCCACGGCGGCGTCCACCACCCGCTGCCCGCCCGCCATGGTGGAGATGTCGTCGGCGACGGCGACGGCCTCGCCGCCCGCCGCCTCGATCTCCTTGACGACGGCCTCGGCGACCTCGCTCGTGGGCGAGCCGCCGTCCACCGCCACACCGTGGTCGTTGACGACGACCTTCGCGCCCTCGGCCGCCGCCGCCCGTGCGACCGCCCGTCCGATCCCGCGCCCGGCACCCGTCACGGCGACGACCTTGCCTGCCAAGAAGTTCCCCACGCCCGGCCCCTTCCCGCGGTTTCTGACGGTCCGTTAGATTTTATGGCCCGTCGGACGGGCGGACACAAGCCCCGGGGAGGCACCGGATGGCACTGCCGGAGGAGTTCCACGAGATCGCCGAGCGCGTGAACAACTGGGGGCGCTGGGGGGCCGACGACGAGATCGGCACCCTGAACCTGATCACCGACGGCGTGGTGCGCGAGGCGGCGGCCGAGGTGCGCTCCGGGCACCGCGTCCCCCTCGCCCTCCCCCTGCGACAGGACGGGGTGCAGACGGGGATGATCCCGGGCCGGGTCAACCCGTTGCACGCGATGGTGCAGATCAACCAGGAGCTGTTCGGTCCGGGGACGGTGGCGTGCAGCGACGACACGGTGACGATGGGCCTGCAGTGCGCCACCCACTGGGACGCGCTGACCCATGTCTCGCACTCCGGCAGGCTCTACAACGGCCGCCCGGCGCACACGGTCACCGCGCACGGCGGCGCCGAGTTCAGCGGCATCGACAAGGTGCCGCACCTGGTCTCGCGCGGGGTGCTGCTGGACGTGGCACGCGCCCGGGGCGTGGACCGGCTGGCGGGCGGGCACGCCGTCACACCGCAGGACCTGGCGGAGGCCGAGGAGTTCGGCCGGGTCCGGGTGCGGGCCGGCGACATCGTGCTGGTGCGGACCGGGCAGGTGCGGGCGTATCTGGCCGGGGACCGGCAGGGGTACGGCCATCCGTCGGCCGGGCTCTCGGTGCGCTGCCCGGAGTGGTTCCACGCGCGTGACGTCGCGGCGGTCGCGAACGACACGCTCACTTTTGAGATCTTCCCGCCCGAGATCGAGAATCTCTGGCTGCCCGTGCACGCGCTGCATCTCGTGGAGATGGGGATGCTGCAGGGCCAGAACTGGGATCTCGAAAAGTTGTCCACAGCCTGTGGAGAAACGGGACGGTACGCGTTCCTGCTGTCGGCGATGCCCGAGCCGTTCGTCGGCGCGACGGGAACACCGGTGGCACCGGTGGCGATCCTCTGAACGGCGGTGACCGGGTCGCGGCTGGCGGCGCGCCTCCCCCCACCGTCACGCGCGCCGCCATCCGATGCGACCCGCACTCGACGAGGACGGCCGGAGACCGGGCCCTCGCCGTCCCCTCGCGGCGAATCGACGCCCACCAGCCTGAACAGGCGCCCAGGCGACGTCAACGCCGGTGCGGGGAGGTGTGGCGACACGGCGTCCGCGGGGTCCGCGCACGGTTGCACCCCCGGCGCATCACCGCTCCCGGCGGCTACACCGCTTCGTAGGCGAGATCCTCGTACGCGGACAGTCCGCCCCCGTACGCCATCGCCGCGCTCTCCCGGGGCTGTGAACAGCGGTCCAGTTCGCACCAGATGCTCTTCCCGGCGCCTTCGGCGCTCCAGCCCCAGCGGTCGGCGAGACAGTCCACGAGGGCCAGGCCCCGGCCGCCGGTGGCGTCCCGGCCGGCGCAGCGGGGCACGGGCGCGCGGGAGCAGGTGTCGGCCACCTCCACCCGCACCGTGGCCGACGGGCAGTTCTCCGCCGCCGGGCCCGGCAGGCAGAGCCGCAGCACCGCCGGACGGCCGGTGTGCACCACGGCGTTGGTCACCAGCTCGGAGACGAGCAGGATCAGGTTCTCGGCCAACGGCTCGTCGGCCGCTATCCCCGAACCGGCGAGCCGCGAGCGGGCCCATCTTCTGGCCCGCCCCACCTCCGCGGGGTCGGGCCGGATCTCCAGCTGCACTTGAAGCACCTGCACCGCTCACACCATCCGAACCGGCGGACACATGGTCCCGCACCGTCCGCGCGCCACGGCGTCAGCCGCGGCGACGATCACGACGAGGGCCACGATCGTAGCCATTTTCTGCATGGCCAGAACAACGGCCAGAGCAAGGGTCACGGAACGTGATTCCCTTGCGAGACAGCATGGTTGACGTACAGTCACCCCAACAAGCGCTTCGGGCATATTCCCGCGCGAAGGAGTACGCGTGCGGCATACTGTGCGACGCACGTGCCGGGGAGTCGAACAGGCGAGGGCAACGGCCCTGACCGCCCCGCGAGCTGCGGCGCGCACCGCGCGACCCGGCACCGCCCCAGGGGCACCGCCGGCCCGGCTCGTCCGCGCAGCCACTCGCATCCCACACAAGGTACCCGAGGACACCGCCGACTCCGGGCCGTGACGAGTCCCGCGAAGGACACAACCCGGTATCGACGCTCCGTGATTCCGTCCCGCCACGATCCGCGACATCGTGGGCCAAAGCTTTTGGTCCACGCTCCCCGGGGCACCCCCGTAGGTTCAGTCCAGCAGCGCGGCGGCGAGCAGTTCCTCACTCTGCGTGCTCCCCCCGCCGCGCCGGGCGCGCACCCAGGCGCGTTTGAGGTGCAGATGCACGTCGGCCTCCCAGGTGAAGCCCATGCCGCCGTGCACCTGGAGGCAGTCGCGGGCCCCGCGCACGGCGGCCTCGTCGGCGAGCAGCCGCGCGGCGGCGATGTCGGCGGGGTCGGCCGTGACGGCGGCGGCGTACACGGCGGCGCGGGCCGTCTCGGCCCGCACCAGCAGGTCCGCGCACAGCTGCTGGACGGCCTGGAAGGCGCCGATCGGCCGCCCGAACTGTTCGCGGGTCCGGGCGTGTTGCACGGCCAGCTCGCACACCCGTCCGGCCGTGCCCAGCTGCTCGGCCGCGGTGAGGAGCACGGCCTCCGGCTCCGGTTCGCCGGCGCCGGGCACCCGGTGCAGCGGCGTCAGCGGGTCCACCGACCGCAGCGGGACGGCACCGGAGACGTCCCCGCGCACCACGTCCGCCGCGGCCAGCCACTCCACCAGCTCCCCGTCGACGCCCGCGACGACCGTCTCCCCGCGCGCCGCGCCGGGCACGACGCCGGCCGCCAGATGCGTGGCCGCCAGCGGGCCCGGCAGCAGGGCCCGCCCGGCCTCCTCGAAGACCAGCACCGCCTCGGGCAGCCCCAGTCCGACCCCGCCGTCCGCCTCGGGCAGCCGCAGGGCGAAGAACCCCGCCTCCCCGAGGGTGCGCCACAGCGCACGGTCGAGCCGGCCCGGCGCGGCGACGGCCGCGCGCAGCGCCTCCCGCCCGAAGCAGCGCTCCAGCAGCTCCCGTACGCCGTCGCGCAGCGCCCGCTGGTCGTCGTCGAGTCGGAACCGCACGCTCATCTCCCCCTGGGCAGGCCGAGGATCCGCTCGGCCACGATGGTGCGCTGGATCTGCGAGGTGCCGGCGGCGATGGTGTACGACAGCGAGGACAGCCGGTCGAGCGTCCAGGGGCGGTCCAGATCGAGGCTGTCGGGCCCCAGCACCTCGGCGGCGGCGTCGTACAGCTCCTGCCGGGCGTGCGAGTAACGGAGTTTGAAGACCGAGCCGCCGACACCGGGCACCGAGCCGTTCGCCTCCGCCTCGCTGACGTTCCACTGGGTCAGCCGCCACAGCGCCCGGAACTCCGCGTCGAGCCGGCCGAGCCGCCGGCGCAGCACGGGATCGTCCCAGCGCCCGTTCTTCCGGGCGGCACGGGCGAGTTGGCCGAGGACCCGGCGGCAGGCGACGACCTCGCCGACGAAGGCGGTGCCGCGTTCGAAGGAGAGGGTGACCAGGGTGACGCGCCAGCCGTCGTTCTCCGCCCCCACCCGGTTGGCGACGGGCACCCGCACCTCGTCGAGGAACACCTCGGCGAACTCCGCCGACCCGGCGAGGGTGCGCAGCGGCCGTACGGTGACGCCGTCGGCGTCCATCGGCAGGGCGAGCCAGGTGATGCCCCGGTGCCTGGGGGCGTCCGGGTCGGTGCGGACCAGCAGTTCGCACCAGTCGGCGACCTCGGCGTGCGAGGTCCAGATCTTGGACCCGGTGACCACGTACGTGTCGCCGTCCCGCCGGGCGCGGGTGCGCAGCGACGCGAGGTCGGAGCCGGCGTCCGGTTCGCTGAACCCCTGGCACCAGACCTGCTCGCCGCGCAGGATCGGGGGCAGCCAGCGCGCCCGCTGCCCGGCGCTGCCCTCGGCGGCGATCGTCGGCCCGGCGTGCAGCAGTCCGACGAAGTTGGCGCCCACATAGGGCGCGCCCGCCATCTCGGTCTCCTCCAGGAAGATCAGCCGCAGGGTCGGGGAGGCGTCCCAGTGGACGTCGGCGTACCCGGCGTCGTACAGCATCCGCTGCCAGCCGAGGTCGTAGGCGCGGCGGCCGGGCCAGTCGTCGGGCGACGGCTTGTCCGGCAGGGTGGGCAGCACCGCGGCGAGCCACTCCCGCAGCCGGGCCCGGTACTCCTCCTCCTCGGGCGTGCAGGAGAGGTCCATCACGTGTCCAGGTCCAGGCCCAGCATGCGGATGGCGTTGCCCCGCATCAGCTTGTGGACGGTCTCGTCGTCCAGGCCCTTCACATGGTCGAGGGCGACCTCCTTGGTGTGCGGGAAGGTCGAGTCGACGTGCGGATAGTCGGTCTCGAAGGTGGCGTTGTCGCGGCCGACGACGTCCAGGGACGCGATCCCGTGCTTGTCGCGGAAGAAGCAGCAGAAGATCTGCCGGTAGTAGTACGTCGACGGCGGTTCGGGGATCAGGTCCCTGACCCCGCCCCAGGCGCGGTGCTCCCGCCAGACGTCGTCGGCGCGTTCCAGGGCGTACGGGATCCAGCCCATCTGGCCCTCGGAGTAGGCGAGGGTGAGGCGGGGGAACCGCACCAGGACCCCGCTGAAGAGGTAGTCCATCATCGAGGCCATCGCGTTGTTGAAGCTGAGCGCGGCCTGCACGGCGGGCGGCGCGTCCGGGGAGGCGGCCGGCATCTGGGAGCTGCTGCCGATGTGCATGTTGACCACCGTCCCGGTGTCCTGGCAGGCGGCGAAGAAGGGGTCCCAGTAGCCGGAGTGGATGGAGGGCAGCCCGAGGTGGGTGGGGATCTCGGAGAAGGTCACCGCCCGTACCCCGCGCGCGGCGTTGCGCCGGATCTCCGCGACGGCCAGGGAGACGTCCCACAGCGGGATCAGGCACAGCGGGACGAGCCGGCCGCCGCTGTCCCCGCACCACTCCTCCACCATCCAGTCGTTGTAGGCGCGCACGCAGGCGAGGGCGACCTCCTTGTCGTGGGCCTCGGCGAAGGTCTGCCCGCAGAAGCGGGGGAAGGTCGGGAAGCAGAGGCTGGCCTCGACGTGGTTGAGGTCCATGTCCTTCAGGCGCTCGGCGGGGTCCCAGCATCCCGGGCGCATCTGCTCCCTGGTGATGCCCTCCAGCGTCATCTCGTCCCGGTCGAAGCCGACGGCGGCGATGTTGCGCTTGTACGGGAACTTCAGGTCCTCGTAGATCCACCAGTCGGTGGGCTGGCCCTGCGGGTCCATGGTGATCTGGTACTTCCCGCCGACGTAGGCCAGTTCCCCGATGCCGGCGGTCAGCGGCTTCGGGCCGCGCTCCCGGTACTTGGCCGGCAGCCAGGTCTCGAAGAGGTGGGCGGGCTCGATCACGTGGTCGTCGACGCTGATGATGCGGGGCAGTTCGGTCGCCATGGGTCCCCTCCGCCGGACGGTGCTCGACTGGGCCCTGCTTATCTGATGGCCCGTCAGATAGCATGTCACCTGACGAGTCGTCAGCCAAGCAGGGGGCATCCGTGAACGAGACCCCGCACGCTCTGAGTTCCGCCCGCACACTGTGGGAGCTGGTCGCCCGCCGCGCCGCCGCCACCCCCGACCGTCCCGTCCTCCTCCAGGCCGGCCGCAGGCTGACCTTCGGCGAACTGCGCACGCGCGCCGAGCGGGTCGCGGCAGGCCTGTACGACATGGGTGTGCGTCCCGGCACGGTGGTCGCCTGGCAGCTGCCCACCCGCATCGAGACCGCCCTGCTGTCCTTCGCCCTGGCCCGCCTGGGCGCCGTGCAGTCCCCGGTCATCCCCTTCTACCGGGACCGGGAGGTCGGCTTCGCGCTGCGCGAGGCCAAGGCGGAGTTCTTCGCCGTACCGGGCGTCTGGCGCGGCCACGACCACACGGAGATGGCCCGCCGGCTGGGCGCCAAGGGGATCTTCGAGGCGTACGACGCCCTCCCCGACGGCGACCCCTCCGTCCTGCCCCCGCCACCCGCCGAGGGCACCTCGGTGCGCTGGATCTACTGGACCTCGGGCACCACGTCCGACCCCAAGGGCGTGCTGCACACCGACCGTTCCCTGCTGGCGGGCGGCTCCTGCCTGGCGCACGCGCTGCGGCTGTCGGCGGACGACGTCGGTTCGATGGCCTTCCCGTACGCCCACATAGCGGGCCCCGACTACACGGTGATGCTCCTCCTCTACGGCTTCCCGGCGGTGATGTTCGAGCACTTCGCGCTGCCGGAGGCGCTGGCGGAGTACCGGCGGCACGGGGTGACGGTGGCCGGCGGCTCCACCGCCTTCTACTCGATGTTCCTGGCCGAGCAGCGCAGGCGGCCGGAGGAGAAGGTGATCCCGACCCTGCGCCTGCTCGCCGGCGGCGGCGCCCCCAAGCCGCCCGGGCTGTACCACGACGTGGTCCGCGAGATGGGCGTCCAGCTCACCCACGGCTACGGCATGACCGAGGTCCCGATGATCACCATGGGCGACCCTGAGGACACCCCGCGGAACCTGGCCACGACCGAGGGGCGGCCCCCGGAGGGCATGGAGGTCCGGATCGTCGACGGCGAGGTACGGCTGCGGGGCGAGGCCGTCTGCCAGGGCTATCTGGACCCCGCCCAGACGGCGGCGGCCTTCGACGCCGACGGCTTCCTGCGCACCGGGGATCTGGGCCGGGTGACCGGCTCCGGCCATCTGGTCCTCACCGGCCGCCTGAAGGACGTGATCATCCGCAAGGGCGAGAACATCTCCGCCAAGGAGATCGAGGATCTGCTGGCCGCCCACCCCTCGGTGGCCGACGCGGCGGTGATCGGCCTGCCGGACGCGGAGCGGGGCGAGCTGGTGTGCGCGGTGGTGGAGCAGCCGCCGGGGGCGGCCGTCCTGACCCTGCCGGAGATCGTCTCCTTCCTCCGCGCGGCAGGGCTGTCCGTGCACAAGCTGCCGGAGCGGCTGGAGGTGCTGGACGCCCTGCCGCGCAACGAGACACTGCGGAAGGTGCTGAAGTACAAGCTGCGGGAGCGGTTCAGGTGAGGGTCGACACCTCGAAGGCGACGGTGCCGTTGGGGGAGTCGGACTTGTCGGTGATCAGCGCCTTGACCACCCGCCCCTTGTCGGTGACCACACACATGGTCGCGCCCTCGAGGACACCGGCCTGGGTGTCGTCCCACCCCATGGTGACGTTCTCCAGTCCACCGGCGTACGCCTCGTGCTGACAGGACTCCTTCGTCACGGGCTTCCCCTTGGCGATGACGCCCGCGTGGCTCCCTCTCATGGTGACCAGTGACCCGGGAGTGCAGGAGGACAGCACCATGTCCACCGTGTCCGGCCGGTCGGCGACCTCGGGGGCGTCCTTGTCGAGGCGCTGCGCGAACGGGTAGGCGTCGAAGTCGATCCAGGTGACGTCGTCACAGGCCCACATGAATTTCAACGGCAGCGGCTCACCGGGATGCGGGCGCCCGGCCCCGGCGGCGGAGGCGTCCGCGGACGGTGACCCCGAAGGGCTGGGTGCCGGGGCCCCGCCCTGTTCGCCGCCCGCCGTCCCGGTCGGCGCGGTGGACGGCGCACGACCGGTCCGGCCCTTCGAGGAAGCCGTCGGCCGCGCGCCCGTGTCCGTGCCCGCGGCGTCCGTCCGGCTGCCGTGCCCGAGCCAGAACCCCGCGCCGACGCCTCCGGCGACGAGGAGGGCCGCCGCCGCCAGCATCGCCAGCGGCCTTCTCCGGCCGTCCCTGCCCGCGAGAGGCGCCGGCGCGGCGGGAGGCACGTGCGCCGTGGCGGGGGGCACCGCGGGCGGCACGAGCACCGGGGCGGGCGGCGGGGTGGGGTGTGGCCGGAAGCCGGGCAGCGCGGGCGGCCTCACCCCCTCCAGGGCGGCGTTGCGGACCAGGGCCAGCCCGCTGACGGTGTCCCCGCCCGTCTTGCGGGGGTTCTGCTCCAGGTGCCGCATGGACGCCAGGACCTGGCGGTACACCGCGTCCAGATCGAGGAGCTCGGGCGCCCCCGGGACCCCGGCGCGCAGCACCCTGATCAGATGACCGGTGAAGGCGGTGAAGCCCTGCCCGTCGGAGTCGAGGGAGACCTGGTTGGCCCGGCAGGAGGTGAGGACACAGGTGCCCTCGATCTCGGCCTCCTCGTCGGTCGCGACGGCCGGCGCCTCCGGTCGTTCGAGGAGTGCCGCGCCCGACATCGGGTTGGCCGCGCCGCTGTGGCAGCAGTCGAGGACCAGGATGCGGTTCTGCGCCGGGGAGTTCTTGACGCACTCCTCCAGCACCTTGTACCTGAGCCCGCTGAAGGCGATCTCGGTGGCGCCGGAACGGGACGCGTACGTCGTCAGGTACAGCTCGCCCTTGTCGTCGCGCTCGGCGTGGCCGGCGTAGTAGATCAGCAGCGTGTCCGTGGCCTCGGCGACGGCCCGCAGGATGGCTTCGTAGACCTGGTCCCCGGAGGCCGGGTTGGGGAGCACCTCGCAGTGCTCGCGCTGGAAGCCGCCCAGCACGGGGTCGCACAGGGCCTCGGCGAGGTGCACCAGGTTGTGCGGGACGTTCTTCAGCGGGGTGAAGCCGGAGGCCGGCCGGTAACTGCTGGTGCCGATGAGCAGCACCCGGGACTCGGCGGGCCTGGGCAGACGCCTCATCGGTCGGTCCGTGTCCCCTCGTGCTCTCCGCCGAGGGCACGCACCGCGTCCCTGAGCGACGCCTCGTCCGTGCCCGTGAGGGTGATCTTCGTGCCGTCCCGTTCGATGACGACCGTGCCGGGACGGCTGCGCGTCCGGCGCCAGGCGACGTACTGGCCGATCACCTGGCTCAGGGTGAGGCCCGTCTGGACCGCGAAGTAGAGGAAGTCGGCGTCGGCGCCCATCTGACCCGGGCGCGGCGGGGCGGACCTGAGCTGTGGCCGGGCCTCGCGCCGGATGTCGGGGTCTTCGAGCAACCAGGCGTGGAGAGAGCGCAGTTCGTCACCGGCACGTTCGCCGTCCATGCTCATCCGGAAGTCCATGCCGCCCCCGAGGCGTGATCAGGTGAGTAGGCGAGGCGGACATCATAGGGCCGGGCGCGGCGGTGCGTGGCCCCTATTCCGGCACCGTGAAGTACCGGGCGAACGCCGGGACGATCTCCGCCTCGGCGACCAGGCCGTCGCCGTCGGGGTCGAGGGCGGTCGCGGCGGCCAGGGCGATGTCCTCCGGCACGTGGAACACCCGCAGCACGCGCGCGGTGTCGGTGACGTCGAGCCTGCCGTCGGCGTCCGTGTCGGCCACCGCGAGGGCCGCGTGCAGGAAGGGGCGGGCGATCTCGGCGAAGCGCTCGGGGTTGTCGCGCAGCCGCTTCACCGCGCCGGAGACGAACTCCTCGCGGGTGATGCGCTGGTCGCCGTCCCGGTCCGCGATGCCGGCCATGCCCTGCCAGAACGCCTCCGCACCGGCGTACAGCGCCTGCCCCTTGTCGGAGCGTGCGGTCACGGCGAACTCGGTGAGCAGTGCCTTGGCCGCCGCGAGGAAGTCCTCGCGGTCGATCCAGCCGTTGCCGTCCTGGTCGAAGAGGGCGAACCGGGCGGCGATCCTGCGTTCGTACTCGGTGCTGACCATGTCTGTTCGGGCCGCCTTACGTGAGGGTGTCGCGTGAGGGTCGTCGTGAGGTCCTGCCCGTCCGGGGGCCGACCTGGCTGGGAGCGTACGACGCGGGTGGCCGCCGGGCGGCGAAAACCGACGATTGTGCCAAGACCGGGGGAATTCTGCGACAACAGTGTGGCTGTGCCGCACGGTCGGGACGGCCGCTCAGGCGGAGAGCGGTCCCGCCTCGTCCGTGGTCGCGGAGTCGAGGTCCGGACGGACGTCGAAGAGCCGGCGGACGCCGAGCGCGCCGAGGACGCGGTTGACGTGCGAGCCGTCGTCGGCGCCCTGGTCCGGCAGGATCAGCCGCAGCCGGCCCTGACAGGAACGGATCAGCCGGCGGGCGGCGATGAGGACGCCGACCCCGCTGGAGTCGCAGAAGAACACGTCGGAGAGGTCGACGACCAGGCTGTGGTGCCCCTCGGCGACGACGTCGTGCACCCGCTGGCGCAGCACCGGCGAGGTCATCAGGTCCAGTTCCCCGGACACCCGGAGCACGGCCCATTCGCCCTGCTCGACGCCGGTCACGTTGAATGCCACGGCCCTGCCCCTCCGCTCGCCGGATCTCCCGGAACCGCCCGGAAACGGAAGCAGTTCCTACGTTTCTCTTCGCGCGGCTGCCCAGCGGCCGTTCCCTGAAACGTGACGCGGCAAACGACAACTGATCGACAAGGGGCTTGTTTCGGTCACTATCGATCCGGTTCGATCAGGGACGCACGTGATTTGTGTGAAGTTTATGTGAAGAGGGCACTATCACCTGCGGCCCTTCCAGGGGCGCACATTGACACAAAGGGGCGTGCACTGTCGGACGTGCCGACTACATTCGAGGAGGCATGACCGACAGGCTGGACGCGCCGGACCGGGTGAGGGGAGGGGACCGCATGGCCAGGAAGGGCGCACCGCCCCGCTGGGACCGCAAGATGCAGCAGCGGCTCGCCCGCGGTGAGGCGGCCGCCCTCGGCGAGCTGTACGACCGGTTCGCCTCCCTCGTGCACAGCCTCGCCCACCGCGTCCTCGGCGACGAGGAGGCCGCCGACGCCGTCACCCGCGAGGTCTTCGCCCACGTCTGGGAACACCCCGAGTCCTACGACCCCAGGCAGGGCCCGCTGCGCTCCTGGGTCGCCGCGGTCACCCACCGGGTCGCCGTGCGACGGCTGCGCGACCGGGAGGAGCGGGAGCAGCCGCGGCGCGAGGAACTGGAGAGCACGGTCCGCCGCGCCTCGGTCGCCGCGCGCGCCGACTACATCGTCCATTCCATGCCCGCCCCGCTGCGCGCGGCCCTGGACCTGGCCTACTTCCAGCGCCGTGACTACCGCCAGACCGCTGCCGACCTCGGCGTCACCGAGGACGAGGCCCGCCGCCGGCTCCGCCTCGGCCTCCAGCTGCTGGCCACCGCCCACGACACCGGCACCGGCACCGGCACCGGCACCTCGCCGGGATACCGGGGTGCGGTGTGAGCGGGGCGGGCCGGTTCGAGGCACCCGACGAGCGGAACGACCGCGCCGGCCACGGCGGAGAAGCGAGCCGGGGCCACGAGGGCAGGGCGTCCGGGGAACGGCCGCACGCGGGCACCGGCTCCGGCGAGCGGGGCGGGCGAAGGCCCGGGGACGACGGCACGGCTGGAGGATCCGGCGGTGCCGGGGGAACCGGCGACGGTGCGTGGGGAGCCGCGCGCGGTGGGCCGGATCCGGTGCCGCGCATACCCACGCCCCGCGCCTCCGTGGAGGACAGCGGGCTTCCGCTGCCCGACCTCGCCGACCTGGGGGACCTCGCACCCGTGCCGCTCGACCTGTCGCACGACGTCCTGAAGTCGCTGCTCGGCGCCTGGGCGCTGGCCGCCTGCTCGGCCGCGGAGACGGCCGCCGTGGAGGAGCACCTGGGCGACTGCGGTGCCTGCGCCGACGAGGCCCGCCGACTGCGCGAGGCGGTCGGTCTGCTGCACCAGCCGGAGAGCCTGGACCTGGATCCGAGGCTGCGCACCCGGGTGCTGGAGGGCTGCCTGAACCGTCGGCCGCCGCGCATCCCGGTGCCCGGCTGGGCGGCGCCGTACGACGCCGAGACCGCGCGGCTGGACGCGCTGCTCCAGGACTTCGAGGACGCGGAGTGGCATGCGCCGGTGCGGCTGCGGTGGTTCGAGTCCGACACCCCGACGAGCCGCCGTACGACCGTCGCCGGGGTGATCGCGCACCTGCTGTCGGTGGACGGCATGATCGCCGCGGCGCTCGGTCTGGAGGACCCGCTCGCCGAGGCCGCGCGAGGGGGTGCCGCGGGCCCGGCCGGCCGCACGGAGGCGTTCTGGCGGGCCTCGCACTTCCCGCCCACCCGCTCGGTGCGCGGGCCCTGGCGGGAGCAGAGCCACAGCCTGGTGCGGACGGTGTCCTTCACCGGCGGCCACGCGGGCGGACTCCCCGTGTCCTACGGCGAGTTCACGCTGCCGCTGCACGACGCCATGCTGGACCGCGCCTTCGAGTGCTGGGTGCACGCCGAGGACATCGCGGACGCGGTGGACTACCCCTACGGCCCGCCCGCGCCACGGCACTTGCACAAGATGATCGACCTCGCGGTGCGCCTGCTCCCGACGGCACTCGCCGAACGCCGCCGCGCGGGCCTGTCCGGACCGGCCCGCCGGACCCCGCACCTGGTGCCGGCCGGTGCGCCCGGCCGCAGCCTGCGCCTGGAGATCGAGGGCGCGGCGGGCGGCGAGTGGCTGATTCCGCTGGACTCGCCGGCGGCCGTGGGCTCCGCGGACTTCGAGGTGGCCCATGTCGCCCTGGACGGCGTGGAGTTCTGCCGACTGGCCGCGGGGCATGTGCCGCCGGAGGAGGCCGCCGCGGGACAGGTCGGCGACCGTGACGCGATCAGGGACGTGCTGTTCGCCGTGGCGGGGCTCAGCAGGATGTGAGCGCACGGCGCCGCGCCGGAGCGGGGCTCCGCGCGGGGCGGCGGGCCAGGAAGCCCGGAGGGCCGGGGGTCAGGCGAACACGACCGTGCGGCGCCCGTTCAGCAGGATCCTGCGCTCCGCGTGCCACTTCACCGCCCGGGCCAGCGCCTGGCACTCCACGTCACGGCCGATGGCCACCAGCTGGTCCGGCGTGACGTCGTGTCCGACCCGCTCGACCTCCTGCTCGATGATCGGGCCCTCGTCCAGGTCCGCGGTGACGTAGTGCGCCGTCGCCCCGATCAGCTTCACGCCCCGCGCATGCGCCTGGTGGTACGGCTTCGCACCCTTGAAGCTCGGCAGGAACGAGTGGTGGATGTTGATGATCCGGCCGCTGAGCTGCTTGCACAGCTCGTCCGAGAGGACCTGCATGTAACGGGCGAGGACGACCAGTTCGACCTTCTCCTCGCGGACGATCTCCAGCACCTTCGCCTCGGCCTCGGACTTGGTGTCCTTCGTGACCGGGATGTGATGGAAGGGGATGTTGTAGGAGCCCACCAGCTCCTCGAAGTCGGTGTGGTTCGACACAACGCCCACGATCTCCACCGGCAGCGCGCCGATCCGTGCCCGGAACAGCAGGTCGTTCAGGCAGTGCCCGAACTTGCTGACCATCAGCAGGATGCGCGTCTTCTGGTCGGCCCGGTTGATCTGCCAGTCCATGTGGAAGGAGTCGCCGATCGCGGCGAAGCTCGCCCGGAGCTTGTCCACCGTCACCGGCGCCTCGGCCGAGAAGTGGACGCGCATGAAGAACAGGCCCGTGTCGTGGTCGCCGAACTGCTGGCTGTCCTCGATGTTGCAACCGGTCATGAACAGATAGCTGGACACCGCGTGCACGATGCCCTTCTTGTCCGGGCAGGAGAGCGTGAGGACGTACTGGTCGGCCGGTGCTGCGGCGGAAGAGGCGGACTGCTCAGTCATGCACTACAGGGTCCCACACCGGCCTCCTCCCGGGGACCGGCGTCCGCTACGCGGACCGCGTCAGGATCCGCAGCACTTCCAGGCTCTTCGGCGGGGTGTCCGGCTCCTCCCCGTCGCTCGCGGACATCCGCACGTGCGCGTCCCGCGCCGCCCGGACCGCGTCCGGCCAGCCCGCGTGGTCCAGGTAGGCGGCGACCGGCGCGTCCGGTCCGACCTGGTGCATGATCCGCAGCACCCGCAGCACGGCGGTGTCGACGAGCGCCGCCTCCTGCGAGTCCCGGAATATGGTGCCGACGTACTTCTCGGCCGACCAGTTGTCCAGCCAGGTGTCCTCGACCAGCCGGTACACGGCGTCCGTCACATCGCCGTAGCCGTCCACGCCGGCCAGCCAGACGTCCCGCTGGAACACGGGGTCGGAGAGCATGTGGAGCGCCGAGCGCACATGCGTGCGCCAGCGCCACCACGGCATGTCGTTGAGAGGCATGCCGCCCATGGTGGAGGAGCGACGGCCGCGACGGGAAGTGTTCTCCGAACCTTGCACGGTCATCGATCGTACGTTCCCCGCCTCGCGGGCCTCACCGGCCCCCGTAATTCACCTGGACGTCACCCTTCGTTGACCGAGGGTCACTCCCAGGTTAGCGGTGTGAGGGAATCGTGCGTGTGCATGACCGGCAGGCGACGCACGCGCACCACCTCCCTTCCCGCACCCTCCCGCCCCGTCGGAGCCACTGCCCTCGCGGCATGCGCGGTGGCTCTCTGCGCGTCGCTCACCGCCGCATGCGGGGTCATCCCCGGTGCCACGGGGGGCTCCGGGGATGACCCGGTCAAGGTGATGACCTGGGCGCCGCAGGACACCGACGCGACCAACAAGCCCGGCATGCCGGCGATGGCCCTCGCCTACGCGAAGTGGATCAACTCCCAGGGCGGCATCAACGGCCGCAAGCTTCAAGTGCTGACCTGCAACGACCACAACGACGGGGTCGGCGCCGCGAAGTGCGCCCGGCGCGCGGCGGCCGAGAACGTGGTCGCGGTGGTGGGCTCCTACAGCCAGTTCGGCGATTCCTACCTCGCCCCGCTGGAAGGCGCCGGCATCCCCTACATAGGCGGCTACGGCGTCACCAACGACGAGTTCACCGGCGCCATGTCCTACCCGGTCAACGGCGGCCAGCCCGCCCTCCTGGCCGGCCTCGGCAAGGCCCTGGCCGCCGGCTGCGGCAACGTCTCCCTGGTCCGCCCCGACAGCATCGCCGGCGACCAGCTGCCCGCGCTGCTCGACTCGGGCCTGAAGGCGGGCGGGCACGCGGACGCCGACGACCGGCTCGCCGCCGAGGACGCCACCGAGTACGGCACCCAGGCCGCGCAGGCGCTGCGCGAGGCGACCGAGGACGTGACCCGGAAGGGCTGTGTGGTGCCCGCGCTCGGGGACCGCACGGACACCTTCATGGACTCCTTCCGGCGGGCCCGCCAGGACTTCCCGGCCGTGCGCACGGCGACCGTGCTCGGCAGCGTCGACCAGACCGTGATCAACGCCACGGGCGGGGCGAGCAGCCCGTACGAGGGGGCGTTCATCACCAGCTGGTACCCGGTCTCCTCCGACCACCGCTGGGACGCGATGAAGAACGTGATCAACAAGGAGGCCTTCGGCGACAACCGCATCGATCCCGCGGACGCCGGAGTCCAGACCACGTGGATCGCCTACACCGTGCTCAAGGCCGTCCTGGACAGGATCGGCGACGGCGAGGTGAGCGCCGACAGCGTGCGGCGCACCCTCAACGACGGCCTGCGGGTCTCCACCGGCGGACTCACCCCGACCCTGCACTGGCCCTACGAGGGCAAGCTCGCCGCGGTCGGCTTCCCCCGGCTGGTCAACGCCGCCGTCACGCTCCAGGTGGTCGAGGGCGGCAGGCTGGTCGCGGCCCGCAAGGGCATCGGCGGCGCGGACAGGACCGCCGACATGACCTCCGTCCTGGTCCACGCCGACGTGCCGTGACGGGACCCGGGTCCGTGACGGGCCCCGGTGGCGGGGCCCGCGGGGGCCGGGCCCGCCGTCACAGCGGGGTGGGGCGGCCCGGTGCCGGGGCCGGCCGTCACAGCTGGGTGGGCTGGCGCTGGGTCAGGCCGTACTTCTTCGCGATCGCGTTCCACAGCGCCGCCGCCTTCGCCTTCTGCACGCTGGCGGTGCCGCTCTCCCGGTTGCCGGCCTGACTCTCGCCCGTGGTGCGGGCGTGCCCCTTGCGGCAGACCTTGTGGTCCTTGGCCTGGCCGGCCCAGGCCGCGTAGTGGTTGTCGGCCGCGGCGGACGCCTGCCAGGCCTTGGTCAGCGCGGCCGTCAGCTCGCCGTTGCCCGGCAGCTTGTCCACGGTCAGCTTGCCGAGCCGGGTGACCAGCCCGCTGCGCTGCCCGGCCGCGTCCCGCAGGTCGGCCGCGGCCTGGTCGAGGTTGTCGCACTGCCTGACGTTGCCCACCGCCTGGATCACCGAGGCCCGGCTGCTGCCGCTGTCCGCGAGCAGCTTGTCCAGCTCGACCGCCTGCTGCCGGGCGGGGTCGACGGTGGGCGAGGCGGACTCCTGGGTGGTGGGGGACGCGGCGGCGACCGTCTGGCCGTCACTGCCCTTGTCCTCGCCGCCCCCGCTGCTGAGCAGCGCGCCGGCGCCGACGCCGACCACGATGAGGCCGATGCCGACGGCGGCGATCAGCGGCACCCGCGACCGGCCGCCGCGCCGCCCGCCGTGGTCGTCCGGCCCGTCGTCGTACGACGGCTGCGCCGGGCTGTACGAGGACTGCGCGGGGCTGTACGAGGACTGCGCCGGGCCGGGGTAGGAGTCCGGCTGCTGGACGCGCGGAAGCTGCTGGGTGGACCCGGCCGGGGCGTCCTCGGCCGGCGTACCGCCGCGGAAGAGGTTGTCGAACTCGGCGGGCGGCTGCCGGTCCCCGCCCTGCCCCTGGCCCTGGCCCTGGCCGGTGTAGGGCGGGATGTACTGCGTGGCCTCCGCGTCGGAGTGCGCGGGCGCCGCCTGCCGGGGCACCTGGCCGAGGTACCGGGTCTCCTCGCCGCCCGACTCCGGCGGCAGCGCACCGGACGCCACCGGCGGGATGTACTGGGTGGCCGCCTCGTGCCCCGGGGCCGCGGGGACCGGCGGGAGGTACTGGGTGGCGCCGTCGGCGGGCGCGGCCTGCACGGGCGGCAGGTACTGGGTGGCGCCCTCGTCCGCAGGGGCGGCGGGCACCGGGGGTATGTACTGGGTCGCGCCGTCCGCCGCCGGGGGCAGCGGGGCGCCCGCGGCCGGGTACGCGTCCGGCAGCGGGGCGGCGGGACCGGCGGGACCGGCGGGCTGCGCCGGGTACTGCTGCTGCGGCTGGGGCTGCTGCTGGTACGGGTCCGGCGCGCCGTACGCGGGCTGCTGCACCGCGTCGTAGCCACCGGGGCCGCCGTACTGCGCGCTCCGGCCGTCGTGGCCCGCCGGCGTGCCGCCGCCGTAGCCGGGTGCCTGGCCGCCGTACGACGGGGCCTGGGCGCCCTCCGGGGGCAGCGGGCCGGGGCCCGCCGGGGCCTGCCGGCCGGGGGCGTCGGGCGTGCCCCACTGCGGGGCCGCCGCCGGGGGCCACCCCTGGTCCTGCTGGGGCGCCTGCTGCCCGGGGCCCCAGGAACCGTCCCAGGCCTGTCCGCCCGCCGGGGTGGCGGGCGCGGGCGCCGCGGTCATGCCCGGCAGCAGGGGCTCGCCTCCGTCGGAGGGCAGCACGATGCCTTCGCGCGCGGGCCGCGCCGAGGGCTCATCGCCCTGTCCACTCTGCGTCACCGGGACTCCTACCAATGGGGGACCTTGTGAATCGTCGGCTCACGCTACCGGGTCCCCCGAGCCACGTGCTACGCAGCTCAGGACGCAACCTCCCTCCCTGTGACGGCGGTAACAGCACCTCCCGTCGCTCCGCTGATCACGGCACCCGGCGCACACCCGGGTGCCGTTCGCCGCTCGTTCACGCGTTCACGAGGGCGGTGTTCACGCGGCCGGATGGAGATCGAGGCGCGCCCCGAACTCCCTCACCACCGCCTCGTCCCGGAACGGCTCCAGGCGCTGCTGGAGATCTTCGAGGTACTCGGCGCCCCGGTTGGAGCGGAGCGTCTCCAGCAGCTCCACCGCCTTCATGCCGGTGTGGCAGGCCAGTTCGATCTCGCGCTGCTGCACCTGGGCCGTGGCGAGCAGCACATAGCCGATGGCGCGGCGGCGGGCCCGGGACTCGGGGTGACCGGCCAGCGACTGCTCGGCGTACCGCGCCGCCTGCTCGGGCTGCCCGAGGTCGCGGTGGCAGTGGGCCAACTCGTCGGCCAGGTAGGCCTCGTCGAAGTGCGCGATCCACACCGGGTCGTCCCCGCCGGCACCGTCCGCCCGTTCCATCGCCTCCACCGACCGCCCGCCGGCCGCCTGCGCCGCGCGTACGTCCCCGAGCAGGGCGTGCCCGCGCGCTTCCGCGGCGTGGAACATCGCCTCCACCCGGGGGGTCACCTGCCCGCGCGCGCCCTCCTGCGCGGCCCGCGCCAACTGGGCGATCTCGCGCGGGTTCCCGAGCTGCGCGGCGAGATGGCTCATGGAGGCGGCGAGGACGTAACCGCCGTACCCGCGGTCCCCGGCGGCCTGCGCGAGCCGCAGCGACTGGATGTAGTACCGCTGGGCGAGGCCCGGTTGGCCGGTGTCGACGGCCATGTACCCGGCCAGCTCGGTCAACCGGGCGACGGCGGAGAAGAGTTCCCGGCCGACCGCCTCCCGGTAGGAGCCGGCGAGCAGCCCGGAGACGACGCTGTTGAGGTAGTGCACGACGACCGGGCGCACATGCCCGCTGCCGTACTGGTGGTCGAGGTCCGTCAGCGCCTGGGTCATGGACCGTACGGCGGCCACGTCGGCCTGGCCCACCCGCGGGCCCGCCTGCCGGGCCACCTGGGCGTCCGGCGCCGAGATCAGCCAGTCGCGGCTGGGCTCGACCAGCGCGGAGGCGGCGACGGAGGAGCCGGACAGGAAGTCCCGGCGCCCCACGTCGCTGCGCCACAGCTCGCAGACCTGCTCGATGGCCCCCAGTACCGTCGGCGAGAACTGGAGACCGACCCCCGAGGCGAGGTTCTTGCCGTTGGCCATGCCGATCTCGTCGATCGTGACCGTACGACCGAGCTTGCGCCCGAGCGCCTCCGCGATGATCGCGGGTGCCCGGCCCCGCGGCTGCTGACCGCGCAGCCAGCGGGCCACGGACGTCTTGTCGTAGCGCAGATCGAGCCCGTGCTCGGCGCCGCACATGTTCACCCGCCGGGCCAGCCCGGCGTTGGAGCACCCCGCTTCCTGGATGAGTGCCTGCAGCCGTTCGTTCGGCTGCCTCGCCACGAGAGGCCTTGCGGCCATGTGCTACCCCCTGCGTTGCGATCCCCTGGAGCGTGAAGTTCCGGCCGGGAAGATCACTGCCCAGCTGACATACCGTCAATGCACGACATGTGCGGTTTGCCGGGGTACAGACGCATGCCACCCCCACTCCTGGCTACCCATCCCCCGCCCCGGTTCCTCCCGCGCGCCCCTCGCTGTGCCCCCATGCGCCCCGACTGCGGAATCGATGCTCCTCCCCCGCGCGCGCTACAGCCGTAACTCCAGGTGAGTGCGGGAGTTGAGAGGAGCGTGGAAGAGACGATCGCGGGCGCCCGAGACACGAAGATTGCCGGTCACATTCCGCAGCAGCGCGGGGAATCGCTGCTGGAGACGGCCGTACGGTATGCCGAGGAACGGCACTGGGACGTGTTCCCGGGCACCTGGCTGGAAGCCGTCGCCGGGATGCAGCGCTGCTCGTGCGGGGACGCCTCCTGCCCTGCGCCGGGTGCGCACCCCGCGCGCCCCGACTGGGTGAGCCTGGCGACGGGCAGCGCGACCGTCGCGCGCCGCATGTGGCAGAAGCAGCCGACGTCGTCGATCCTGCTGCCGACGGGCCGGACGTTCGACGCGCTGTCCGTCCCGGAGAGCGCGGGGTTCCTCGCTCTGGCCCGTATGGAGCGGATGGAGCTGACGCTCGGTCCGGTCACGCTGACCCCCGACCGGCGGATGCAGTTCTTCGTGCTGCCGGGGGCGTCCGCGAAGGTGCCGGAGCTGGTGCGCAAGCTCGGGTGGTCGCTGTCGTCGCTGAATCTGGTGGCGCTGGGCGAGGGCGCGTACGTGGCGGCGCCCCCCACGCGCTTCGGGTCGCGTGGAGCCGTGCAGTGGGCCTGCCGGCCCACGCCGGCGAACCGGTGGCTGCCGGACGCGGAGGAGCTGATCTCGCCGCTCGCCTATGCGTGCGGACGGGATCGGTAGCCGGTCCGCCCGGGACCGGCGCTCAGTCCCCGCGCAGCGAGTCGAGGAACGGCGAGACGGCGGCCCGCCAGGCCACCGGCACGGCGTAGTGCGCGAGATGGCCCGCCTCGGGGACTTCCGCGTAGACGCCGTGGGGCAGCACCCGCACCATCTCCTGTGCCTCGGCGCGCCCCAGCTCACCGTCCACGCCACGCACCACCAGCGTCGGGCACCGCACCTGGGCCAGTTCCTCCCAGTGGGCGTCGTAGACCCAGGTCTCGCGGGAGCTGAGCATCTGCTCGGGGTCGAAGACGGGCCGCCAGCCGTCCGCCGCCTCGTGCATCACCTCGGCGTAGAACGCCCCGCGTGCCGGATCGGGCCGCTCCACCCAGGGGTCGTCCTCGCCGAACCACTTGCGGACGTCGTCCAGGCCGGCGAAGGGCACGGGCCAGGCGCGGAACCACTCGGCCCACGCGCGCTGCGAGGCCGCGCCGAGCGCCGAGGCCCGCATGTCGCAGATGATCAGGCCGCGCACCAGGTCGGGACGCTTGGCGGCGAGCTGCCAGGCGGTCAGCGCCCCCATGGCGTGACCGATGAGGAGAGCGGGAGCGAGGCCGAGCTGTTCCAGGGCCGCCTCGGCGTCGTCGACATAGGCCTCGCGGGTGTACGCGGCCTTCGGGGGCTTGTCGCTCCGGCCGTGGCCGCGCTGGTCGAGCGCCACGGCACGGTGGCGCCCGGCGAGCCAGCGGGCGGTGGCCGCCCAGTGCGAGGCGCGGCCCATCAGGCCATGCAGTAACAGCACCCCCGGAGCGCCGGGTTCCCCTTCCGCTTCGACATCGGGCCGGACTTCCGGAAGACCCGACTCCGCCTCCGTTTCCGGAGGGTCGGTGAACTCCCAGGCGGCCAGGCGCACCCCGCCCGCCCCCATCACATCGACACGCCGCGCCATCGGCCTGGCACCCCCCAGTTCCGCCTGCCTCGTCGTCCAGCCGCTTCAGGTTATCGAATACCTATTCGAAAATTCCGGTTCCGCGGACAACACCCCTCATTCGAGTGACACCTCTCAAGGAATGATCGCCGCAGCCAAGGGGATCTTTCTGGCGGGAGGCGGACCGCTCGGGGAAAAACGGTCCGAAGGGGACGACCCTGAGAGCTCGGGGCTCCGGGTCAGCACAGGGGAGGACAGGCCCCGGCGCCACACGGCGCCGGGGCCCTCTCCGTCTCAGCGCTTGGCGACGAACACATGGGAGGCGACGTCCGCCTCCAGCTCGGCCGCCTCACCGCCGCTGCCCACCAGCACTCCGCCCGGCGACTCCGTCACGCTCACCACCGAACCGGGCTGCACACCCGCCCGCCGCAGCGTGTACATCAGCTGCGCGTCCGTCTGGATGGGCTCGCCGATCCGGCGGACGACGACCGTCTTGCCGTCCGTCCCCGGGTCCAGGTCGGCCAGCGAGACCATGCCCTCGTCCAGGAACGGGTCCGCCCCGTCCTTCTCGCCCAGCTCCTCCAGGCCCGGGATGGGGTTGCCGTACGGCGACTCGGTGGGATGCCGCAGCAGCTCCAGCACGCGCCGCTCCACGGCCTCGCTCATCACGTGCTCCCAGCGGCACGCCTCCGCGTGCACCTGCTCCCACTCCAGGCCGATCACGTCCACGAGCAGGCATTCGGCCAGACGGTGCTTGCGCATCACGCGCGTCGCCAGCCGGCGCCCCTCGTCCGTCAGCTCCAGATGCCGGTCGCTGGCCACGGACACCAGACCGTCGCGCTCCATCCGCGCCACCGTCTGGCTGACCGTCGGCCCGCTCTGGTCCAGCCGCTCCGCGATGCGGGCGCGCATGGGGACGACGCCTTCCTCTTCCAGTTCGAGGATGGTGCGGAGATACATCTCCGTGGTGTCGATCAGTCCGGACATACGTGCCCCTCGATTACCTCTGCCGGCAGCCCGGCGGCGTGCGCTGGCCCTGACTCAATTCTGCCGGATCCCACTGACAAGCGGGGGCCTCCGGGCAAACGGGCACCCCGGGCGCCCGCGACCGGTACGGCAGCAGGCGGCGGGCCGGGCACGGATCACCGGCGGCCGACGCCCCCCACGCGGCCGAGCCGCAGGCCGGCCCGGCTCCGCGCCCCCGAGCCCGCACCCGTGCCGCCCCGCGCCCCGCCCGCCGTATTGACACCGCACTGGTCCAGACCGCACGGTGATCCGCGACACAGACGCTGCGAAGGGGCACCGCATGAGCGACGGCACGCCTGCCGACCTGTTCTTCGACGCCGCCATCGGCCTGCTGCAACGGGTCCGCGACGAGGAGGCCGCGGCGATCACCGCGGCCGGCACCCTGCTCGCCGACACCGTCGCGGCCGGCGGCCGCCTGTTCGCCTTCGGCGCCGGGCACTCCTCGCTGGCCGCCCAGGACGTCGTCTACCGCGCGGGCGGTCTGGCCCTGATGAACCTGCTCGCCGTCCCCGGCGTCGTCGGCGTCGACGTCACCCCCGCCACCCTCGGCTCCGCCCTCGAACGCGTCGACGGTCTCGCGAGCGCCGTCCTGGACACCTCCCCGGTCCGCGCCGGCGACGCCCTCGTGATCATCTCCCTCTCCGGCCGCAACGCCCTGCCCGTCGAGATGGCCCTCGGCGCCCGCGCCCGCGGGGTGAAGGTCATCGGCGTGACCTCGGTGGCCTACGCCACCGAGACGAAGTCCCGGCACGCCTCCGGGACCTTCCTCAAGGACCACTGCGACATCGTCCTCGACTCCAAGATCGCCGTCGGTGACGCCGAACTCACCCTCGACACCATCCCGGCGCCCTTCGCCCCCGCCTCCACCGTGGTCACCACCGCCCTGCTCCAGGCCGTCATGGCGACCACCGCCGCGGACCTCGCCGACCGCGGCATCGAACCCCCGCTGCTGCGCTCCGGCAACGTCGACGGCGGACACGAGTGGAACGGCCGGGTGATGACGGAGTACGGCGACCGGATCTTCTACCGCCACTGACGGCACCCGACGACGCCTGACGGCACCTGGCGACAAGTGACGGCACCTGGCGGCACCCACCGACGCCACCGGTGACCCGCCGGCCGGCCCCCGCAGCACGGCCGGCGGCGACCGCTGGACCGCCGGCCTAGCGGACCTGTTCGTCCGCCTCGCCGCGGACCGTCCCCGCCAGGTCCAGGGACACCGCGATCCGTACCGCCACGTCCTCCGCGTAGGCCGTGTCGGACCGCTCGAAACGGCTGCGGCCGGCATCGCGCAGAAAGGTCACCACACCCAGCGTCCGCCCCCGGCTGCGCAGGACCGCGCACAGCGCGTGCACCGCGTCGCCGGGCCACTGCCGTTCCAGCGCCCACTCCCGTGCCCGCTCCGCCGGCACCGACCCGGCGTCCGCGCGCACCGTCCCGGCCCGCTCCACGCACTGCAGCGCCGGGTGCCCCTCCCCGTAGCGCAGGGGCAGCCCGGCCGCACCCGTGAGCACGCTCGGTCCCGGCGCCCCGGCGGGCGTGGCGGCCAGCCGCACCAGCCGGACCGGATCCTGCGCCCCGTCGGCGCGCGGGCCGCCCGACACCCGGTCGACGAGCGCGTGGTCGGCGAAACCGGCGAGCGCGAAGTCCAGGTGGACGACGGCCGCCTCCGCCGGGTCCTCGCACTCCGCGGCGGCCCGCGCCGCACGGTGCAGCTGGTTCGTCCGGAACCGCAGCAGGGACGCCTCCTGCTCGCCCTGCTTGGCCTCCGTGACGTCCACGAACAGCCAGCCCACGCCGAGCGGCACCGGCTCCTCCGCGAGCGGCGAGGCCAGCCGCAGGAACCCGCTGCGCCAGCAGCGCCGCTTCTCACCCTCCGCGGTGCGCAGGGCCACCCACATCTCGGCGGGGGCGGGCGGCGCACCCTCGGCCAGCACATGCGTCAGCGCGGCCTCCAGTTCCTCCACGCCCTGCGCGAGCAGCTCACCCAGCGGCCGGCCCAGTACGGAGGTGCGCCCCACACCCAGCGCCCGCGCCGCGTGCGCGTTCACGACGGCGGGCCGCAGATCGGCGTCCACGACCACGACGCCCCAGGCCGCGTCCTCGAACAGCGCCTCGCTCAACGCGATCGACCGCTCCAGATCGATCTGCGCGTGCACCTCGCTGAACGCGCAGTACACCCCCGCGGGCTTGCCGTCCGGTCCGCGCACGGCGGCGGACTGCGTCCGTACGAGCACCCGCCCGCCGTCCTTGGTGACCAGCGCGAACTCGTGCACCTGCCGGCCCGGCGCGTGCATCGCCGACATCAGCCGGGCGTGCACCTCCTCGGCGTCGGCGCGGCGCACCGCCCACCCGGCGAACCCGTGCCGGCCGACGGCCTCGGCGGCCGTCCACCCGAGGATCCGCTCGGCCTCCCGGTTCCAGTGGGTCACCACCCCGTCGGCGTCGAGGGCGCACAGCGCCGCGTCCATGCCGTCGAGCAGCGCGGCGAGCAGATCGGAACCGCCGGGATCGCCGGACTCACCGGGCTCGTCCGGCCCCAGCTCGTCCGTGGTCCCACTCCGCCGCGAAGCACTCACCTGGACCCCCTGGAGGCTGCGTCTGCGCACGTACGTACGGCGCGCGGTTCGCTCACTGGTCCTCATTCAACTGGAACGTGACGCACCCCACATACTGTTCCCGCAAGATTGCGGGGATCAATGCCCGCTGCCGTCCGGCGGGAGCCGCAGGTCCACCCATTCGTCGCGCTCCCCGTCCAGGACATACCGGTCGACCTCGGCGAATCCCCGGCGCCCGGCGAACCGCAGCCCGTCCTCGTTCGCCGCGAGCACACACGTCTCGATAACCCGCGCGCCCAGCACGCGCGCGTGGGCCAGCGCGTCGTCGTAGACCGCGGTCCCGAACCCCCGCCCCCGGAACTCGGGCAGCACGCGCGCGATGACGGTCGCCGTCCGCTCCTCCCCCACCGGCGGCCGCACGGTGGAGCACCCGACGAGCACCTCTCCCGCGTAGGCGTTCGCCAGCCGGTACCGCCCCTGCCGCACCCGGGCGTCCGTGGAGGACATGGCGGCGGGCGGCACGACCACGTTGTGCACATGCCGCCACTGTTCGAGCATGTCGTCGCCCTCGACGGCGGTGATCCGCAGTTCTGTCATGTGCCGGACGGTAGCTCAGGGTGTGCGGGGAGGCGCCGGAAAAGAGGTGCCGAAAAAAACAGTTGAGCACCTCCCGGAGGCTTCCTAGGGTGTGGGTTACACGAGAAGGGAGGTGGTTCGGCAGATGTATGGAAACCGGACGCGTGAGGTGGCTGCGGGCTAGCGGCCCGTCACCACACCGAGTGCGGTGCCGGACCAGTGCGCGATTCTGGCGTGCGGCCGGCCCCATCCCAAGCAGTCACCCGACCCGCGGGCTGCCGGTACGTCCGGCCGGCTCCTCTCCGAGGAACCCAGCCCGCGGGTCGTCTGCGTTCCCGGACGACGCCGTCACGGGCTGAGGCGTTCGACCCTCCAGGTGCCGTTCGGCCGGGCGGTGTAGCGCAGACGGTCGTGGAGGCGGTTGACGCGGCCCTGCCAGAACTCGATCGTCTCGGGGGCGACGCGGAAGCCGCCCCAGTGCGGCGGGACCGGGACCTGTTCGTCCTCGGGATAGCGGGCCTCGAGTTCCGCGTAGGCCGTGTCGAGTTCGGTACGGGAGGCGACCACCGTGGACTGGGCGCTGGCCCAGGCTCCCAGCTGGGAACCGTGCGGGCGGGTGCGGAAGTAGGCGGCGGTCTCGTCACGGCCGGTGCGCCGGGCGGTGCCGGTGACGATGACCTGGCGGGCCAGCGGGTGCCAGGGGAAGAGCAGCGAGACGTGCGGGTTCTCCCCGAGGTCGCGGGCCTTGCGGGAGCCGTAGTTGGTGTAGAAGACGAAGCCGTCGGTGTCGTACTGCTTCATCAGGACCGTGCGGGAGGTGGGGCGGCCCGTCGCGTCCGCCGTGGAGACGATCATCGCGTTGGGTTCGTAGAGCGTGCCGTGCAGTGCCGCCCGGGCGGCATCCTCGAACCAGCGGGCGAACTGGTCCATGGGATGCGTGGCGAGGTTCTTTTCGGCGAGGCCCTCGGCGCGGTACTGCTTGCGCATGGCGGCGGGATCGAGGACGGGATCCGGGAGCGGGTCGCGGTCGGTCACCCGGTCATCTTGCCGTATCGAACGGGTATGGCACTCAGTGTCGCGAGGTCTCCCCAACCGTGGCACCGGGGGTTATCGTGCTGCTCCCTCTACGGTCGGGTTCCACGGTCGGATCGACCACGGGTGACCACCGGCGGATCGGGGCATCACCGGGATGACCGCCGCCCACACATCACGAGGAGCCGCCTGATGTCCGACTTCGTACCCGGGCTCGAAGGAGTCGTCGCGTTCGAGACGGAGATCGCCGAACCGGACAAGGAGGGCGGTGCCCTGCGCTACCGGGGCGTCGACATCGAGGACCTGGTCGGTCATGTCTCGTTCGGGAACGTGTGGGGGCTGCTGGTCGACGGCGCCTTCAACCCGGGTCTGCCGCCCGCCGAACCGTTCCCCATCCCGGTGCACTCGGGTGACATCCGGGTGGACGTGCAGTCGGCGCTCGCCATGCTCGCTCCCGTGTGGGGGCTGCGTCCGCTGCTCGACATCGACGAGCGGCAGGCACGGGACGATCTGGCGCGGGCCGCCGTCATGGCGCTGTCGTACGTCGCCCAGTCCGCGCGCGGGCAGGGGCTGCCGATGGTGCCGCAACAGGAGATCGACAAGGCGAACTCCGTGGTGGAGCGGTTCATGATCCGGTGGCGCGGTGAACCGGACCCCCGGCATGTGGCGGCCGTGGACGCCTACTGGACCTCGGCCGCCGAGCACGGCATGAACGCGTCTACCTTCACGGCTCGGGTCATCGCCTCCACCGGCGCGGACGTCGCCGCCGCGCTGTCCGGGGCGGTGGGTGCGATGTCCGGGCCGCTGCACGGCGGTGCGCCGTCGCGGGTGCTCGGGATGATCGAGGAGATCGAGCGCACGGGGGACGCCGGGGCCTACGTCCGGGGGGCGCTGGACCGGGGTGAGCGGCTGATGGGCTTCGGGCACCGGGTGTACCGGGCCGAGGACCCGCGGGCGCGGGTGCTGCGGCGAACGGCGCGGGAGCTGGGGGCGCCGCGGTTCGAGGTGGCCGAGGCGCTGGAGAAGGCCGCGCTGGAGGAGCTGCACAACCGTCGGCCGGATCGGGTGCTCGCCACGAACGTGGAGTTCTGGGCGGCGATCATGCTGGACTTCGCCGAGGTGCCGGCGCACATGTTCACCTCGATGTTCACGTGCGCCAGGACCGCCGGCTGGTCGGCGCACATTCTGGAGCAGAAGCGGACGGGACGCCTCGTACGGCCGTCCGCCCGGTACGTGGGGCCCGGTGCCCGGCGGCCCGAGGACATCGAGGGGTACGCGGACATCGCCCGCTGAGCGAACGGGGTGTGCGGACATCGCCCGCCGAAGGGGCGGGTGAGGAGCGCGGGCGACCGCGGGCCGGTCGTGGCCGGGCCCGTGCTCTCCCGCGCTCCTGGGAGACGGCCCCCGCGGGACCTGTCTCTCATGCCGGCGTCAGCAACTCCGCATGGTGCCGCTCCGCCACCAGCGGGTGGGCCCTCAGCTTGCCCTTGAGCTCGTTGTAGCCGTACTCGGCGAACAGGGGGTTCGACGGGTCGGTGGTGATGCCCGGCGCGTGGGAGGCGTGCGGGAACGGCAGGGGCTCCACGCGGGCGTCCAGGCGCGGGTTGTAGAAGAACGGGACGGAGAAGCGTTCGGTGGCGCCGGGCGGGCTGACCACCCGGTGGTTCGTGGCCAGCAGGTAGCCGTTGGTCGCGACCTCCAGCAGTTCGCCGAGGTTGACGACGAAGGCGCCCTCGATGGGCGGTACGTCGTGGAAGCGGCCGTCCTCGCGCTGGACCTGGAGGCCGCCGACCGTGTCCTGCAGGAGCAGGGTCAGGAAGCCGTAGTCCTTGTGGGCGCCGACGCCCTGGTCGGTGCCGTCGGCCGCGCTGCCCGGGTAGCGGACGAGTTTGAGGTGCGGGTGGGCCCGGGCACCGAAGATCGGGTCGTAGAAGTCGGCCGGGGCTCCGATGGCGGTCAGCAGTTCGTGCAGAAGGCGCTGGGCGACCGCGCTGAGCTTGTCGATCCAGGCCAGGGCGGCCGTGCGCAGCTCGGGCAGGGCGGCCGGCCACTGGTTGGGGCCTTGGAGCCACCAGTAGGGGGGTTCGCCGGGGGCGGGGACGCGGGCGGGGCGTTCGGCGCCGATGTCGAGCTGGTCGCGCCAGTCGCGGGCGCCGCCGGTGCGCTCGTCGCCGGTGCGGGTGTAGCCGCGGAAGTGCGGGGAGCCGACGTTGTCCAGGGCGAGCCGGTCGGCCTCGGGGAGGGCGAAGAAGGCGCGCATGGCGGTGAGGAGGGCGTCGGTCTCGGCAGGGGTCACGCCGTGTCCGACGAGTTGGAAGAAGCCGACGTCGTGGGCGGCGCCGTGCAACCGGGTGTGGAACCGGGCCCGGGCCTCGGGGCCGGCGTCGGCTGCCGACAGGTCGATGATCGGGAGCTGCTCGTACGGCGTCGCTGTGTGCGTGGTCATGGTGCGTCCGCGGGGTGTACGGGGCACGGGTGGCCGCCGAGGGGTGGGAGCGGCCCCCGGGTGCCGGAAAAGGGAAGAAGCAGAGAAGGGGGCTGGGTCAGGCGGAGAGGCGCCGACAGCCCATGCTCGTGACGCGCACGTAGTCCACGTGGCGGCGTCGGACGAGCATCGGAAGCATGGGCCAAGGGTAACGCGCCCGCGCAAGGGCTCCCGTGACGGCTTCGTCACAGAACCTGCCCCCCCCGGGGGCCCGCGTCGCGACGGCTCCGCGCCGGGTTCGTCGGACCGCTTCGTCGGACCGGTTCGTCGGACCGGTTCGTCGGACCGGTTCGTCGGACCGGTTCGTCGGACCGGTTCGTCGGACCGGTTCGGGACCGGTTCTCAGACCGCTTTGTCAGACGGCTTCGTCAGACCGGTTCGTCAGACCGGTTCCTCGGGCCGGTTCCTCGGGCCGGTTCACAAGTCCGGTTCCCCGGACCGGTCTCGGCCCAGTGCGTGTTCCAGCAGGGCCGCCCACTGGGTGACGACCCGTTCGCGGCGGGCGGTGTCGTCGGTGAGGAGGTTGGCGAGGCCCAGGCCGCGGGCCATGTCCAGGAAGCCCTGGACGGTTTCGCGGACGCCGGGACGGGACTCGTCGGCGCCGAGGAGGTCGACGGCGATGCGGTGGGTCTCGCGGCCGACGCGGGCCTCCAGCTCGGTCACGCGGGGGCGGAGTTGGTCCTCGTTGGAGGCGGCGACCCACAGGTGCAGGGCGGCGCGGAAGAGGGGGCCGGTGTAGAGGTCGACGAGGGCGACGACGACGGCCCGGCGGTCGGCGGCGCCGTCCGGGAACAGGGCGCGCAGGGCGAGGGAGCGTTCCTCGGAGACGTACTCGACGGCGGCGGTGAAGAGGTCTTCCCGGGTGGGGAAGTGGTGCTGGGCGGCCCCCCGGGAGACGCCGGCGCGTTCGGCGACGGCGGCGACCGTGGAGCCCGCCCAGCCGTGCTCGGCGAGGCAGGCCACGGCGGCTTCCAGGAGCCGCTGCCGGGTGGCCCGGCTGCGGTCCTGTTTGGGGCTGCGGTCCGGCTTGGCGCCGTGGTCCCGCCGGGGCGCGGGCTCGCGCTCCGCCGTCGTGCTCATGTGGTCACACCACCCATGCCGCGTCCCGTCTTTCCAGGAAGGCCGTCATCCCCTCCCGGGCCTGCGCGGAGGAGAACAGCCGGGCCGAGAGCGCGGTCAGCTCCGCCGCGTCCCGGTCGAATGTCTCCAGCACCCTAGTCGTGAGCAGCCGTTTCGTCTCGGTCAGGGCCTGTGGGGCGGAGCGGCGCAGGCCGTCGAGGACGGGGGCGAGGGCCTCGTCCACGTCGTCCGACGTCGTCGTCAGCAGGCCCAGGCGGACGGCCTCCGCCGGGCCGAAGCGTTCGCCGGTGAGGTAGTAGCGGGCCAGGGCGCGGGGGTCGGTGCGCGGGATCACCGGGAGGGAGATCACGGCGGGGGCGACGCCGATGCGTACTTCGGTGAAGGCGAAGGTGGCGGTGGCGGACGCGGCGGCGATGTCGCAGGCGGCGAGCAGGCCGAGGCCGCCGGCGCGGACGTGTCCGGTGATGCGGGCGACGACGGGTTTCGGCAGTTCCACGAGCTGCCGGAGCAGGGCCACCAGGGCGTCCGGGTCGGGCGGGTCGCGCAGGTCGGCGCCGGCGCAGAAGGTGGTGCCGCTGTGGGTGAGGACGACGGCGCGTACGTCGGGGTCCTTGCCGCAGTCGGTCAGGGCCGCGGCGAGGGCGGACACCAGGGCCGCGGAGAGGGCGTTGCGGGTGCCGGTGGCGTCCAGGCTGAGGGTGGTGACGGCACGCTCGTGCGTGCGTCCGATCGGTTCGCTCACGTGTGCTCCCTGAGCTGTCGGCGCAGGATCTTGCCGGAGGCGGCGCGGGGGACGGTGTCGACGAAGGTGATCCGGCGTATGCGTTTGTAGGGGGCGACGCGTTCGGCGACGTGGAGCAGGACGTCGTTCTCGGCGAGGTCGCCGGCGTCCGGGTGGCGGACGACGAAGGCGTGCGGTACCTCGTTGCCGTCGTCGTAGGTGCCGATGACGGCGGCGTCGGCGATGCCGGGGTGGGTGAGCAGGAGGGCCTCCAGTTCGGCGGGGGCCACCTGGAAGCCCTTGTACTTGATGAGTTCCTTGACCCGGTCGACGACGAAGAGCCAGCCGTCGGCGTCGACGTGCCCGACGTCCCCGGTGTGCAGCCAGCCGTCGGGGTCGATCATGGCGGCGGTGGCGTCGGGGCGGCCGAGGTAGCCCTTCATGACCTGGGGGCCGCGGATCAGGATCTCGCCCGGCTCGCCGGTGCCGAGGTCCTTGCCGGGGTCGTCCAGGGAGACGATCCGCATCTCGGTTCCGGCGATGAGCCTGCCGACGGTGCCGGCGGGGGCGTCGTGGAGGTGGGCGAGGGGGACGACGTGGGTGCCGGGGGACAGTTCCGTCATGCCGTACGCCTGGCCGATCGGGGGCAGTCCGAGGCGTTCGGAGCAGGCGCGGGCGAGCTGGGCGTCCAGGGGGGCGGCGGCGCTGATGACGTGTTCCAGCGAGGAGAGGTCGTAGTGGGTGACGGCCGGGTGCTTGGCGAGGGCGAGGACGATCGGCGGGGCGACGTACAGGCCGGTGATGCGGTGGTTCTCGATGGCGGCGAGGAAGGTCTCCAGGTCGAAGCGCGGGAGGACGACGACCGTGGCGCCGTTGCGCAGGGGCGCGTTCATCAGGGCGGTGAGGCCGTAGATGTGGAAGAACGGCAGGACGGCGAGGATGCGGTCGCCGGGGCCGGCCGGGACGGCGGGCTCCAGCTGGGCGAGGTTGGTGGCGATCTGCCGGTGGGTGAGCATGACGCCCTTGGGGGTGCCGGTGGTGCCGGAGGAGTACGGCAGTGCGGCGATGTCCTCGGCCGGGTCGAAGTCGATCAGCGGTTCGGGGCCGGTGAAGGCGAGCAGTTCGATCAGCGAGCGGTGGCCGGGCGCGCTGTCGCAGACGAAGATCTCCCGGATACCGCCCGCGCGTTCGGCGGCCCGGCGGGCGGTCTCCAGCAGGGGCGAGACGGTGACGATCCAGCGGGCCGCGCTGTCGCCGAGCTGCTTGGCGAACTCCTCGGCGGTGGCGAGCGGGTGCACGGTGGTGACGGTGGCACCCGCGCGCGTGGCCGCGTAGAAGGCGGTCGGGAAGGCGATCGTGTTGGGGCTGTGCAGGGCGAGGACGTCACCCTTGCGGACGCCCGCGTCGGCGAGGGCGGCGGCGAGCCGCCGGTGGAACCGGTCCACCTGGTCGTACGTGAGAGTGGTGCCGTCCGTGCCGTCGATCAGGGCCGGCCGGTCGCCGAAGGCGGCGGCCCGGCCCAGTACGGCCTCGTGGATGGGGAGTTCTACGGGCGGAACGTCTGCGTACTCGCTGCGGAACACGGTTCCTCCAAGACGGGCGCCTAGTACGACTTGGGCAGTCCCAGGGTCTGGTGGGAGACGTAGTTGAGAATCATCTCCCGGCTCACCGGGGCAATACGAGCCACGCGCGCGGCCGTTATCAACGAGGCGAGTCCGAATTCGCGGGTGAGTCCGTTGCCGCCGAGGGTGTGCACGGCCTGGTCGACGGCCTTCACGCAGGCCTCACCGGCCGCGTACTTGGCCATGTTGGCGGCCTCTCCCGCGCCGATGTCGTCGCCGGAGTCGTAGAGACGGGCCGCCTTCTGCATCATCAGCCGGGCCAGCTCCAGTTCGATGTGCGCCTGCGCCAGGGGGTGCGCGATGGCCTGGTGGGCGCCGATGGGGGCCTTCCAGACGGTGCGGTCGCGGGCGTACTCGACGGCCTTGGCGAGCGCGTAGCGGCCCATGCCGATGGCGAAGGCCGCCGTCATGACCCGCTCGGGGTTCAGCCCGGCGAACAGTTGCAGCAGGCCGGCGTCCTCGTCGCCGACGAGCGCGTCGGCGGGCAGCCGAACGTCGTCCAGGACCAGCTCGAACTGCTTCTCCGCGGCGTTCAGCTCCATGTCGATGGGCCGCTTCTGGAGGCCCTCGGCGTCCGTCGGGACGATGAAGAGGCAGGGCTTGAGGTTGCCCGTGCGGGCGTCCTCGGTGCGGCCGACGATGAGGACGGCGTCGGCGATGTCGACACCGGAGATGAACACCTTGCGGCCGGTGAGGAGCCAGTCGGCGCCGTCCCGCCGGGCCGTGGTGGTGATGCGGTGGGAGTTGGAGCCGGCGTCGGGTTCGGTGATGCCGAAGGCCATCAGGCGGGTGCCGTCGGCGAGCCCGGGGAGCCACTGCCGCTTCTGCTCCTCGGTGCCGAACCGGGAGATCACCGTGCCGCAGATCGCGGGGGACACGACGAGCATGAGGAGAGGTGAGCCCGCCGCGCCCAGCTCTTCGAGGACGATGGAGAGCTCGGAGATGCCTCCGCCTCCGCCGCCGTACTCCTCCGGGAGATTGACGCCGAGGTAGCCGAGTTTTCCCGCCTCGCTCCAGAGTTCGGCGGGGGGCCTGCCCTCGGCGACGGTGCGGACGAGGTAGTCGCGGCCGTAGCGCTTGCCGAGGGCGGCCACTGCGGATCGGAGGGCCTTGTGTTCTTCGGATTCGATGTGCGTGGTCATCGGACTCCTTCGGGCTGCGGGTGATCCGTGGCTGGGCGCGCGGTTCCCCGCGCCCCTAGGGGGTCTGCACCACCGCCAGCAACATGCCGGGCTCGACCTGCCGGCCCGGCTCGATGTGCAGGGCGGTGAGGATTCCGGCGGCCGGCGCCGAGATCTGGTGCTGCATCTTCATCGCCTCCAGCCATATGAGGCCCTGCCCCGCCTGAACCGTTGCCCCTTCCGTCAGTCCGTCGGCGATCTTGACCACCGTGCCCGGCATCGGGGCCACCAGCGAACCCGGTGCGAGCTGGGACGTCGGGTCGGGGAAGCGGGGCAGGGCGGTGAGGCGGACGGTGCCGACGTGGACCTGGTCTCCGTACCGGGACACCGCGAACTTCCGGCGCACCCCGTCCACTTCGAGCACCACCAGACCCGCGTCGGCGTGCACGACCCGGACCCCGTCGGCGGCCAGGCCCTCCCTCGTGTGCCGGTAGCGGACCTCGTGCTCCTCCCCCGCCATCTCGTACCGCTTCACCTGCGGCTGTGAGGCAACGTTGCGCCAGCCGCCGAAGCGGGAGCGGCCGTGGGCGTCGGCGAGGGCGGCGGCCAGGGGGGCGTACGGGTCGGGGGCGGGCTCGGTCAGCCGGTCGAGGTGCCGGTCGTAGAAGCCGGTGTCCATGCGGGCGGCGGTGAACTCCTCGTGGCGCAGGGAGCGCACGAGCAGGTCCCGGTTGGTGACCGGGCCGTGCAGTACGGCGGACTCCAGCGCGCCGGCGAGTCTACGGACGGCTTCCGCGCGCGTGGGGGCGTGGGCGACGACCTTGGCGAGCATCGGGTCGTAGTGGACGCCGATGGTGTCGCCGTCGGTGTAGCCGGTGTCCAGGCGGACGCCGGCCGGTACGGCGAGGCGGTGCAGGGTGCCGGTCTGGGGGGCCCAGCCGCGGGCGGGGTCCTCGGCGTACAGGCGGGCCTCGATCGCGTGCCCGCGCGCGGGCGGGGGGTTGTTGTCGAGGGCGTGGCCCTCGGCGATCCGGATCTGTTCCGCGACCAGGTCGAGCCCGAACACCGCCTCGGTGACGGGGTGTTCGACCTGGAGCCGGGTGTTCATCTCCAGGAAGTGCGCGCGGCCGTCGGCGACCAGGAACTCGACCGTGCCGGCGCCGACGTAGGAGACGGCGCGGGCGGCGCGCACGGACAGCGTCCGCAGCTCTTCCGCGAGCCGCTCGGTGAGTCCGGGCGCCGGGGCCTCCTCGACGACCTTCTGGTGGCGGCGCTGGAGGGAGCAGTCACGGGTGCCGAGCGGCCAGACGGTGCCGTGCGTGTCGGCGAGGATCTGCACCTCCACATGGCGGCCGTGTTCGAGGTACGGCTCCACGAAGACCTCGCCGTCGCCGAAGGCGCTCGCGGCCTCGGCGCGGGCACCCTCCAGCGCGGCCGGGAGTTCGTCCAGGCGGCGCACGATCCGCATGCCACGGCCCCCGCCGCCGGCCGCCGCCTTCACCAGGACCGGCAGGTCGGCCTCGGTGACCTCGGCCGCGTCCAGGGGCGCGAGGCCCATCAGCCGTTTGGCGCGGGTCTTGGACGCCATGGCCTCGATGGCCTCCGGGGGCGGGCCGATCCAGATCAGGCCCGCGTCCGCGACGGCGCGGGCGAAGCCGGCGTTCTCGGAGAGGAAGCCGTAGCCCGGGTGCACGGCGTCGGCGCCGGCGGCCAGGGCCGCCTGCACGATCAGGTCGGCGCGCAGATACGTCTCGGCGGCTGCCGCGCCCGGCAGTCGGACCGCCGTGTCGGCCACGCGCGTGTGGAGCGCGTCCGCGTCGGCGTCCGAGTGGACGGCGACCGTACGGATCCCCCCCTCGCGGCAGGTGCGGAAGATGCGGCAGGCGATCTCGCCGCGGTTGGCGACGAGCACACTCGTGATCACGTGATCCCTCACATCCGGAAGACGCCGAAGCCGCCGCGCGCGCCCTCGTAGGGCGCGGTGTGCAGGGCGGAGAGGCACAGGCCGAGGACGGTGCGGGTGTCGCGCGGGTCGATGACACCGTCGTCGTACAGCCGCCCGGACAGGAACATGGGCAGCGACTCGGACTCGATCTGCTGCTCCACCATCGCGCGCAGGGCGGCGTCCGCGTCCTCGTCGTAGGGCTGTCCCTTCGCCGCCGCGGACTGCCGGGCGACGATCGACAGCACACCGGCGAGCTGCTGCGGTCCCATGACGGCGGACTTGGCGCTGGGCCAGGCGAACAGGAAGCGCGGGTCGTAGGCCCGGCCGCACATGCCGTAGTGCCCGGCGCCGTACGACGCTCCCATGAGGACCGACAGGTGCGGGACCCTGCTGTTGCTCACCGCGTTGATCATCATCGCGCCGTGTTTGATGATCCCGCCCTGTTCGTACTCCTTGCCGACCATGTAGCCCGTGGTGTTGTGCAGGAAGAGCAGCGGGATGTCGCGCTGGTTGGCGAGCTGGATGAACTGGGCGGCCTTCTGGGACTCGGCGCTGAAGAGCACGCCCTGGGCGTTGGCCAGCACGCCCACCGGGTAACCGTGCAGGGCCGCCCAGCCGGTGACCAGACTGGTGCCGTACAGCGGCTTGAACTCGTCGAAGTCGGAGCCGTCCACGATCCGGGCGATGACCTCGCGCGGATCGAACGGGATCTTCAGGTCGCCGGGGACGATGCCCAGCAGCTCCTCCGGGTCGTACGCGGGCGGCGCGGCCGGACCGGGGTCCGGGTACGCCTTGCGGTGGTGGAGGCGGGCGACCACCCGGCGGGCCTGGCGCAGCGCGTCCGGCTCGTCCACGGCGAAGTAGTCGGCGAGGCCGGACACGCGCGCGTGCATCTCGGCGCCGCCCAGGGACTCGTCGTCGCTCTCCTCGCCGGTCGCCATCTTCACCAGGGGCGGCCCGCCGAGGAACACCTTGGCCCGCTCCTTGACCATGATCACGTGGTCGGACATGCCGGGGATGTAGGCGCCGCCCGCGGTGGAGTTGCCGAAGACGACGGCGATCGTCGGGATGCCGGCGGCCGACAGCCTCGTCAGGTCGCGGAAGATGGCACCGCCGGGGATGAAGATCTCCTTCTGCGAGGGCAGGTCGGCGCCGCCGGACTCGACCAGGCTGATGCAGGGCAGCCGGTTGGCGAGGGCGATGTCGTTCGCGCGCAGGGCCTTCTTCAGGCTCCAGGGGTTGCTGGCGCCGCCGCGCACGGTCGGGTCGTTGGCGGTGATCAGGCACTCCACGCCCTCGACCACGCCGATGCCGGTGACGAGGGAGGCGCCGACGGGATGGTCGCTGCCCCAGGCGGCCAGCGGGGACAGCTCCAGGAACGGGGTGTCGGGGTCCAGCAGCAGCTCGATGCGTTCGCGGGCGAGCAGCTTGCCGCGCCCCCGGTGCCGGGCGACGTATTTCTCGCCGCCGCCCGCGAGTGCCTTGGCGTGTTCGGTCTCCAGGTCGGCGAGCTTGGCGAGCATGGCCTCGCGGTGGGCCTGGTAGTCGGGGCCGGTGGGGTCGAGAGCGGTCTGCAGAACCGTCACAGCAGGGTCTCCGGGATGTCCAGGTGGCGGGAGCGCAGCCATTCGCCGAGGGCCTTGGCCTGCGGGTCGAAGCGGGCTTGCGCGGCGACGCCGGCGCCGAGGACGCCCTCGACGACGAAGTTCACGGCGCGCAGGTTCGGCAGCAGGTGCCGGCTGACGGGCAGGTCCCGGGTCTCCGGCAGCAGCTCCCGGAACCTCTCGGCGGTCAGTGTGTGCGCGAGCCACCGCCAGGCCTCGTCCGTCCGCGCCCACACCCCGACGTTGGCGTTCCCGCCCTTGTCGCCGCTGCGCGCCCCGGCGACCAGGCCGAGGGGCGCCCGGCGGGTGGGGCCGGACGGCAGGGGGTCGGGGAGGGGCGGGGCCGGCACGGCCTCCAGGGGCCGCGTCTCGTGAGGCGACGGCACGGGGACACGGCGTCCGTCGTGGAGGACGGCCGTGTGGTCGACCTCCCCCTGGGGCACGTACACATCCTCGAACACCCCATATGGAGCGCCCTTTCCCGGTGGGGACAGCACATGGAAGCCCGGGTAGCTGGCCAGTGCCAGTTCCACGGCGGCACCGGTCAGCGCCCGCCCCACCCTCTGCTGGTCCGGGTCCCGTACGACGAGCCGCAGCAGCGCGCTGGCGGTCTCCTCGGTGTCGGCGTCGGCCCGGTCGGTCCGCACCAGGTCCCAGCGGACCTCCCGCGGCGGCGACTTGGCGAGCGCGCCGGTGAGCTGCTCGCGCACCAGGGCCGCCTTGGCCTCGATGTCCAGCCCGGTGAGGACGAAGACGACCTCGTTGCGGAAGCCGCCGAGCCGGTTGAGGCCGACCTTGAGGTCCGGCGGCGGCGCCTCCCCGCGCACCCCCTCGATCCGCACCCGGTCCGGGCCGTCCTGGCTCAGCCGTGCGGTGTCCAGCCGGGCGGTGACGTCGGGTCCGGCGTACCGGGCGCCGCCGGTCTCGTACAGCAGCTGCGCGGTGACCGTGCCCACGTCCACGAAGCCGCCGGTGCCGGGGTGCTTGGTGACGACGCTGCCGCCGTCGGCGTGGATCTCGGCGAGCGGGAAACCGGGCCGCCGTACGTCCCCTTCCCCGAAGAACGCGTAGTTCCCGCCGGTCGCCTGCGTCCCGCACTCCAGTACGTGCCCGGCGACGACGGCACCCGCGAGGCGGTCGTACACCCCCGCCTCCCCCGGCCGCCAGCCGAAGTGGGCGGCGGCCGGCCCGGTGACGAGGGCCGCGTCGGTCACCCGGCCGGTGATCACCACGTCGGCGCCGGCCCGCAGGCACTCGGCGATGCCGAAGCCGCCGAGGTAGGCGTGGGCCGCGAGGGTGCCCGGGTGAGCGGCGGCGAGGTCGTCGCCCTCGACGTGCGCGACCCGGACGGGGAGCCCGAGCCGGTCCGCCAGTTCCCGTACCGCCCGCGCGAGTCCGGCCGGGTGGAGACCGCCCGCGTTGGTGACGATCCTGACCCCCCGCTCGTGGGCGAGGCCGAGGCAGTCCTCCAGCTGGCGCAGGAAGGTGCGGGCGTATCCGGCGTCCGGGTCCTTCAGCCGGTCGCGGCCGAGGATGAGCATGGTGAGTTCGGCGAGGTAGTCGCCGGTGAGGACGTCGACCTCGCCGCCGGTGAGCATCTCGCGCAGGGCGTCGGAGCGATCGCCGTAGAAGCCGGAGAAGTTGCCGATGCGCAGCGGGTTCACCGGGTGGCCTCCTTCGGCGGACGGCCGGTGCCGGGCGGGCCCGCGAAGGCCTGGGCGAGGGTGAGCCAGCGGTCCGCGTCCGGACCCACGGCCGCCAGGGCGAGGTCGCCCCGGTGGGCGCGCTGGGTGACCAGAAGACAGAAGTCGAGGGCGGGGCCGGTGACGCGCTGGGCGGCGTGCTCGGGCCCGTACGTCCACGACGCGCCGGACGGCGCGGTCAGTTCCACGCGGAACTCGTCGGCGGGCGGGGTGAGTCCGTGCACTCCGAAGGCGAAGTCACGGGTCCGCACCCCGAGCCGCGCCACATGCCGGAGCCGGTCGGTGGGGGGTCGCACCACACCGAGGGCGTCAGCGACATCCAGGGCGTGGGCCCAGGTCTCCATGAGCCGGGCCGTGGCCATGGAGGCAGCCGACATGGGTGGGCCGTACCAGGGGAAACGGGCGCCGGGCGGGGCGTCGCGCAGGGCCTCGGCGAGGGCGGTACGCCCGGTGCGCCAGGTCGCCAGCAGCTCGGCGGGCGGGAGTGCGGCGCCTTCCTCCGCTCCCTCGTCCACGAACGAGTCGGGGGCGGCGAGCGCCTTCTCGACCAGCGCCCGGAAGCCGTCGCCGTCGGTGACGGCCAGCAGCGCCGAGCGGTCGGTCCAGGCGAGGTGCGCGATCTGGTGGGCGACGGTCCAGCCGGGCGCCGGGGTGGGCAGGGTCCATCGCTCCGGGCTCAACTCGGCCACGAGCAGGTCGAGTTCATCGCTCTCGGCACGCAGGTCGTCGATGACGGGCGTCGGGTCGGCCATGGGGGGAGCATGGCAGCGGGAGCAGAAACAATCAAGCGTGCTTGCATGAATTTGATCCCGCCGCCGCGCCCGGCTCGACGGGGTGCTGGGCGCCTCGGGCGGGGCAAGCAGCCGTCGGCGCGGGGGCGGGGCGCGGGCGCGGGGCGCCGGGGCGGGGCGCGACGACTGGGGTGGGGTGCGAGGGGGGGCGTTGGGGCCGGGGCGGGGGGCGACGATCTGAGGCGGGGCGGGGCCCGACGGGGGGCGTTGGGACGGGGCAGGGCGGGGTCTGGGGGCGGCGCGACGATCTGGGGCGGGGCGGGGTCCGACGGGGGGCGTTGGGCCGGGGCGGGGGGCGACGATCCGGGGCGGGGCGGGGGCTCAGGACGGGTCGATCGGTGGGTAGACCGGCTGCCAGCGGGCCGCCCGGACCGCCGCCTCGATGTCGTCCGGGACGGTTCGGGCGACGCCCTCGTCCACCGCCGCACGGGCAACGGCCACGGCCACCGCTTCCGAGGTGGCGCGCAGGTCGCGGATCGGCGGGAGGACCGGCGCGTCGGAGCGGGCGACCTCCGTGTCCCCGGTCCGGCGGGCCACCGCGTCGGCCGCCGCGCGGAGCATGCGGTCGCTGATGCGGGACGCGCGGGCGACGATGACGCCGAGACCGAGGCCGGGGAAGACCAGCGCGTTGTTGGCCTGGCCGATCTCGTACGTCGTACCGTCCCGCTCGACCGGGGCGAAGGGACTGCCGGTCGCCACCAGCGCCTTGCCGCCGGTCCAGTCGAGCAGATCGGCCGGGGTGGCCTCGGCCAGGTCGGTCGGGTTGGACATGGGCAGGATGATCGGCCGCCCGGTGTGCGCGGCCATGGCCCGCACGATCTCCTCGGTGAAGGCGCCGCCCTGCCCGGAGGTGCCGATCAGGATGGTCGGGCGGGCCCGGCGGACCACCTCGTCGAGCGGGATGCCGGACAGGCTCTCGTCCCGGCGCCAGTCCGCGACCTCGTCGGCGGGGCGGGCGTACCTCCTCTGGACGTCGCGCAGCCGGTCGCCCTGGTCGGTGGTGAGCAGGCCGTACCGGTCCACGCACCAGAAGCGGGCGGTGGCCTGCCCGGCGGACAGCCCCTCGGCGATCAGGGCGTCGCGGAGCTGGTCGGCGACGCCGATGCCGGCCGTGCCCGCGCCGAAGACGACGATCCGGTGTTCGGGCAGGGGCACGCCGGTGGCGCGGACCCCGGACAGGACCGCGGCGAGGTTGACGGCGCCGGTGCCCTGGATGTCGTCGTTGAAGGTGCACACCCGGTCGCGGTAGCGGTCGAGGATGCGGTGGGCGTTGGCGGTACCGAAGTCCTCCCAGTGCAGCAGGGCGTCCGGGAAGAGGCGGGTGGCCGTGGTGACGTAGGCGTCGATGAAGGCGTCGTAGGTGTCGCGGTCGACCCGGGGGTGCTGGTTGCCGAGGTAGAGGGGGTTGTCGAGGAGTTCCTGGCGGTTGGTGCCGACGTCGAGCATGACGGGCAGGGTGCGGCGCGGGTCGATGCCGGCGGCGGCCGTGTAGACGGCGAGCTTGCCGACGGCGATGTCGATGCCGCCGACGCCCCAGTCGCCGATGCCGAGGATGCCCTCGCCGTCGGTGGCCACGACGAGATCGACGTCCCCGGCGCCCAGGCCGCTCGCCCGCAGGGAGCGTTCGATGTCGTCGGTGGCGTCCACGGACAGGTAGACGCCGCGCGGACGGCGGAACTCCGTGCTGTAACGGCGGATCGCCGTGCCGACCGTGGGGGTGTAGACGATGGGCAGCATCTCTTCGAGGTGGTCGCCGACGAGCCGGTAGAACAGCACCTCGTTGCGGTCGTGCAGGGCGGTCAGGTAGACGCTCTTGGCCAGGTCGCCGGCCTGGTCCCGGAACTGCCCGTAGGCGCGCTCCGCCTGCTCGTCCTGGGTGAGCACACGGGGCGGGATCAGCCCGACGAGGTCGAGCGCGCGGCGCTCCGCCTCGGTGAACGCCGTGCCGCGATTGATCCGGGGATCGGCGAGCACGGCTCGCCCGCGGGCGGTGACCTTCATGGGATCCACTTTTCCACACGACCGACTCCCGCGCGCGGTCGGGCGGCTACCTCTGGTGACGAGAGGCGGGAGGAGTGCGAAGTCGTGCGGGCCGTGGGCTCACTGGCCGTCGACCGGGAGCGGCGGCACCTTTTGCCGGCCCACCTGCGTCCGCACCGCGCCGACGCTCGCCGCGACGACCAGGGCGATCGCGGCGGCCTCGGCGGCGGACAGGGCCTGGCCGAGGACGAGGAAGCCCGCCGTGGCCGCGATGGCCGGTTCCAGGCTCATGAGGACGGCGAAGGTGGAGGCCGGCAGCCGGCGCAGCGCCAGGAGTTCGAGGGTGTAGGGCAGGACCGAGGAGAGCAGCGCCACCGCCGAGCCGAGGGCGATGGTGGTGGGGTCCAGCAGCCGGGTGCCGGCGTCGGCGATGCCGATGGGGAGGAAGAGGAGAGCCGCGATCGCCATGGCCAGGGCCAGGCCGTCGGCCTGCGGGAAGCGGCGGCCCGTGCGGGCACTGAAGACGATATAGGCGGCCCACATGGCGCCGGCGCCCAAGGCGAACGCGACACCCGTGGGGTCCAGATCGCTGAAGCCTCCGCCGCCGAGCAGGAACACACCCGCGAGAGCGAGGCCCGCCCAGACCGCGTTGATCGCCCGGCGGGAGGCGAGGACGGACAGAGCCAGCGGACCGAGGACTTCGAGGGTCACCGCCGGGCCGAGGGGGATGCGGGCGACCGCTTCGTAGAACAGGCCGTTCATCGCGCCCATGGCGACGCCGAAGGCGATCACCGTGCCCCAGTCGGCGCGGGAGTGGCCGCGCAGCCTGGGGCGGCACACGAGCAGGAGCACCACGGCCGCCGCGAGCAGCCGCAGGGTCACCACGCCCAGCGCGCCCGCCCTGGGCATCAGGGTCACGGCCAGGGCGCCGCCGAACTGCACGGAGACGCAGCCGGCCAGCACCAGTCCGACGGGGCCGAGCGAATCGACGCGCCGGGGCCCTCCGGCAGGCGGGACCCGGGTCGGCTTGGCGGTGCTGGAGGTGGCGGTCACGGGCGGTCCTGGTGCTCGATCGAGTTCGTTCATCGCGGTGTACTGCGAAGTCCAGAGTAATGGACTTCGTCAGGTGCGTGAACCCTTCAAGCAACTGTCCCGCATGCTGGGATCAGATGCCAGGCCGGCCCTCCTCGTCACGGAACAGCGGACGGCCGTCGGGCAGAGCGGCCGGGACGGGCAGGACGGGCGGGACCGTCGCTGTCGGGCCGGAGGGCTCGTACACCGCTTGGGGCCAGACCGCCTGGGCGGGATGCGCGTCATAGGCGGCGCGGCCGGCCTGGGCGTACACGGCGTGACCGGCCTGGGCGGCGTACGCGGCGTGACCGGCCTGGGCGGCGTGGGGCTCGTATCCGTACGGCTGCTGCCGCTCGTACGCCGGTGCCTGCGGCTGCTCCTCCTGCCACAGCGGCATGCGCAGCTCGCCGGTGTCCAGGACCGCGTTGTTCTGCGAACGGTGCAGCCGGGCGTAGGCCCCGCCGCGGGCGAGGAGTTCGTCGTGGCGGCCGGTCTCCACGACGCGACCGCGGTCCACGACGAGGATGCGGTCGGCGTCGGGGGCGAGGTTGAGATCGTGCGTGATCATGATCGTCGTGCGGCCGGCCATCAGGCGGCGCAGGGGCTGGACGACCCGACGGGCGGCCATCGCGTCCAGGCCGGTGGTCGGCTCGTCCAGGACCAGGACGGGCGCGTCGCGCAGGATGGCGCGGGCGATGGCCAGGCGCTGGAGCTGGCCGCCGGACAGCCGGGCCGAGTGGGGGTCGACCCGGGTGTCGTAGCCGTCGGGCAGCCGGAGGATGAAGTCGTGGGCGTCGGCCGCCCGCGCGGCGTCCTCGATCGCCTGGCCGCTGGCGCCGGGCCGCCCGCAGGCGATGTTGGCGCGCACGGTGTCGTGCAGCACCAGCGTCTCCTGGGGGAGCAGGGTGACGTACTCGCGCAGCCGGGCCAGCGGGAAGTCCCGCAAGGGGACGCCGTCCAGCAGGACGTCTCCGGAATCCGGGTCGTAGAAGCGCAGCAGCAGCTTGGAGACCGTGGACTTGCCGGCGCCGCTCGGGCCGGTGATGATCACCAGCTCGCCGGGGCCGGCCGCGAAGGAGAGAGCGTCGAGCGCGGTCCCGTCGGCACCGGGGTAACGGAAGGAGACGTCCCGGACCACGACCGTGCCGTCCGGGCGGCCGGTGCCGGAGGGGCGCCGGGGGTCGGCGACCGAGGGCCGGACGTCGAGGATCTCGATGAGCCGTTCGGCACCCGCGGTGGCCGCGGTGACCGTGAGGCCGAGCTGGGCGAGCCCGCGGACGGGCGGGTAGAGATAGCCGAGGAAGGCGGCGAAGGCGAGGAGCTGACCGAGGGTCATCCGGCCGGTGGAGATCTCCCAGGCGCCGATGCCGATCACGGCGAGCACGCAGACCGTCTCGATGACCTGGACCAGTTGCTCGTAGGCCTCGTTCAACCGGGTGGAGCGGACCGAGGCGCGGAACCAGGCGTTCGCCTCCGCGTGCAGCCGGCGGCGCTCGGCGTCCCGGCGGTCGTAGGCCTGGGTGAGCACGATGTTCCCCAGCGACTCCTCCACCACCGAGGTGATCGCGCCGTCGGCGACCCGGCCCTCGCGGGAGACGTCCTTGATGGAGCCGGAGAAGCGGCGGGCGGCCAGCCAGAACAGGGGGGCGAGGACGAAGGTGGCGGCGGCCAGGTCCCAGCGCAGCCAGAACGCGGCGACGGCGTAGAAGAGGGCGGAGAAGACCGCGGAGGCGGCGCCGACCAGGCCCGAGACGACCATCGTCTCGATCGCCTCGACGTCGCTGGTCAGCCGCGAGAGCAGGTCGCCCTGGCGGTGGCGCTGGAAGAAGTGCGGGGGCAGCTGCTGGACGTGGTCGAAGACGTGCTCGCGCAGCCGCATCACGAACCGCTCGGTGATCCACGCGGCCAGCGAGTTGCCCGCGTACGCGACGAGCGCGCCGACCACCGCGATCCCCAGCCACTGCACGGCCGGACTCCAGAACGCGGCCAACGAGCCCTGCTGCAGGGCGTGGTCGGTGAGATCGCCGAACAGCAGGACCGCCTCGGTCTCGGCGAGCGCGGCGAGCACCGTGCACAGCCAGACCAGCAACAGCCAGCGGCGCAGTCCTCTGGTCAGCGGCCAGAAACGGCGGAATGCGGTGCGGGCCGGAATGGTCGGGACGTCCGCGCATTCGGATCCCTCGGTCTCATCGATATCCATGCACACACCCTTCGACATTCCCTGCGCTTCCTTTCACCGGCTCCCGCGAATTCGACAGGAAGGGAAAAGGGGGTCGACGGTGCACCGTCGACCCCCTTTTCCGCTCAGCGTCGGATCAGCGATCCTGGCCGGGCAGCGGCTTGGGCAGCGGCTTCGGCGCGTGCTTCTTGGGCTTCGGCTTCGGCGGCGGCGGGAGCTGCTTGTTCTTGGGCTTGGGGGGCAGCGGGGCAAGCTTCTTGAAGCTCATTCCGACTCCTAATGTCGCGCTGTTCTTGTGGTGCTGAATTCCGCGTCCGGAACCCGACATCCAAGAATTTACACGTCCGCCACCGCCCCGAACGGCAAAAATGGCAAAGGAGCGCTGTGAATCCCCTGGGAAAAGCTGGGTATGGGGCGAACAACCTGAGAACGCGCTCAGCGCCGGGCCGTGCGGACGCCGAGCGCCGTGTGCCGCGGCCGGTTCAGCCCTTGTGCGGCAGCCCGTCGAGGGGGGGCGCCGTGGAGATCGCGGTCCGCCTCGTCCTACGAAGCGCTCCGCCCGTCCTTCGGCCCCCACGCCTCCAGCACCTCGGTGTCCGTCGCACGGGCGTACAGGAAGTAATCGGCCCACTCGGCGATGTCCGGGTAGGCGCACTCCCGGATCAGGCGCGCCACCGCCGCCGGTATGTCGTACCGCGTGACGCGCAGGTCGGTGCCGGGGCCGAGGAGGCACCAGTGGGCGCCGGGGCGGCCGTAGGGCATGCCGACGCTGCCGGGGTTGACCACCAGGCGGCCGTGGGCCAGGCGGACGTAGGGCATATGGGTGTGGCCGCAGACGACGGTGCCGATGTCGGGCGGCAGGCCGGTGAAGACCTCCGCCCAGCGGGCCGGGCGGGAGTCGACCAGGACCAGTTCCTCGTCGTCGCGCGGGGTGGCGTGGCAGAACAGCACCTTGCCGAGGCCGCGCACGCGCAGGGTGCGGGTGCCGGGGAGGGCCGCCAGGAAGTCGATCTGGTCCGGGCGGAGCGCCTCGGCGGCGTAGGGGCCGATGGGGTCGGGGATCTCCGTGCGCTCGCCCCGGCGGTACTCCACCAGCTCCCGGTCCGCGTTCCCGCCGACCCACAGCACCCGGTCGCCCTGCGCCCGCAGCAGGTCCAGCACCTCGGCCGGCTGCGGGCCCGCCGTGATGTCGCCGGTGAGGACGATCCGTTCGGCGGCGGCCACCTCGGGCTCCGCCAGGACCGCCTCCAGGGCGGGCAGTACGCCGTGGATGTCGGAGAGGACGGCCACGCGCGCGTGTTCCTCGGTCACCTGGTGTCTCCCTCCGGCGCGTCCAGGGCCTGCGCCAGCACCTCCGCCAGATGCCGGCCGCGGACCCCGGCCAGCTGCTCCAGCTGGGTGCGGCAGGAGAAGCCGTCCGCCAACACCACCGTATCCTCGGGTGCTTGCCGCACCGACGGCAGGAGCTGCTCCTCCGCGCAGGCCCGGGAGACGTCGAAGTGGCCCTTCTCGAAGCCGAAGTTGCCCGCCAGACCGCAGCAGCCTCCGCTCAGCTCGCCGGTGAGGCCCGCGGCGGCGCGCAGCCGGCGGTCGGCGGCGTCACCGAGCACCGCGTGCTGATGGCAGTGGGTCTGGCCGGCGACCGGGCGGGCGAGGACGGGCGGGGCCCAGTCGGGGGCGTGCCGCTCCAAGGTCTCGGCGAAGGTGAGGACCGAGGAGGACAGCCGGGCCGCTCGGGGGTCGTCGGGCAGGAGTTCCGGGAGGTCGGTGCGGAGGGCCGCGGCGCAGCTCGGCTCCAGCACGACGACCGGGAGCCCCGCCCGCAGCACCGGTTCCATCAGGTCCAGGGTGCGGCGCAGGACCGTGCGGGCGCGGTCCAGCTGGCCGGTGGAGACATAGGTCAGGCCGCAGCAGACCCGGGCCCGGCGGGCCGTGAGCAGCGCGGTCGCCGCCTTCGTCCGGCCGTCGGCGAGGGCTCCGCGGCCCGGCAGCAGCGTGGGCGGGAGGGCCACCCGCAGTCCGGCCGCCTCCAGCACACGGACGGCGGCCCGGCCGACGGACGGGGACAGATGCTCGGTGAAGGTGTCCGGCCAGAGGACGACCAGCTCGCCGCCGCCCGCACCCGCCCGGCCGTCACCGCCCTGAACCGGCCGCCCCTCACCCGCCCGCCCCGACCGTCCCTCGCTCGCCCGGCCCGACCGCCCCTCAGCCGCCCGCCCCGACCGGTCCTCGGCCGCCCGCCCCGACCGGTCCTCCCTGCCCGGCACAGGCCGGTCCTCGACAGTCCGGCCCGACACGTCCTCCCTGCCCGGCACAGGCCGGTCCTCGCCGCTCCGCGCCGGCGCGCCTCCGGTCGGCCGTCCGGGTTTCCTCCCGCGCCACCATGCCGTGAACGTCTGTGTCGCCAGGCGCGGGATCTCCCGTTCCGGTGTGATGCCGGCCCACCGTTTGCCGATCCGGGCCAACGGGCCCGCCGACGCCAGCGCGTTGAGCACGGGGGCCGTGCGGGTGCGGGCGGCCCGGTCGAGCCATTCCGGCAGCCGGCCCATGCTGAGGTGGGCGGCGGGACGGCGGCGGCCGGCGTAGTGGTGGTGCAGGAACTCCGCCTTGTAGGTGGCCATGTCGACGCCGACCGGGCAGTCCGACCGGCAGCCCTTGCAGGACAGGCACAGATCGAGGGCGTCCCGGACCTCCGTCGAGCGCCAGCCGTCGGTGATCAGCTCGCCCGCCAGCATCTCGTGCAGCAGCCGGGCCCGGCCGCGGGTGGAGTGCGCCTCCTCGCCGGTCGCCCGGAAGGAGGGGCACATCACGGCGGGCCCGGGCGCCGTGGCCGTACGGCACTTGGCGACGCCGACGCAGCGGCGGACGGACGCGGCGAAGTCACCGCCGTCCGCCGGATAGCCGAAGGCCACGTCGACGGGGCGGCGGGGCAGCACCGCGAAGCGCAGGTTCTCGTCCAGCCGCGCCGGGCGGACCAGCATGCCGGGGTTGAGCAGGTCGTCCGGGTCCCAGACCGCCTTGGCCCGCTCGAACAGCGCCACCGTGTGCGCGCCGTACATGCGGGGCAGCAGCTCCGCGCGGGCCTGGCCGTCGCCGTGCTCCCCGGACAGGGAACCGCCGTGGGCCACCACCAGATCGGCCAGCTCCTCGGAGAACCGCCGGAAGCGGCCGATGCCGGCCCCGGTGAGCAGGTCGAAGTCGATGCGGACGTGGATGCAGCCGTCGCCGAAGTGGCCGTAGGGCGTGCCGCGCAGGCCGTGGGACGCCAGCAGGGCGCGGAAGTCGCGCAGATAGGCGCCGAGCCGGGCCGGCGGCACGGCGCAGTCCTCCCAGCCGGGCCAGGCCTCCGTGCCGTCCGGCATCCGGGTGGCCCGGCCGCTCGCGTCCTCCCGGATCCGCCACAGCGCGCGCTGGGCCGCCGCGTCGGTCACCACCAGCGCGTCCACGACATCGGCCGCGCGCACGACGTCCCGCGCACGCGCCCGTGCCTCCGCCGCCGTCTCCCCGCCGGTCTCCACGAACAGCCAGGCGCCTCCTGCGGGCAGCCCCGCCCCGGCCGGCACCAGGTCGGCGGCCATGCCCTCCACTGTCAGCGGACGCAGCGGCAGCAGGCCCGCGGCGGCCTCGGCGGCGGCGCTCTCGTCGGGGTACGCGAGCACGGCCAGGGCACGCGCCGGCGGCGCCTCGACCAGGCGGACCACGGCCTCGGTGAGGATGCCGAGGGTGCCCTCGGAGCCGCAGAAGGAGCGGGCGACGTCCGCGCCCTTCTCGGGCAGCAGCGCGTCCAGTGCGTAGCCGGAGATACGGCGGGGCAGGTCCGGGAAGCCCGTGCGCAGCCGGGCCAGTTCGCCCTCGGCCAGCTCCCGCAGCCCGTCCGGGGCGCCCGCCCAGCCGGGTCCGAGCCGCAGCCGCTGCCCGCGCGCGGTGACGACGGACAGCTCCCGCACGCTGTCCGCGGTCGTGCCCCAGGCCACCGAGTGGGAGCCGCAGGAGTTGTTGCCGATCATCCCGCCGAGCGTGCACCTGCCGTGCGTGGACGGATCGGGGCCGAAGCGGAGTCCGTGCGGGGCGGCGGCCTCCTGGAGGCGGTCGAGGACGAGCCCCGGCTGCACGACGGCCGTCCTGCTGCCCGGGTCCAGCTCCAGCAGGCCGGTCATGTGCCGCGTGAAGTCCAGGACGACGCCGGTGCCGGTCGCCTGCCCGGCGATCGACGTGCCCCCGCCGCGCGCCACGACCGGCACCCCGCGCGCCCGGCACACCTCCAGCACGGCGGCCACGTCGTCGGCGTCTCTCGGAGCCACGACCCCCAGCGGGACCCGCCGGTAGTTGGAGGCGTCCATGGTGACCAGCGCCCGGGAGGTGGCGTCGAAGCCGACCTCGCCCCGGACGGCCCTGGCCAGGGCCCCCGCGAGATCCGCGACCTCCGCGGCATCCGTGACTTCCGCACGATCCGTCATGCGTCCAGGATGCATCCGATCACGGACAGTCACCGCATGTTTTCCACAGCCGCACGCGTATCGTCGTACGACATTACAAGTCCCCGTCCCGGTGATCTCGTCTCATCGAACGGACACGTCTCCGCCTCGCTTTCCGTCACCGGCTAACCTCCTCCCGTGGCCGACATCCAGATTCCCGCTGACATCAAGCCCGCCGACGGACGTTTCGGCGCTGGCCCCTCCAAGGTGCGCACCGAGGCGCTGGACGCCCTCGCCGCCACCGGTACGTCCCTGCTGGGCACCTCTCACCGGCAGGCGCCGGTCAAGAACCTGGTCGGCAAGGTCCGCGAGGGCATCTCCGAGCTGTTCTCGCTCCCCGAGGGCTACGAGGTCGTCCTGGGCAACGGCGGCTCCACCGCGTTCTGGGACGTCGCCACGCACGGCCTGATCGAGAACAAGTCGCAGCACCTCAGCTTCGGCGAGTTCTCCTCCAAGTTCGCCAAGGCGGCCAAGCTTGCCCCCTGGCTGGCCGAGCCGACCGTCGTCGCCGCCGACCCCGGCACCCACCCCGAGGCGCGGGCGGAGGCGGGCGTCGACGTCTACGCCTTCACCCACAACGAGACCTCCACCGGTGTCGCCATGCCGATCCAGCGCGTGGCCGGCGCCGACGAGGGTGCCCTCGTGCTGGTGGACGCCACCTCCGGCGCGGGCGGCCTGCCGGTCGACATCGCCGAGACCGACGTCTACTACTTCGCCCCGCAGAAGTCCTTCGCCTCCGACGGCGGCCTGTGGATCGGCGTCTTCTCGCCCGCCGCGATCGAGCGCGCCGAGCGGATCCACGCCTCCGGCCGCCACGTGCCGGAGTTCTTCAGCCTCCCCACGGCGATCGACAACTCCCGCAAGAACCAGACGTACAACACCCCGGCCCTCGCCACGCTCTTCCTGCTCAACGAGCAGCTGGAGTGGCTCAACGGCCAGGGCGGCCTCGCCTGGTCCACGGCCCGCACCAAGGACTCCTCGACCCGCCTGTACGGCTGGGCGGAGGAGGCCAAGTACGCCACCCCGTTCGTCGCCGACCCGGCCAAGCGTTCGCAGGTCATCGGCACGATCGACTTCTCCGACGAGGTCGACGCCGCCGCCGTCGCCAAGGTGCTGCGCGCCAACGGCATCGTGGACACCGAGCCGTACCGCAAGCTCGGCCGCAACCAGCTGCGCATCGCGATGTTCCCGGCGATCGACCCGGCGGACGTCGAGGCGCTGACGAAGTGCGTCGACTACGTGATCGAGAAGCTCTAGCCGCTTCGCTGAAGCCGCGACTGCTTCACTGAAGCCGCAACCGCTTCATTGAAGTTGCAACCGCTTCATCGAAGCGAAGCCGCAACCGCTTCGATCGCGCCGACGAAAGGGCGCCCGGTGTCCACCGGGCGCCCTTCGCGTGTCTCCCCGCCCCTGCGGCCACGGGTCCCCGGCCTCGCCGACGGAGATCGACATACCGGTTCTCGTCGATATCTCGTGACAATGGAGGAATGGGTAGATTCAAGCGAGTTCCCGTGAGCCCTTCCGCGCCCACCGCGTTCGCACGCCACCGCCGCACCCTCCTGACGGCCTCGGCGCTCCTGACCGCCCTCGGCACCCCCGCCGTCCTGCCGGTGGCGACCGCCGCCGCGGCCCCCGCCGCCAGGACCACTACCGAGGCCGCCACCGAGGCCGCCACGGAAGCCACCACCGACCCGGGCGCCCGCTACGCGGGCAAGGCCGTCGCCATCGGCCAGGACCTGGTGGCCGTCCTGCGCAACGACCCCGGGGCGGGCGGCCCCGAGGCGTGGATCCGTGCCGTGCCGCCGCACTGGCGGCCGGGTGACGCCTACATGTACCGCGTCCTGGCCAAGCTCGACCGCAAGCACACCGCGTCCACCCAGCGCGGTCTCTCCCTGCGCCTGGCGGGTCCCGACGGCTCGGCCCCCGCGCTCCGGGTGACCGGCGCCAAGAGCGGCACGCACACCTTCCCGCTCCCCCGGGCCGGCACCCCGGACGCCCGGGGCTGCACGATCGTCGAGGAGAACTTCATCGGCGCCGGGGCCGTCGCCGTGCTGAGCAACGGCCCCAAGGGACCGGAGGCGTTCTTCAAGGACGCCGGTGGCGGCACGCGCTTCGGCGGGGTCGTCAACCGCGCCCATCCCGCGCTGCCGCGGAGCGCCGGGTTCGTCGCCCGCATCGTGGACCCCGACGGGGCGGCCCCCAAGCTGCTCACCACCATGGAGGGCGGCGGCCACCCCGCGGACACGACCCCCTTTCCGGCGCCCGGCTGCGTGAAGTGACGCTCCGGCAGGACCCGCGGGCCTGAGGACGGACGGCCCGAGGACGGACGCCCGACGAACAGCGACCCGACGACGGACGGCCCGAGGACGGACGCCCGACGAACAGCGACCCGACGACGGACGGCCCGAGGAGAGCGACCTACGGACAGCGACCCGACGACGGACGGCCCGAGGAGAGCGACCTACGGACAGCGACCCGAGGACGGGCTGGAGCGAGACCCGCTCACGCGGCCGTGGCCCCGCTCGCCCTCCGCCTCACCTCCGCCGCAGCCGGCGCAGCCCGAACACCGCCGCCACCCCGACCGCGACGATCACGGCGCCCACCTTCAGGCTCGCGCCGCCGCCCTCGCCCTCCTCGCCGCCCGAACCCCCGCTCGCCGAAGGCGACTTCGCGGCGGGCCGGTCCGGGGCGTCCACCGCCTTCACGGCACTGTCCGCGCCCTCGCTGCCGTACATCAGCTTCGTGCCGTCGGCGGAGTACGACACCGACTCGCCCTGCCCCTGCAAGGGCACGTCCAGGCGCCCCTCGCGCTTGATCCGGCCGCCGTTCCAGTCGTAGAAGACACCGCCGAAGTAGCCGCGTACGGCGAGCTGTTCGCCGTCCGGGGAGAAAGCGGCGTCGGTGGCCCAGAGGTCGACGGCGGTGACCCGCCTGAAGACGTTCGCGCCGGAGGCGGAGAGAGTGGCCGGGCCCTCGTACAAGTGCCCGCCGTCCTCCTTCTTGTCAATGATGTAGACGCGCCCGGTCTTCGGGTGGACCAGCAGCGACTCGGCGTCCCGGGGTCCGTCCGCGTACTTCACGACGTACTGCGTGGCGGTGACCGTCTGGTCCCGCAACTGCTTCGGCTCGGGCAGCCGGTAGATCCACACGTACGGCCACCTGCCGCCGAAGTTGTCGCCGATGTCGCCGACGTAGATCTCGTTGTGCGGCCCGATGGAGATGGCCTCCACATCGCGCGGGGAGCCGATGCCGCGCAGGGTGATCCGGGCGACGGTCTTGCCGGACGCGCCGTCCACCGCGTACAGGTACGGCCCGTCGTCGCTGTCGTTGTGCGTCCAGTAGACACCGGGGTGCAGCCGGGACGCGGCGAGCCCGCTGGACTCCGTGATCCGCGGATCCTTGAGGGTGAACCCCTGGTCGCCGGTTCCCCCGGCGGCGGAGGCGGGCAGCGCGCAGGCGCCGGCGAGCAGGACCCCGGCGAGAACGGCGAACGATCGACGCATGCCCCAAGCCTGCCATCTCCGGCCGGGGTTCAGGAGACGTGATCACACCGGCCGGGCGGACGTGGTCCGCCTCACAGCCACCACGGATCCCACCGGTCCCGGCGATCGTCCATCATGACCGGATGCTTAGGTTCATGCCCGTGGGCGACTCCATGACGATCGGGAGCGCGGGCGAACACACGTGGCGTTACCGGCTGTGGCGGCATCTGTGCGCGGCGCACGGCGGCCCCTTCACCTTCGTCGGCCCGCGCGAGACGCTGTACGACAAGCAGGCCGACGCCCCGACGTCCCTCGCCTACGCCGAACCCGGCTTCCCGCGCGCGCACCTGGCGGGGTGGGGCGAGGGCTGGCTGCACATGGCACCGCTCATCGGCGACGCGGTGCGCGCACACCGCCCGGACGTGCTGCTGGTCTCCCTGGGCCTGATCGACCTCGGTTTCTACACGAACGCCGAGCAGACCGCGGAGAACGTACGGGCCTTCGTCGCCGCGGCCCGGGAAGCCGGCCCGCGCGTCCGCATGGTGCTGCTGCCGGTGATCCCGAACATCCGGGCCGAGGCGGACGCGTCCTTCGCCGAACAGGTGGACCACTTCAACGTCCTGCTGGCGAAGACGGCCGCCGACCTGGACGAGCCCCGCTCGCCGATCCTGCTGGCGTCCCCGCCGGAGTCGTACGACATCCACACCGACACCTACGACGGCACGCATCCCAACGCCCGTGGCGAGCACCTGATCGCGGAGGCGTTCGCCGGGGCGATGCGGGAGGCGTGGGGGATCGGACACGCGTACGCGGCTGGAACGGATTGACCTGATTCCGGTGCCGCCGGATCACCGTGCGTGTCGTTGAACCGCGCGACCGCACTCGCCGGTGGGGGCCGGGGAGGAGCGGATCGAGACCACGGTCCCCTTCGGCAGCGACCTGGACCTCGCCAACACGGTGGTCGGTCTCACCCTGCGGACCGGCGAATTCCCCCGCGACTAGGCCCCGTCGTCACCTGGACAGCACGGTCTCCCGGCGCACCCGCGACAGCTTCTCCGGGTTGCGCACGGCGTACAGGCCGGTGACGCGGCCGTCGTCGATGCGGACCGCCACCACCGTGTCGATCTCCCCGTCGCGCCGCAGGATCAGCGCCGGGTAGCCGTTGACCTCGGCCGGTTCCAGTGCGCCCGCGGCGCCGAACCGGGTCAGTCCGGCGGACAGCGAGGCCACCCGCGCCGCCCCCACGATGGGCTCCAGCGCGGCCTGGGCGACCCCTCCCCCGTCCCCCAGGAACACCACGTCCGGCGCCAGGATGTCGAGCAGGCGTTGCAGGTCGCCCGTCTCGACCGCCCGGCGGAACGCCTCCAGCGCGGCGCGGGTCTCGGCCGGGGACGCGTTGCCCCGCGGCCGGCGCGCGGCGACATGGGACCGCGCCCGGTGGGCGATCTGACGGACCGCGGCCGGGGTCCTGTCGACGGCCCGCGCGATCTCGTCGTAGGCGAGGTCGAACACCTCGCGCAGGACGAACACCGCCCGCTCCGTCGGCGTGAGCGTCTCCAGCACCAGCAGCATCGCCATCGAGACGCTGTCCGCCAGCTCGACGTCCTCGGCCACGTCCGGCGCGGTCAGCAGCGGCTCGGGCAGCCACGGGCCGACGTAGGACTCCCTGCGCCGGGCGAGCGTGCGCAGCCGGGACAGCGCCTGACGCGTGGCGATCCGGACCAGATACGCGCGCTGCTCGCGCACGGTACCGAGATCGACGCCCGACCAGCGCAGCCAGGTCTCCTGAAGGACGTCCTCCGCGTCGGCGGCCGAGCCGAGCATCTCGTAGGCGACGGTGAACAGCAGATTGCGGTGGGCCACGAACGCCTCGGTGGCGGGGTCCGTGCGACCGCCCGCGCCCCGCGGCTTCGCCGGGCCCCCCGCCGTGCCGCGTGTCCGCTCGCCGCGCTCGCTCGTCATCGTCCCCCGCCCGTCCGCCCCTCGACTGCTCACCGTCGGCCCCCGCCCGTCCGTTCTCGACCGTCCCTCACCCACACAAGACTCCGCTCACCGCCGCCGTGTGACACCCCTTCCGAGTGACCCACGCCACACGAGCGTTGTTGTCACACCGGCGGACCGGCCGGCATCTCGTGGTCGTCATCGCCGCGCCGACGACCGGCGCGGCCTCCGGCTCCACGAACGAGGACCACGACATGGAACCCCGTATCAACCTGATGAACGGCGAACTCGGCACCAGGCTCGGCAAGCGGTTCGGCAACGTCAGCCTGGCGATCACGCAGTCGACCCTGCCCAGGACCACCCAGGAACTGGTGATGCTGCGCGCCAGCCAGATCAACGGCTGCGGCTTCTGCGCGGACCTCCACACCAAGGAGGCCGCGGCGGCCGGCGAGACCACGGTCCGCCTCCACCTGGTGGCCGCCTGGCGCCATTCCACGGTGTTCAGCGAGGCCGAGCGGGCCGCGCTGGCGCTCGCCGAGGAGGGGACCCGGCTCGCCGACGCCCACCAGGGCGTGTCCGACGAGACCTGGGAGCAGGTGCGCAAGCACTACGACGACGACCAGACCACGGCGCTGGTCTACCTGGTCGCCCTGATCAACGCGGCCAACCGGCTCGGCGTGATCGCACGCAACCAGGGCGGCGCCTACGAGCCCGGCATGTTCGGCGACCTGTCGAACTGACCGCCGGCACCCGTGCGCCCGGCCGCACGGGTGCCGCACCCGGCCGGTACCGGGCGCACGCCCCAACGGCCCTTGCCTTGAGCGCACTCGAAGCCGTTGGCTGGTGGACCATGAAGTACACGCAGCTCGGACGCACGGGACTCAAGGTCGGCCGACTCGTCCTCGGGACGATGAACTTCGGCCCGCAGACCGACGAAGCCGACAGCCACGCGATCATGGACGCGGCGCTGGACGCGGGCATCAACTTCTTCGACACCGCCAATGTGTACGGCTGGGGCGACAACAAGGGCCGCACCGAGTCGATCATCGGCAACTGGTTCGCCAAGGGCGGCCGGCGCGACAAGGTCGTCATCGCCACCAAGGTGTACGGCAACATGGCCGCCGACGGCGAGGCCGCCTGGCCCAACCACGACAAGCTCTCCGCGCTGAACATCCGGCGCGCCGTGGACGCCAGCCTGAAGCGGCTGCAGACGGACCACATCGACCTCTACCAGTTCCACCACATCGACCGGAACACGCCGTTCGAGGAGATCTGGCAGGCGATCGACGTCCTCGTCCAGCAGGGCAAGATCCTCTACGCGGGTTCCAGCAACTTCCCCGGCTACAAGATCGCCCAGGCCAACGAGACCGCCGCCCGCCGCGGCGGCACCATCGGCCTGGTCAGCGAGCAGTGCCTGTACAACCTGGCCGAGCGCCGCGCCGAGATGGAGGTCATCCCGGCCGCGCAGGAGTACGGCCTCGGTGTCATCCCGTGGTCGCCGCTGCACGGCGGTCTGCTGGGCGGGATCATCAGGAAGCAGGTCCAGGGCGGTCGCCGCGCCTCCGGCCGGGCCGCGGACACCCTCGGCAACGACCCGGCGGTCCGCGCCCAGGTCCAGGCCTACGAGGACCTGCTCGACAAGCACGGCCTGGAGCCCGGCGAGGTGGCGCTGGCCTGGCTGCTGACCCGCCCCGGGGTGACCGGCCCGATCGTCGGTCCGCGCACCGCCGAACAGCTGGAGTCGGCGCTCAGGGCGGTGGAGCTGGAACTGAGCGAGGAACTGCTGACCGGCCTGGACGAGATCTTCCCGGGCCCGGGGCCGTCCCCGGAGGCCTTCGCCTGGTAAGCGCCCCCGACGAGGCGCGGGGAACCGCGCGACCGGCCACGGACGGCCCCCGTCCGAAGGGCGGCCGCGGTTACCCGGCGCTCCTAACGCATCGCCGAAGCCACGGCCACCACCACGAACATCAACACAAGCGCACCGGCCATGATCCGGTTCCGGGTTTTCGGGTCCACGCCTTCGAGCCTAACCGCCCCCACCCAGTGCCCAGCGGTCGACCACCTCGTACCGGGGCTGCTCCCCCGGCACCCCGCTCCGCGGCAGACGGCTGCGCACGAGCGCCACGTCGGCGACGGTCCAGCTCCGCCCGGTGAACTCGCGGAGCAGCTCCACGTACGGCCGCACGTCCACCGCGTCCCGGCTGCGGGCCACCGTCAGATGGGCCTTGTAGCGCCGGTGCTCCCCCATCGGGATCCCCGCCTTGCGCGCCGCCGCCTCCGCGCGGTCGGCCAGCAGCCGCAGCTCCTCCACGTCGCCCCGGGCGCCCGCCCACAGCGCGCGGCCCTGCCCGAACTGGCCACCGCCCGCGACCGCGAGCGGGAAGGGCGCCGCACGGCCGGCCGCGCGGGCCAGGCGGTCCGACAGGGCGGGGACGAGGTCGTCGGCGACCTCGCCGTAGAAGGCGAGGGTGAAGTGCCAGCCGGGGCGGCCGGTCCAGCGCAGCCGGTCGGCGCCCGGCAGCCGCCGCAAGCGGGCCACCTCGGCGGCGAGTTCGTCCGCGACGTCCTCCGGGGGCAGCACGGCGGCGAAGATTCTCATGGCTCTCACGATCCCAGACCCCGGCGGGCATGATGGGGCGATGGCGATCACCATTCGAGAAGGCGGCCCGGACGACCTCCCCGCGATACTCGGCATGCTCGACAGCAGCGTGGAGTGGCTGGTCTCACAGGGACGCGTCCGCCAGTGGGGCACCGAGCCGCTGTCGCGGCACGAGAGGACGGTGGCGGCGGTCGGACGTGCCATGGACGAGGGCACCACGTACATCGCCGAGATCGACGGGGTGCCGGCCGCCACCCTCACCCTCACCGACGGACCCGGCGCCTACCTGTCCCACCTTCCGCCGCCCGGTGAGCCCGAGCGGTACATCCACTGGCTCGCCTCCGACCGCCGCTTCAAGGGACAGGGCGCGGGCAGCGCCCTGCTGGCGCACGCCGCCGAGGTGACCCGGCAGGCGGGCCTGGGCCTGCTCCGCGTGGACTGCTACGCGGGCGACGACCGGGGGCTCGTCGCCTTCTACGAGGCCAACGGCTTCACGCCGACGCACAGCTACACCCACGGCCCGGACGACTGGCCGGGGCAGGTGCTGGCCCGGAGGGTCGACCGGGACTAGAACCCTCCGGGACGCTCCCGGGACTCGCCTGGACGCCCCGGGCTCCTCCGGGAGGCTCCCGAGGTCCTCCGGGAGGCTCCGGGCTCCTCCGGGAGGCTCCCGAGGCCCTCCGGGAGGCCCGAGGTCCTCCGGGGCCGGCCGGGACGCTCAGGCGGCCGTCGCCAGCTGCTCCCGGTCGCGCGGGACGAAACGGACCCGGGGGTGGCCGTGGTACCAGCCCACCGACAGCCGCAGGCCGCCGATGCGCGCCAGGACCAGGCCGATCGCGCCGGCCGCCACGGCCGACACCACGCCGCCGGCCGCGAAACCGATCCGGGCGCCGTAGGTGTCGGTGATCCAGCCGACCACCGGCGCGCCCAGCGGCGTACCGCCCATGAACACCATCATGAACAGGGCCATCACCCGGCCGCGCATGGCCGGGTCGGTGCCCATCTGGACGGCGGTGTTCGCGGTGACGTTCACCGTCAGACCGAAGATCCCGATCGGCACCATGAGCAGCGCGAACAGCCAGTACGACGGGGCCACCGCGGCGACGGTCTCCAGCGTGCCGAAGGCCAGCGCGGCGGCGGTCAGGACCCGCAGCCGGGCCGTGCCGCGCCGGGCGGCCAGCAGGGCGCCGACCAGCGAGCCCACGGCCATCAGCGTGTTGAAGAGGCTGTAGGCGCCGGCGCCGGCGTCGAACACGTCGTCCGCGTAGGCGGACAGCCACACCGGGAAGTTGAAGCCGAAGGTGCCGATGAAACCGACCAGGACGATCGGCCAGATCAGCTCCGGCCGCTTCGCCACATAGCTGAGGCCCTCCCGCAGCTGTCCCTTGCCGCGCGGGGCGCGCTCGACCACGTGCAGCTCGCGGGCGCGCATCAGCAGCAGCCCGGCGATCGGCGCGGCGAAGGACAGGCCGTTGGCGAGGAACGCCCAGCCGGTGCCCACCCCGGTGATCATCAGCCCGGCGACGGCGGGGCCGACCAGCCGGGCGGACTGGAAGTTCGCCGAGTTCAGACTGACCGCGTTCTGCAGCTGGTCGGGGCCGACCATCTCGGAGACGAAGGACTGGCGGGCCGGGTTGTCGACCACCGTGGCCAGGCCGACGGCGAAGGCGGCGACGTAGACGTGCCAGACCTGCACCTGGCCGGTGAGGGTCAGCGCGGCGAGCGCGAGACCGGTGACGGCCATCGAGGACTGGGTGACCAGCAGGGCGGGCCGCTTGGGCAGGCGGTCCACGAGGACACCGCCGTACAGACCGAACAGCAGCATCGGCAGGAACTGCAGGGCCGTCGTGATGCCGACGGCCGCGGAGGAGCCGGTGAGGCTGAGGACCAGCCAGTCCTGGGCGATGCGCTGCATCCAGGTGCCGGTGTTGGAGACAACCTGGCCCATGAAGAAGAGGCGGTAGTTCCGGATCTTCAGCGAGCTGAACATCGAGGACTTACGGGATGCGGGGGTGGTGCTCGGTGCGGGGGCGGAAGGTGTTCCGGATCCCGTACTCAAAAGGGTTCGCCTCCTCTGTGGGCGTGCTTACAGGTGTGCGAGCTTCTCCAGGACGGGGGCGGCCGCACGCAGGGCGGCCCACTCGTCCTCGTCGAGACCTTCGACCAGACCGGCCAGGAACGCGTTGCGCCTGCGGCGGCTCTCCTCGAGCATCGCCTCGGCCTGCTCGGTCTGGGTGACGACCTTCTGGCGCCGGTCCTCGGGGTGCGGCTCCAGCCGGACCAGCCCCTTGCCTTCGAGCAGCGCGACGATGCGGGTCATCGACGGGGGCTGGACGTGCTCCTTGCGGGCCAGTTCGCCCGGGGTGGCGGAGCCGCAGCGGAAGAGGGTGCCGAGCACCGACATCTCGGTGGGGCTCAGCGACTCGTCGACCCGCTGGTGCTTGAGCCGACGGGACAGCCGCATCACGGCTGAGCGAAGGGCGTTCACGGCGGCAGCGTCGTCGCCATGGGTAAGGTCCGGCATGTTCTTTAGAGTAACTCATTACCCTGACTAAGGACCACCGGGAAACGCCCGCCCTGCCCGTGACGCCCGCCACTGAACCCCTGGATCACCCATATGAGTGAGCGAAGTCCGGAAAGTGACGCATCGGGCGGCCGGGTGTGGCGACCCTCGTACGCATGGGGACCAGTGTGCTCAGCCTGCGGATAGACGGGGAGCTGCTCGAAAGGCTCCGGCACCACGCGGCGAAAAGAGGAATGAGCGTCCAGGACTATGTCGTCCGGACGCTCATTCGGGATGACTTCGACGAGCGGTTCCAGACCGCCGTCGAGGAGACGGAGAGGTTCTACGGGGTCACGTGACCGCTCCCGCGCGGGCTCAGGTGAGGCCCAGGGCCGGCATCAGGTAGTAGAAGGCGAAGACGGCCGAGACCACGTACATCGGCACCGGGATCTCCCGGGCCCGTCCCGCGGCCAGGCGCAGCACCGTGAAGGTGATGAAGCCCATGCCGATACCGTTCGTGATCGAGTAGGTGAACGGCATCATCAGCATCGTCACGAAGGCCGGGATCGCGATGGTGTAGTCCGCCCAGTCGATCTCCTTGACGGAGTTCGACAGGATCAGGAAGCCGACCGCGATCAGCGCCGGGGTGGCCGCCTGGGAGGGGACCATCGTGGCGATCGGGGTGAGGAACAGCGCCACGGCGAAGAGCCCGCCCGTGACGACGTTCGCGAGACCGGTGCGGGCGCCCTCGCCGACGCCGGCCGTGGACTCCACGAAGGCGGTGGTGGCCGAGGAGGAGGAGGCACCGCCCGCGGCGACGGCGAGGCCGTCGACGAGGAGGACCTTGTTGATGCCCGGCATGTAGCCCTGGGCGTCGGTCAGCTTGGCCTCGTCGCTGATGCCCATGATCGTGCCCATCGCGTCGAAGAAGCACGACAGCAGGACCGTGAAGACGAAGAGGATGCCGGTCAGCACGCCGACCTTGGAGAAGCCGCCGAACAGGCTGACCTGGCCGACCAGGCCGAAGTCGGGGGTGGCCACCGGGTTGCCCGGCCACTTCGGGACCGTCAGGCCCCAGGACGGGATCGTGGCGACGGCGTTGATGATCACCGCGAGGACGGTCATGCCGACGATGGAGATGAGGATCGCGCCCGGCACCTTGCGGACGATCAGCGCGAAGGTGAGCAGCGCGCCCAGGATGAAGACCAGCACCGGCCAGCCGGTGAGGTGACCGCCGGTGCCCAGCTGGAGGGGGACGGTGGTCTGGGCGATGTCCGGCATCCGGGTGACGAAGCCGGAGTCGACCAGGCCGATCAGCATGATGAACAGGCCGATACCGATCGAGATCGCCTTGCGCAGCCCGAACGGCACAGCGTTCATCACGCGCTCGCGCAGACCCGTGGCGACCAGCAGCATGACCACGAAACCGGCCAGCACGACCATGCCCATGGCGTCCGGCCAGGACATGCGGGGCGCCAGCTGGAGGGCGACGACCGAGTTCACGCCGAGGCCGGCGGCGAGCGCGATCGGCACGTTGCCGATGACACCCATCAGCAGCGTGGCGAACGCCGCCGTCAGCGCGGTCGCCGTCACCAGCTGGCCGTTGTCCAGGTGGTGCCCGTACATGTCCTTCGCGCTGCCGAGGATGATCGGGTTCAGCACGATGATGTACGCCATCGCGAAGAAGGTGGCGAAACCGCCACGGACCTCGCGGGCGAGGGAGCTGCCGCGCTCGGAGATCTTGAAGTAGCGGTCGAGGGCGCCGTAGGCGGGCGCACCGCCCGGCTTTTCGGGGGTGGGGACCTTGGCGGGTGCCGAGGTGGACATGCGAGACCTCATCACCAGCGGGGTTCCCCCGAGCCCCGTTGGAGTTTCGTACGAGCGGAAGTGGTCAAAGACAAACGGTTTCAGTATGAACGTATGAGGGGGAGATCGCTATCTCCGCGCGTAGACCTGATCGCCCGGCAACCGGCCCCCCGTCGGCCCATAAGCTGTCCCCATGGCCAAGTGGACCCCCAAGCACGAGGCGCCCGAGCCCCTGGAGGGCCCCGTGGTCGCCACCATCACCGGCGGCACGATCGTGTGGTTCGTGCTCTTCCTCGTCCAGCTGCCCTTCTACGGCTGGTTCGACGATCACGGCCATCTGTGGTGGCTGTGGGCCTGCCTGGCGGGCGGCGGGCTGGGCCTGATCGGCGTCTGGTACGTGCGCAGGCGGGACGCCGCGATCAAGCGGGACGCGGCGATGAAGGCGGCCGACGCGACGTAGCCGTACGACCTGCGCAGGACTCCGGTCCGGCTCCGGTCCTCCCCAGGTCGGACATCGGCTCCGTTCGGCAGGTGAACGCGCAAATCCGCACGTACCGTCGAATGCATGAGCCATATAGACGCGGGCGCCGCACTCGACCCCGTCCACCCCGTGGCCCCGCCCAGGGGCCGCCCCACGGGGCTGACCGGCGACGAAGTGGCGGAACGGCGCTCGCGCGGGCAGGTCAACGACGTCCCGGTGCGCAGCAGCCGGTCGCTCGGGGAGATCGTCCGGGCGAACGTCTTCACCCGGTTCAACGCGATCATCGGCGTGCTCTGGCTGATCATGCTGTTCGTCGCGCCGATCCAGGACAGCCTCTTCGGGTTCGTGATCCTCGCCAACACCGGCATCGGCATCGTCCAGGAGTGGCGGGCCAAACAGACTCTGGACTCGCTCGCGGTGATCGGGGAGGCCCGGCCCACGGTACGGCGGGACGGGGTGGCGACCGAGGTGGCCACCGACGAGATCGTCCTGGACGACCTCATCGAGATCGGGCCCGGCGACAAGATCGTGGTCGACGGGGTGTGCGCCGAGGCGGACGGGCTGGAGATCGACGAGTCGCTGCTCACCGGCGAGGCCGATCCCGTCGTCAAGCGCCCCGGCGACCCGGTCATGTCCGGCAGCTTCGTGGTCGCGGGCGGCGGCGCCTTCCAGGCCACCAAGGTCGGCCGCGAGGCCTACGCCGCCCAGCTCGCCGAGGAGGCCTCCCGCTTCACGCTCGTCCACTCCGAGCTGCGCTCCGGCATCTCCACCATCCTCAAGTACGTCACCTGGATGATGGTCCCGGCCGCCGCGGGACTCGTCGTCACCCAGCTCGTCGTCAAGAACGACGACTTCAAGGACGCCGTGGCCCGCACGGTCGGCGGGATCGTGCCGATGGTCCCCGAGGGGCTGGTGCTGCTCACCTCCGTGGCCTTCGCGATCGGGGTCATCCGGCTGGGCCGCAAACAGTGCCTGGTGCAGGAGCTGCCGGCCATCGAGGGCCTGGCCCGCGTCGACACCGTCTGCCTGGACAAGACCGGCACGCTCACCGAGGGCGGCATGGACGTCACCGAGCTGCGGGCGCTGGACGGGGCGGACGAGACGTACATCCGCAAGGTGCTCGGCGCGCTCGGCGAGTCCGACCCGCGCCCGAACGCCTCCCTCCAGGCGATCATCGACGCCTACCCGGACAGCGTGGACTGGCGCTGCGTGGAGTCGCTCCCCTTCTCCTCCGCCCGCAAGTACAGCGGGGCCGCGTTCAGCGAGGGCGACGGCGAGACCAGCACCTGGCTGCTGGGCGCCCCGGACGTGCTCCTCGCCCCGGGGGACCCGGCCCTGGCCGAGACCGAGCGGCTCAACGAGCAGGGGCTGCGGGTGCTGCTGCTGGCCCGCGCGCGCCGCGATCTGGACGACACCGAGCCGGCCCGGGGCGCCCGTCCCACCGCCCTCGTCGTGCTGGAACAGCGACTGCGGCCCGACGCGTCCGACACCCTGCGCTACTTCGCGGAGCAGGACGTCCGCGCCAAGGTCATCTCCGGGGACAACGCGGTGTCGGTCGGCGCGGTCGCCGCGAAGCTGGGTCTGGACGGCGAGGCGGTGGACGCCCGGCGGCTGCCCGCCGAGGGACCGGCCATGGCGGAGGCGCTCGACTCGGCCACCGTCTTCGGGCGGGTCACCCCGCGGCAGAAGCGGGACATGGTGGGCGCGCTCCAGTCGAACGGCCACACGGTCGCGATGACCGGGGACGGCGTGAACGACGTGCTGGCGCTGAAGGACGCCGACATCGGGGTCGCCATGGGTTCCGGTTCGGAGGCGACCCGGGCGGTGGCCCAGATCGTGCTGCTGGACAACAGCTTCGCGAGCCTGCCCTCGGTGGTCGGCGAGGGCCGCCGGGTGATCGGCAACATCACGCGCGTGGCGACGCTGTTCCTGGTGAAGACGGTCTACTCGGTGCTGCTGGCGGTGCTGGTGGTGTGCTGGGGGGTGGAGTACCCCTTCCTGCCCCGGCATCTGACCCTGCTGTCCACGCTCACCATCGGTGTCCCGGCCTTCTTCCTGGCCCTGGCGCCCAACAAGGAGCGGGCGAAACCGCACTTCGTGCGCCGGGTGATGCGCTACTCGGTCCCGGGGGGCGCGGTGGCCGGAGCGGCGACCTTCGTGACCTATCTGCTCGCCCGGCACCACTACGCCGGCCCCGGCGCCCTGGACGCCGAGACGAGTGCGGCCACCCTGACCCTGTTCCTGATCTCCATGTGGGTGCTGGCGATCATCGCCCGCCCCTACACCTGGTGGCGGGTGGGTCTGGTGGCCGCGATGGGCGTGGCCTTCCTGTTCGTCCTCGCCGTCCCGGTCCTGCAGCGGTTCTTCGCGCTGAAGCTGGTCGGCATGACGATGCCGTGGACGGCGGTCGGGGTCGCGGTGGTGGCGGCGGCCGCCCTGGAGTTCCTGTGGAAATGGGTCGACCGCCGCTTCCCCGACTAGGCGCTACCGCACGTCGACGTAGTCGCCCGTGGCGCTGACGGCCGGGGTGGTGGAGGTGCCCGCGAAGCTGAAGCGCCAGTACCCGTCGTAGGTGGCGGTGGTGGTGGTCTTCAGGTTGCCGGACGAGTCGGCGGACACCGTCTTGACGGTGGTGTAGGTGGTCGTGCCCGCCTTGCGGAACTGGAGCGCGACCGGCTGGCTCGCGTAGCCGTGGTACTGGCCGTCCTCCCAGTTGGCCCGGGACAGCTTGCCCGTCACCGTGAGGGTCTTGCCCTTGGCGACCGGCTCGGGGCCCGCGTTGACCGTGAGCTTGGAGTAGCGCTGCACCAGGGTGCTGCCGAGGCCGCTCTGGTCCTTGTAGCCGACCTTGCCCAGGTCGGGGTTGTTCTGGTCCTGCCCGTTGAAGGCGACCGCCTCGGCGGCCACGCTCCAGGAACCGGCCCAGGCGTTCTTCAGGTCGCCGTCGGCCGGGTAGATGTCGACCGTGCCCTTGCAGGTGGCCGTGGTCGCCGAGGTGGCCGTGCAGGTCGCCGGGTCGTCGCCGTACAGCTCGGCGGTCGGGTCGTCGTACGAGCCCTTGTAGAGGGAGGCGTCGGTGAAGAAGTCCTTCGCGGTGATGTCCACGTCGGCGCCGTGGGTCAGCGTGTACGAGTAGGCGGTGCTGACCTCGTTGGTGGTGCCGACCTTGATCGCCTTGGCGAGGGTGACGTTCGAGAAGCTGACGTTCAGCGTGTACGGCGTGCCCGAGTCGCCGGTGGCGTGTGCGGCCGGGACTGCGAGGGCGGAGAGGGCCAGGGCGCCGGAGACGGCGGCCACGGTGGCACGAATGCGCATGTGCGTTCCCTAGGAGGGAGAAGTGATCGTGGAGTCGGTCGACTCGTGTGATCAGATCCCCGAGCGCAGGTCCGGGTTGTACGTGGGGACCGCTTCCCGGCCGGATTTGGAGCGGTGATTACCCGCGCATGGCACAAGTGAGAAGAAACGTTCCGCCTCCGGGGGCGCCGGGCGCTTCCGGAGGCGGAACGGATGCCGCCTACTTCACGTCGACGAAGTCGCCCGCGGCGCTGACCGCCGGGGTGGTCGTGGTGCCCGCGAAGGAGTAGCGGTAGTAGCCGTCGACCGTGGCCTTGGTCGTCGTCCGCAGGTTGCCCGCGGAGTCCGTCTTGAGGGTCTTCAGCGTCGTGTAGGTGCTGGAGCCCTTCTTGCGGAACTGGAGCTTCACGGACTGGCCGGTGTAGCCGTGGTACTTGTGGTCCTCCCAGTTGGCGCGGGAGAGCTTGCCCGTGACGGTGAGGGTCTTGCCCTTCTTCACCGGCTCCGGGGCGGCGTTGACCGTCAGCGTGGAGTTGCGCTGGACCAGGGTCGTGCCGAGACCGTCGACCTGCAGGGCCTCCTTCTCGGAGTCGATGTCGAACGCGATGCCCGCGCCCTTCCAGGTGCCGGCCTGGGTGTTGCGCAGCTTCAGGTCCGCGTCGGTCTCCCGCGGGTCGATCAGGATCGAGCCCTTGCAGGTGGCGGTCGTGGCCGTGGCCGCGACACAGGTCGCGGGCTCGTCGCCGCCCAGGACGTTGTCCGGGGTCGTGGACGAGCCGCGGTAGACGAGCGGGAAGCTGAAGAACGAGTCCGCGTCGATGGCGACGTCGGCACCGTGGGTCAGCGTGTAGGTGACCTTGGCGTAGACCCGGTTGGTCGTACCGACCTTGATCGCCTTGTCGATCTTGAAGTTGGAGAAGGTGACGTCCAGGTCGCCCTCCGCCCTCGCGGAGGCGGTGAAGGCGGTCTTGCCCGACGCGTGCTGCGCGAAGATCTCGGCGATCTCGGCACGGTGGGAGGAACCGCCGTCGGCGGCCTGCGCGGCCGGTGCGACGAAGGCGGAGAGGGCCAGGGCGCCGGAGACGGCGGCCACGGTGGCACGGATACGCATGAGTTGTCCCCGAATCGAGAGGGTGCTGTGGATCGGTCCGCCTACTTCACGTCGACGAAGTCGTTGGCCGAGTTGACCGCGGCGCTGCTGGAGTTGCCCGCGAAGGAGAAGCGGTAGTCACCGTCGGCCGTCGCGGTGGTGGTGGTCTTCAGGTTGCCCTTGGAGTCCGCCTTGACGGTCTTCAGCGTGCTGTAGCTGCTGGAGCCCTTCTTGCGGAACTGGAGCTTCACCGACTGCGAGCCGTAGCCGCCGTACTTCAGCGACTCCCAGTTGGCGCGGGTGAGGGCGCCCGTGACGGTGATCGTCTTGCCCTTCTTGACCGGCTCCGGGGTGGCGTTGGCCGTGAGCTTGGAGGCGCGCTGGAACGAGAAGGAGGAAGCCTTCTCCTTCCAGATGTAGTCGCCGTCGTTGGCCTCGACCCAGGCGTCGACGTACCACGTGCCGGCGCTCTTGTTGGTGAGGTAGTCGGTCTTCGGGTCGATCTTCACCGAGGCGGTGCAGGTGGCGGTGGTGGCGTTGACCTTGGTGCAGGCCGGCTTGCCGGTCGACGCGTACCCGTTGTCGGGGCCGTAGAGGTCGAACCCGTCGGCGCTCTTGATGCCCGAGTTGTCGGTGGCGGTCACGCTGACCTTGACGGTCACCGCGGCGGAGGTACCGACGGACACCTTGTTGTCGCCGTCCACGACCACCTTGGTGATCTTGATGTCGCCCTGGCTGCCGTCGGCGTGCGCGGCCGGTACGGCGAGGGCGGCGAGGGCCAGGGCCCCGGAGACGGTGGCCACGGTGGCACGTATACGCATGGTGTTCCCCCCTGAATGGGACAGACGAGATGGATGGTGCGGTGACGCGGTGGCGCTGTGGCTCGGCGGGGCCCGGGCCGGTTACTTCACGTCGACGAAGTCACCGGCGGCGCTGACCGCCGGGGTGGTCGAGGTGCCCGCGAAGGAGTAGCGGAAGTAGCCGTCGGCCGAGGCCGTGACCGTGGTCTTCAGGTTGCCCTTGGAGTCCGTCTTGACGGTCTTCAGCGTGCTGTAGCTGCTGGAGCCCTTCTTGCGGAACTGGAGCTTGACCGGCTGCGCGGCGTAGCCGGAGTACTTGCCGGCGTCCCAGTTGGCCCGGGTCAGCGCACCCGTGACGGTGAGGGTCTTGCCCTTCGCCACCGGCTCCGGCGAGGCGTTGACCGTCAGCTTGGACAGCCGCTGCGCCTGGAAGGTCTTGACGTTCTCCTTCTTGACGAAGTCGTTGTCCTTGCCCTGGGCGATCGCCCAGACCTTCCAGCCGCCGGCCACGGCGTTGACGAGGTTCTCCTGCGCCGCCAGGGTGTAGGTCGCCTTGCAGGTCGAGGTGGTGGCGTTGACCTTGGAGCAGGCCGAGCGGCCGTCGCTGCTGTTGGCGACGGCACCGCTGTCGGCGTGGTCGATGTCCGAGCCGTGGTACAGGATCCCCTGGGCCCACGCGACACCGGAGTTGTCGGTGACGGTGAACGAGACGGTGATCGTCTTGCTCCCGGTGGCGCTCACGACGACGGGCTTGCCGCCGTTGACCACGACGTTCGAGATCTTCGTGTCACCGCGGCCGTCGTCCGCCGCGTGAGCGGCCGGGACAGCCAGGACGGACAGCGCCAGGGTGCCGATGACGGCGGTGCCCGCGACTCGCATACGCATGGGTGTGTCTCTCCGTGATCATGAAGACTGTTGCCGCATGATCAGATCCGCGAGAACCGGCGTTGGTTGTATGCGATTTTGACGTTCTTTTGTCTTGTGTTCGAGGTCACATTCAGTCGAACCAGCGGTCCCTGGCCAACTCCTCCGTCCGCGACGGGTCCTCCAGCAGCGCGGCCACCTCGAACCGCCGCGGCCACTGCCCGGCGGCCCACGCGAGACCGGCCGCGACCCCTTCCAGGGTGGCCGCGTGCAGCACCCCGTCGTCGGTGAGCCGCCAGTCGATCTCCACGCCGTCCACGACCAGTTCCTCGTGCTCGACGTAGGTCCGGGGCGTCCGCGGACCGAGCAGCACCCGCACCGGGTCCGGTACGTCGTGCTCGGCCCCCTCGGAGTGCACCTCTCCGGTGACGGACTCGCTCAGCCTCCGCACCTGGAACAGCTCCGCCAGTTCGGCGGCCCGCGCGGGCCGGACCGGCAGCAGCGGCACGCCGGAGGTGAACGGCAGCAGGTCCGGCGAGTCGACGACGACGGCCGCACCGGCCTCCACGACCTCCGTCCGCCCGTCCGTCACGGCCCGCAACTCCTCCGGCAGGGTCACCTGCTCGGGCTCCAGCTCCGCCAACGCCCCGTACAGTCCGTGCAGTTGGGCGGGTGTGACCGTCCGCTCCGGATCGGCGAGCCGGTCCAGCAGTTCGGCGGCGCCCCCGGGCTCGTCCAGCAGCGCCCCGACGGAGGTGCGCACCCCGAGGGCCCGCAGCACCTGCTCGTCCTCGAACCCCGTGGCGTCGGCCTCGTCGTACAGCCCGCGCAGCAGCGGGTCCCCGCCGGACGCGAGCAGCCCGGCCGGGCGCCGCCCGTCGAGCACCGGGTGCCCGCGCAGCCACCAGGCGGTGTACGGCCGTACGACCTCGTGGGTGCCGTCGGGCAGCAGGACGCGCACGGGCTGGGTCAGCGCGTCCCGCAGCGGCGGCCGGGCCAGCAGGGAGAGCGCCTCGGGCCAGTGGTCGTCGTCCACCAGGTCCAGGTCGCGGACGGCGACGAGTTCGGTCGCGACGGGCGGCACCGGGCTGTCCGGGAAGCGGTCCAGGATGTCCTCGCACCACACGTCCACGGCGTCCAGCAGCCCCGCGTCGTCGGGCTCGGCGTAGTCGCCCTCCCGGGGCTCCAGCTCGTCCGGGTCCAGGACGACGTCGGTGGCGCGGACGAGCGCGAAGTCCGCGAGCACCCCGCACGCGGCGAGCGGCTGCTCACCCCACTTCTCGGCCAGGTCGGCGTCCACGGCCGCCAGTTCACCCTCACGGATCACCCGGGCGAAGGGGCTTCCGGGGAACACCAGCTCACCGGCGGGTGCCGGCTCGCCGTCCTCGTCGGGCAGCGCCAGCGCACCCAGCCAGGGCTCGTCGCCCGGTTCGAGACCCGCGTCCCGGACCAGGGCGAGCACGGTGTCGGCCAGCTCCTCGGCGTCCGGCGCGTCCTCCTCCCAGCCCAGGCCGCCGTCCTCGTCCAGGGAGTTCGCCACGGCGGCCCGCACCTGCGGGGTGGTCAGCACCGCGCGCGGGGAGGCGGGCAGCGCGCCCAGTTTCTCCAGCAGGGGATGGGCGGCGGCGCTGTGCGCGACCTTCAGTCCGAGCCGCGCGAGCACGTCCGGGTCGATCAGGGCCGCGTCCGGGGTCGGCAGCAGCACCTGCCGGGGCCCGATGGTGGTCCGCCCGTCCGCCAGCGGCACCGGCAGCCCGGACAGCCGCTCGGGGTCGACCCCGGCGAGGCTGTCGTACAGCCGCCACCACCACTCCGGGTCCTTCTCCAGCCCGGCCAGCCGGTCGACGGCGTCGGCGAGCGGCAGCCGGGCCACCCCGAGGGTCCGCAGCTCGACGCGCCGCTCCAGCCCGGCCGGGAGCAGGGTGGGCAGCACCTCGGCGAGCACCCGCACGGTGTCGGCCCCGGCACCCTCCACGACCTCGGCGTCCCGGGGCCGCAGGGCCTCCGGCAGCTCGTCGTCGCCCTTCGCCTCGACGGCCGGGGGCAGGAAGGCGGTCCGCGGCAGCCGCTCCAGCACGGCCTGCCGCAGCGCCCCGTCCAGCTCGCCCTTCCCGAGCGGCCCGGGGACGAGGTCGATGATCCCGGCCCCCACCGGCCGCCACTGGGCGAGCAGCTCGGTGTAGACGTCGGCCGCGCGCTGCACCAGGAAGTCGGTGAGGGGGCCCCGGGCCGCGTGCCGGCGGGTGGTGTCCAGCGGGAACGACGCGATGAGCAGCGCGGGGACGCCGAGCGGCTCGTCACTGGGGGTGGGCGCGTGCACGACCGGACTCGTCCGCGGCCGGACCGGCGCCCCGTAGGCGTCGACGGGTACGGCCCAGGTCGCCGACCAGTGGGGCCGCAGCCGCTCCTCGACCGGCCGGTCGGCGAGCAGGTCGGGGGTGAGCGGCCCGTGCGCGGACGCGGTGCGCCAGTTCGTGATGCCGTCCCGGGAGTCCTCCACGACCGTGAAGGTGCCGTCGGTGCGGCGGCCGAGCGTGCGCGGGGCCTGGCCGTCGATCTCCACGACGACTTCCGTCAGCCCGGGCAGGGCGAGGAGCAGCGCGTCGTCGATGCCGCCCAGCAGCCGCTCGGCGAGATCGGCGGCGGCGGCGTCCCGCAGGGGCAGGATGACGGCGGTGTCGTACGGATCCGGAGCGGTGCCCTCGGCGGCGAAGGGCAGCCGCAGCAGGGGCACGTGACCGTCCCGCCGCCGGACCTCGTCCCCGAGGCCCGGACTGTGCCGGGCGGTGTCGGCGGCCAGCTCCCGTGCCTCGGCGAGGGACCAGCGCACGCCGCCGTGCCGCCCCACGATCGCCGGCTCGTCGGTCACGGCCAGTACGGCGGCGAAACCGACGCCGAACCGCCCGACGGCCCCGTGCGTCGCCTCGGTGTCCCGCTTCGCGGAGGCCCGCAGCGTGGACAGCGACTCGACACCGGTCGCGTCCAGGGGAGCGCCGGTGTTGGCGGCCACGAGCACACCGTCGCGGAGGGTGAGCCGCAAGCGCCCCGGCACCTTCGCCCGTGCCGCGGCGTCGGCGGCGTTCTGGGCCAGTTCGACCACGAGCCGGTCCCGGTAGCCGCCCAGGACGAGGTCCTCCTCGGCGTTGGCGTCCTCCCGGAACCGGGCGGGGCTGGTCGCCCAGGCGTCGAGAACACCGCGCCGCAGACGGGCGGTGCCGAAGGGGTCGGCGCCCTCGGCCGCGGGCCGCACGAACTTGCTCACGTTCACTCTCCTCCTCCGCGTGAGGACGAAGGTACAGCGCTCACGGGAGGACGGTGGCACGGGCGGGGCGGCCGCGGAGCCGGGGCCGCACCCACGAGGAGGCGCGCAGCGTTCCCGACGTGTGCGCGGGAACGTGGCCGTGGAGCGGCGCGAGGAGCCGGGCGAAGCGTTCCTCCGGGAGCGCGCGGGCCGGCCGGGGACCGGCTGCGGCTCGCTCGCCGGGGTGCGCCGCGTCGTCGGCTCCCGACCGCGCGCCGGGTGTCAGGGTCCGGGGCCGGGGTCCGGTTCCACGGCGCGGCCCAGTCCCGCGCGGGCCGCCTCCAGCTGCGCGGCGAACGCGATGCCCAGGAACAGCGCGACGCCCGTCAGGTTGGCCCACAGCAGCAGGGCCACGAAGGCGGTGAGGGGGCCGTAGACGGCGCCGAAGGAGCCGCTGCGGGAGACGTACAGCGTCAGCAGCCAGGTGGCGCCGACCCACAGCACCAGGTGGACGGCCGAGCCGAACGCCAGCCAGGTGTACCCGGGCTGGTCCCGGCGCGGGGACCAGCGGAAGACGACGGCGGAGGCGATCCAGGCGAGGGTCGTGCCCACGGGGATCTCCAGGGCGCCCCACCACGCCGGGGGCGCGGGCCGGCCCAGTGCCTCGGCGGTCGCGGCGCCGACGGCCTCGCCGGCGACCAGGACCAGGAAGCCCAGCACCATCGGCAGGCCGGCGGCGAAGGCGAGCAGCACGGCCCGGCCGTACTTCCGCGGGAAGGGCCGGTCCCGTTCGATGCCGTAGATGCGGTTGGCGCCGCGTTCGACCTGGCCCATGGCGGACGCCAGGTTGAGGACGGAGAAGGCCAGTCCGAGGCTGAGCGCGACCGTGCTCCACGTGCCGGACCCGGCGGTGCGGCGGGTGCCGCGCAGGGCGTCCCGGACGACGTCCGCGCCGGTGCCCGGCACGATCCGGCCCAGGGTCAGCTCGATGACGCGCCCCACGCTCTCGGTGTGCGCGGCCGTGGCGAGGCCGACGAGCGCGATGGTGAACGGCACCATGCCCAGCACGATCTGGAAGCCGAGGGCGCGGGCGTTGGTGAAGCCGTCGGCGTAGCGGAACCGGGAGAAGGCGTCGGTCAGCAGCCGCAGACCGCCGTAGCGCCGCAGCGCGCTGAACGCCTCGTCACCGGACAGCTCCTCCCCGATCATGTCCCGCGTCTGCGGAACGTGCACCACCGTCCCCATGGCCCGTGTCTCCCCTCGCCCCGTCACCGTCCCTCTCCGCATGCCCGCGCCGAACGGTGGCAGACGCGGTTACGGGCCACCGCGCCCGACCGACCGGTACGGTCTCCACGGCCGTTCCCCCGCCGTACGACGCGAGAACAGGAAGGCACCCGCATGGCCGAACTGCGTCTGGGACCACTGCTGAGGTACACCGACGGCTCGTGCGCGACCGTGTGGGTCGAGACGAGCGAACCGTGCACGGCGCGGGTGCGCTGCTCGAACGGCGCGGGCGGCACGGCCCCCTCGTTCCGGGTCGCCGGGCACCACTACGCGCTCGTCACGGTGACCGGCCTGGAACCGGGCACCTCACCGTCGTACGAGGTGTTCCTGGACGACGCGCCCGTCTGGCCGCTGCCGGACAGCCCCTTCCCGCCCTCCGTCATCCGCTCCCCCGGTGCCGGGGACGCCGTCCGCGTCACCTTCGGCTCCTGCCGCTGGGCCGCGCCCCCGGCGGACGGCAAGGACCCGGTCGGCCCCGATGCCCTCGACACCCTCGCCCGCCGGCTGTCGGCCGACCCCGGCGCGAACCCCCCGGACGTCCTGCTGCTGCTGGGCGACCAGGTCTACGCCGACGAGACCTCCGAGGAGACCCGGCGCTGGCTGGCCGCCCGCCGCGACCTCGCCGAGCCGCCCGGCGCCCAGGTGACGAACTACGAGGAGTACTGCCACCTCTACTACGAATCGTGGCTCGACCCCGAGATCCGCTGGCTGCTGTCCACCGTGCCCAGCTTCATGATCTTCGACGACCACGACATCGTGGACGACTGGAACACCTCCGCCGCCTGGCTCGCCGACATGCGCACCACCGGCTGGTGGCAGGAGCGGCTGATGGCCGGCCTGATGTCCTACTGGGTGCACCAGCACCTCGGCAACCTCTCCCCCGCCGAGCTGGCCGAGGACCCGACCTGGGCCGCCGTGAGCGCCGCGCCGGACGGCACGGACGCGCTGCGCGCCCTCGCCGAACGGGCCGACGCCGACCTCGCCTCGGTCCGCTTCAGCTACCGGCGCGACTTCGGCCGGGTCCGGGTGGTGATGGTCGACTCCCGGGCCGCGCGGGTCCTCGACGAGGACCACCGCGCCATGCTCGACCCGGCCGAGGCCGACTGGCTGCGGGAACAGGTACTGGCCGACCAGGGGGCGTACGACCACCTGCTGATCGGCACGTCGCTGCCCTGGCTGCTGCCGCACCTGGTGCACGACATAGAGGGCTGGGACGCGGCCCTGTGCGCCGGGGAACGCGGCCGTCGCTGGGCCCGCTTCGGCGAGTGGCTGCGCCGCGGGGCCGATCTGGAGCACTGGGCGGCCTTCCCCCGCTCCTTCGCGGACCTCGCCGGCCTCCTCGCCGAGGCCGGGTCCGGGCCGGGCGCCCCGGCGAGCGTGTGCGTGCTCTCCGGGGACGTCCACCACGGCTACCTCGCCCGCGCGTCCTGGCGGTCCGACGGCCCGTCCGTCCCCGTCGTCCAGCTCACGTGCTCACCCGTGCACAACTCGGTGCCCCTGACGATGCGGATCGGCTTCCGCGTGGGCTGGAGCGCCCCGGCCCGCCTGCTGGGCCGGCTCCTCGCCCGGCACGGCCGCCTGACCCGGCCGCCGGTCCGCTGGCGGAAACAGGGCGGACCGTGGTTCGGCAACCAGCTCATGACGCTGACCCTGCACGGCCGTTCGGCCCGCCTGCGCCTGGAACGCACGGGTGAGGACGAGACGCTGCGCACCCTGTACGAGACCGAGCTGACCGCGGGCTAGCTCAGCGCCGGGCGGCGTACGAGACGAAGTCCGCCCAGGCGGAGGGAGCGAGGGCGAGCTGCGGGCCGTGGGTCTGCTTGGAGTCCCGGACGTGAATGAGGGAAGGGGCGGGAGCGGACCAGTCGAGGGCCACTTCTACGCAGGAGTCGGCTTCGCTACTACTGCTGTAGCTGCTCTTGAACCAGTCCAGGGCTACTTCGACGCAGGAGTCGCCTTCACTGCCGCTGCTGTAACCGCTCTTGAACCAGCGAATCATGTTGCCCCCAGCAGTCGCTCGATTAAGGACATCGACTCACGTGGAGTGAGCGCCTGCGCCCGGATGATGCCATAGCGCAGCTCAAGGATACGAAGGAGCTTGGGCTCCTCCACCCGGCGGCCGTTGGCCACCGCAGGTGACCTACCGACTGCCGAGCCGTCAGCGAACTTCAGCACTTCGATCCCACCTGCCACTCCGGCATGCTCCTCGCGGTCCATGGGCATCACCTGAACCTCGACGTTCCTCAACTGACCTAGTTGCAGCAGATGTTCGAGTTGCTGGCGCAGCACCATCCTGCCTCCGAGCGGACGCCGCAACGACCACTCATCCTGAATGAAGCTGATTTCCGGCGCAGGATCACGCTCAAATACGGACTTCCGAGCGACTCGGCCAGCAACGCCGCGTTCCACCTCGTCGTCGGTGTAGGAGGGACGACGCATCTGCAGGAGCGCCCGTGCGTACTCCGGCGTCTGCAAGAGCCCATGAATGTTCAGGGGGTCGTAGAGTTGAAGCTCGACGGCCTTGCCCTCCGCCTCCGCCAAGTCCCGAACCTTCTTCGGATACCGGACCTTCTCCACGTCCTCCTTCATCGCGGCCAGCAACCCGCCCGCGCCCAGAACCGTGTCGGCCTTGTCGAGGTACTCCGGCCTGGGGATCCGCTTCCCCGACTCGACCTTGTAGACCATGTCCTCGCCGTACCCCACGGCCTTGCCGAAGTCCGCCGCGCGCATGCCCACCGCTTCTCTGCGCAGCTTGAGCTGGCGTCCCACCGTCGCGATGACGGCGAGGCCCCACTCGTCGTCCGGCTCGACCTCCCAGCCCGGCTCCTCTTCCTCACTCATCCCGGCACCCCCTCCCGTACAGCCCGGACACCGCCGGACAATCCACGGACAGTGACCGTACGCAACCGTCCCGTCACTGTTCACAGGTAGCAGGCGCCGCCACTCTGAGTGATGTGAACGAGGAAATCTCCACCCCCATCCCCCACTTCACGGCGCGGCTCTCCCCCACGCCCCGAGGGGCCCGCCTGGCCCGGCTGCTGACCACGCAGCAACTGCGCTTATGGGGATGGCCCTTGGACCCGGCGGAGCTGATCGTGGCGGAACTCGCCGCCAACGCGGCCACGCACGGCCGGGTGTCCGGACGGGACTTCCGGCTGACGTTGTACGCCGTGGGCGACACCCTGCGGATCGAGGTGACCGACACACGCGGTGACCGGCCCCCCAGGCCGGGCCGCCCCGCACCGGACGCGGAGACCGGACGCGGGCTGTTCCTCGTGGACGCGCTCGCCGACCGCTGGGGCACCACGCCGGGGCTGCCGCCGCGCAAGACCGTGTGGGCGGAGGTCAGGCTCCAGGCCGTTCCGGCCGCGACGGCGGGTGTCCCGACGACGACGCCCCGCGCTCGGCCGTCCGGGTGAACCGGGGCGGGCGGGCGGCACCCCGCGCGGGGGCCCGCGCCCCGCCGGGACCCGGCGCCGCTACGAGTGCCCCAGGTCCGCCGTCTCGTCGTCGCCCGTGTCCGGGACCGAGCCCGAGTCGCGGGCCGGGCGGAGGGGGAACGCGTCGACCTTCATCTCGTCGATGACCGGCGTGGCCGGCTGCGGGGGCTTGGGCATGACCGCCGCCTCCGAGTGGCCGCCGCAGCCGTACGCGAAGGACACCACGCGGCCGTCGGCCGGCGAGAACTCGTTGGCGCAGATGCCGAAGGCCTGGCCGAGGGAGCCGCCGATGGGGGTGAGGAAGCCGCAGCTCATGCAGGTGGCCGGGGCCGCCTGGGCCATCGCGGTCTTGGGACCGAAGGCCTCTTCCCAGCGGTCGGCGGCGACGTGCAGGCCGTACCGGGACAGGACGCGGGCGCGGCGCATGCCGAGTTCCTCGGCGATCGAGGCGATCGAGCCGCGGGCCGGGGTCGTCGGCTGGACGGCGGGGGCGCCGGGGGTGACGTCGGCGTCCTCGGCCTCCGCCAGTTCGCGCATCTCCTCGGACACCACCGAGTGGGACACCACCGAGTTCGGCGGCGGCTCCTCCTCGCCCGTGTACCCGGGCTCCAGGCGCAGGTCGTCCTGGTCGGTGGGGAGCAGATCGCCGGGGCCGAGGTCGCCGGGGCGCAGGCGCTCGCTCCACGGGACCCACTCGGGGGCGAGGAGGGCGTCGGGGCCGGGCAGGAGGACCGCCTCGTCGACGGTGACGACCTTGGCGCGGGAGGCGCGGGCCACCGTCACGGCCCAGCGCCAGCCGCGATAGCCCAGTTCCCTGCACTCGAAGAAGTGCGTGACAACGCGGTCGCCCTCCGACACCAGGCCGGCGTGCTCGCCGACCACGCCGGGCGCGGCGGCCTCCTCGGCGGCGGCGCGGGCGAGGTCGACGGCCTCGGCGCACAGGCGGTCGGGGGTGCGGCTTCGCGTGGTCGCTGCGCTCACAGGTATCGCTTCTCTCCTACGCCGTCTCGTCGAGTGCGGCTGCCTCCGGCGGTTTCGCCTACGGAGCGGACCTGGGGACCGCATCGACGTCTGCATCCGCGCGCCCGGGCGCACCTCTGCCATCCATTCTGCGTTATGGCTGAGATAGGCACGCTACACCGGACGGGATTCGTGGATTTTCCCACCCGCCTTCCTGCCCGGCCCGCCGCGGGGCGAAGGCCCGGTGACGGAGGGCCGTACGCCGCCATACGCGCCGGATCCGCACTACGGAACCCGATCTCGGGGCACTATGAACGTCGTGGCAGCCGCGGACAGGGCGAATGGTCGGGGCGGTTCGGGCCGGGTGGGTGGTGCCGTCCGCGCGGTCGGCCGTGCCCTCCACTTTCCGGTCACGGGCGCGGCGCGGGGCATCCGCAAGGCCACGTACGCGCACGGCGCGGGCGAGTCGGGGCTGGGCAAGCTGATCGAGTTGCACGCGGTGAACGGGGCGGGGGACGTCATGGTCACCGTGGCGCTCGCGTCCACGGTGTTCTTCTCGGTGCCGACCGACGAGGCCCGCGGCCGGGTCGCGCTGTATCTCGCCATCACCATGGCGCCGTTCACGGTCCTCGCCCCCGTCATCGGGCCGCTGCTGGACCGGCTCCCGCACGGGCGGCGGGCCGCGATGGCCGCGGCGATGCTGGCGCGGGCGCTGCTGTCGCTGATCATCTCGGGGGCGGTGGCGAGCGGCAGCCTGGAGCTGTATCCGGCGGCACTGGGCGTGCTGGTGGCGTCCAAGGCGTACGGGGTGGTCCGCAGTGCGGTCGTCCCGCGGCTGCTGCCGCCACGGTTCTCGCTCGTGAAGGCCAATTCGCGGGTGACCCTGGCGGGCCTGCTGGCCACCGGAGCCGCCGCGCCGGTCGCGGCGGGCCTGCACACCGTGGGCGATCCATGGCCGCTCTACGGCGCCTTCGTGATCTTCGTTGCCGGGACGTTTCTGTCGTTCTCCCTGCCGCCCGGGGTGGACTCGGCCAAGGGCGAGGACCGGGCGCTGCTCGCGGCCGACGAACAGCATCTGCACGGGCCGTACCGGAAACGGGTCAAGCGGCCGGGACTGCGGACGGTCGGGCCCGCCGTCACGCACGCGCTCGGCGCCAACGCCGCCCTGCGCTGCCTGTCCGGCTTCCTGATCTTCTTCCTCGCCTTCCTGCTGCGCGAGCACCCGCTGGCCGGGCAGAGCGCGGCGGTGTCGCTGGGGATAGTGGGGGTCGCGGCGGGAGCGGGCAACGCCCTGGGCACGGCGGTGGGGGCCTGGCTCCGGTCCCGCGCTCCGGAGATCATCATCGTGGCCGTCGTCGCGGTGGTGCTCGGGACCGCCGTGGTCGCCGGGGCGTTCTTCGGGACGATCCTGGTGGCCTGTCTCGCGGCGGTCGCCGGGTTCGCGCAGGCGCTGGCCAAGCTGGCGCTGGACGCGCTGATCCAGCGGGACGTGCCGGAGCAGGTGCGGACCTCGGCGTTCGCCCGCTCGGAGACACTGCTGCAGATGGCGTGGGTGTTCGGCGGCGCGGTCGGCATCGTGATGCCGCTCAACGGCACGGTCGGGCTGCTCGTCGGCGCCGCGTTCGTGGCCGTCGGCTGGCTGACCACCCTCAAGGGGCTGCTCGCCTCGGCCCGGCACGGTGGCCGGTCGCGGCCCCGGGTGGCGTGACGCCGGCGCCCCCGACGCCGTCGTCACGATCGGCGCACCGCCCTCACCGCCCCGGGCACGCCTGGCGTAACGAACCGGGCACGCCGCACCCCACGTGGGCGGACGGCTCCGGGCGCCCGATAGCCTTCGGCCATGACCACGCTGCCCCGCGGCGAAGCCGCTGATGTACCCCGCGCCGTGCGACGCCGCCGCGCCGTCGCCGTCGCCGGCGCCGTTTCCGCCGGACTGCTCGTTCTGTCGGCCTGCGACAAGCCGTCTCCTGTCGCGACGATCACCGTCGGCGGGGACTCGGTCAACTCCGAGGCGCTCTGCTACAACGACGGCGAGACGCTGAACGCCGACTCGCTGAAGGACTGCGTCAAGAACGCCGGCGACGTGAAGTCGATCAAGGTCGGCCAGGACGAGACCGTCCGCATCGGCGTCGACCCGAAGATCGCGGACGCGGGCTGGGTCGTGCTGGTCAACGGCCGCCAGTTCACGGACTCCAGCAAGGAGACGTACCGCACGATCCCGAGCAGCGCGTTCTTCAACGTCCAGTACGGCACGCAGGGCGAGACCAACACGCTCGCGATCCAGATGGGCGAGAAGTCGAACAAGGGCGTGTGGTCGTTCAAGCTGAAGAAGGCGAAGGACTGACCACGCCGTCCGTCCCGGTTCTCGTCGCCACCGCGGTCCCCGTCGAGCGGGACGCGGTGGCCCGGGCGCTGCCCGCGCCGGCCGAGGAGACACGGCTGCCGGGCGCGACCCTGAGCCGTACCCCCGGTGGCTGGGACCTGCTCGCCGCCGGCGTCGGCCCGGCGCTCGCCGCCGCCCGCACCGCCGCCGCCCTCACCGCCGCCGCCCTGGCCGGCCGCCCCTACGGCCTGGTCGTCTCGGCCGGCATCGGCGGCGGCTTCCAGCCGGCGGCACCCGTCGGCTCGCTCGTCGTCGCCGACGCGATCACCGTGGCCGACCTGGGCGCCGAGACCGCCGACGGCTTCCTCCCGGTCACCGAACTCGGATTCGGGACCGTCACCCACCGGCCGCCGGAATCATCCGTACGTGTCGTGTCCGAGGCCACCGGCGCCCGTATCGGCACGATCCTGACCGTCTCCACGGTGACCGGCACCGCCGCCCGCGCCGCCGCCCTGCGCGACCGGCACCCCGGCGCGCTCGCCGAGGGCATGGAGGGGTTCGGGGTGGCCGAGGCGGCCGCCGCGCACGGCGTGCCCGTACTGGAGATCCGCGCGGTGTCCAACCCGGTCGGCCCGCGCGACCGCGCCGCCTGGCGCATCGGCGACGCCCTCGCCGCCCTCACCGAGGGCTTCGGGAAGCTCGCGCCCGCATTGGAGAGTTGGAACCCGCATGACCAGTGACGCGCTGCAGATCGCTTACTCGCCCTGCCCGAACGACACGTTCGTCTTCGACGCCCTCGCCCACGGCCGGCTCCCCGGCGCGCCCGCGCTGGACGTGACCTTCGCCGACATCGACCTCACCAACGGCATGGCCGAGCGCGGCGAGTTCGACGTGCTGAAGGTGTCGTACGCCGTCCTGCCGTACGTCCTCGACGAGTACGCGCTGCTGCCGTGCGGGGGCGCGCTGGGGCGGGGATGCGGACCGCTGGTCCTCACGCGGGAAGCGGAAGCCGATCTGACGGGCCGTACGGTCGCCGTGCCCAGCGAGAAGTCGACGGCCTACCTGCTGTTCCGTCTCTGGGCCGCGGACACGTTGCCGGGCGGGGTCGGCGAGATCGTGGTCATGCCGTTCCACGAGATCATGCCGGCCGTGCGGGACGGCAAGGTGGACGCGGGCCTGGTCATCCACGAGGCCCGGTTCACCTACCGGAACTACGGGCTGCACAAGCTCGCCGACATGGGCGAGCACTGGGAGCGGACCACCGGGCTGCCGATCCCGCTGGGTGCGATCATCGCCAAGCGCTCGCTGGGCGCCGAACGCCTCGGCGGGCTGGCCGACGCCGTCCGCGCCTCCGTGCGGGCCGCCTGGGACGACCCAGAGACCTCCCGGCCGTACGTCATGGCCCACGCCCAGGAGATGGACCCGGCCGTCGCCGACCAGCACATCGGTCTGTACGTCAACGAATTCACCGCCGACCTCGGCGAGGACGGCTATGCGGCGATCCGGGGGCTGCTCACCCGTGCGGCGGCCGAGGGGCTCGTACCGCCCCTCGGCCCGGATGCGCTCGCGTTTCCCTGACGGATTCCGCAAGGGGTCCGTCCGAGTCAGCGGCTCAGACGTCCAGCTGGTCGGCGACCGCCCGGAGCAGGCCGGCGATCTTCTTGCCGGAGGCCTTCTCCGGGTAGCGGCCCTTCTCCAGCATCGGCGTGATGTTCTCCAGAAGGGTCGTCAAATCCTGCACGATCGAGGCCAGCTCGTCCGGCTTCTTGCGCTGGGCGGCGGCGACCGACGGCGTCGGGTCGAGCACGATCACCGAAAGTGCCTGGTCACCGCGCTGACCGGCGACGACCCCGAACTCCACGCGCTGTCCCGGCTTGAGCGAATCGACTCCGTCGGGGAGAACCGAGGAATGGACGAAGACGTCACCGCCGTCGTCGCGGGAGAGAAAGCCGAAGCCCTTCTCGCTGTTGAACCACTTGACCTTGCCGGTAGGCACGTCTGTCCTCGTCCTCGTACTCGTCGGGAAAACTACTTCGGAAACGGCTCTTGATAGCACTAGAGCGGGTCCACCATGACCCGCCGCTACCAAGGCTAATGGTCTTGGGGCGGGTGACAAGACGTCCCCCGGTTGTTCTCTCGCGCAGGGAACTACCCTGGTCCGGTGCGTGACAAAACCCAAACGAATTCCGCCGCGCCCGGTGACCGACTGATCCGCGCCGGTGCCGTCGTCTTCTTCCTCGGGGCCGTGGCCACCCTCGTCACGGTGGCCCCGCTGTTCCTCGGAGCGAAGCCTTTTCCGACGTACATGTTCGGCCTGAGCATGCTCATGGCCGTCGGATTCCTCGTCGCCGGCGCGGGTGTCCTGCGGTCCGTCGCCGCCGGACGGCGTCAGTCGCGGAGCGCGGCCCCGGGCGCCTCCCGGTAGCCGGAGAGCCAGGCCGGGAAGCCGGACAGGTCGGCCAGGACGACGTCCGCGCCGGCCGCGTGCAGTTCGTCGGCCGGGCACGGGCCGGTCGCCACGGCGACCGAGAACGCACCGGCCGCGCGGGCCCCGCGCACGTCCCCGACGTGGTCGCCGACGTACACCCCGGCGCCGTACTCGCGCAGCGCCTGCGCCTTCTGCTCGGCCCACAGGTCGCCGACGACCACGTCCGGCTCGATGCCGAGGTGGGCCAGGTGCAGCTTGGCGTTCGGCTCGTACTTGGCCGTCACCACCATCGTCCGCCCGCCGGCCGCCCGCACCGCGTCGATCGCCTCGCGGGCGCCGTCCATGGCGGGCGTGGCGGCGATGGCTATCGAGGGGTACATCTCCCGGTACATGTCGGCCATCGCCGGCACCTGTCCGGCCGGGAACCAGTTGATCAGCTCCTCCGCCAGCGGCGGCCCGAGCCGGGTCACCGCCAGGTCCGCGTCGATGAACGTCCCGGTCCGCTCCGCCAGGGCCACGTAACAGGCGTGAATGCCGGGCCGGGAGTCGATGAGGGTCATGTCGAGGTCGAATCCGACGGTCAGGGTGGCAGCCATGGGGCACATTCTGCCGGGTACCTCCCGCGGCCGGACCGGGCGGGATCGCGCCATCGAGCGTGCGCCCGTCACCCGCCCACGGGCACGTCGTCGCGCAGTTCCCCGCGCCCGCAGCCGGACCGGACCCACACAACCCCCATCAGCACGACGCCCCGGAAGGGGCGCGGGGAACTGCGCGAACAGCCACGACGCACCCGCAGCCGGACACCCACCGCGACCGGCCCCCCGCGGCGCTACCCCTTCCGCTGTGAACGCCACACCAGGTACAGCGCCGAGGCCACCGCCGCCCCCCTGACGACCCAGGGCCACGTCTCCGCGACCGCGTCGTTCATGTGCCCCTGGGCGATCGGCTCGCCCCACCGCCCCTCGTTCCGCCCCCACAGCCACACCAGCCCGGCCGCCACCGCCGTCCCCGGCAGCACCAGCACCGCCCCCTTGGTCTCCGCGGGCGTCAGCCGCCGGGAGCCGTAGGCGATCGCCCAGCCCAGGAGCAGCGCGAACCAGTTGCCGAGGACGGCCCCGGCGGTGAGCGCGGCGGCCGCCAGCAACAGCAGGGGGTTGGACCAGCCGGGGCGCAGTCCGCGTGCGGGGGCGTCGCCCGGGGCGGCCTTCCGGGCCGGGCGCAGGCCGAGGAGGCGGCGGCGCGGAGCGGGCACGGGCGCCGGCGCGGTCTCGGCGAGGTCGGCCGCGGGCACGTCCTCCTCGGCGTCGGCCTGCCGCGGGGGCCGACGGAGCAGCTCGGGAATCTCCACACCGCCGACGAACCCCGGCACCGGATCGGTCTCCCCCAGCGGGCTGCCGGCGCCCGTGCGCCACCAGTCGGGCGATGCCGCACCGTCCCCCAGCTCGTGCGCCGGGGCGAGGTGCGGCGGGGACGCCGCGTCCCGCGGGGCGGACGGCTCCGGCTCGGCGGCGCGCGGGCGCGGTACGACCCGGCGCAGCCCCTTCGGCCGCTCCTGCTCCACCGGCTCCGACGTGAGCCGGGCGGACGCGGGCTGCGCCGGCACGGCGGCGGCCGGGGACTGCGGGACACCGCCGGTGCCGCCCGCCGCCTCCACCACCTCGTCCGGGGTGCCCAGCCGGTCCAGGATCCGGCGCACGGCGACGGGCGAGTCCACCGTCGCCTTCGCCCGGCTCCGGTCGATCTCGTTCCGCAGCTCCGACACGAGCCGCATCCGCGTCGCCGACGGCAGCTGCCGCTGCTGGGCGACGTCTCCGACGCGGCTCAGATACTCGTAGACGACCTGGTCGCTCTCGATCCCCACGGAACCCCTCCGGGGTGCGCCGACTGAAACCCCGGGAGGGACGGTACCGCTTCTTTCCGGCTGCCCCCGGCTCATCGATGTCCGCTACCGTTGGCCGGATGAGCCCCGAGGCCCACCCAGCCCCTCGGTCCCTCGCGGAGGCGCTCCGCGCGCGGGACGACGCCTCCCTGTCCGCGCTGCTGCGCAGCCGCCCGGACCTCGTCACCCCCGTCCCCACCGACCTCACCCAGCTCGCCACCCGCGCCGGCACCCGCGCCTCGGTGCTGCGCGCCCTGGAGCGGCTGGACCGTTTCGCGCTGCAGACGGCGGAGGCCCTGGCCGTGGCCCCGGACCCGGCGTCGTACGACACCCTGCTCGGTCTGATGGCCGGTGACGCGGGGGACGAGACCGTCGCCGAGGCGCTGCCGCGGGCCCTCGGCACGCTGCGCGAGCAGGCGCTGGTGTGGGGCGAGGACGACCGGCTGCGGCTGGTGCGGACCGCCCGCGAGCTGCTCGCCCCGTCGCCGCAGCATCCGTCCCCGACGGGGCTCGGGCCCACCGTGCAGGAGGCCACCTCGGGCATGTCGCCGGGGCGGATCCAGGAGATCGTGACGACGGCCGGGCTGCCCTCCACGCACGACTCGGTGTCCGCCATGACCGCGCTGACCGCGCTGTTCACGCACCGCAAGAAGATGGCGAAGCTGCTCGCCGGGGCCCCGGAGCCCGCCCGCGAGGTGCTGTCCCGGCTCGTGTGGGGGCCGCCGTACGGGCAGGTCACCGCCGATCCGGCGGCGCATCTGCGCTGGCTGCTGGACCGCGGCCTGCTGCTGCCGACCTCCCCCGGCACGGTCGTCCTGCCCCGCGAGGTCGCCCTGCATCTGCGTGCGGGCCGCGCCCACCGCGCGCCCGAGCCGCTGCCGCCCGCCGTGACGCCGGCGGCCACCCACAGCCCGCAGGTGGTGGACGCCACCGCGGCCGCGCAGGCGTACACCGCGCTGGCCACGGTGGAGGAGCTGCTGAAGGACTGGGACGAGGGCGGCCCGGCGGTGCTGCGGGCCGGCGGGCTGAGCGTCCGCGACCTGAAGCGGACCGCCGTCGCACTGGACGTGTCCGAGCCGGTGGCCGCCTTCTGGACCGAGCTGGCCTACGCCGCCGGCCTGATCGCCTCCGACGGGGAGGCGGACGAGCGGTACGCGGCCACCCCCGCCTACGACGAGTGGCTGGAGCAGCCGCCGGCCGAGCGCTGGTCGCGGCTCGCCCGGACGTGGTTGGCGGCCACCCGCACCCCGGGGCTCGTCGGCGGCCGGGACACCAAGGACCGCGCCCTGGCGGCGCTCGGCCCGGGGCTCGACCGGTCCGCCGCGCCCGAGGTACGGCACCGGGTGCTGGCCCTGCTGGCCGGGCTGCCGCAGGGCGGGGCCCCGGACACCGAGTCGGTGCTGGCCCGGCTGCGCTGGGAACGGCCGCTGCGCGGCGTCCAGCGGGACGGCGAGGACGATCTGCGGTCCCGGCTGGCCCGCTGGACCCTGTCGGAGGCGGAGCTGCTGGGCGTGACCGGGCGGGGGGCGCTGTCGGCACACGGGCGCGCGCTGCTGGGGGCACCGCCCGCCGCGGGCCCGCGCGCCGTGAAGTCCGGCGGGTCCGGCGCCCCGAAACCCGGCACGCCGGCCACCGCGGCCCCGGCCCCCGGCACACCGGCAACGGCAGTCGCCGCGGCCGGCGCGTCCGCCTCCGCGTCCGGGACCGCGGCGGACACCGGTCCCGGTGACAAGCTGCCGGTGCACCATCACCGGCCGCCCGGCCGGCTCGCGCCGCTCTCCCCCGCCGAGCAGGCACTCGCGACCGCCGCCGCGGCCCGGCTGCTGGCCCCGCTGCTGCCCGAGCCCCTGGACCACGTCCTGCTCCAGGCCGACCTGACGGCGGTCGCGCCCGGCCCGCTGCAACGTCCGCTCGCGGACATGCTGGGCGTGCTCGCGGACGTGGAGTCCAAGGGCGGCGCGACCGTGTACCGGTTCACCCCGGCGTCCGTCCGCCGTGCCCTGGACTCCGGCCGGACCGCCACCGACCTGCACGCCTTCCTGACCGAGCACTCCCGCACACCCGTTCCGCAGCCGCTCGCCTACCTGATCGACGACGTGGCCCGCAAGCACGGCCACCTGCGGGTCGGCGCGGCCTCGGCGTACGTGCGCTGCGACGACGACACCCTGCTGAACGAGATCCTCGCCGACAAGCGCGCCGCCGCCCTCCGGCTGCGCCGGCTGGCCCCGACCGTGCTGGCCGCCCCGACCGATCCGGCGACGCTGCTGGAGGGACTGCGCGCGATGGGGTACGCGCCCGCCGCCGAGTCCGCCGAGGGCGATGTGCTGATCGCCCGGGCCCACGCTCACCGCAGCCCGCCGCGCACCGCGCCCGAACCGGTGCCGGACGGGCCGCCGCCGCCCGACACCACGCTGCTCGCGGCGGCGGTCCGCGCGATCCGGGCCGGTGACCTGGCCGCCACCGCCCCGCGCAAGACGGTCGGGGAGCCCCCGGCGGGCGGCGAACTGCCCCGGACCTCCTCCGCCGAGACCCTGGCCACCATGCAAGCGGCCGTCCTGACCGGCGACTCCGTGTGGATCGGCTACGTCAACGCCGAGGGCTCCGCCAGCCAGCGGGTCATCGCCCCGATCCGGGTGGAGGGCGGCTTCGTGACGGCGTACGACCATACGGCGGACGAGGTGCGGACGTACCCGCTGCACCGGATCACGGGCGTCGCGGAGCTGGCGGACGACTGAGGTGGTCCCGGCCGCCGCCGGCCGCTCAGCAGTCCCCGACCGGAGCGTCCGGGGGCAGCTCGAAGTGGGCGCGGGCGGCGGCCTCCAGGTCGGTGGACGACGCCCAGTCGTCGGGGCCGGGCTCGGCGAAGAAGCTGAAGTGGTCCTCCACCCACTTCCCGGACCCCTCGCCGTCCGGTCCCTCCTCCCGCGCCACCACGCGGTAGCCGCCGTCCGCGTCCACGTCCCGCCGCAAGCGCACCACCTGCGGGACCTCGGCGCCGGAGCACTCCACCAGGGCGCCCTCGCGCACCCCGTACTCCCGGCACGACGTGGTCACGCCCGCCCGCACCACCCCGTGGTGCTCGTCCAGGTCCCGTGCCTCGGCCCGGCAGAACCACCGCGCCCGCAGGGCCGGCTGCGTCTCCCCGTACCCGCTGCCCTTCGAGTCGGCCACCAGCCGCGCCTCGATCACCGGCCGCACCTGGCCCCACAGCCGGGTGTCGACCTGCCCCGGCCCCATCACCCAGGTGCCGGTGACCACCAGCGTCACCACGGCTCCCCCGCCGATGCCCCACCTGCCAGCCGACATGCCGTGCCCTCCTGACCGCGCCGCGTGCCCGCGCCGCTCCCGCCGGTCAAGACTCCCGGCGGGGCGCGGTGGTTGCGCGCCGCCCGCCACCCCCTTCCGTGGAGGGGCCGCCCGGACAGGCCGCTGACCAGGCCGGACAGGGGCCGCCTGTCCCGGACACGTCCCGGACACCGCACCCCCTTGCTCGCCCCGGACCGCTTCGGCCAGCCTTTCGGTCCAGCGGCCGGACCCGCCTCGGGACCGGCATCGAGCCGACGCGAAGGAGGCACGGTATGCCCGCAGCGACGCGGCCAGGGCCACGGCCGTCGCGGGGGCCGCCCCGGGCGGGTCTCCGGCCACGTTGACCGGAAAGGGTTTTGTTCCATGGCGGGCCCCGCAACAACGATGGGGGCCATGGATCAGAGAGCGCTTGCGCTGCGGCAGTTACGGACCGCGGCGGACCTCAACGCCGAGCTGCGTGAGCTGAAGGCCCGCTCCCGGCTGACCTACCGGCAGCTGGAGCAGCGCGCCGCCCGCAACGGTGAGCTGCTGCCGCGCAGCACACTGGCCGACGTCCTGCGCAACGGCTCCCTGCCCCGGCAGGAACTGCTGACGGCGTTCGTCCGCGCGTGCGGGGAGGGCGCCTACGCGGACGACTGGCTGGCCGCACGGCAGCGCGTCACGGAGCCACCGGGTCCGGTAGCGGATTCGGGGGCGGGATCGGGGTCGGGTCCCCGGTCGGGTCCGGGGGCGGAATCGGGGTCGGGATCGGAATCGGGATTGGGATCGGATCCGGGATCGGGATCGGATCCGGGATCTGAACCGGGGGCGTCGGGGGGTTCGGAGGGGGCGGGGGCCGCCGGGGGTTCGGGGGGCTCCGGGAGCCCTGGGGTCACGGGGGGCTCCAGGGATTCCGGGGGCTCCGGGGCTTCCGAGGCTTCTGATGCTTCTGAGGACTTGGGGGGCTTCGGGGGCTTCGGGGGCTTCGGGGGCTCAGGGGTCGGTCGAGGCGCCGGAGTCGTCGGGGGTGGCGGGGGCGGGGGGTCGGGGATGCGGGTGTCAGGGGCGTGGTGGCGGGTCGTGCGGGGGCGGCGGGGGCGGGGGCTCGCCGGGGTTCTTCTCGTCGTCGTCGTGGTGGTCGCCGTCGCCTGGTCCCTGCGCGACTCCGGGAGCACGGGCGAGGACGGGGACACCGCCACGTCGGGGCCGGCGGGCGCGTCCGCGCCGCTGCCGGGCGGGCAGGTCCTGCTCCGGCCGCTCGGCTCCCCCGGCCTGTGCGTGACGGACGGAAACGTCGCGGACGGGCGGTACCACTCCCTCGTCGCCGTGCAGCGCCCCTGCGAGGACACGGCTCCGCAGACCACCACCCTGGATCCGCTGGGCAAGGACGCCTACCGGATCGCCTGGCACCACCCCGACCACGGCAAGGGCTGCCTGAAGGCGCTCACCTCCGGTCCGGGCGCGGGGCTGCTCGAACCGTGGAACGCCTGTGCGCAGACCACGGTCTTCCACTTCGTCCCCGCCAAGCCCGCGAAGGCCGAGAAGGCGGGGAAGTCGGAGAAGTCCGTCGGCCGGACCTATCTGATCCAGGTCGGCGGCGGGAAGTGCGTGGGCATCAGGGCCGCGAGCGCCGCCGCGGGCGCGGAGGCCGTCGTGGAACCCTGCACGGGCGCGGACGCCCAGCTCTTCCTCGTCGAAGCCGCGCTGTGAGCCCGCCCCGCGCGGCCCGGAGTGCCACCTGACCTCGGCCCTGCCGGCAATCCCGCACAATGAGGCACACTGGACGTTTGGCCGTTGTGGAAAGGGTGTGCCGCGCGTGAATGGTCCACTGATCGTCCAGTCCGACAAGACCCTGCTCCTGGAAGTCGACCACGAGCGGGCCGACGACTGCCGGCGGGCCATCGCGCCCTTCGCCGAGCTGGAGCGGGCACCCGAGCACATCCACACCTACCGCGTCACCCCGCTCGGTCTGTGGAACGCGCGAGCCGCCGGGCACGACGCCGAGCAGGTCGTGGACGCCCTCGTGCAGTACAGCCGCTACCCCGTGCCGCACGCCCTGCTCGTGGACATCGCCGAGACGATGGACCGCTACGGCCGCCTGACCCTCAGCAAGCACCCCACGCACGGACTGGTCCTCACCACCACCGACCGGCCGGTGCTGGAGGAGGTGCTGAAGTCCAAGCGGATCACTCCGCTGGTGGGTGCCCGCATCGACCCGGACACCGTGGCCGTGCACCCGTCCGAGCGCGGGCAGATCAAGCAGATGCTGCTGAAGCTGGGCTGGCCGGCCGAGGACCTCGCCGGGTACGTCGACGGTGAGGCGCACCCGATCGAGCTGCTGGAGGACAGCTGGACGCTGCGCCCCTACCAGAAGCAGGCCGTGGAGAACTTCTGGCACGGCGGCAGCGGCGTCGTCGTGCTGCCCTGCGGCGCCGGGAAGACGCTGGTCGGAGCCGGGTCGATGGCCCAGGCGAAGTCGACCACGCTGATCCTCGTCACGAACACCGTCTCCGCCCGGCAGTGGAAGCACGAGCTGGTGAAGCGGACCTCGCTGACCGAGGACGAGATCGGCGAGTACAGCGGGACGAAGAAGGAGATCCGGCCGGTCACCATCGCCACCTACCAGGTGCTGACGACCAAGCGGAAGGGTGTCTACCCGCACCTGGAGTTGTTCGACTCCCGGGACTGGGGGCTGATCGTCTACGACGAGGTGCACCTGCTGCCCGCGCCGGTCTTCAAGTTCACCGCCGACCTCCAGGCCCGCCGCCGGCTGGGGCTGACGGCCACCCTGGTGCGCGAGGACGGCCGCGAGTCGGACGTGTTCTCCCTCATCGGGCCCAAGCGGTTCGACGCCCCCTGGAAGGAGATCGAGGCGCAGGGCTACATCGCGCCCGCCGACTGCGTCGAGGTCCGGGTCAACCTCACCGACTCCGAGCGGCTGGCGTACGCGACGGCCGAGGCCGAGGAGAAGTACCGCTTCTGCGCGACCACCGCCACCAAGCGGAAGGTCACCGAGGCGATCGTCCGCCGCTTCGCCGGCCAGCAGATCCTCGTCATCGGCCAGTACATCGACCAGCTGGACGAGCTGGGTGAGCATCTGGACGCCCCGGTGATCAAGGGCGAGACGTCCAACGCGCAGCGCGAGAAGCTCTTCGACGCGTTCCGCGAGGGCGAGATCAGCGTGCTGGTGGTGTCGAAGGTGGCCAACTTCTCCATCGACCTGCCCGAGGCCACGGTCGCCATCCAGGTGTCGGGCACCTTCGGTTCCCGGCAGGAGGAGGCCCAGCGGCTCGGCCGGGTGCTGCGCCCCAAGGCCGACGGCCACCAGGCCCACTTCTACTCGGTCGTCGCCCGCGACACCATCGACCAGGACTTCGCCGCCCACCGGCAGCGCTTCCTGGCCGAGCAGGGCTACGCCTACCGCATCATGGACGCGGACGACATCCTGGCGGAGAGCTAGGAGCTGTCCCTCCGATCATGTAACCGTCGTGTGATCTGCTCGTTCTTCCCGGTCGAGGGCGACCACCGCAGCGACTCCGCGGACTCCGGCCACCACCGCAACAGCCCCACCGGCGGCGCCGTCCCCGTCGATGACGTGGTCGGCCCGGTCCAAGCCGTGGTCCGGCCGCTGTGCTGAGTCCTCGGCCGGCGTCAGGCCGGGGGGACCAGGCGGTTCTCGTGGGCGAAGACCACGGCCTGGATCCGGTCGCGGAGTTCCAGCTTGAGCAGGATCCGCCCCAGATGGGACTTCACGGTCGCCTCCGCGAGGTACAGGGCGGACGCGATCTCGGCGTTGGACAGGCCGCGGCCGACCTCGACGAGCACCTCGCGCTCCCGGGCGCTGAGCCGGTCCAGCCGCTCGTCGCGGACGGCGGTGCCCCCGCCGGCCAGGTGCGGACGGAAGTCCTCCAGCAGGCGCCGGGTGATCCGCGGGGAGAGCACCGCGTCGCCCGCCGCGACGTTCCGGATCGCGGTGAGCAGCTCCTCGGGCCGGGTGTTCTTCAGCAGGAAGCCCGAGGCCCCGGCGCCGAGCGCGGCGAAGGCGTACGCGTCCAGGTCGAAGGTGGTCAGGATCAGCACCTTGCTCCCCGGGGAGACCTCGACGACCTGCCGGGTCGCCTCGATCCCGTCCGTCCCGGGCATCCGAACGTCCATCAGTACGACGTCGGGCCGCAGCTCCCGGGAGAGGCGGACGGCCTGGGCGCCGTCTGCGGCCTCGCCGACCGGCGCCATGTCGGGCTGGGCCTCCAGGACCGTGCCGAAGGCCATCCGGAGCAGCGCCTCGTCGTCGGCGATCACGATGCGGATCGTCATACGGCGCCCGTCCCGCCGCTGTCGAGCAGGAGCCGGGTCCGCACACCCCAGCCGCCGCCCGGAAGCGGTCCGGCCCACAGCGTCCCCCCGTAGGCGGCCGCGCGCTCGCGCATGCCGGGGATGCCGTGACCGGACGGTGCGGCGGCGGGAAGCGCCGGCCGGGGGCCGCTGTCGGTGACCTCCACGCCGACGCTCCCGGCCGAGCACTCGACCAGGACCGTCGCGCGGGTGCCGGCGGGGGTGTGCTTGAGGGTGTTGGTCAACGCTTCCTGCACCAGGCGGTAGACGGTGAGTTGTGCGGTGGCCGGCACATGCGCGTGGCCGCCGCGGACCTCCAGGCCGGTCGGCAGCCCGGCGACGGCCATCTGGTCGGCGAGCGCCTCCAACTGGGCGATGCCGGGCAGCGGGTGGCGCTCGGCGTCCGGCTCGTCGGACCGCAGGACGCCGAGCGAGCGCCGCATGTCGGTGAGGGCCTGCCGGCCCGTCTCGGAGATCTGCAGCATCGCGGCGGTGGCCCGGTCCGGGGACCTGTGCTGCGCGTACACGGCGGCGTCGGTGAGCGCGACCATGACGGACAGGTTGTGGGTGACGATGTCGTGCATCTCGCGGGTGATCCGGGCCCGCTCCTCGGCGACGGCCAGCAGCGCCTGCTGCTCCTGGTGCAGCGCCAGCCGTCCGGCCCGCTCCTGTACGGCGGCGAGGTAGGCCCGGCCGGTCCGCACGTTCACCCCGAGGACGGCGGCGGCGACCACCGTCGCGGTGAGCGCGACGAACGGGGTCGGGAACGCGCCGTTCGGTGCCCAGCGCAGGCAGGCCAGCACGGCCCCGCCCTCCACGACGGCGGCGGCGAGCAGCGTGCCGCGCCGGCCCGTGTGCGCGGCCGCCGTGTACAGGGCCACCAGCAGGGCGATGTCCGCGGGCAGTTGGACGTCCACCAGCCACTGGACGAAGGCCGCGGCCACGACGGCGGCGAACACCGCGAGCGGGGCCCGGCGCCGCCCCACCAGGGGCAGCGCCAGGGCGGCGGTGAGCGCCACCGCCACCGGCAGCTCCCGGGCCGGGTACGTGGTCAGGACGTTGAGCAGGAGCAGCGCCGGCAGCACCGAGTCCCCCACCAGGGCTGGCACCCGGTCCCGGTGGCGCACCGTCACACCTCTCCGCCGATCGGTCGTCGTGACGGCCCGGCCGGGGCCGCCACCGCGTACAGCCGCAGCGTAGGCCGCGGGTCCGCGCCGCACATGAGCCCGGCGTCGGAGCGCAATGTGCCGGGGTACGACCACAGGAGGAGACCCGCCACCTCCCGCGGTCGCAGGCCGGCCGCCGATCCGGGGTGCCCGGTTGCCACTCCGGTCGCAGTCGGCGGCGCCCCGGGGCCGATGCGGCGGCGCGGGCCCGGTGCCGAGCATGGCCGGGTGACCGAAACCATCCCGGGCCTGTTCCTGTCCCTTCCGGAAGTCCTCGTCCTGCTGGGCGCCGTCGCGCTGCTGGTGGCGCGCTGGCTCCCCCCGGCCGCCCGCCGGCCCGTCACCGTCGTGGCGGGGGCGGCCCTCGTACCGTCGGCGATCGTGCTGGGCATCGCGGGGATCCGCTGGCAGATGCTGCCGGTCCTGGTCGGCGCCGCCGTCGCCTCGGCGTTCGCCCTCCCGCCCCTGCTGCGGCGCGGTGCGGGCCGACCCGCGTGGCGGGCCCGCTGGTGGCTGGCCCTGCCGGGATCGCTGGCCTGCGCCGGCCTGATCGCCACCGGCCCGGTAGCCGCCTGGGCTTTCCCCGTGCCCGTCTTCCCCGAGCCGACAGGCGCCTTCGCGGTCGGCACCCGGGTGGTGCAGTGGACCGACCCGCTCCGCCCGGAGGGCTTCACCGCCGATCCGGACGACCGGCGCACGGTCGTGGTGCAGCTCTGGTACCCGGCGCAGAAGAGCCCTGCGGGCGTCCCTCGGGCCCAGTACCTGGGACGCACGGAGGGCGAGGCGCGGACCGTCTCCGAGGCCCTCGCCGACGGGGTCGGCCTGCCCGGTTTCCTGGTCGACGGCGTCCCGAGGGCCCGCAGCCGCGCGGTCGTCGACGCCCCGGTGGCCGGCGGGGGAGAGCGGTTCCCGGTCGTCCTCTTCTCCCCGGGGTCGGGCGGGGTGCGGTTCCAGAACACCGCCTGGGCGGAGGAGCTGGCCAGCCACGGCTACCTGGTCGCCGCCCTCGACCACCCGTACGACTCCGCCGTCGTCGTCCTCGCCGACGGCCGCACGATCCGCGCCACCACCGCCTCCTCCGGGGACCGCGACAAGGACGAGGAGCTGGCCGCCGGCTGGACCGCCGTTCGGGCCGCCGACCTCGGCTTCGTCCTCTCCCAGCTGGAGCGACTGGACCGCGGTGAGACCGCCGACCCGCTGACCGGACGCCTGGACACCGGCCGCGCCGCGGTGGCCGGCCACTCCCTGGGCGGAGCCGCCGCCCTCCAGGCGGCCCGGCAGGACCGCCGGTTCGACGCCGTCGTCGACCTGGACGGCTACCCCCACGGCCCCACCGCGCCCGCCCTCGAGCAGCCGGCGCTCGCGCTCACCCAGGAGATCACCGCCGGCACCGACCCGCGCTACCTGCCCCGGCTGACCGAGGCCCTCGAGCACAGCACCGCGAAGAGCTACCGGCTCACCGTCCCCGGCGCCGGGCACCTCACCTTCACGGACGGCCCGCTCTACCTGCCGCCGGTGCCCTCGATCGTCGGCACCCTGGGCCGCACCGAGAGCCCGCGCGTCGTCGCCGCGGCCACCCTCGCCTTTCTGGACGCCACTCTGCGAGGCCGCCCCGGCGACCCGGCCGACACCCTCCGGGCCTACGGCACGGTCTCATCCTCATCAGGGGCTCGGAGAACTGCGACGCCGACTCCGTGATCGGCCTTACGCGCGTGTTCGGCCACCCCCCGGGGTCGGCCTCGCAGTCCCCCGAGCCCCGGAGCTGTCGGGTCGATCATGTAACCGTCGTTTGACCTGCTTGTTCTTCCCGGTGTGGGGCGGGGAGAACGCGGTGATCCGTCGGACGCGGAGTGGGAGCGGAGTGGGAACGGTTACGGCCGTTCCTTCCGGGGCCTGGCAGTGTCGCGGCCGACAAGGCCCTCCCGCGCCGTCGGGCCGGGAGGGCCGTGAGGGTACGGCCTAGAAGAAGGCGTGCTCCTCCATCCAGCCCTTGGTCTTGCCGGACTTGCCGTAGAACCAGGAGCCGCTCTTCGCGGTGCAGTACACCCGCACGTTGCTGCCCGCGAAGACGGACTTCTTCACCTTGGACTTGAAGCTGGGGCTGGTGTACATGTCGGCGTGGTCCCACTGGACGACCTGCAGGGTGCGGTCCTTGATGTTCTTGGTGCAGGCGGAGGAGCCGACGGCAGAGGCGCTGGGCGCGGCCAGGACGGTGGCGCCGAGGGCGAGGGCGGTGACCGCGGTCAGACCGCTCACCGCCTTGCGGATCGAGTGCGTCGAGACAGGCATGCTGGTTTCCCCGTTTGCTCGGTCGAAAGGATCGGACAACGGCTGATCATGCTGTCATACGAGATGAGCAGCCCGAGCGGCAGGAGGCAGTAAGCGGCTGCCAACGGCTGCTGCCACCACGGCAGTTCCAGGTCCAGGTCGCCCTCGTGGGGCACCAGCCACATCGTGCGGGCGGTGAAGACGACGGCCACCAGCGCGGCCGTGCGCGTGCGGCCCTCGGCCCACAGCACCGCGAGCAGCGGGACGCACCACACCCAGTGGTGGGTCCAGCTGATGGGGCAGACCAGCAGGGCCGTGAACGCGGCCAGCAGGATGCCGTGACTCTCCCGGCGGGCCCGGCCCGCCAGCCCGAGGCCCACCACCGCGACCACCGCCGCCGGCAGCGCCCAGGCGAGGCCCGGCGCGGGATCGTGCAGCGCCCGCGCGACGAGGCCCTGGAGGGACTGGTTGTCCACGATCCACGCCTTGCCCACCCGGCCGGTCTCGTACAGCCGCCGGGTCCAGAAGTCCGTGCTCGCGGCCGGGAGCAGCAGGAACCCGAGCAGGGCCGTGGCCGCGAAGCCGGTCGCCGCCGTGGCCGCCTGCCGGGTGCGCCCGCGCAGGAGCAGATAGACCACGAAGACGGCCGGCGTGAGCTTGATCCCGGTCGCGACGCCGACGGCCAGGCCGTGGGCGCGGGCGCCGGCCGGGCGGGTCAGGTCCCACAGGGCGAGGCAGGCGACGGCCAGGTTGATCTGGCCGTACAGGAGTGTCTGGAAGACCGGCTCCAGCCAGACGGCGAGGGCGGTGGCGGCGCAGAGCAGGGGCAGGGGCGGGGTGCGGGACGCCAGGCGGGCGGAGAGGGCGACCAGGAGGGCGAGCAGGAGCGCGTTGCCCGCCAGGAAGGCCGCCTTCAGAGCCGGCACGGGGAGCCAGGCCGCCGGGACGAACAGGATCGCCGCGAAGGGCGGGTAGGTCGCCGGGAGGTGCCACGCGGTGACGGTGAAGCCGTACAGGTCGGTGCCGTGGGCCACGGCCGCGCCCTCGGCGCGGTAGACGAGAAGGTCGGCCATGGGTGCGCCGCGCAGGACGCACAGCGTGACGAAGGAGGCGAGGGAGAGGGCGAGAAGGAGCAGGGCCGTCCGTTTCCGCACGGACGTGACCCTATGCGGTCACCTGCGGTGTACGCCCGCCTCCTCGCCGTACTCGCCGAGGATGAGGACGCCGAACGCGGCCTCCACGAACACCTTGACGGCGCGCAGGGCGTTGCCCAGCGGGTGGTGATGCGGGCCGTCCACGGCCGTGGCACCGGACGGGGGGCGGACAGGAGCTGGAGTGAGGGTTGCTGCGCTCATGCCTCCATGGTGGAACTTCGGGCACGGGACGCGCATCGGTCCACGGGTCCGGTTCCGCGAAGCCTCGCGTAGGCCCCGAGGTGGACCGCCTCCCCTACGCCGGACGGGCGCGTCCCCTAGGGGGAACCAGGACAACCCAGATCGGAAGCCCGTCCGGACGGCCCGGCCACACAGCCCGGCCGGACAGCCGGCCGGACAGCAGACCGGAAGGCCGGGCGGGTCGCGCGCCGCGCGAAAATCCATTGGCGCCCGCGACACCCTGTCACTAAAATCCTCTCTCTTGCCCGCCTCCCCCCGGAGTGCCGCCGCCCGGCCGGAAACCGGACGGCACCGTCGTCGTAGCCACGCAGCAGGTCCACCGGAGGCACCCCCTTGTCCGCGCCCGCTCACGAAACGCCCGCCGGCCTGCCGACCGACCGGTCGGCCGACCCCCTCTCCCGGGAACGCTCCCACCTCGCCTCGTCCCGGTCCGCCCTGCGCGCCATGCGCGAGGACGTGGAGGCCCTGGACATCCGGGACGTCACCGCGAACTGGGTCAACGCCGAGGTGCTCGCCCGCCAGATCGACGACCGGATCAAGGCGCTGGCCGATCTCAGCGACACCCCGCTGTTCTTCGGCAGGCTCGACTATCTGCACGCCCCGGGCGCGGAGCAGGCGGAGGGCGCCGAGGGCGAGCGGTTCTACATCGGGCGGCGGCATGTGCACGACGCCGACGGCGACCCCATGGTCATCGACTGGCGTGCGCCGGTCTCCCAGCCCTTCTACCGGGCGTCCAAGAAGAACCCCATGGACATCGGACTGCGCCGCCGCTTCGGCTACACCGGCGGCGATCTGACCGCCTACGAGGACGAGCACCTCTCCGACCCGGCCGAGGGGGCCGCCACCACCAGCAAGCTCCTCCAGCAGGAGATCGAGCGGCCGCGCGTCGGCCCGATGCGGGACATCGTCGCCACCATCCAGCCCGAGCAGGACGAGATCGTCCGCAGCGGGCTCGGCGGCACGGTCTGTGTCCAGGGCGGCCCCGGCACCGGAAAGACCGCCGTCGGCCTGCACCGGGTCGCGTATCTGCTCTACGCCCACCGGGAGCGGCTCGCCCGCACCGGCACCCTGGTCATCGGGCCGAACCGGTCCTTCCTGCACTACATCGAGCAGGTCCTGCCCGCCCTCGGCGAGCTGACCGTGCAGCAGGCCACGGTGGACGACCTGGTCGCCCATGTCGAGGTGCGCGGCGCGGACGAGGCGGCCGCCGCGATCGTCAAGGGCGACGCCCGGATGGCCGAGGTGCTGCGCCGGGCGCTGTACGCCCAGGTGTCGCTGCCCACGGAACCCGTCGTGGTCGTGCGCGGCTCCCGCCGCTGGCGGATCCCGGCGTACGAACTGGAGGAGCTGGTCCGCGAGTTGCTGGCCCGGGACATCCGCTACGGAGCCGCCCGGGAGGCCCTGCCGCAGCGCATCGCGCACGCGGTGCTGGTGCAGATGGAGCGGGCCGGGGAGGCCCCGGACGACCGGGTGCAGGACGCGGTCGCCCGCAACAGCGCGGTGAAGGCGGCGGTGAAGGCCCTCTGGCCGGCCGTGGACCCGGCCAAGCTCGTGCTGCGGCTGCTCTCCGACGCCGAGTTCCTCGCCGAGCACGCCGCCGGGCTCCTCGACGAGGACGAGCAGAAGACGATCCTGTGGGCCAAGCCGGTGCGCAGCGTGAAGTCGGCGAAGTGGTCGGCGGCGGACACCGTGCTGATCGACGAGGCGGCCGACCTGATCCAGCGCACCCACTCGCTCGGGCATGTCGTCCTGGACGAGGCGCAGGACCTGTCGCCGATGCAGTACCGGGCCGTCGGCCGCCGCTGCACCACCGGCAGCGCGACCGTGCTGGGCGACCTCGCGCAGGGCACGACCCCGTGGGCGACCCGGAGCTGGGCGGAGGCGCTGGGGCACCTCGGCAAGCCGGAGGGGGCGGTCGAGGAGCTGACCGCCGGTTTCCGCGTGCCGACGGACGTCATCGCGTACGCCTCCCGGCTGCTTCCGCACATCGCGCCCGGCCTCGCCCCCGTCGCCTCCGTCCGGGAGAACCCGGGGTTCTTCGAGGTCCGCACGGTCACGGAGACGGCCGAAGTGGTCGCCGCCTGCGCCCGGTTGCTGCGCAACGAGGGCTCGACCGGTCTGATCGCCGCCGACGCCCGGGTCCCGGCCCTCGCCGAGGCACTGACGGCGGCCGGGATCCCCTGCCTCGCCCCCGGTGAGGAGACCACCCGCGAGACCCGCCTCACCCTGGTCCCGGCCTCGCTCGCCAAGGGTCTGGAGTACGACTACGTGGTGCTGGACGAGCCGCGGGCCGTGGTGGACGACGAGCCGGACGAACGCACGGGGCTGCGCCGCCTGTACGTGGCGCTGACCCGTGCGGTGTCGGGCCTGATCGTGACGCACTCGGCCCCGCTGCCCGCGCAGCTCGCCGAGTAGGGTGCTGAGCCGTTCCGGCATGTCCCCCTGGAGAGGCTCCCGTTGAGTACGCCGTTCCCGCACCCCGCGCAGCACCCGTACCAGCAGCAGCCGGGCCCCTACCAGCAGCAGCCGGGCCCGTACCTGCAACCGCCGGGCCCCTACCAGCAGCCGGCGCCGTATCCGCCCGGACCCGGCCCCGGACCCGGGTGCGAGGTGTGCGGGGCGATGCCGGCCACGCCGGTGACGGTGCGCGGGCACCAGGGCATGGTGGTGATCATGCGGTTCCTGCGGCGCCGGGGCGTGCTGTGCCGCACCTGCGGGCTGGCCGTGTTCCGGCAGATGCAGTCGGACACCCTGGTGCGCGGCTGGTGGGGAGCGCTGTCGATGCTCATCACCCCGGTCGTCCTACTGCTCAACCTGGGCGCACTGGCCCGCGTCCGCAAGCTGCCGCCGCCGGCCACGGCCGCCTGGCGCCCGCCGCTGGACCCCGGCCGCCCGCTGCTGAGGCGGCCGGCCGGCCTGATCGGACTCGTCCCGCTCGCCGCGCTCGCCGCGCTGGTGGTCGCCGTTCCCGTGCTGATCCTCGTCGGCGGGTCGACCGAGGAGGGCAGCGGGGTCAAGTTCCAGCCCAGGAAGAACCGCGATCCGCTCTCGGTCGGGGCGTGCGCGCACAACGACCGCGAGTGGCCCCACCAGGACCTCAGGAACGTCCCCTGCGACTCCGCGGACGCCCAGTACCTCATCACCGAGCCGAAGGACGGCTACTGCGCGACCGGCGACTACATCGCCCATCTCCAGTACAGCGTGGACGGCGAGAGCACGCTCTGCCTGCACCCGGTGAAGAACTGACACCGCGACCGGATCCGCCGCAACGGGCGGCTGCGCGGGGGACCCTTTCGCCGGCGCGCGGGAGGAGAGGCGTCAGCCCTTGACGCCCAGCTGGGTCAGCAGGGCCTCGTTGTCCTCGATGTGCCAGTCCTCGACGATCTTTTCGGTGCCGACGTGCTGGATGTCGATGGCGTCGAAGTCGACGCTCTGGCCCTTGCCCCGGACGCCGTTGAAGGAGCCGGTGAAGTGACCGCGGAAGACCAGCCGGGCGGTGATCTTGTCGCCGGTGACCAGCAGGTCGGACAGCTCGCAGGTCAGATCAGGCACGGCGGCGCGGAAGTTCTTCGAGGCGAAGACCGGCCCGGCGGGGCCCTGCGGGCGGCCGGCGGGCAGGGTGTTGTCCCTGAACCGGGGGCTGACGGCGGCGTCCAGGTACGTGCGCTGCCCGGTGTTCCAGAAGGTGTACAGCTGCTGGGCCAGGTGGACCTCCTGGGCAGCGCGCTTCTCGCCGATCGAGTGGTCGACGGTGATCGCCCGCGGCTGGACCAGGCCGGGCGAGCGGTCGATCAGGCGCTGCGGCCAGGCGTGCGAGGCATGGTGGTGGCCGTGGCCGTAGGTGGCGGCAGCGGCGCCACCGGCCAGGCAGGCGACGGCAGCCGCAGCGGCGAGGGCGGCGGTACGGATGAGGATGCGCGAACGCATGAGGAGTGCTCCTTGAGTAAGCCGGTCACGTTGAGCAAGCCGGTCACGCTCGACGGTTCAGGGGTGGTCGACCGCCGCCGGCGGGGCACCGGTCAGGCAAGGCGGCCACCACCGTCGACGTGCAGCACGGTGCCGGTCACGTAGGGGTTGTCGATGGCGTAGAACACGGCCTTGACCAGGTCCTCCGGGCTGCCCACCCGGCGGGCCGGGTTGCGCTCGGCCACACCCCGCAGAAACGCCGGCTTGTCCACGCCCAGACCGTCCCAGGAGCCGGTGTCGACGATGCCGGGGGAGACCGCGTTCACCCGGACCGGGGCGATCTCCACCGCCAGCGCCTGCACCAGGAAGGCCAGCGCGCCGTTGGTGGTGGCCATCACGGTGCGCGCGGGCGCCGGCCGCCAGGCGGCGACCCCGGAGAAGAACGTGAACGAACCGCTCTCGGGCACCTGCCCGGCCAGGTGCTTGGCCAGCAGCAGCGGCCCGATCACCTTGGCCGAGAACGCCCGCTGCACATCGGCCGGTACGAGGTCCCGCAGCGGGCCGTTGGCGGGCATCGCGGCGGTGGAGACCAGGTGGTCGAACCCGCCCACCGCCCCGGCGAAGTCGGCGATCGACCGCTCGTCGGCGAGGTCGAGCGCGAGCACCTCGGACGGCCCGGACAGCTCACCAGCCGTCCACTCCAGCTTGCGCGGATCCGGACCGGCCAGCACGAGCGCGGCGCCGGCCGCCGAGGCGGCCTTGGCGAGCGCGCGCCCGGTGCGCGAACCCGCGCCCACCACGACAAGCCGCTGCCCCTTGAGAGGCGTGCCATCGAACATGAGGAATTCCTTCGAGTCATCGGTTGTCCGGCCGCTCCCTGCTCCCCGCGGCGGTCGCACCACGACCCTCTCTCGGGCGCCAGCGATAAGTCCAAGGCTTGCTCATCACCACAGCGATAAAATCCACTCATGGCGATTCCGACGCTCCGGCAGCTCGAATACCTGGTCACCGTGGTGGACACCGGCTCCTTCACCCGCGCGGCCGAGCGGCTGCACGTGACCCAACCCGCGCTCTCCCACCAGATGCGGGCCCTGGAGAGCACAGTCGGCGGCCCACTCCTCGAACGCCTGCCGCGCTCGGTGCGGCTGACCCCGATGGGCCGGGCGGTCCTGCCGCACGCCCGCGCCGCACTGGCCGAGGCCGAACGCCTGCACACGGTGGCACGGCGCACGGCGGGTCTGGAGGAGGGCGAGCTGGAGGTCGCCGCCATCTACTCGGTCAGCCTCGGCATCCTGCCGCCCGTGCTGCGCGCCTGGCACCACCGCCACCCCGGTGTACGGATCCGGCTGCGCGAGTACCCGCACGCCGACCGGCTCCAGGCCGCCATGGCCGCCGGCCGCGCCGACCTCGCGATCGGCCCCGCGCCCGCCGCCTGGGAAGGACCGATCCGCGAGCTGGGTGTCGAGGAGTTCGCGATCGTCCTGCCCGCCGACGATCCACCGGCCGGACACCCGTCCGGCACCATCGCCCTCACCGACCTCGCCGACCGCGCCTGGGTTCACTACGCCCCCGACAACGGCCTCGCCGATCTGCTCGACCGCGTCTGCGCCCAGGCGGGCTTCCGTCCGCGAGCGGCGGTCCGCGCCGAACAGACCTCCGCGGCACCCCTGCTCGCGGCCGCCGGACTCGGCCCGGCCCTGGTGCCCGCCAACATCGTCCCGCCCCACTTCGACGGCGTCGTGCTCCGTCCCGATCCCCCGGTCTGCCGCACCGTCACCGCCTACACCCGCAGCCGCCCCGACTCCCTCACCGTCGCCTTCGCCGACCTCCTCGCCGACCAGGCCCGCGTCAACCCGGCCGGCTTCCCGGCACCCGCCCCGCATACGGCCCGGGAGCACGCCCCGCGCGGCCGGAACCGCTAGGCCCGGCTAACCGGCGTCCCCGTCCAGCACCGAGCGCCACTGGGCGACCGCGTCGGCCGAGACCGGTCCCCGCCAGCCGTCGGGGCGGGCCGCGCCGCCGATGTGGAACGCCCGGAGACCGCCGGCCCGGAGCTGCGGCACATGAGCGAGGCGCAGTCCGCCGCCGACCAGGATCTGCTGCTCGTACCCGGGTTCGCCGCCGTGCGCCGCCTCGGTGAGCAGTGTGGGCAGGCCGTCGTCCACGCCCGCGGCGGAGCCTGCGGTGAGGTAGGTGTCCAGACCGGGCAGGTCGGCGAGCTGCTTGCGCAGGGCGTCCCGGTCGGCGGCCCGGTCGATCGCCCGGTGGAAGGTCCACCGGCAGCCGCCGAGCGCGCCGGCGACCCGTTCCACCGCGGCCAGATCGACCCCGCCGTCCTCGGCGAGGAACCCGAGCACGAACTGGTCGGCGCCGGCCTGCCGCATCTCGCCCGCCACGCCGACCAGGCGGTCCACGTCACCGGCCGCGAACCCGTCCGCGAGGCGGAGCATCACGCGCAGGTCGATGTCGACGGCGGCACGGATCGCGGCGACGGTGACGGGCGAGGGAGTGAGCCCGTCGGCCGCCATATCGGTGACCAGCTCCAGCCGGTCCGCGCCTCCGGCCTGGGCGGCGACCGCGTCCTCGACGTCGAGGGCGATCACCTCCAGGACTGCACGCTTGCTCATGGCACCCCATTCATCGGCATTCATCGGGCGACTACAGGTCTAGTCCAATTCAAGAGTACGCCGGTCCCCGGGCGCCATGGGGCCCTCACTCATCCGAAGATGTTCAGTTCCCCCTCCCGCACCCCGGCCAGCTCGTAGTCCGCACCGGTCACCGGCCGTCCCGCGTACAGCCGCACGAGCGTGGCGGCGTCGCCGAGGTACCGGGCGGGCGGCCCGTCCCCGGCCCTCGCCCCGAACCGCAGCGGCTCGTCCACGTCGTCCAGGTCGGCGTGCAGCGGCACGTGCCCCCGCTCCCGGGTGACCCGGGCCAGCAGGACCAGCGCGTCCGGCAGCGCGGCCCCCGCGTACGCCCCGGGCGCCCCCAGCGCGTCCCGCACGTCCCCGGCGTGCACCCACTCGCCGAGCCCGAGGATGTCCAGGCCCCCGTCCGTCCGGGCGATCACCGGCCCCGCCCCGGTCATCCCGCGCTCCAGCTCGTCCACGACCTGCGCGTGCGTCCAGTCGGCCCGCTCGGCTATGTCCCGGTCGTTCGACTCGGGCGAGAACACGCCCCGCTCGAACCGGTTCTCCACCACCCGGGTCAGCGCGGCCGAACAGTGCGCCAGCACATCCCGCACCGACCAGCCCGGACACGCCGCCACCGGCAGCGCGAACTCCGTGTCGGGCAGGGACCGCAGCAGGGGGACGAGGGCGTCGCGCTCGGCGGCCAGCAGCCGCCCGGGGAGTTGCGGATCGCGTGCTCGCAGCATGTCCGTCATGGGGATCACGCTAGGGGCGCCGACGGGCGGCCGGTAGACACCGAAGCACGCCGCCCGCCGATCCGGCACACGGCACACGGCACACCGGCCGAAAGCCGCCGCGGAGCGCACCGGCCGAGCGCCTTCGCGCGGCACACCGGCCCCGGCCCGCGCGGAAGAGCGGGAGAATGGGGGCCATGGCCGACCTCGACGCCCTGCGCCTCCGATTCGCCCGCGCCCTGGAAGCGGCCCGCGCCCCCGGCGGCGGCCCCGACCCGGCCGCCTACGCCGACAACCTGCTCGCCCGCTGGCAGGAGCCCCAGCGCCGGTACCACACGGTGGCCCACCTCACCGCCGTACTCGACCACGTCGACGTCCTGGAGACGTACGCCGCCGACCCGGACGTCGTCCGCCTGGCCGCCTGGTTCCACGACGCCGTCTACCTTCCCGACCGGTCCGAGAACGAGGAGCGGTCCGCGCGGCTGGCCGAGCGCGCCCTGCCGGAGGCCGGGGTGCCGGAGGCCAGGACGGCCGAGGTGGCCCGGCTGGTCCGGCTCACCGTCACCCACGACCCGGCCGACGACGACCGCGACGGCCAGGTGCTGTGCGACGCCGACCTCGCGATCCTGGCCGCGCCCCCCTCGGCGTACGCCGCCTACACCGCCGAGGTCCGCGAGGAGTACCACTTCGTCCCGAGCGCGGCCTTCCGCGAGGGACGCTCGGCGGTGCTGCGCCAACTCCTCGGCCTCCCCCGTCTGTTCCGGACCCCGTACGGCCGCGAGCACTGGGAGGCCACCGCCCGCCACAACCTCGCCGCCGAGCTGGAAATGCTGTCGACCTGAGACCGCCGCGCCCGTACTGTGCGCGCATGCGGACGATGAGCGGGGACCAGGTGGAGGCGGCTGTCGCGAGCTGCACGGCGGCACTGCGCGGGGCGCTGGACCGGGACTGGGCGGCAGTGGACGCCGGGCGTCTCGACTGGAGTTGCCGCACCACGGCGTTCCACATCGCCGAGGACTTCGCCGCGTACGCGAGCCGCCTGGCCGGCCGCGCCCAGGGCCGTCTGCCGCTGGGCATCACCCTCCCCGAGGGCACCGACAACGCCGGTCTGCTCCAGGTGATCGAGGCGACCGGTGCCCTGCTGGCCGCCGCCGTGCGCACCGCACCGCCCGGCGTGCGCGCCTTCCACCCCGCCCCCTTCGGCAGCGCCGACCGCGAGGGCTTCGCCGCGATGGGCGTCACCGAGGCGCTGCTGCACACCCACGACATCGCCCAGGGCCTCGGCCTCGCCTTCGAGCCGCCCGCCGACCTCGCCGAGTCCGTCCTGAGCCGGCTCTTCCCGCATGTCCAGCCCGGCCCCGCGCCCTGGCCGACCCTGCTGTGGGCCACCGGCCGCGGCGAGCTGCCCGGCCGCGCCCCGGTCACCGAGTGGACCTGGTACAACAACCTCGTCATCACCGCCGGCCGCCTCGACCTCGTCGGCATCCACCCCGCCGCCGCCCGTGACCTGACCCTCGGCGGCGACGGCGGCTTCGCGTGGCTCCAGGGCGGGCCGTACCAGGGCACGCGCGAGGCCGGCGGCTTCCTGCTGAAGGCGTACGAAGCGGGCGTCCACCGGCCGGAGTTCGGGGTCTTCGCCCTGGTACGACGCGAGGACGGACGGGCCGTCGGCGGCATCGGATTCCACGGCGCCCCGGACGATGAGGGCCGGGTGGAGATCGGCTACGACCTCGTCGAGGACGCCCGCGGCAACGGCTACGCCACCGAGGCGCTGGCCGCCCTGACCGAGTGGGCGCTGGCCCGGGACGACGTCGACACGGTCCTCGCCTCGATCGAGGGGGACAACCTGCCCTCGCAAGCCGTGGTGTCCCGGGCGGGCTTCACCCGGGCGACCGTGGAGCAGGAGCGGACCGCCCACGACGAGCACGACACGGACGCCGGGCTCCGGCTCTACATCCGCCGCGCCTGACGCCCCTTCGGCCGGCGCAGCCCGGAGGACTTCAGCAGTCGCACCACCTCGCGGCTGCTGACCTGGACCGCGCCGGCGGCCACCGCGTCCGCGTACCGGTGGGACGGCACGTCGTAGTGGTCGCCGTCGAAGGCCCGCCGGGGCATGCCCAAACCGGCGGCGAACCGGTGCAGTTCGTCGTACGACACATCGCTGACCAGGTGCGACCAGAGCCGCCCGTGGCCGGGCCAGGTCGGCGGGTCGATGTAGAGCGTCACGGGCACCTCACGAGGTCGGCGCTCCGCCCGTGGCCGAGCCCAGCGAGCCGACCGACGCGACCCTCACCCCCACCTTGTGGCACACCCAGTGGGGATCCGGGCCCAGTTCCGGCTCCACGTCCAGCGCGTGCGGGTCGCCCGAGCCGCACACCGGGCACAGCGGCCAGCGGCCGTACTTCTCCAGCAGCGCGTCCTGCACGTCCTGGGCGACCAGTCCGGCGACGAAGGCCATGCCGTCCGGCCACTGTTCGACCCACCAGCGCCGCTGGACTATGGAGTCCTCCACCAGTGAGACGACATCCGCCTCCGCGACCTCGCCGGCGACCAGATCCGCGAGCACCAGGGCGCGGGCCGCGTGCAACGCCTGCTCAAGGGGGCTGATGGGGTCCATGCCCCCCATTGTGCGCACTCTTGACCGCAACACCGAACCGAAAATATCTTTCATTCGTGACCCAGGACGTGAAGGAAAGTTTCGGCAGTCCGGGCGGCTCGCTCGCCGCCAAGGTGCGCACGCTCGCCCCGTCCATGACCCGGTCCATGCAGCGCGTCGCCGAGGCCGTCGCGGGCGACCCGGCCGGCTGCGCCGCCCTCACGGTCACCGGTCTCGCCGAACTCACCGGCACCAGCGAGGCCACCGTGGTCCGCACCGCCCGGCTGCTCGGCTATCCGGGCTACCGCGACCTGCGACTCGCCCTCGCCGGGCTCGCCGCCCAGCAGCAGTCCGGACGCGCCCCCGTGATCACCACCGACATCGCGGTGGACGACCCCCTCGCCGACGTCGTCGCCAAGCTGGCCTACGAGGAGCAGCAGACCCTCGCCGACACGGCCGCCGGACTCGACACCGTCCAGCTGGGCGCGGCCGTCACCGCACTGGCCGCCGCCCGGCGCACCGATGTGTACGGCATCGGGGCGTCCGGGCTCGTCGCACAGGACCTCACCCAGAAGCTGCTGCGGATAGGGGTCATAGCCCACGCGCACAGCGACCCGCACCTCGCGGTGACCAACGCGGTGCAGCTCCGTTCGGGCGACGTGGCGATCGCCATCACGCACTCCGGATCGACCGGGGACGTCATCGAACCGCTGCGGGTGGCCTTCGAACGCGGGGCGACGACGGTGGCCGTCACCGGGCGCCCGGACTCACCGGTCACCCAGTACGCCGACCACGTGCTGACCACGGCCACCTCACGGGAGACCGAGCTGCGGCCGGCCGCGATGTCCTCGCGGACGAGCCAGCTGCTGGTGGTGGACTGCCTGTTCGTGGGCGTGGCGCAGCGGACCTACGAGACCGCGGCGCCGGCGCTGGCCGCCTCATACGAGGCGCTGGCGCACCGGCACCGGAGTGCTTCGCGTTAGACCGTAGGAGTGGGCGTTGTGGGGCATGCGCGGATCCCTCGTGGCCGGTCGCGCGGTTCCCCGCGCCCCCAGGTAGGTTCACCGCCCCTTGGACACGTCACCGGAGAGAGCCGCCCCCCGTATGACCTCTCATGACCTGCGCACCCAACTGGCCTCGCTGACCACCGAGGCCTTCCGTCCCGAGCTGGCCGACATCGACCGGTTGCCCACCCTCGACATCGCCCGTCTGATGAACGGCGAGGACGCGGGCGTACCCGCCGCCGTGGCGGGCCAGTTGCCCCGGATCGCCGCCGCCGTCGACGCCGTGGCCGCACGCATGAACCGCGGCGGACGACTCGTTTACGCCGGCGCCGGCACCGCCGGACGCCTCGGCGTGCTCGACGCCTCCGAGTGCCCGCCGACCTTCAACACCGACCCCGACCAGGTCGTCGGTCTGATCGCGGGCGGCCCCCCGGCCATGGTCACCTCCGTGGAAGGCGCGGAGGACTCCGCGGAGCTGGCCCGCCGGGACCTCGACGCGCTCAAGCTGACCGCCGACGACACCGTGGTCGGCGTCTCCGCCTCCGGCCGGACGCCGTACGCCGTCGGGGCCGTCGAGCACGCCCGGGCGCTCGGCGCGCTGACGATCGGCGTGGCCTGCAACGAGCACAGCGCGCTGGCCACCGCCGCCGAGCACGGCATCGAGGTCGTCGTGGGCCCGGAGCTGATCACCGGCTCCACCCGGCTGAAGGCGGGCACGGCTCAGAAGCTGGTGCTGAACATGCTGTCGACGATCACGATGATCCGGCTCGGCAAGACGTACGGGAACCTGATGGTCGACGTGCGCGCCTCCAACGACAAGCTGCGGGCCCGCTCCCGCCGGATCGTCTCCCTGGCCACGGGCGCGGGCGACGCCGAGATCGAGAAGGCCCTCACGGAGACCGGCGGCGAGGTGAAACCCGCCATCCTGGCCCTGCTCGCCGGGGTCGACGGCCCGACGGCCGCCCGCCTTCTGGAGGAGTCCGGCGGCCATCTGCGCGCCGCGCTGGCGCACGCACCCCGCTGACCCGCACGCTCGGGACGTGCGCAACGACCCCGCCTCCACCGCCGCCGCCGTCCTCGCCCGGGTCGGCGGCCCGGCCAACGTCATCTCCGTGGCCCACTGCATGACCCGGCTCCGGCTGACCCTCGCCGACCCGGCCGCCGGGGACGAGGAGGCCCTGCGGGCCGTGCCCGGCGTGCTGGCGGTGGTGGCCGCCGGGCCCGGCTGGCAGATCGTGCTCGGCCCGGGCGTGGTGGAAGAGGTCACGGCGGCGGTGGAGGACGCCCTGCGCGACCGGGTCCCGCCGGGGGCCGTCCCGCAGGGCCCGCGGGACGAAGTCCCGGCGGCCCCGCGGGAAGCGACGCCGAAGGACCCGCGGGACGCGGTCCCGGCAGCCGCGCCGGGCGTGACGCTGAACGTCCCTCAGGACGAGGCCCCGGCGGACGCCCCGCCGGGGGCCGCGCTGAAGGAGGTGATCCGGCGCCGGAACGCCACCCCGTTCAAGACCGCCCTGCGCCGCGTCGCGAACGTCTTCGTGCCGCTCATCCCCGCCCTGATCGGCTGCGGCATCCTCGCGGGCCTCAACGGCCTGCTGCTGAACGCCGGCTGGCTGCCCGGCCTCACCCCCGCCCTCGCCGCGATCGCCTCCGCCTTCATGGCGCTGATCGCGGTGTTCGTCGGCTACAACACGGCGAAGGAGTTCGGCGGCACACCCGTGCTGGGCGGGGCGGTGGCGGCCGTCGTCGTGTATCCGGGCGTGGCGAAGGTGACGGCGTTCGGTGTGCAGCTGGCGCCCGGGCAGGGCGGGGTGCTCGGCGCGCTCGCGGCGGCGTTCCTGGCGACCCGGGTGGAGAAGTGGTGCCGGGGCCGGGTGCCGGGCGCGCTGGACGTCCTGCTCACCCCCACCGTGACCGTCCTCGTCCCCGGCCTGCTGACGCTGTACGGCCTGATGTACGCGGCCGGGACGACGGCGACGGCGATCGGCACGGCCGCGAACTGGCTCCTGGAGACCACCGGGGCCGTGGCCGGACTGGTGCTCGGCGGCCTGTTCCTCCCGCTGGTCATGCTCGGCCTGCACCAGGCCCTGATCCCGCTGCACGCCACCCTGATCGACCAGCAGGGCTACACCGTCCTGCTGCCGCTGCTGGCCATGGCGGGCGCGGGCCAGGTCGGCGCGGCCCTCGCCGTCTACGTCCGTCTCCGCCACGACGTCTCCCTGCGTACGACGATCCGGTCGGCGCTCCCGGCCGGCCTGCTCGGCGTCGGCGAACCCCTGATCTACGGCGTCTCCCTGCCCCTCGGCCGGCCGTTCCTGACCGCCTGCGCGGGCGGCGCGGCCGGCGGGGCGTTCGTCGGCTTCTTCGCCATGCTGGGCACGAAGGTCGGCGCCACGGCCATCGGCCCGTCCGGCTGGGCCCTGTTCCCGCTGCTGGCGGGGAACAGGGGGCCGGGGGTGGCGGCGGCCGTCTACGGGGGCGGGCTGCTCACCGGGTACGCGGTGGGCTTCGCGGCGACGTACCTGTTCGGCTTCGCCCGCCGCCCCGGGGTCACCGCGGCGGCATGACGCACCGCCGTCTCACGCGCTCCAGACGAGGGTGTACCGCCAGAAGAGCCGGCGCCGCAGGCGTGCCCCGGGCAGCAGACGGCGGGCCTCACGGGAGATCTCCGCGAAGGTCATCTCGGGGTCGCGGGTGGGGGCGGTCATGGATGCCGGTCTGCCGAACGCCCGGCGCCCCCGGGTCTTCACCCACCCCGTGAGCGCGTTGAGCGGTACGGCGACCAGACCCAGCGCGTGGTCGACGGGACTCTCGGGCCGCGCACAGCCGACGACGACGAGGGTGCCGCCCGGCGCGAGTTCCCGCCGCAGCCGGGTGAGGGTCTCGGCGAAGGGAAGGTGGTGGAGCACCGCGACGCAGGTGATCACGTCGTACGGGCCGGCGGGCAGGCCGTCGGGCGCGGCGGCGAGGGTGTAGGTGACGGGAGAGTCGGGCCTGGTCGACACCCGTGCGCGGGCCAGGATGCGGCGGTCCGCGTCCGCGCCGAGGACCGACTCCGCCCGGCCGGCCAGCAGCCGCGCCAGATCGCCGCTGCCACAGCCCACGTCCAGGGCGGTGCCGAAGCGGCGGGGCAACTGCCGTAACAGCCAACGGTGGTAATGGGCGTTGTGGTCCCACGGGTGGGCGGCGTTGAAGCGGCCCAGGCCATCGAGGAGGCGGGCCGTGAAGGTCGTCGTCACAGGACCCACTCCATCACGAGCCCGCCCCGGCCCGCGCCCGCCCGGGAAACCGTCTCGGGCCGGTGTCGAGCGGAGTCAGGGCACCATGGAGGGGAGGAGGCAACCGACCGATATGAACCACGCCCAGCTCACCGCCCTCGGACGGGCTCTCCGGCTGCTCGGGGAGCACGGGGAGGCCCTGACCGCCGACACGCCGGACGCCCGGCTGCACGAGATCAAGGACGACCTGCGGCGGGCCCTCGACCTGCTGGACGAGAGTGTCACCACCGGTGCGCCCGCCACCCGGTGCCCCGAACACCCGCAGGGACCCGTGGACGAGAGCGCCCCCGATCTGTGTCTGCTGTGCGAGACCCGGCGCCGGGCCGCACGGCGCTCGGAGTTCCAGGGCAGCAGGCCCCGTCCGGGCGAGCCGGCCCCCTCCGCCCCGTCCCGGTACGGCGTCCGCGGTGACCGGCCACAGCCCCAGCAGCGGTGGCTGCCGGAGCTGTGGAACGGGCAGGAGTGGCAGTTGTGCGGCACGCCCCGCCGGGACCGGCACGAGGCGGAGGCGTATCTCGCCGCCCAGCGCCGCGGGTCCCGGCCCGCCATGGCGTACCGGCTCGTCCACGAGTTCACCGACTACGAGGTGCTCCGGGTGTGGGGGACGCCGGTGAAGGTCGACATCGAGCCCCTGGGCAACCTGTAGCCGGGCCGGTCCGGCGGGGGCCGGTCAGCTCAGGGTCTTCACCGCGGAGGCGTCGTACGGCTTCAGCTCGTCGAAGCGGTCGGAGAGGACCTTGGCCGCCCACTCGGGGTCCTGGAGCAGCGCACGGCCGACGGCCACCATGTCGAACTCGTCGGCCTCCAGCCGGTCCAGGAGGTTGTCGATGCCCTGGACCGGGGAGCCCTCGCCCTGGAAGGCGTTGACGAAGTCGCCGTCGAGGCCGACCGAGCCGACGCTGATGACCGGCTTGCCGGTGAGCTTCTTCGTCCAGCCGGCCAGGTTCAGGTCGGAGCCGTCGAACTCGGGCAGCCAGTAGCGGCGGGTGGAGGCGTGGAAGACGTCGACACCGGCCGCCGCGAGCGGGGTGAGTATGGCCTCCAGCTCCTCGGGGGTCTCGGCGAGGCGGGCGGCGTAGTCCTGCTGCTTCCACTGCGAGTAGCGGAAGAGGACGGGGAACTCCGGGGAGACCGCGGCGCGGACGGCGGCGACGACCTCCGCGGCGAACTTGGTGCGGGCCACCGGGTCGCCGCCGTAGGCGTCGGTACGGCGGTTGGTGCCCTCCCACAGGAACTGGTCGAGGAGGTAGCCGTGGGCGCCGTGGATCTCCACGCCGTCGAAGCCGATGCGCTCCGCGGCGGCGGCGGCCTCGGCGAACGCGGCGACGACATCGTCCAGGTCCGACTGCGTCATCGCCTTGCCGGTGGGCTCGGCGCCCGCGGTGACCAGACCGGAGGGGCCGACGGCGGGGGCGTCGGGGAAGGGCGGCTTGCCCTGGTTGCGGACCATGCCGATGTGCCACAGCTGCGGGACGATCGTGCCGCCGGCCGCGTGCACGTCCTCGGCCACCTTCGCCCAGCCCGCCAGCTGCTCCTCGCCGTGGAAGCGCGGGACGCGGTCGCTCTCGCCGGCCGACTCGTGGCCCACGTAGGTGCCCTCGGTGACGATGAGGCCGACGCCGGCGGCGGCGCGGCGCGCGTAGTACGAGCGCACGTCCTCGCCGGGGATGCCGCCCGGGGAGAACATGCGGGTCATCGGCGCCATCACGATGCGGTTCGGGACGGTGAGGCCGCCCAGCGTGATGGGGCGGGACAGGATCCGGGCCGCGCGGGAGGCGGGAGTCGTGTCGGTCACGTGGGGGGCTCCTCGTGCATGAAGTGGTCAACCGGCTGGTATGTGCGTGCGCATTGTTGCACCCACTGAAGTAACTGTGTACACGCGGCCCGGCATTCCGTTCCCCGCGAGAACCCGGGCGTGATCCCGGACACGCCCGAGGGCGGCACCCCCTGCCTGAGACAGGGAGTGCCGCCCTCGTACGGAAGGACTGCTGCCGATCCTCGGAAGGATCAGAAGTCCATGTCACCGCCCGGCATGCCGCCGCCGGCCGGCGCGGCGGCCTTCTCCGGCTTGTCGGCGATGACGGCCTCGGTGGTGAGGAACAGCGCGGCGATGGAGGCGGCGTTCTGCAGGGCAGAGCGGGTCACCTTCGCCGGGTCGATGATGCCCTCGGCGACCAGGTCGACGTACTCGCCGGTCGCGGCGTTCAGGCCGTGGCCCGGGGTCAGGTTGCGCACCTTCTCCACCACGACACCGCCCTCGAGGCCGGCGTTGACGGCGATCTGCTTCAGCGGGGCCTCCAGGGCGATGCGCACGGCGTTGGCGCCGGTCGCCTCGTCACCCTCGAGCTCCAGCTTCTCGAAGACCTGGGACGCCTGCAGCAGGGCCACGCCACCACCGGCGACGATGCCCTCCTCGACGGCGGCCTTCGCGTTGCGGACGGCGTCCTCGATGCGGTGCTTGCGCTCCTTCAGCTCCACCTCGGTGGCGGCACCGGCCTTGATGACCGCGACACCGCCGGCGAGCTTCGCCAGGCGCTCCTGCAGCTTCTCGCGGTCGTAGTCCGAGTCGCTGTTCTCGATCTCGGCGCGGATCTGGTTGACCCGGCCGCCGACCTGCTCCGAGGAGCCGGCACCGTCGACGATGGTGGTCTCGTCCTTGGTGATGACGACCTTGCGGGCGCGGCCCAGGAGGTCCAGGGTCGCGTTCTCCAGCTTGAGGCCGACCTCCTCGGAGATGACCTCGCCGCCCGTGAGGATGGCGATGTCGCCGAGCATGGCCTTGCGGCGGTCACCGAAGCCCGGGGCCTTGACGGCGACGGACTTGAAGGTGCCGCGGATCTTGTTGACGACCAGGGTCGACAGGGCCTCGCCCTCGACGTCCTCGGCGATGATCAGCAGCGGCTTGCCCGACTGCATGACCTTCTCCAGCAGCGGGAGCAGGTCCTTGACGGAGCCGATCTTGGAGTTGGCGATGAGGATGTAGGGGTCCTCGAGCGACGCCTCCATGCGCTCCATGTCGGTGGCGAAGTAGGCGGAGATGTAGCCCTTGTCGAAGCGCATACCCTCGGTGAGCTCGAGCTCCAGACCGAAGGTGTTGCTCTCCTCGACGGTGATGACGCCTTCCTTGCCGACCTTGTCCATGGCCTCGGCGATCAGCTCGCCGATCTGGGTGTCGGCGGCGGAGATGGACGCGGTGGAGGCGATCTGCTCCTTGGTCTCGACGTCCTTCGCCTGCTCCAGCAGGGCGGCGGAGACGGCCTCGACGGCCTTCTCGATACCGCGCTTCAGGGCCATCGGGTTGGCGCCGGCGGCGACGTTGCGCAGGCCTTCCTTGACCAGGGCCTGGGCGAGCACGGTCGCGGTGGTCGTACCGTCACCGGCGACGTCGTCCGTCTTCTTGGCGACTTCCTTGACCAGCTCGGCGCCGATCTTCTCGAACGGGTCCTCCAGCTCGATCTCCTTGGCGATGGACACACCATCGTTGGTGATCGTGGGGGCGCCCCACTTCTTCTCAAGGACGACGTTGCGGCCCTTGGGGCCGAGGGTGACCTTGACGGCGTCGGCGAGCTGGTTCATACCGCGCTCAAGGCCGCGCCGCGCCTCCTCGTCGAAGGAGATGATCTTGGCCATGGGAAGTGGTCCCTCCAGGACTGGGGGTGATTCCTTCGGACCGCGCCCGCGCCCGCGACGGACGGCTCGCTTGCCTCGTGGTTCCTTGCCCCACTTGGCCAACGGGCCTCACCGACCCGGTCCATCTGTCACTCTCACCTTCAGAGTGCTAACGCAATGATTAGCACTCGGCATGGCCGAGTGCAAGGCGCACCCGCGAAGCGGGGCCGTCCGGAGGCGGCCGTCGGACAGCCGGCGGGCACGGGAGGCCGAGGGGGCGCGGGGCGGCCGCCGGCCGTCCGCGACCCGCGGAGCGCGGGCACGGGCACGGGGAAGGGCCCGCACCCTGTGCGAGGTGCGGGCCCTTCGTGCAGAAAACGTTCAGGCGCTGAGGCGAACCATGTCGGCCTGCGGGCCCTTCTGGCCCTGCGAGATCTCGAACTCCACCCGCTGGCCCTCTTCCAGGGTGCGGTAGCCGTCCATCTGAATGGCGCTGTAGTGGACGAAGACGTCCGCACCACCGTCGACCGCGATGAAGCCGTACCCCTTCTCCGCGTTGAACCACTTGACGGTGCCCTGAGCCATGCCTAACTCCCCTATTACTGGCCCTTGCACAGATCCACACTTCGCGGACCCGGGTCAGACCTCACCCCCCATTTGTCGGGGGCGTGCGCCGGAACGCGTCGACCGCGGCTGAATGTATCTGTCCAACTGCCGTCTGCAACAGGTCAATCGGACGAGAATTCTGGACGCGAGCGGTCCGGAATCTGGTGAGAATTCGCCCGACTTCAGGGCAAGTCGGGCTCCACAAAAGCCACAAATGCCGCAGAGAACCCGCACACTTTGGCTACTTCTTGTCGGGCGAGCGGCATGAATCCAGGGCCCGCGACCCGAAGGTCGCGACCGTGTTCCCCAACTCTACCGCGCTCAATCACACAGAATTGCCCCCTCCGCTTCTCTCACGGAGGGGGCAATCCGTTGAACAATCGGTAACCGATGTTACCGAAGGTAATGATCAGCCGCCGGCGACGGCCGGAATGATCGAAACACCGGCGCCGTCCGGCGTGGCGGTCTCCAGACCCTGCTCGAAACGGACGTCGTCGTCGTTGACGTAGACATTGACGAACCGGCGCAGCTTGCCCTGGTCGTCCAGGACACGGGCGGCGATCCCGGTGTGGTTCTTCTCCAGGTCCTGGATGATCTCGGCGAGGGTGCCGCCCTCGGCGGTCACCTCGGCCCGACCGCCGGTGTAGGTGCGCAGGATGGTGGGGATGCGAACGGTCACGCTCATGCGAGGCCAGCCTCTCGGAAGGAGTCCAGGGTCGGGCGGATGGTGGCGGTGAGGCCGGTCCCGGCCACCGCGTCCAGGGTCTTCAGGCCGTCGCCGGTGTTGAGGACGACCGTGGTCTTCGCCGGGTCCAGCACGCCGTCCTTCAGCAGCTTGCGGGTGACGCCGACGGTCACCCCGCCCGCCGTCTCCGCGAAGATGCCCTCGGTGCGGGCCAGCAGCTTGATGGCGTCCACGACCTCCGCGTCCGTCACGTCCTCCACGGCACCGCCGGTGCGGCGCGCGATGTCCAGGACGTACGGACCGTCGGCCGGGTTGCCGATGGCCAGGGACTTGGCGATGGTGTTCGGCTTCTGGGGGCGGACCACGTCGTGACCGGCCTTGAAGGCGGTGGACACCGGGGAACAGCCCTCGGCCTGCGCACCGAAGATCTTGTAGGGCTTGTCCTCGACCAGGCCCAGCTTGATCAGCTCCTGCAGCCCCTTGTCGATCTTCGTGAGCTGGGATCCGGAGGCGATCGGGACCACGATCTGGTCGGGCAGCCGCCAGCCGAGCTGCTCGCAGATCTCGTACGCCAGGGTCTTGGAGCCCTCCGCGTAGTACGGCCGCAGGTTGACGTTGACGAAGCCCCAGCCCTCGCCGGCCGAGTCGCCGATCAGCTCGGAGCAGAAGCGGTTCACGTCGTCGTAGTTGCCCTCGATGCCGACGAGCTCACCGCCGTAGACCGCGGCCATGACGACCTTGCCCTGCTCCAGGTCGTGCGGGATGAACACGCAGGAGCGGAAGCCGGCCCGGGCGGCGGCGGCGCCGACCGCGCCGGCCAGGTTGCCGGTGGAGGAGCAGGAGAGCGTGGTGAAGCCGAAGGCGCGCGCGGCCTCCAGGGCCTGGGCGACGACGCGGTCCTTGAAGGAGTGCGTCGGGTTTCCGGAGTCGTCCTTCACGTACAGACCGCCGGTCACACCCAGTTCGTGCGCCAGGTTGTCGGCCTTGACGAGCTTGGTCCAGCCCGGGTTGATGTTGGGCTTGTCGGCGACGTCCGCCGGCACCGGCAGCAGCGGCGCGTACCGCCAGATGTTCGCCGGGCCCGCCTCGATGCGGCGGCGCAGTTCCTCGGTGTCGTATCCGGAGAAGTCATAGGCGATCTCCAGCGGACCGAAACACTCCTCGCAGGCGAACACGGGCCCGAGGGGCACCCGATGCCCGCACTCGCGACAGCTCAGGGCTGCGGCGGGACCGAGGTCGACGGTGGAGTCGCTGGTGGTGGCAACTGTCTGCACAGCCATGGAGGCGAGGCCCTTTCTCCTCATCTTCCTCACGACGCGTTTCGCCGTGAGACGGATTTGGCACCTTCCCTAGCCGGGAGCCTCGCGAAAACGATCAGAACTGATCTACGAGAACCGACTGGAGGGTTGCCGGGGCTTCATCGGGCCGTGTCCCTCTGCCCCTCTGGATGAGCGGTATTCGGTTGTGGACGCGCGCGACCCCCGACATGCGATGGTCACCGGCGTTGTTCAAGACTGTAACCGAAGGCCAGGACAGTTGAGATAGTCGTCCGAACCGCGAGATGGGTCACACGGTGACGTGTGGTCGTGACAGTGAGGAGCCGCCGACCGTGCTGGAAGAAGTCGAACACTGGCTGAGCACCCGCTCCTGGTCCGTGGCCGATCGCCCGCTGCACCACATCGTGGCCGCTAAGCAGCGCACGGGCCGGACCATCAGTGTCGTCCTGCCCGCGCTCAACGAGGAGGAGACGGTCGGCGACATCGTCGCCGTCGTCCGGCACGACCTCGTGGAGCAGGTCCCGCTCGTCGACGAGATCGTGGTCGTGGACTCCGGCTCCACCGACCGCACCGCCGAGGTCGCCGCGCGCGCCGGCGCCCGGGTCGTCCACCGCGACGACATCCTGCCCCGCCTTCCGGCCGTCCCCGGCAAGGGCGAGGTGCTGTGGCGCTCGCTGCTGGTGACCAGCGGCGACATCGTCTGCTTCATCGACGCCGACCTGCGCGAGTTCTCCTCCGACTTCGTCTCGGGGATCGTCGGCCCGCTGCTCACCGACCCGGACGTCGATCTGGTGAAGGCGATGTACGACCGCCCGTTCACCGGCGCCCCCGGCGCGTCGGGCCAGGGCGGCCGGGTCACCGAACTGATGGCCCGCCCGCTGCTGAACATGCACTGGCCGCAACTGGCCGGGTTCGTGCAGCCGCTGGGCGGCGAGTACGCGGCCCGCCGCTCCCTGCTGGAGCAGCTGCCGTTCCCCGTCGGCTACGGCGTGGAGCTGGGCATGCTGGTGGACGCGCTGCACCTGGTCGGCCTGGACGCGCTGGCCCAGGTGGACGTGGGCGTGCGCAGGCACCGGCACCAGGACGGGCAGGCGCTCGGCCGGATGGCCGCCGCCATCTACCGCACGGCCCAGCTCCGGCTGGCCCGCGGCCATCTGATCCGGCCCGCGCTGACCCAGTTCGAGCGGGGCGAGGACGGCTTCGAGCCGCGCACCTACTCGGTGGACACCGAGGAGCGTCCGCCCATGGTGGAGATCGCGGAGTACGCCGACCGGAAGGTGGCGTGAACCGGCCGTATACGGTCTGCTCCCGCGGCGGGCCGTACGTTTGAGCGTTTCCGGACCGGGCTAGGTTGAGGACCATGGCTTCCACGCAGGGTGCTCCCGAGAGGGCTCAGGTGCTGGTCGCGTCCAACCGCGGCCCCGTCTCCTACCAGGTGGGCGAGGACGGCTCACTGACCGCCAGGAGGGGCGGCGGCGGGCTGGTCTCGGGACTGTCCGCCATCGGGTCGGACACGGACTCCGTCTGGGTGTGCGCCGCGCTGGGCGACGGGGACCGGGCGGCGGTGCGGCGCGCGGACGGCGGGCTGCTGCCGGCCGAGGAGACCGGCGGACAGCGGGTGCGGATGCTCGACATCGACGCGACCGTGCACGCCGAGGCGTACAACGGCATCGCGAACTCGGTGCTCTGGTTCGTCCACCACATGCTCTACCAGACCCCGCTGGAGCCCGTCTTCGACGCGGAGTTCCGGCGGCAGTGGGCGTCGTACGAGGCCTACAACCGGGCGTTCGCCGAGGCACTGGCCGAGGAGGCCGCGCAGGGCGCCGCGGTGCTGATCCAGGACTACCACCTGGCGCTCGCCCCCCGCATGCTCCGCCGGCTCCGCCCCGACCTGCGCATCGGCCACTTCTCACACACCCCGTGGGCTCCGCCGGACTACTTCCGCCTGCTGCCCGACGACATCGCGGCCGAGCTGCTCAGCGGCATCCTGGGCGCGGACCGGGCGGCGTTCCTCACCCGGCGCTGGGCGGACGCGTTCACGGACTGCTGTCACGCGGTGCTCGGGCCCGGCATCCCGTCCGGCACCCGGATCGGGGTGCACGGGCTGGGCGCGGACGCGGACTTCCTGCGCAAGCGGGCCCACGAGCCCGATGTGGACGAGCGGATGACGGCGCTGCGCGAGGAGATCGGACCGGGGCGGAAGACGATCGTCCGGGTGGACCGCACCGAGCTGTCCAAGAACATCGTGCGCGGGCTGCTGGCGTACGAGCAGCTGCTGGAGGACCATCCGGAGTGGCGGGAGCGGGTCGTCCACGTGGCGTTCGCGTACCCCTCCCGGCAGGACCTCGCGGTGTACCGCGACTACACCGCGCAGGTGCGGCGGGTCGCGGACGAGATCAACGAGCGGTACGGCACGGCGGACTGGACGCCGGTGGTGCTGCATGTGAAGGACGACTTCGCCCGCTCCCTGGCCGCGTACCGGCTGGCCGACGTGGCGCTGGTGAACCCCATCCGGGACGGCATGAACCTGGTCGCCAAGGAGGTCCCGGTCGTCTCGGACGAGGGCTGCGCGCTGGTGCTGTCGCGGGAGGCCGGGGCGTACGAGGAGCTGGGCGAGGACGCGTTCACGGTGAACCCGTACGACATCGCCGGTACGGCCCGGGCCCTGCACGAGGCGCTGACGCTGCCGGCGGCCGAGCGGGCGGAGCGGTCGAAGCGGCTGGCTGCCGCCGCGACCGCGCTGCCGCCGGCCCGGTGGTTCCTGGACCAGCTGAACGCGCTGACCGCTCAGCCGAGCTGAGCCGCCAGCGCCGAGAGCAGGTCCACGACCCCCTCCGGGCCGTTCACCACCAGGTCGGCGCGTTCCGCCAGTTCGGTGACCTCGGTGCTGCCGCTGCAGATCAGCAGGCCGGGGGTGCCGTCGGCGCGGAGTTCGTCGATCGCGGCGAAGGCGGGCAGGTCGCCCAGGTCGTCGCCGGCGTAGACGACGCAGCCGGCGCCGACGGCACGGGCGTGGTCGAGCAGGGCCACGCCCTTGTCCATGCCCGGCGGGCGCAGCTCCAGGACCATGCGGCCGGGTTCGACCATCAGGCCGTGCCGGGCGGCGAGGTCGGCGAGGGGGGCGCGCAGCGCCTCGAACGCGGCCTGCGGGTCGGCGGCGCGGCGGGTGTGGACCGCGAGCGCCCGGCCCTTCTCCTCGATCCACGTGCCCTCCGCGGCGCCGACGCGTTCGAGCAGCGCCAGCAGCTCGGCGCGGACGGCGGCGACGCCCGGGTGCGGGGGCGGCGCGGTGACCGTGCCGGTGGCCGCGTCCCAGCGTTCGGCGCCGTAGTGGCCGAGGACGGTGAGGTGCTCCAGGCCGGGGGCGCCGGCGAAGCCGCCGTACCGGACCGCCACCTCGGGCGGGCGGCCGGTGATCACGGCGACGGAGGCCACCTTGGGGGCGAGCGCGGCCAGCGCGGGGACGGTCCGGGGGTGGGCGCGGGCCTGCTCGGGGTCGGCGACGATGGGGGCCAGCGTGCCGTCGAAGTCCAGGCCGATCAGCGCGGAGCGCGGCCGGGCGAGCAAGGCGGCCAGTCCGTCCCGGCCGGCTCGGGTGCCCGGAATCGGCAGCGGGTGCAGGGGATCCGTCGAGTCCGTCGTCTGGGTGCCCATACGGCGACCCTATCCACGAGGACCCCGGTCCACTCCTCAGCGCTCGGCGCGCCGGGCCTCCCGGATCCGACGCAGCCGGTTCACCGTCACCGGGTCGTGGGCCAGGGCCCGCTCGTCGTCCAGCAGGGCGTTGAGGAGCTGGTAGTAGCGGACCGGGGCCAGGCCCAGCTCCTCCCGTATCGCCCGTTCCTTCGCGCCGGCGCCGGAGAAGCCCCGGCGCTCCAGCGCGAGGATGGCCTGCTCGCGGGTGCCCAGTTCCATGGGAGCCACGGTAGCGCCGGGCACCGACAGCCGTCCTAGCCGGCGTTGCTGCTGTCGGCCGCGGTGGCCGTCGACTGGAGCCGGGTCAGGACGCCGGAGGGGCTGCCGCCGGGGGCGACCGCCTGGCCTATGTTCTGCTTCACGGCCGCGCTGACCGCCGCCCAGGAGGTCTTGCCGACCGGGTACAGCTCGGAGGTGGGGAGCTGGTCCAGGAAGGGGTGCAGGGCCTTGTCGGTGGCCGCGTCCGAGGCGCTCATGGCGTTGGAGGCGGAGCTGGTGACCGGCAGCAGCCCGTAGGTCCGGGAGAACTCCAGGACGTTCTTCCTGGAGTAGACGAAGTCCAGGAAGTCGCCGATCTGGTCGGCGTGCCCGTTCTGCTTGAAGGCCATCATCCAGTCGGCGACGCCCATGGAGGCCCTGGCCTTGCCGGTGCGGCCCGGCATCGGCACCATGCCGAACTTCACGCCCTTCTTGCCGGCCTGCTGGATCAGCGTGGGGTGCCCGTTGACCATGCCGACCTGGCCGTCGGCGAAGGCGGCGAAGGCGGCGGCGCGGTTGAGCTTGCCGGGGGCGACCGGGCCGGTGAGGCCCTTGTCGACCAGATCGTCCTTGAGCCAGGAGAAGGTCGCGACGTTCGCCGCGGAGTCGATGGTGTAGGTGCCGACGTCGTCGGTGTAGCCGCTGCCGCCGTTGCCGCCGCTGAGCAGCCACTGCATGGTCTCGGCCTGGGCCTCCTCGGGGCCGAGCGGCAGCGCGTAGGGGTACTTGACGCCCTTGGCCTTGAGCGCTTCGGCGTCGGCGGCCAGCTGGTCCCAGGTGGTCGGCGGGGTGATGCCGGCCTTGGCGAACAGGGTCTTGTTGTAGAAGAGCACGCGGGTGGAGGCGGCGAACGGGATGCCGTACTGCGTGTGCTTCCACTGTCCGGCGTCGGAGAGCTGGGAGAGGAAGTCGGCCTGGGTGCGGATCGAGAGCAGGTCCGAGGCCGGGTAGAGCTTGCCGGCGGCGGCGTAGTCGGCGTAGGCGCCGATCTGGGCCAGGTCGGGGGCGTGGCCGGCGTCGACCATCTCCTTGACCTTGCGGTCGACGTCGTTCCAGGAGTAGACGCTGACCTCGACCTTGACGTCGGGGTGCTGCTGCTCGTAGTCCTCGGCCAGGGCGTCCCAGTACTTCTTGGAGCTGTTGGCCGCCGAGTCGCCGTAGTCGGCGGCGACGAGTCTGAGGGTCACGTCGGAGGAGCCCGTACTCCCGCAGCCGCCGAGAAGCGCCGTCATGCCCAGTGCGGACACCACCGCGATCGTTCCTGCCGTACGCCGACGCACGCTCAAAGCCCCAACCCTGCTGTCTGACCGTTCAATATATGGACACATAAGGTCTACACCACGCGAGTGGACTAGACCTCTCCCGGGTGCGAGGGCCACACTAGGCCCCGTGGTGAGACATGTCATCGCCCTCGACGTGGGCGGTACCGGGATGAAGGCCGCGCTGGTCGGCGACGACGGCGCGCTGCTCCACCGCGCCCGCCGGGCCACCGGCCGCGAGCGCGGCCCCGAGGCGGTGCTCGCGGGCATCCTCGACTTCGCCGCCGAGCTGCGCGCGTACGGCGTCGAGCACTACGGCGAACCCGCCCGGGCGGCCGGCATCGCGGTCCCCGGCATCGTCGACGAGGCCACCGGCACCGCCGTCTACGCGGCCAACCTCGGCTGGCGGGACGTCCCCCTGCGCACCCTCCTCGCCGACCGGCTCGGGGTGCCCGTCGCCCTCGGCCACGACGTCCGCACCGGCGGCCTCGCGGAGGGCCGGATCGGCGCGGGCCGGGGCGCGGACCGGTTCCTGTTCGTCCCGCTCGGCACCGGGATCGCCGGCGCCATCGGCCTGGACGGCCGGGTGGAGGCCGGCGCCCACGGCTTCGCGGGCGAGATCGGCCACATCGTCGTACGGCCCGGCGGCGTGCCCTGCCCCTGCGGACAGCACGGCTGCCTGGAGCGGTACGCCTCCGCGTCCGCCGTCAGCGAGACCTGGGCCGCGGCCTGCGGAGACCCCGACGCGGACGCGGCCGACTGCGCCGAGGCCGTCGCGTCCGGCGACCCGAACGCCGTCCGGGTCTGGCAGGACGCGGTGGACGCGCTCGCCGACGGGCTGGTCACCGCGATCACCCTGCTGGACCCCCGCACGCTGATCATCGGTGGCGGGCTGGCCGAGGCGGGGGAAGTGTTGTTCCAGCCGCTGCGGGCGGCCGTCCGGCGGCGGGTCACCTTCCAGAAACTCCCCACCATCGTCCCCGCCGCCCTCGGCGACACGGCCGGCTGCCTGGGCGCGGGGCTGCTCGCGCGGGACCTGCTGACGACGACAACTTCTACGACTCCGGAGGTAAGCGCCTGATGGCCCACGAGCGGGACAGCGCCCCGACAGGGGCGCGGGGAACTGCGCGACCAGCCACGGACAAGCCGCAGGTGCTCACCGGCGCGGACGTGGTACTCCCCACCGGGACGGTGAAGAACGGCCGACTGGTCGTGGACGGCAAGCGCATCGCCGGCACGGCCCCGGCCGACGCCGAGGTCATCGACGTGACCGGCCACTGGCTGGTCCCCGGCTTCGTCGACCTCCACAACCACGGCGGCGGCGGAGCCTCCTTCTCCGGCGGCCCGGAGGAGATCCTCACCGCCATCCGCACCCACCGCCTGCACGGCACCACCACGCTCGTCGCCTCCACCGTCACCGACGAGATGGACCTGCTGGTCCGCCAGGCCGGACTGCTGAGCGAGCTGGCCGAACAGGGCGACATCGCGGGCATCCACTTCGAGGGGCCGTTCATCTCGCCGTGCCGCAAGGGCGCGCACTCCGAGGAACTGCTGCGCGACCCGGAACCGGCCCAGGTCCGCAAGCTGATCGACGCGGCGCGCGGCAAGGCGAAGATGGTCACCCTCGCCACCGAACTGCCCGGCGGCATCGACTCCGTGCGGCTGCTCGCCGACCACGGTGTGATCGCGGCGATCGGGCACACCGACGCCAGCTACGAGCAGACGGTGGAGGCGATCGACGCGGGCGCCACCGTCGCCACCCACCTCTTCAACGCCATGCCCCCCCTGGGCCACCGCGCCCCCGGCCCGATCGCCGCCCTGCTGGAGGACGAGCGGGTCACCGTCGAGCTGATCAACGACGGTACCCATCTGCACCCCGCCGCGCTGGAGCTGGCCTTCCGTCACGCGGGCGCGGACCGGGTCGCGTTCATCACCGACGCGATGGACGCGGCCGGCATCGGCGACGGCCGCTACATGCTCGGCCCGCTGGAGGTGGAGGTCAGCGAGGGCGTGGCCCGGCTGGTGCACGGCGGCTCGATCGCGGGCTCCACGCTCACCCTGGACCGCGCGTTCCGGCGGGCGGTGACGGTCGACAGGCTGTCGGTCGAGGACGCGGTGACGGCCCTGTCGGCCAACCCCGCCCGCCTGCTCGGCCTCTCCGACCGCATCGGCTCCCTGGAGCCCGGCAAGGACGCCGACCTCGTCCTGCTGGACGCCGACTTCGCGCTGAAGGGCGTGATGCGGCACGGCGAGTGGATCGTGCCGCCCCAACTGGCCTGATCCGTCCGGCTTTTCCCGGTAGGGCGGCCGACCTGGCACTGGGCCGGCCGCCGTCTGTTTGGCATGATCGAGGCCCGGAACCGAAGACAGGCGTACGGACTTCGAGGGAGGTCGGCCCGGGTGATCCTCACGGTCACGCTGAACACCGCTCTCGACATCACCTATCGCGTGCGGTCGTTGCGGCCGCATGCCTCGCACCGCGTCTCGGAGGTCGTCGAGCGGCCCGGCGGCAAGGGCGTGAACGTGGCCCGGGTGCTGGCCGCCCTCGGGCACGAGGTGACGGTCACCGGATTCGCGGGCGGCCCGACCGGACAGGTGCTGCGGGAGCGGCTCGCGGACGGGCGCGGGCCGGTGGACGCGCTGGTGCCGGTCGCCGGGCCGACCCGGCGCACCATCGCGGTCGTGGACGAGCTGACCGGCGACACCACCCAGCTGAACGAGCCCGGCCCGCAGATCACCCCGGCCGAGTGGGCGGCCTTCCTCGGCCGGTACGAGGAGCTGGCGTCCGGCGCCGCGGCGGTGGCCCTGTGCGGCAGCCTGCCGCCGGGGGTGCCGGTGGGGGCGTACGCGAACCTCATCCGCACGGCCCGCTCCGCCGGAGTGCCGGTGCTGCTGGACACCAGCGGCGAGCCGCTGCGCCGGGGGGTCGCCGCCCGCCCGGACGTCATCAAGCCGAACGCCGACGAACTGGCCGAACTCACCGGTTCCCACGATCCGTTGCGCGCCACCCAGGACGCCCGTCGGCGCGGGGCCCGCGCGGTGGTCGCCTCACTCGGCGCCGACGGTCTGCTCGCCGTCACCCCCGAGGGCCGCTGGCGCGCCGCCCCGCCCGCCCCGCTGCGCGGCAACCCCACCGGAGCGGGCGACGCGGCGGTGGCCGGCCTGCTGTCGGGACTGGTCGAACACCTCCCCTGGCCGACCCGTCTGACCCGCGCGGTCGCCCTGTCGGCGGCGACGGTACGAAGCACCACCGCGGGCGACTTCGACCGTGCGGCCTACGAGGAACTGCTGGGCCGGGTGGCGGTGTCGGGAGAGTTCAGCGCGGCCTAGCTGCTGCGCTTGACGTTGCCCGGCTTGATGTAGAGCTTCTCGATCAGCACGTTGCACTTGTCTCCCGACTGGCAGGAGATCCCCAGCGTGTTGGGGCCCTTCTTCAGGTTGGGCCACACGTAGGACGTGGTCCAGCCCTTGGCGAAGTCGCCGTCGGAGACGTGCCGGTAGTTGTCCATGCCCATCTTGCTGCCGAACGTGGTGCCGTTGACGGTCACCGACATCGACTGGTCCTCGACCGCGCTGTAGTCCGCGAACAGCGTGTACGGGCCGTCGGAGGGGATGTTGACCGTCCAGGTGACCGAGGCGCCGGCCTGGTTCAGTCCGCCCACGTAACTGCCGTCGGCGGACTTGGCCCCCTTGACGTCCGAGGCCTTCGTCGCGCCGCCCGCCAGCTGGAGGGCGTTGGAGGAGGCGTCGGCCTCCAGCGCGTCGCTCGCCGCCGAGCTGCTGCCCGACGGGCTCGGGGAGTGGCTCTGGGACTGGGTCGGGGAGGTGTCGACCTGGCTGCCGGCCTTGTCCTCGTCCGTGTTGCCGTTGAGCATCGCCATGCCGATGCCGACCACCACCGCGGCCACCACCGCGATCGCGCCGATCAGCAGACCCTTGGTGTTCGGGCCGCGACGGCCGGTGTTCCCGGCGGGCCGGCGGCCGGCCGGGGGGCCGCCGGGCAGCGTCTCCGGCGCCTGGTAGTGGGCGTTCGGCTGGCCGTAGGCACCCTGCTGGGGGACGCCCTGGCCGTACGTGGCCTGCGGCGGCTGGCCGTACGGCGCCTGCTGCTGGCCGTACTGGCGCTCGCCGACCGCGCGCACCCTGCTGACCGAGTTCGGGTAGCCGTACCCGCCGGACGGCGGCTGGGCTCCCCGTGCCTGGCCGTCTGCGTACAGGTAGCCGAACGGGTCGTCGTCCTCGGGCGTGCTCGCGCCGTTGTCGCCGGGCGTCATCCCTTGGTACTCCTCAACAGGTGCGGGCGGATGCGGTACGGGTTGGAATGGCGAGCCTACCCGCTCTCACTCGCCCAAACGGGTGACTCAGACCGCATCAACTCGCTGACCTGCGGATCATCCGGCGCGTCGATGTTGTTTGGGACGAGATCGTTTCTCTACGTACATCCGCTCGTCAGCCGACTTCAGCACTTCGTCCGCCGTCATGCCGCAGTGTGCCCAGCCGATGCCGAAACTCGCGCCCACCCGGACCGCCCGGCCCTCGGCGCGGATCGGCTGGATGATCTCGTTGCGCAGCCGTACCGCGAGGTCCTGCGCGTCGGCCCGGCCGAGGCCGTCGGCGAGGATCACGAACTCGTCGCCGCCGAGCCGGGCGACCGTGTCGCCGTCCCGGACCCCGCGGGACAGCCTGCGGGCGACCTCGATGAGGACCGCGTCACCCGCGTTGTGCCCGAACCGGTCGTTGATCGACTTGAAGCCGTCGAGGTCGCAGAAGAGGACCGCGAGACCCTTGGCGCCGTCGTCGCGGTCGTCCTCGGGACCGGCGGTGTGGACGTGGTGGTCGTACCCGTCGTACGCCTCCGCACCCGGGGCGAAGTCGAAGCCGTGGCCGACGGGGGTGTCGAAGGCGGGGTGGCCGTAGGCCGCGTCCAGGGAGTCCGGGGCACCGGCGTGGGCGGGGCGCTGGCAGAGCCGGGCCGACAGGCGCGAGCGCAGCTCGGCGGAGTTGGGCAGGCCGGTCAGCGAGTCGTGCGAGGCCCGGTGGGCGAGCTGCAGCTCGCGCCGCTTGCGCTCCTCTATGTCCTCGACGTGGCTGAGCAGGAAACGCGGGCCGTCGGCGGCGTCCGCGACGACCGAGTTGCGCAGCGACACCCAGACGTACGTGCCGTCCCGGCGGCCGAGCCGCAGCTCCGCGCGCCCGCCCTCCGCCGAGGTGCGCAGCAGGGTGCCGATGTCCTCGGGGTGGACGAGGTCGGCGAAGGAGTAGCGGCGCATCGCCGAGGCGGGCCGGCCGAGCAGCCGGCACAGGGCGTCGTTGGTGCGCAGGATGCGGCCGTGCTGGTCGCCGCCCATCTCCGCGATGGCCATGCCGGAGGGGGCGTACTCGAAGGCCTGCCGGAAGGACTCCTCGCTGGCGCGCAGGGCCTGCTGCTCGCGCTCCAGGCGGACCAGGGCGCGCTGCATGTTCGCACGTAGACGCGCGTTGCTGATCGCGATGGCGGCCTGGAAGGCGTACATCTGCAGGGCCTCGCGGCCCCAGGCGCCGGGGTGCCGGCCGTTGCGGGGGCGGTCGACGGATATGACGCCGAGCAGTTCGCCGGAGGAGCCGCCCTGCACGCCCGGTGTGTACATGGGCGCGAAGAGCCGGTCGGAGGGGTGCCACTCGTCCTCGAAGCGCGGTGCGGGCCCGTCCGTGAACCACTGCGGTACGTCGTCGTCGTCGAGGACCCAGCCCTCGGTGTGCGGTATGAAGACGAGGTCGCCCCAGCGTTCGCCCATGTTCAGCCGGCGGTCCCAGGACTCGCGGGAGCCGACCCGGCCGGTGATCAGGGCCTCGGCGGCGGAGTTCCCGGAGAAGGCGGCGACCACGAGATCACCGTCGGGGCGCACCAGGTTGACGGCCGCCATCTCGTATCCGAGGGCGCCCACGGCTCCGTCGGCGACGCTCTGCAGTGTGTCCGCCAGGCTGCGTGCCGTGTTCATGTCGGCCATGACCTGGTGCAGCTGTCGCAGGGACGCAAGACGGACATACGGCTCCGACTCGGTCTCCATGCTCGCCCTCCCCCCGAGACCTCGCAGCGAATCAAGGGTTGTCTTCGGCGCTCCTCCCGCGTCTTTCGCGGTGGCTCTTACGGTGCTATTCGCGGCTTCCCCGCCACTGAATCACAGCGCGCTGCCCACTCGGTACACAGGGTCAACAATTCCTGCCTCTTGTGACTCAAGTCACAGAAGAACCTGAACAATTGAGTGGAGTTTCTGCGTTTGCCCCGTGCGTTTACCGAACGCACGGCGTACGTATCTGAACACATGATGCACACAAGAGTGCGCCCTTGGTCCTAGGACCCGGCTCGGACCGAGGGCCGATGCGCTCCGCGCCCGGCGAAGACTAGCGTTTCCGGCGTGCTGAAGACTCCCTCCCCCATCACCCCCCTGCCTTCCGGGCATGCTGAGGGGGTGAGCAACGACGAGTTCCGGGCCGCGATGTCCCGGCTGGCCGCGGGCGTGGTCCTGGTCACCGCGCAGGAGCCGCCGCTGGACCCCGACGACCCCGAAGCGCCGGGCATGGAGGACGTCGGCATGACCGCCACCGCCTTCATGTCGGTCTCCCTCGACCCGCCACTGGTGCTGGTCAGCCTGCGCGAGGGCGCCCGCATGGACGACCTGCTCGCCGAACAGCCCCTGTGGGCGGTCTCGGTCCTCACCGAGAGCCAGCGGCACATCGCGGGCCGCTTCGCCATGAAGGGCCGCATCAGCGACCGGCTGCTCTTCGAGGACATCCCCTACCGCCGCGGCGAGACCACGGGCGCCCCGCTGGTGGGAGGCGCGCTGGCCACCCTGGAATGCCGTACCGAGCAACGGGTGGCCGCCGGGGACCACACCCTGGTCATCGGCCGCGTCCTCACCGCGCACGTGCCCAGCGCGGAGGGCGGCCCACTGCTCTACTTCCGGGGCCGCTACCGGCAGTTGGGCTGACCCGGGAATTCCGCGGCCCCGGTAATTCGTGGCCCCGCAGAAAACGTGGGTCCGGGGCCCGGATGACACTCCGTCTGGAAAAAGTGACACCCGATAACCTCGACGCCGCCGTGGGTATACGCGTCCGGGCCCGCCCAGGAGCCGAACGTCGCCCCCGTCGTCCCGACCCACCCGCCCGGGCCGTCCGCCCGGGCCGTCCGTCGGGGCCGTCCGTCGGGGACGAGGCACAGGCTCAGGCCGCCTCGACGGTCATGCCGGCCAGGCGGGACGGGTCGGAGACGATGTCGATCGCCGAGATGCGGTCGGCGAGGAAGGTGAAGGCCAGGATCCGCTCCGGGCGGCCGTCGGCGAACACGGCCAGACCGGTCGCGCCGTCGACCAGCACCGGACGCGCGATGCGCGCCAGATGGGCGAAGCTCGCCGCACCCGCGGCGACCCGCGCCGCCCCGCTGTTCACACCGGCCTCGCTGCGGGCCACCACATCCGGGTCCAGCACCGCGAGCAGCCCGTCGAAGTCGCCACCCCGCGCCGCGGCCAGGAAGGCGTCCACCACCTCCCGCTGCCGGGCCAGATCGGCCTCCGGCGCCTCCACGCCCCGCACCCGCCGCCGGGCCCGGCTGGCGAGCTGCCGTGCCGCGGCCGGGGCACGCCCGAGGATGCCGCCGATCTCCTCGAACGGCACCCCGAACAGATCGTGCAGCACGAACGCCAGCCGCTCGGCCGGCGACAAGGTGTCCAGGACGACCAGGAGGGCCAGCCCCACGGAGTCGGCGAGCAGCGCGTCCTGCACGGGATCCGGTTCGGCGGACGGCGCCGGCCGCCAGCTGTCCAGCGGCTCCTCGCCCCGGGACCGCCGCGAGCGGAGCATGTCCAGGCAGACCCGGCCGACGACGGTGGTCAGCCAGCCGCCGAGATTGTCCACCTCACGGGTGTCGGACCGGCTCAGCCGGAACCACGCCTCCTGCACGGCGTCCTCGGCCTCGGCCGCGGAGCCGAGCATCCGGTACGCGACGGCCCGCAGATGCCCGCGGTACCCCTCGAACCGCTCGGCGAGAAAATCGTTGTCGGTCATGAGCGGTCCGGCCTCTCCGTCGCCCTCGGTGTCTGTGCGCGGCACTTCCGCCGCGTGCCCCCGCACCACCCTGACGACGGGAGAGCCGACGATGTGACAGGGCGCCCCGGCTAACCCCAGTCCCGCCCCGAGCGGCCCCGCTTCGTGTCCGAACGCTGCTTCTTCTCCCGCAGCCGGCGCTCGTTGATGCCGCGCGGGACACGGGTCGCCCGGCGAGGTCTGGGCGGCGGCGCGGTGGCCTCCGCGAGGAGCGCGGCGAGGCGTACGGCGGCGGCCTCCCGGTTGCGCCACTGCGAGCGGTGCTCGGAGGCCCGCACGGACACCACCCCGTCGACGAGGCGGCCGGCCAGCCGCTGCAGCGCCCGCTCCTTCCACACCGCGGGGAGCGCCTCGGTGCGCGCCAGGTCGAAACGCAGCTCCACCTGCGAGTCGCTGGTGTTGACGTGCTGTCCGCCGGGCCCGGACGACCTGGAGAAACGCCACATCAGCTCGGCCTCGGGAAGCGAGACGGAGCCACGGATGAAGTAGGGCCCGGACATGCATCCCATGTTCCCGGCCCGGCACGGCGTACGTCACCTGGATTTCCGGATCGGTAAAAAAGGTAAAGGGATCCGGAACCACCGGGACCCCCCTCGACGTTCTCCCGGGTGACGGTAGCTTCGTCGGCACAGAGTGCACGGATATGCACGGGTATCTAAGGAAGGGACTCCCAACATGGCTGTAAGCCTGTCCAAGGGTGGCAACGTCTCGCTCACCAAGGAGGCTCCGGGCCTGACCGCCGTCACCGTGGGCCTCGGCTGGGACGTCCGCACCACCACCGGCACGGACTTCGACCTGGACGCCTCCGCCATCGCGGTGAACACACAGGGCAAGGTCTACTCGGACGCCCACTTCGTGTTCTTCAACAACAAGCAGACCCCGGACAACTCGATCGTCCACACCGGCGACAACCGCACGGGCGAGGGCGCCGGCGACGACGAGGCGATCAACGTCAACCTCGCCGCGCTCCCGGCCGACGTCGAGAAGATCGTCTTCCCGGTCTCCATCTACGACGCCGAGAACCGCGGCCAGAACTTCGGCCAGGTCCGCAACGCCTACATCCGGATCGTGAACCAGGCCGGCGGCGCCGAGATCGCGCGTTACGACCTCTCCGAGGACGCGGCCACCGAGACGGCCATGATCTTCGGCGAGCTGTACCGCAACGGCGCGGAGTGGAAGTTCCGCGCCGTGGGCCAGGGCTACGCCTCGGGCCTGGTCGGCATCGCCCAGGACTTCGGCGTGAACGTCTGACGTTCCCGCACCGGCGAGGACCCCCGGGCCGTGCCCGGGGGTCCTCCCTGTTCACGACACCCGGGGAAAGCGGGCCTGAAGCGTCCAGACCGCGGGATTCTCCGCCAGCTCCTCATGGAGATCGACGAGGTCCGCCAGCAGGTCGTGGAGAAAATCGCGGGCCTCGCGCCGGAGTTCGGCGTGGGAGAAGGAGAGCGGGGACTCCTCGGCCGGGCTCCAGTCCGACGTGATGTCGACCCAGCCGAAACGGCGCTCGAAGAGCATCCGGTCGGTGGACTCCGTGAAGTCCAGCTCCGCCCGCTGCGGCCGGGCGGCACGAGAGCCCATCGGGTCCCGGTCCAGCCGTTCCACGATGTCGCACAGCGCCCACGCGAAATCCAGCACCGGCACCCATCCCCAGGCTGTGGACAGCTCCCGGTCGGACACGGTGTCCGCCAGATACACGTCCCCGCAGAACAGGTCGTGGCGCAGCGCGCGCACGTCCGCGCGGCGGTAGTCCGTCTGCGGCGGATCCGGGAACCGGTTGGAGAGGGCGTAGCCGATGTCGAGCACGGAGAGATGGTGTCACGCCGCCCCGCCCCACCCCGACCTCGGTCCACCGCCCCCGCGCACAGCCGACCCCGGCCCCACCGCACCGACCCCGGCCCCACCGCACCGACCCCGCGCACCCCGCCCCGGCCCCATTGCACCGACCCCGCGCACGGCCCACGGCCCCCGCCTAAGATCGCTGACATGTCCAGATCCGCGCGCCTTGTCCCGGCCGTCGCCTGTCTCGTCGCCCTCGCCCTCACCGGCACCGCGTGCGACGGCGGCGTCCAGGGCACCCCGGGCGGCTCCGGCGTCCGCGACCCGTACTTCCCCAAGGCCGGCAACAGCGGCTACGACGTCGGCCACTACGCCCTCACCCTGGACTACACCCCGGCCACCCGCCACCTCACCGGCACAGCCGCCGTCACCGCCCGGGCCACCGAGGACCTGTCCGCCTTCGACCTCGACCTCTCCGGACTGCACATCGACTCGGTCCGCGTCGAGGGCAAGGACGCCCGCTGGAACCGCACCGGCCAGGAACTCACCGTCCGCCCCCACGACGACCTGGCCGAAGGCGAGACGTTCCGCACGACCGTCCGCTACTCGGGCACCCCCCACACCCTCACCGACCCCGACGGCTCCGCGGAGGGCTGGCTGCCCACCGACGACGGCGCCCTGGCCCTCGGCGAACCCGTCGGCTCCATGGCCTGGTTCCCCGGCAACCACCACCCCTCCGACAAAGCGTCCTACGACATCACCGTCACCGTCCCCAAGGGCCTCCAGGCCGTCTCCAACGGCGAACTGACGGAACAGACCACCCGGAACGGCCGCACGGCCTACCACTGGCACTCCGCCCAGCCCATGGCGAGCTACCTCGCCACCGTCGCCATCGGCCACTACGACATCACCCGCACCACCGGCCCGCACGGACTGCCCGTCCTCACCGCCGTCGACCCCACCCAGGCCAAGAGCAGCGCCAAGGTCCTCGCGAAGATCCCCGAGATCATCGACTGGGAGGAGTACAACTTCGGGCCGTACCCCTTCTCCTCCACCGGCGCCGTCATCGACCGCCCGCACGACATCGGCTACGCCCTGGAGACCCAGACCCGCCCGGTCTTCCCCGGCCCCCCCGCCCTCTCGATCCTCGTCCACGAACTCGCCCACCAGTGGTACGGCGACTCGGTCACCCCCGCCTCCTGGCGGGACATGTGGCTCAACGAGGGCTTCGCGACCTACGCGGAGTGGCTGTACGACGAGGACCACGGCGGGCCCACCGCCCAGCAGACCTTCACCCGCCTCTACCAGAGCGACGACGACGCCCTCTGGGCCTTCCCGCCGGCGAAACCGTCCAGCGCCGCCCACATCTCCGACACCCCCGTCTACGAGCGAGGCGCGATGGTCCTGCAGAAGATCCGCCAGAAGACGGGCGACGACACCTTCTACGACATCATCCAGGGCTGGGCCGCCACCCACCGCCACGGCACCGCCGACACCGCCGGCTTCACCGCGTACGTGGAGAAGAAAGCCCCGGACAGCGACTTCGCCGAGATCTGGAAGGACTGGCTGTACGGAGACGGCAAGCCCGCCCGCCCGTGACGGCCGGCCGGCCCCCCGCGCCCTCCCGCGACGGCCGCCCCTCCCTCATCCCTCCACCCTGATCCCCAGCTGCGCCGCCAACGCCGGCGCCAGATCCAGCAACTGGGCGGTGGAGATCACCGCACCCGACAGCCGGTCCAGCCCACGGATGATCTCCAGCGGGCCGGCCCCGCGGAAGTCCACGTCCCGCAAGACCGCGCCCCCGAAGTCGGCCTCCCGCAGAGCGCAGTCGACGAACTCCACACGCTCCAGACGGGCCCCCGCGAAGTCCGGCTCCACCAGCACACAGGACTCGAAGACGACATCCCTGAGACGGGCCTCACGAAGATTCATGTAGTCGATCTTGCCGCCACGGATCACGACCCGTTCCCACACGGCACCGTGCATCTGAGCACCCCCCAGCCGCGGATCGACCAGCTCGACATCTCGGAACGTGGCCTCCGCGAACCGCGTACCCACCCCGCGCAGCCCGGTCAGCACCGAGTCCAGCACCCGGGCCCGGCCCAGCGCCGTCCCGTCCACCGCACAGCCGGTCAGCGCGCAGTCCATGAACCGAGCGCCCACCCCGTCCTGCCCGGCCAGGTCCAGATCCAGGAACTCCAGGCCGTCGTAGTCGCCGTCCGGCTCCAGCTCCCCCGCGCCCCAGCGCTCCAGGGACGGCAACCGCACCTCCGGCCGCCGCGCACCCCGCACCGCCGCCCGGCCCGCCGGCCGGCTTCCCGTCACTCGCCTCACCATGCGTCCATGCTGCACCCCACCACTGACAGCCCACCCTTGACCTCAAGCGCGCTTGAGGTCGGAGGCTGGGCCGCGACACATCCACCGGCGACGAACCGCCGCCGACGCCGCGCCCCCGGGGGGACCCATGCACGCCGTCCGTCTCCACACCTTCGGCCCCGCCGAGAACCTGACCTACGAAGAAGTCCCCGACCCGCGGCCCGGCCCCGGCCAGGTACGCATCGCGGTCGCCGCCGCGGGGGTGCACCTCCTCGACGCCGCCCTGCGTGAGGGACACCGGGGCCCCCTGCCCGAACTGCCCCGCCTGCCGACCGTACCCGGCCGGGAAGTCGCGGGAATCGTCGACGCACTCGGCGAAGGCGTGGACGACGACCAGCTGGGCCGAAGAGTCGTCGCCCACCTCGGCTTCGCGCCCGGGGGCTACGCCGAACGCGCCGTCACCGACACCGCACGCCTGCACGACATCCCGGAGAACCTGGACTTCGCCGCGGCCGTCGCCATGATCGGCACCGGCCGCACCGCACTGGGCATCGCACAGTTCGCCGAGCCCGGACCGGACGACGTGGTGGTCGTACCGGCCGCGGCGGGCGGCATCGGCACCCTGCTCGTGCAGCACGCCAAGAACGCCGGAGCGTTCGTGATCGGCCTCGCCGGCGGCCCGGAGAAGACCGCCCGCGTACGGGCGAACGGCGCCGACCTCGCCCTCGACTACACCGACCCCCACTGGGCCGCCGAAACCCGCACGCGACTCGACGGCCGGCCCGCCACGATCGTCTACGACGGCGTCGGCGGCACCATCGCCCGGGAAACCGTCGCCCTCCTCGGCCCCCACGGCCGCCACCTCGTCTTCGGCTGGTCGGCCGAAGGCATCGGAGAGGGCCGGCCCCACCTCGTCGAGGGCGTCACGGAATCCGTGCTCGGCCCGGCCATGCTCCAGCGGGCGGGCGGCCTGCGCGCACTCGAAGAACGCGCCCTGACCGAAGCCGCCCGGAACCGGCTGCGCCCCGCCGTCACCCGCTACCCGCTGGCGCAAGCCGCCGCCGCGCACCGAGCCCTGGAACACCGCGGCACGATCGGAAAGGTCGTACTGGAACCCTGAACAGCTCAGTGCCGCCCGGCCACCCGGTCCGCCACCCTCGCCAGCCGCGAAGCCTCCGCGCCCGGACGAAGACGCTCACGCCGGTCCGCGGCGCGATAGGCGGCGTACAGGGCCTGGACACCCAGCCAGCGAAACGGCTCCGGCTCCCACTTGCGCACCTTGTGGTGCACCCACGGCAGATCCAGCAACTCGGTCCGCCCGCCCTGACCGGAGTCCCGCTGCACCAGATCGCGCAAGGTTCGAGCAGCCAGATTCGCGGTGGCCACCCCCGACCCCACATAGCCACCCGCCCAGCCCAGACCGGTGGAACGATCGAGCGTCACCGTCGCGCACCAGTCCCGCGGCACACCCAGGACACCGGACCAGGCGTGCTCGACCCGGACCCCCGCCAGTGCCGGGAAGAAACGGGTCAGAACCTCCCGCAACGCCTCGACGGTCGCCTGCTGGGTACGACCGTCGTTGTCGGTACGCGAACCGAACCGATACGGCACCCCACGCCCACCGAGCGCGATCCGGCCGTCCCCCGTGCGCTGGGCGTACATATAGGCATGCGCCATGTCGCCCAGGGTCTCCCGACCCGCCCAGCCGATCGCCGCCCACTGCTCCTCGGTCAACGGCTCGGTCACGATCATCGAGGAGTTCATCGGCAGCCACGTCCGCCTCTGCCCCTTCAGGGACGCGGTGAAGCCCTCCGTACACCGCAGAACGTAGGGAGCCCGGACCGTCCCGTACGGGGTGACCGCGTGCTTGGGGCGAATCTCCGTCACCGGCGTCGACTCGTGAACGGTGACGCCCAGCGCCTCCACCACCGCGGCGAGTCCCTTGACCAGCTTCACCGGATGCAGCCGGGCACCGTGCGGGGTCCAGGCGGAACCCACCGCGTCCGCGACCCGGATCCGCTCCGCGGTCTCCCGCGCACCGTACAGTTCCCGGTCCTTCTCACCGTACGACAGCTCCCGCTCGTGGAACGCCCGCAACCGCATCAACTGCGCCGGAGTCGTCGCCACTTCCAGCACACCCCCCTGGTGCACATCGGCGTCGACACCCTCCGCCCGGGCAACCGCCACCACCTCGGCCACGGTGTCGTTCATCGCCCTCTGCAACCGCACCGCGGCCTCATGGCCACGCAGCTTCGCGTACCGGTCCCGCCCCGCGATCCCGTTGTACAACCACCCGCCGTTGCGGCCCGAAGCGCCATACCCACAGAACTTCTGCTCCAGCACCGTGATCCGTAGAAAAGGCGCCGCCTTCTTCAGGTAGTACGCCGTCCACAGCCCCGTGTATCCGCCACCGACGATGACCACATCGGCGGACGCATCCCCCGACAGCGGCTCCCGCACCGCGGGCAGGCCGTCATCGGCGTACCAGAACGAGACACCACCATTGACCGCACCGCTCGCCCAGCTGCTCATGGCCCGGACGTTAACCCCTGTGCCCCGCCAGTGTCTCCTTCGGATTCCATGCTTTTCCCCGCCCCCTGACCAGGGGATAACAGGCGAGACCGATCAGCACCGAGACGAAATGCCCGAAGTCCGTGAAGGTCGCCCCGGCGGCCAACGGCAACGCGAACACCACCAGCACCGCCGACAGGTACCCGTACCGCCAGGGCACGGCGATCCGGTAACCGAGCACCGCGATCACCCCGGCCAGCGCATAACTCACCCCGATGTCCAGCGTGTCGACCGCCGTGTACGGGGCCACCCCCTTACGGATCGCCGCCAACAGCATGGCCTCGCTGATCAACGAGGCCAGCACGTGCGCGAGCACGCACACCACCAGCCAGCGGACCGTACCCAGCCAACGCTCGGCCGGCGCATGGAACACCGTGAACAGGAAGACGTACGGCAGCCAGTGCCCGCCGCCGATCCACATCGCACTCGCCACCAGGGCCCGCACCGGATTGCGGGACAACTCGTGGATGTTCGTCGACCGCTGCCGCAGGAAATGCAGCTCGAACTCCGGCGACATGTGATGCAACGCCACCGTCGTCACGAACAGGATCCCCAGCCACACGTAGGTGCCGGGAGCACTGCGGACACACGCCCACACACCGCTCAGGCCCCGGTGAATTCGCATGAGCCGATTCACGCACGCCGGTGTCGTCCGATTCGTGATCGACATCCCGGGCGAGCCGGCCGGGGCACAGGACCGGTACGACGGCGCCGGCTGGGGATCGCCCGCCGACTGGCATAGGAAAAGCCCAGGTGGGAACGGGTCCCGCCCGGGCTGGAGCCCCCTGTCGGATTCGAACCGACGACCTGCTCATTACAAGTGAGCTGCTCTGGCCGGACTGAGCTAAGGAGGCACTCGTACATCACCCTGCCATGCACGAAGGCGGCTCCACTGTACACAGAGCCCGTCTCCCCAGGCCACGAAGTTCCCCACTCCGCACGACCCCGGATCCAGGTGTGCCCATCCGGGCGTCCGTTCGTCGACCGGTCCGACGTGCGGCTCCGCGGACCGGATCGGCGGGGGAGGGGCCGGGGGCCACGGGAAGGGGTCCGGGGCACCGCTCCGCCCCCGCCGAGAATTTCCGCGAAGTTCACCCTCGTCCAAGTGCTGACAGACGGGCTGAACGGCAGGTAGCGTCCTGACCCAGTTCACCCCGGTGGACTACACCAACCACCTTCCTACAACGGATCGTCCGGCACGTTCCTGCCGGTAGAAGGGGACCCATTCACCATGGCCACTGTCACGTTCGACAAGGCGACCCGGATCTACCCGGGTTCCACGAAGCCCGCCGTCGACCAGCTGGAGATCGCGATCGAGGACGGCGAGTTCCTCGTCCTGGTCGGCCCGTCGGGTTGCGGAAAGTCCACCTCGCTGCGGATGCTCGCGGGCCTGGAGGACGTCAACGGCGGCGCCATCCGCATCGGTGACCGCGACGTCACGCACCTGCCGCCCAAGGACCGGGACATCGCCATGGTGTTCCAGAACTACGCGCTCTACCCGCACATGACGGTGGCCGACAACATGGGCTTCGCGCTCAAGATCGCCGGTGTCAACAAGGCGGAGATCCGGCAGAAGGTCGAGGAGGCCGCGAAGATCCTCGACCTCACGGAGTACCTGGACCGCAAGCCCAAGGCGCTCTCCGGTGGTCAGCGTCAGCGTGTCGCCATGGGTCGCGCGATCGTCCGTGAGCCGCAGGTCTTCCTCATGGACGAGCCGCTGTCCAACCTGGACGCGAAGCTGCGTGTGTCGACGCGTACGCAGATCGCGTCCCTCCAGCGCCGTCTCGGCATCACCACCGTCTACGTCACCCACGACCAGGTCGAGGCCATGACGATGGGCGACCGGGTGGCCGTGCTCAAGGACGGTCTCCTCCAGCAGGTCGACTCGCCGCGCAACATGTACGACAAGCCCGCGAACCTCTTCGTCGCCGGCTTCATCGGCTCCCCCGCCATGAACCTGGTCGAGGTGCCGATCACCGACGGCGGCGTGAAGTTCGGCAACAGCGTCGTCCCGGTCAACCGCGACGCCCTGACGGCCGCCGCCGACAAGGGCGACCGCACGGTGACCGTCGGCGTGCGCCCGGAGCACTTCGACGTGGTGGAGCTGGGCGGCGGGGCCGCGGCGTCCCTGACGAAGGACAGCGCGGACGCCCCGGCCGGCCTGGCGGTCTCCGTGAACGTCGTCGAGGAGCTGGGCGCCGACGGTTACGTGTACGGCACCGCCGAGGTGGGCGGCGAGGTCAAGGACCTGGTCGTCCGTGTCAACGGCCGTCAGGTCCCGGAGAAGGGCTCCACGCTGCACGTCGTGCCGCGGGCGGGCGAGACCCACGTGTTCTCCACGTCCACGGGCGAGCGGCTGACCGACTGACCCCGTTCGACGACAGGGCCCCGCGGTCTGACCGCGGGGCCCTTCGCATGGGTGCGGATACCCCGGCAGAACGATCATTTCGGGTGGCCGGAGTCAACCCTCTACCCATAAAACGGCACTGTCTCATCCCCCATAAGGGTGACTCAATGTCTCCAAATCATTACGGGGCGCTACCCTCACACGCGTGAAGCACTCCACCACCCCTCAGACGCGACGCGGCCACCGGGGCGGCCCTGCCCGCCACATCGGCCGCACTCTCGCCCTCGTCCTGCCCGTCGTCCTGGTGCTCTCCGGGACCCTCGCGGTCACCCGGGTCAACTGGACGGGCGGCCCGTCCGGCTCGGTGCTGGCCGCCTCCGACGTCTCGTCGGCGGAGGTGTCCGCCAAGACGGTCACCCGCGCCCCGCAGGACGTGCTCCGCGACCAGCTGATGAGCGAGCTGCAGGACGAGAATCCGGGGGTGGTCCTCACCCACCTCCAGGAGGCCGTCAACGGGCACCCGTCGCTGGCCCGGCACTGCTCCTCCATCGCCCACGCCCTCGGCAAGGCCGCGGTGCGCATCTACGGCGCCTCCCGTGCCCAGTCCTACGCCCGCCCGGTGTGCGACACGGCCTTCGCCTCGGGCGTCCTGGCCGCGCACAGCTGACTGCCGCCGGACCGGCCGGATCCCGGACCGGCCGCCCCCCGGGGAGGCCGGTAACGGCTCCGTACGGAGCATGTTGCCGCCGGCACACGGCCGTGGGGCGCCACGTACAGTGCGGTCATGACCCATCCGAACGCCGCGTCGCGCCCCACTCAAGCCGTGGTCCTGGCCGGTGGCCAGGGCTCCCGGCTGCGTCCGTACACCGACGACCGGCCGAAGCCGATGGTCGAGATCCCCGGTACGGGGACCCCGATCATCGGCCACCAGCTGACCTGGCTCGCCGAGGAAGGCGTGACGGACGTGGTGGTCTCCTGCGGCCACCTCGCCGATGTCCTGCAGAAGTGGCTGGACTCGGCCGACCTGCCCGTCACCGTCACCACCGTCGTGGAGAGCGAGCCCCTCGGCCGCGGTGGCGGTCTGCGGTACGCCGCGGCACATCTGCCCCACCCCGACCGCCCCTGGTACGCCACGAACGGGGACATCTGGACCCGGTTCTCGCTGCGTGACATGGCCGACTTCCACACCGAGCGGGGCGCCATGGCGACGCTGGCGCTGGCCCGGCCGCGGATTCCGTGGGGGGCCGTGCGGACCGATGGCTTCGGGCACATCACCGACTTCATCGAGGCGCCGCCGTCGACGTTCGAGATCAACGCGGGTGTGTACGTCTTCTCGCCCGAGTTCGCCTCGCTGCTGCCCGAGCGGGGGGATCACGAGCGGACGACGTTCCCCCGGCTGGCCCGGGAGCGGAAGCTCGCCGGGTTCCCCATTCCGCAGGGTGCGTACTGGCGGGCCATCGACACCGCCAAGGATCTGACGGAAGCGGCCAAGGAACTGGCGACGCTGGGACGGTAACCCCCTCTCCCCTCTCCCCTCTCCCCCTTCTCCTCTTCCCTCCCCCGTGACGGTTCCCCGGTGCCGGCGGCAGGCAGGGGAAAGGCCCCGCACCTCCTCGGTGCGGGGCCTTTCCCGTGGGGGGGTGTGGTCAGCCCAGCAGGCCGCCGACCAGGCCGGGCTGGCCGGTGGCCGTGCTGCCGCCGCCGGTGGTGGTGCCGCCGCCCGTCGTCGAGCCGCTGGTGCTCGTACCGCCGCCGGTGCTCGTGGGGCCCGCCGTCGTGCTGGGGACGCCGCCCGCGGCGGGTGCCTGGCGGGGCGGGATCTGTCCCGTGGTGCCCTGGGTCTGACTGGGCGTCGTGGTGGTGGTCCCGGCGCTGCTGCTCGCGCCCGGGGTCGTCGCCGCCCCCGAGGGGCTCGCGCCGGCCGTGGCGCCGTCCGTCGGCGACGCGGAGGCCGCCGGGGGCGTGCGATGCCGCTTGCCGGGCTCCTGCGGGAGCGGGGAGCCGGGAACGTGGTTGCGGGGGGCCTCGCCGGGGCCGGGGACGACCACGCGGCTGGAGTCGCGGACCGCGCCGCCCAGCAGGGAGCCGAGGAGCAGGGTCACACCGACCGTGACGGCGGTGATGAGCGCGCCGCGGCGCAGGACGAAGCGGCGCAGTTCCCAGATGTCGGAGCGGGGGCCGAGTCGGCGCCAGGCGCTGCCCGCGAGCCGGCCGTCCACGGAGTAGACCGGTGCGCCGGCGATGATCAGTGGGGACCAGGCGGCCAGGTAGATGATGTCGGGGGCGTCGTAGGCCGGGACCGTCTTCCAGCTGACGGTGACGATCAGAGCGGCCGAGAGCAGGGCGCCGACGACCGCGGCGACGCGCTGCCAGCAGCCGAGGACGGTCAGGACACCGACGACCACCTGGAGGAAGGCGATGACGAGGCCGGAACCGACCGGGTGGTGCAGGGCGAACTGGCGCAGCGGTTCGGCGACGTCCCAGGGGTGCAGGGTGTTGAGCCACTTGACCATGGAGCCGCGCTTGCCGCCGTCGAAGTAGACGGGGTCGCACAGCTTGCCCATGCCGGCGTAGATGGAGATGAAGCCGAGGAAGACGCGCAGCGGGAGCAGGACGACGCCGAGGTTCAGCCGGCGGCCGGGGTAGTAGGCGTGCCGGGCCGGGTCGTCGCTCTGGCGTCGGGTGCGCGCGGTGTCGGCGCCGGGGTCGGCGGCGGCCGGGTACGTCTCGTAGGGCTCGTACTGGTCGTACGGCTCGTACGGTGGGTGGTCGCCGTCCGTGGTGTCCGGGTAGGGCGGTTCGTCGTAGGCGCCGCTGACCGTGCGCATGTGCGGCAGGAGGCGGGTGCCGTCGGCTTCGGGGGCCGTGCGCTGGTGGCCGACGACGGGGGTCTCGACGGTCTGGTCGAGTGCGTCGTAGGTGTCGGCGTAACCGGTGTTGATGCGCGGGATGACCCGGGTGGCGCCGGCCACGGGCTCGTCGGTGTGGCGGACGCTGCTGCCCCGGACGGCCTGGAGGAGGCGGTGGGCGCCGGTGTCGTCGGGGGCGGACTTGCCGCTCCACACGACGGGGCGGCGGCGGCCCGCGGCGGCCCGGCCCGCCGTGCCCGCGACGGGCATCCGGGCGGCGTCCTGGGTGGCGCTCAGATGCCGGGCGATCCGCGGGGATTGGGTGCGCCTCGCCGCCGCGCCCAGCTGCACGCGGAAGCTGGCGTGATTGACGATGACCTGCGCCGGATCGCTCGGCACCTTCACCATGCTCAGCGCGGGAGCGTCGTCGAATCCCGACGAGCGGTCCCCCGTGGGTGTGCGGGGTGTTCTGGTGTCCACACTCATCTAACCGAGTGACGTGGTGTTAGGACACTGCTTTGACCGGGCGGATGTGTCCGGACCCCGTCAAAGCCTTCTGGACCACCTCAGGGCGGTCCGAATCACCCCGCAAGGGTGAGGATCCGGACGGGTGTTCAGCCCGTCCGGATCGCCGGTCAGCGGCGTCGGCGTGCCGCCTCGTAGAGCACGATGCCCGCGGCCACACCGGCGTTGAGCGACTCGGCGCCGCCGGGCATGGGGATGCGGACGCGGAAGTCGCACGTCTCGCCGACCAGGCGGGAGAGGCCCTTGCCCTCGCTGCCGACGACGATGGCGACCGGTCCTCCGAGGGCTTCCAGCTCGCCGAGTTCGACCTCGCCGTCCGCCGCCAGGCCGACCACCGTGAGGCCGGCCTTCTTGTAGGACTCCAGGACCCGGGTGAGGTTGGTGGCGCGGGCGACCGGGGTGCGGGCGGCCGTGCCGGCCGACGTCTTCCAGGCGCCGGCGGTCATACCGGCGGAGCGGCGCTCGGGCACGACCACGCCGTGGCCGCCGAAGGCGGAGACCGAGCGGACGACGGCGCCCAGGTTGCGCGGGTCGGTGACGCCGTCGAGCGCGACGACCAGGGGGTCCTCGCCTCCGTCGGCCGCCGCGTCGAGGAGGTCCTCGGGGTGCGCGTACTCGTACGGCGGGACCTGCAGGACGAGGCCCTGGTGGTTCAGGCCGTTCGTCATGCGGTCCAGCTCGGGACGCGGGGCCTCCATCAGGTTGATGCCGCCGCGCTCGGCGGCGAGCTGGAGGGCCTCGCGGACGCGTTCGTCGTTGTCGATGAACTGCTGGACGTACAGGGTCGTGGCGGGGACGCCCTCGCGGAGCGCCTCGACCACCGGGTTGCGGCCGACGACCAGCTCGGAGGCGGACCTGCCGCCGCGGCCACGCGCCACCGGACGGCGCACGGCCTGCTTCGCCCGGGCGTTGGCGATGCGGTTCTTCTTGTGTCCCTTGCGCATCTCGGCGGGCGGGGTCGGGCCCTTGCCCTCCAGGCCCTTGCGCCGCTGGCCGCCACTGCCGACCTGCGCGCCCTTCTTGCCGGACATGCGACGGTTGTTCGCGGCCATGACCTACCTGTCTTCGTGAGCTTTCGTACGTACGTCTTATGCAGTGTGCCGCCCGGAGGGCCGGGCGGCACAATCGATCAAGCGCGGACTAGCGCGGGCCGAGGCTCCAGCGCGGTCCCTGCGGGCCGTCCTCGATGACGAGTCCGGACTGCTTGAGCTGGTCGCGGATGGCGTCCGCGGTGGCCCAGTCCTTGCGGGCGCGGGCGGACTCGCGCTGGTCGAGGACGAGGCGGACGAGGCTGTCGACCACGCCGTTGAGGTCCTCGGTGCGGTCGCCGGACTCGTCGGCCCAGTGGGGGTGGAGCGGGTCGAGGCCGAGGACGCCGAGCATGGCGCGTACCTCGGCGAGCCGGGCGACGGCGGCTTCCTTGTCGTCGGCGGCCAGTGCGCTGTTGCCCTGGCGGACGGTGGTGTGCACGACGGCGAGGGCCTGGGGGACGCCCAGGTCGTCGTCCATCGCCTCGGCGAAGGCGGGCGGGACCTCGGCGGCCGGTTCGACGGTCTTCCCGGCCAGCTCGGTGACCCGCTGGACGAAGCCCTCGATGCGGGCGAACGCGGACTCGGCCTCGCGCAGCGACTCCTCGCTGTATTCGATCATCGAGCGGTAGTGCGGGGTGCCGAGGTAGTAGCGCAGGACGATCGGGCGCCACTGCTTGACCATCTCGCTGACCAGGACGCTGTTGCCGAGCGACTTGGACATCTTGTCGCCGGCCATGGTGACCCAGGCGTTGTGCACCCAGTACCGGGCGAAGTCGTCGCCGTAGGCCTTGGCCTGGGCGATCTCGTTCTCGTGGTGGGGGAAGATCAGGTCGAGGCCGCCGCCGTGGACGTCGAAGGCGGAGCCCAGGTACTTGTGGGCCATCGCCGAGCATTCCAGGTGCCAGCCGGGGCGGCCGGGGCCCCAGGGGGTCGGCCAGGTCGGCTCGCCGGGCTTGGCGGACTTCCACATGGCGAAGTCGCGGGGGTCGCGCTTGCCGGTCTCGCCGGCGCCCGAGGGCTGCTGGAGGTTGTCCAGCTCCTGGCGGGACAGCTGCAGGTAGCCGGGGAAGGAGCGCACGTCGAAGTAGACGTTGCCGTCGGCCTCGTAGGCGTGTCCGCGCTCGATGAGGCCCTGCATCATCTCGATCATCTCGGTGATGTGGCCGGTGGCGCGGGGTTCGTACGTCGGGGGCAGGCAACCGAGGGCGTCGTAGCCCTCGTTGAACGCGCGCTCGTTCTCGTACCCGATCGACCACCACGGCCGGTGCTGCTCGTGGCTCTTGGTGATGATCTTGTCGTCGATGTCGGTGACGTTGCGGACGAACGTCACCTCGTAGCCGCGGTACTCGAACCAGCGGCGCATGATGTCGAAGTTGAGACCCGAGCGGATGTGGCCGATATGGGGTGCCGCCTGCACGGTGGCGCCACAGAGGTAGATCGAGACACAGCCCGGCTTGAGCGGGATGAAGTCACGGATCTGCCGGGCACTGGTGTCGTACAGGCGAATAGTCACCTCTCCAGGGTAGTGGGCGCCGGGCAGTGCCATGCGCCTTCCCCGGAGGATGGCGTCTCACATCATCCCGACGACCTTCTGCGGCCGGATCCGCACCACCACGCGCTGGGCGTCCTGCGCGGAGGCGGGGTTGAAGTCCGCGTAGTCCTTGCCGGTGTACTTGCGGCTCAGTTCGTCGATGAGTTCCGCGCCGCCGTCCGTCGTGATGTCGGCGGTGCCGCGGATCTCGGCGTACTCGTAGGGCTGCTCGGGGTTCATGACGACGACCGTCACCCGGGGGTCGCGCCGCAGGTTCTTCTCCTTGCGGCGGCCGACGGTCGTGGAGAAGAGGACGTCGTCGCCGTCGCGCTTCACCCAGACCGGGGACATCTGCGGGCTGCCGTCGGGCTGGACGGTGCCGACGACGATGAACACGGTGCTGTCGAGGAGGGATTTCAGGCGGTCGGACAGGGCAGCGGACACGGGTACCTCCCAAAGGCCGGTCGGCGGTGACTCTCCGGGTACCCTCGCACGCCCTCAGCTCACCCGCACGACGAGCGCGGTCGCCACCGCCATGAGCCCCTCCTCGCGGCCGGGGAAGCCGAGGCCGTCGGTCGTCGCGCCGGAGACCGACACGGGAGCGCCGGCCGCCTCGGAGAGGATCTTCTGGGCTTCGTCGCGGCGCTTGCCGACCTTGGGGCGGGGGCCGACGACCTGGACGGCGATGTTGCCGACGGTGAAGCCCGCCGCGCGCACGATCCGGGCGGCCTCGGTGAGCAGGGTGACCCCGGAGGCGCCGGACCATTCCGGGCGGCCGGTGCCGAAGTGCTGTCCGAGGTCGCCGAGTCCGGCGGCGGAGAAGAGGGCGTTGCAGGCCGCGTGGGCGACGACGTCGGCGTCGGAGTGGCCGGCCAGGCCGGGCCCCTCGCCGTCCCACTTCAGGCCCGCGCACCACAGCTCGCGGCCCTCTTCGAAGGCGTGGATGTCGGTGCCGATACCGACCTGCGGGAGGGGGTAGGGCGCCTCAGAAGCCATCGTTCAGCCTCCGGCGGGCCAGGACCGCTTCGGCGAGGACGAGGTCCAGGGGGCGGGTGACCTTGAAGGCCTCCTCGTGGCCGGGGACGGCCACGACGGTCAGCCCCAGCTGCTCCACCATGCTCGCGTCGTCGGTGACGTTGTCGGTGACGGTCTCGTGGGCGCGGACCAGGGTCGCCCGGTCGAAGCCCTGCGGGGTCTGCACGGCACGCAGGCGGGCTCGCGCGGGGGTGGCGACGACCGGCTCCGGCCCGCCGGCCTCGGCCGCGGGCTCGACCTCCTTGACCGTGTCGGCCAGCGGCAGGGCGGGCACCACGGCGGGGGCGCCGTCGCGCACGGCCTCGATGACCCCGTCGACCGTGTCGACGGGGACCAGCGGGCGGGCCGCGTCGTGGACCAGGACGATCCCGTACTGCGGCGGCAGCGCGTCCAGGCCGAGCCGGACCGATTCCTGCCGGGACTCTCCACCGGGGACGACCAGGAAGTCGGTCCGCTCGGGCAGGGAGTGGGCGTCGAGCAGGGACTTGACCTCGGCGGCGCCGTCGGGCGGGGCCACGACGACGACCAGGGAGACATGGCGGGACGCGGCGAGGGCGCGGACCGCGTGGATGAGCATGGGCGTGCCGTTCAGCGCGCGGAGTGCCTTGGGGGCGCCCGGACCGAGGCGCACGCCCCGGCCTGCGGCGGGAATCACGGCGGCGACGGGGGTCTGCGCGGGCGTGGAGCGCGATTCGTCAGACATCGGTTCCTGTCAAGGTTTGTGTGCTCGACCTACGTGGGTATGGCCTGGAGGAGTGCCGGGCGCGACGCCTTGACCGGACCCTTTCCGTGACCCTGGTCGAGCCATCCGCCCGGGCCCGGCATCTCAAGTATCGGGGGGTTGTTCCGAGGGCTGCCCGGAGAACACCCGCAGCGGGGGACGAACGTGCTGCGGGGACGAACATGCCGCAGCGCCCGGCGACAGGATCAGTGTCATCGGGCACCGCGGCATTTCACTGTGCTGAGCGTGCCGGAAGCGAGGGTTCGCTGCCGCTGCGCGTCAGGAGGCGAGCACCTCGTCGAGCAGGGCCTCGGCCTTGTCCTCGTTCGTGTTCTCCGCGAGCGCCAGCTCGCTCACCAGGATCTGGCGAGCCTTGGCGAGCATGCGCTTCTCGCCGGCGGACAGTCCGCGCTCGCGCTCGCGACGCCACAGGTCACGCACGACTTCCGCGACCTTGATGACATCGCCGGAGGCGAGCTTCTCCAGGTTTGCCTTGTAGCGACGCGACCAGTTCGTGGGCTCCTCGGCATACGGCGCGCGCAGCACCTCGAAGACCCGGTCCAGCCCGTCCTGACCGACCACATCACGCACGCCGACGAACTCCGCATTGTCCGCTGGCACACGTACCGTCAGGTCACCCTGGGCGACCTTCAGCACCAAGTAGGTCTTGTCCACGCCTTTGATCTGGCGAGTTTCGATGGCCTCGATCAGCGCGGCCCCGTGATGGGGATAGACCACGGTGTCGCCAACCTTGAACGTCATGTGACAGGTACCCCTTCCGTGGCTATCCAGGGTAACACGGATACGGCGTCTTCTGAATGGCGTTTTCGCAGGTCAGGGCATATCTCGGGGCTTGACAACAGCAACCGGAACGTGCTGCGAGCAGCTCTCACGAGCGGGTATTCGCAGGTCGGAGGGGCTCTCCGGGTGAGGTGAAACGCGTACGTTACACGCCCCGGAAGGCGACTCCAAGTGGAGGAACGTCCCGTTTTGTCCAGTCTCAAGCGTACGACTTCCGCTACTCCGTTCGGTGACCGGAGGCGGATGTGAGACGAATCAGAAATTGATCAACGACCTCCGGACGCGTCCGCCGTGATCAATATCGGGGAGGTTCACGCATTCCTTCACAGAGATTTCGCGAGGGGCGTCGAGAGGGGTCACCGCCGCGTTATGTGAATGGCAGACGAGCTGCTCCGCAATGTGACCGCGGAGTCGCTCGTGCCCCGCCGGGTACCCCCACCTGGAGGGAAGCCCGCCGCTTGGGGGAGGGTCGGGTGCGGCGGCGTGGGAACGGCTCGGTAACCTAAGGCCGCTGACAGACACTTAGGGTGGCTTTATAAGGGGAGCCGCCCGCGCGTTCAAGGAGTTGCCGCCGCCGTGAGCAGCAGCCTTCGACGCGGCGCCCTCGCCGCCTCCGCCATCGTCTTCTCGATCGCCTCGCTCGCCGCCTGTGGCGCCGGCAACAACTCCCAGACCCTGGAGATCAAGCCGGACAACGCGGCCACCAGCGTCGGGGACATCAAGATCCAGAATGCCACGATCATCACCCAGCCCGACCTGAAGGCGACGGGGCCGGCCGCGGTCTCCGCGACCCTGTTCAACGCGGGCGCCACCGACCAGACGCTCCAGTCGATCACCCTCCCGGACTCGAACGAGACCGTGAAGCTGACCCCCGCCAAGGGCAAGGGCCTGACCGTCCCGGCCCACGGCTCCCTGGTCGTCGGCGGCAAGGACAACGCCTCCGCCGTGATCCCCAACGGCCGCGAGTCGGTCCAGGACGGCAACGCCCAGAAGGTCACCTTCACCCTCAGCAAGACCGGTGAGGTCAGCCTGCGTGCCTTCGTGGTGCCGGCCACCAGCTACTTCGACAAGTGGGGTCCGTCCGAGATCCCGACCCCCTCCGCCTCGGCGCCCGCCTCCGGCGCCCCGGGCGCGAGCGCGTCCAGCAGCGGCAAGCCGGGGAAGGGGGACAAGGAGACCCCGTCCGGCTCCGCCTCCTCCTCCGCCTCGGCCTCCGAGGAAGCCGTCACCCCGAGCGACTCCGCGTCGCAGTCGGCCACCGAGCACTGACCTGCCGTACGGCGAAGGGCGGCACCCCGTGCGGGGTGCCGCCCTTCGTCGTCCGTGTCCGCCGACGGACGCGTCGCGCTCCGACCGCCGTCGGCGTCGCGCGCCCACCGCCGTCCGGGGTCCGCCGGCTAGAGCGGTCCACGACGGACGCGGTCCACGACGGACGCGGTCCGCGGCGGGTGCGGTCCACGACGGACGCGGTCCGCGGCGGGTGCGGTCTACGGCTCGAACTTGTAGCCCAGGCCCCGGACCGTCACCAGGTACCGCGGCGCGCCGGGGTCCGGCTCGATCTTGGCGCGCAGGCGCTTGACGTGGACGTCCAGGGTCTTGGTGTCACCGACGTAGTCGGCGCCCCAGACGCGGTCGATGAGCTGCATGCGGGTGAGCACACGGCCCGCGTTGCGCAGCAGCATCTCCAGCAGGTCGAACTCCTTCAGCGGAAGGTCGACCTTGGAGCCGCCGACGGTGACCACGTGCCGGTCGACGTCCATGCGGACCGGGCCGGCCTCCAGCGCGGCCGGGGTGACCTCCTCCGGCTCGCCGCGACGGCGCAGGACGGCCCGGATACGGGCGACCAGCTCGCGCGAGGAGAAGGGCTTGGTGACGTAGTCGTCGGCTCCTATTTCGAGACCGACGACCTTGTCGATCTCGCTGTCCTTCGCGGTCACCATGATCACGGGGACGTTGGAACGGCCGCGCAGCTGGCGGCAGACCTCGGTGCCGGGCAGACCCGGCAGCATCAGGTCGAGAAGGACCAGATCGGCGCCGTTGCGCTCGAACTCGTCCAGTCCGTCGGGACCGGTCGCCGCGACGGCGACCTCGAAGCCCTCCTTGCGGAGCATGTACGACAGGGCGTCGGAGAAGGACTCCTCGTCCTCGACGACGAGCACACGGGTCACGGAAGGACCTCCGGGGCGGGAAGCGGTTCGTACGGGGATGAGTCGGCGGGCCCGGCCTCGTCGTCGAGGTCGGGATGCTGCCCGGCGCGGTCGCGTGCCACGCCCGCCTCCGGCAGTCTGAGGGTGAAGGTGGAGCCCTGGCCTTCGGCGCTCCACACCGTGACCTCCCCGCCGTGCGAGGCGACCACGTGCTTGACGATGGCGAGACCCAGACCGGTGCCGCCGGTGGCCCGCGAGCGGGCGGGATCGACACGGTAGAAGCGCTCGAAGATGCGCTCCTTGTCCCTGTCCGAGATGCCGATGCCCTGGTCGGTCACGGCAAGCTCGATCATGTCGCCGCCGGGCGCGGAGAGGCGGCGGGCGGCTATGCCCACGCGGGTGCGGGCCGGGGAGTAGTTGACGGCGTTCTCGACCAGGTTGCCGAGGGCCGCGGCGAGCTGGCCGCGATTGCCCCACACGTGCAGGTCGGCGGTGCCTCCGGCGGCCATGGTGATCTGCTTCGTGCCCGCCTGGTGGCGGCAGCGGTCTATGGCCTCGGCGACCAGCTCGTCCACGCGGACGGGCTCGGCGTCCTCCAGCGGGTCGTCGTTCTGCACCCGCGAGAGGTCGATCAGTTCCTGGACCAGGTTGGTGAGGCGGGTCGCCTCGATCTGCATCCGGCCGGCGAAGCGCTGGACGGCCTCGGGATCGTCGGAGGCGTCCATGACGGCCTCGGAGAGCAGGGACAGCGCGCCGACGGGCGTCTTCAGCTCATGGCTGACGTTCGCCACGAAGTCGCGTCGTACCGCCTCGATCCTGCGGGCCTCCGTCAGATCCTCGACCAGCAGCAGGACCAGGCGGGAGCCGAGCGGGGCCACGCGCGCGGAGACGGCGAGGGCCTCGCCCCGTCCGGTGCCGCGCCGCGGCAGGTCCAGCTCGACCTGGCGTATCTCGCCGTCCCGTCTGGTGTCCCGGGCCATCTGGAGCATGGGCTCGATGGCGAGCGTGCCGCCGCGGACCAGCCCGAGGGCGTAGGCGGCGGAGCTGGCCTTGACCACGGCGTCGGCCTCGTCGAGGACGACTGCGGAGGAGCGCAGCACCGACAGAACGGTGTCCACGCCGGGCGGGAGTACGGGATCAGTGTGCAAGGAAGTCCTGGTCGGTCGCTTCTGGTCGCGTTCGCTCCAGCGGAACGCCAGCATGGCGATGACGCCGGTCAGTGCCCCGGCGATCGCTGCTGCTGCGGCGACCGCCGCGTTCACGTCCATGCCCCCAGGTTAGGCATGCCCTCCGACATGACCACAGCCGTCGAGGTGCGACCTCGAACACTCGTCGCCCAGAGTTCACCTAGGAGCCAGTACTGGTTCATTTGGGATGGCGGAAACAGACGCGTACGGGGCACAGCGTGGAAGCGTGGGGTTCGTACCGCCGTTTTTCGACAGGGGGCGCACGCGTGACGTGACGGCCCCCGAACCCCCCGAACGATGACGCACGAGAGGGAACCCTGATGCGGGACGCGTACCACGAGGAACTGGACTCGATCGGCGACGGACTGGTGGAGATGGCCCGGCTGGTCGGATCGGCGATCGGGCGCGCCACGACCGCCATGCTCGACGCCGATCTGAAGCTGGCCGAGAGCGTGATCGAGGCCGACCAGAAGGTCGACGAACTCCAGCACGACCTGGAGGCCCGGGCGATAGCCCTGCTGGCCCGGCAGCAGCCGGTGGCGACCGACCTGCGGATAGTCGTCACCTCGCTGCGCATGTCCGCCGACCTGGAGCGCTCCGGCGACCTCGCCCAGCACGTGGCGAAGCTGGCCCGGCTGCGCTTCCCCGCGCGTGCGGTCCCCAACGACCTGCACGCCACCCTCCTGGAGATGGGCCAGCTCGCGCAGCGCCTGATGGCGAAGGCCGCCGAGGTGATCATCACCAAGGACGTCGACCTGGCCCTCCAGCTGGAGCAGGACGACGACGAGATGGACCTCCTCCACCGCACTCTCTTCCAGCACCTGATCGACGATCGCTGGAAGCACGGCATCGAGACGGCCGTGGACGTCACCCTGCTGGGCCGCTACTACGAGCGGTACGCCGACCACGCCGTGGCCGTGGCCAAGCGCGTGGTCTACCTGGTCACCGGCGAGCACGCGGACGAGCTGCAGCCGGACATCCAGCCGGTGACGGGCGTCGAGGGGCCCTGACGTCCGCGAGGGCCCCTATCAGGGGGTGTGGGTGAGGTCCGTGCAGCGGGGGCCCCGCTGTTGCGGGGTGCCTCCGCTGTCGCCGGGCGCGTGCGGGGTGGGCCGGGCGGCTTCGGGGTGGGCCGGGCGCCTTCGGTGGAGGGCGGGCGCCTTCGGTGGAGGGCGGGCGCCCGCGGGGAGGCCGGCGCCTCCGTGCGCCGTTGATGCGCCCGGCAGAACGGGCATGACATAGGCGAGGGCACCCCTGCCCACAGGTCTAGGAGGGACCCATGGCCGAATCCCCCGGCACCACGCCCGACCCCACCCAGCAGCGCGAGACCCAGCAGCCCGCCGAGATCAAGAGCCTGCCGCTGGTCGGCGCGTGCGGCTGCGGCTCGGGCTGCGGCTGCGGGTGCCAGTCGGGCAACCCCTGCCAGTGCGGCTGACCAGTGCGGATGTACGGCACCCGGGGCCGGTGCGGACGCGGTCCGCACCGGCCCCTCGCCGTACCGGATGCCCCTCCCGCCCGCCGGGCGCAGCATGGACGTGAGCAGGCGGGACGCACAGGCGGGACGGAGGCGTGAGGTCATGGCCAAGTTCATGGACGTACACCGCGGTATGCAGGGCATCACGGCCGATCAGCTGATGGAGGCGCACCAGGCCGACCTCGCGATCGAGAGCGACGAGGGCGTGCACTTCGAGAGCGCCTGGGCGGACCCGGAGTCCGGGTTCGTCTACTGCCTCTCCGAGGCGCCCTCGGCGGAGGCCGTCCAGCGCGTGCACGAACGCGCCGGGCACCGCGCGGACGAGGTGCATCCGGTACCGCTCCACGTCTGAGGACCGGACGACGGAGGGCTGCTGGTCCGCGGGGGCTGCTGACTGCCGGACTACTGGGCCGGCGGACTGCCGGGCCGGCGGTCAGAGGTCTGCGCGCGCGGTGGGGCGGATCCTCCAGGGGGCCGCGGAGGGTGGTCGTGCGCTGCCGGTTCACGGCTCGTCACCGCTCACCGTCTTCCGGGTCACCGCTGCCCTGCGGGTCACTGCCCTCGGCGGGATGCTCCGGATCACCGGCGTACCGTCCGGAGTCCCCGGCGTACGGGCGGCCAGGGTGCTCGGCATGCGGGGGGCCAGGGTCCCGGGCACGCGGGGGGCCAGGGTCCCCGGCGTACGGGTGGCCGGGATCGCCGTCGTACGACTCCGGCCGGAAGGTCAGCCGGCGGGCCAGGACCTCCCAGGCGATCTGGCTGACCGTGCGGCCCTCGGCGTAGGCGCGGGCCCGCAACCGGTCCAGGGCCTGCTCGGGATCCACGTCCAGTTGCACCATCACCATGCCGACCGCCTGGTAGACCTCGGTGTGGTCGGCCTCGGAGGCCGCCACCCAGGACGCCACCTCGTCCTCCGTGTCCGCATCGGTGTCCTCGGCGGTGCCGTCCTGGTCGTCGTGGCGGCGGGCGGCGCGGGCGGCGGCCTGGAGGTTCACCAGGGCGAAGGTGACCGCGTCCCGTACCCACAGCGCGGTCCGCAGGTCCGGTTCCGCGATCCCGCCCGCCTGATCGCTGTACAGGTCGAGCGTGCCGACGGCGGCGCCGCTGACACCGAGCGGCAGCGAGAACACGGCCCGGACGCCGAGGCCCACCGCCTCGTGCGCGAAGATCGGCCAGCGGCCGGCGTCGGGGCCCTGGGTGAGGTCGCCCGCGATGACCGGGTTGCCGTGGTCGAGGGCGGTCTGGCAGGGACCGTCGCCCACGGTGTACTGGAGTTCGGCCAGCCGGGCGGCGACCCGGTCGCTGGCGCACCAGGTCACGCGGATGCCCTTGCCACCCGAGATCGAGACGGAGGCACCGCTGATCGGCAGCAGCTGCACACAGGCCGCGCACAACGCGCCGGGGACGGCCTGCTGATCGTCCGCACCCCGCGCGGCAGCGGCCAGCGTCTCACTGACCCGTAGCCGCGCCTCTGCGTCGGGCGGCACGCCACCGCCCGGCGGCGGTCCGGATTCCTGGGGCGGCATGCTGATCACCCCCAAGGCTCGGTCTCGACCGCCATGATCCATCGGTATTCGGCTACCGAGTTTCCCGGAGCGGCGAAAGTAACTGCGCGATTTCCACGCCCACGGCATGGCCGGGCGGGGCTGGGCTGGACCGGGCTGGTCTGGGCTGGGCTGGACTCTCGACTGGAGTGGACCGGGGTGTACCTGGCCGGAACGTGCCCGGCGGGGAGACGGCCGACCGGCACGGACTCCCGAAGGCCGGTCGGCGTGGACTCCCGGAGGCCGGTACCCGATCATCGACCGGTGACGGACGAAGAGATCATCGAGCGGGTCCGCGCCCACGCCCGGGCGTGGGCGCTGCCGCCCCCGGCGCCGCCGGAGGCCGCCGCGGAGCTGGAAGCGATCATCGGCCGGCCCCTGCCCACGCTGCTGCGGCGGCTGTACCTCGACGTCGCGAACGGCGGCTTCGGCCCGGACGGTGTCGTGTCCCTGACCGACGCGGGCAAGTGGTACAGCGACGAGGAATCCCTCCTCCGGATGGCCCGCGACTTCGGCTCACCCGACCCTGATCTCACCTGGCCCCCGCGCCACACGGTGCCCCTGATGACGCTCGGCTGCGCGATCTGGTGGTCCGTCGACTTCAGCACGCCGGAAGGCCGCATGTGGGGTTGGGACCCGAACGTCCGCTGTGAGCGGCACTGCTTCTTCCCGACGCGGTTCACATTGGCGCAGTGGCTGACGGACTGGTTGAACGGCAACCGCACGTTCCCCGAACCGCCGCCCGCCCCGGCGGACTGCCCCGAATGCTGAACGGCCCACCGAGGGGGTGCTCGGGTCCGGTCGCGACCGGACCGAACGGCCCGCCCAGGCAGCGCTCCGGTCGAGTCGCGGCGACCGCGGACGTCCTGGTCGATCGAGGTTGACCCTCTACCTTGTGCAGGGCTCAGGGTTCCGGGTGTGGAGAGCGAGATGCGGAGCATCGGTGAGATGGCCCGGGACAGCGGACTGGGCGTGAGCGCCCTGCGGTTCTACGACCGTGCCGGTGTGCTGGTCCCCACGTGGGTGGACCCGACGAGCGGATACCGCTGGTACGGCCCCGCCCAGCTGGAGGAGGCGCGTCTGCTGGCCCGGTTGCGTCGGGCCGGCATGCCGCTGGCGGACATCCGGCTCGTCCTGGCCGGCTGGTCCGGTGCGGACAAGGACCTGGTGACCGAACTGCTCCAGGCGCATCTGCGCCGTCTCGAACGGGATCTGACCGATGCCCGCGAGGAGTTCTCCACGCTCCGGAACCTACTCGCATGCAGGGAGAACCCCGTGACTGCCAGGGAATCCACCATCAGCCGGCCGACCGCCTCCGCCCCCGAGCTGGCAGCCGCCCTGGACGCGGTCCGTTTCGCGGCCGGTACCGATCCGGAGCTGCCGATGCTGGGCGGTGTCCTGTTCGACATCGAAGGCGAGGCACTGCACGTCGTGGCCACCGACCGGTACCGGATGGCGGTCGCGCGGGCCGGCGCCACCGGGCACGACGGACCCGCTGTGCGCGTCGTCGTGCCCGCCCCGCTCGTCGACGCGATGCGGGCGGTGCTGGACGTCGAGGGATCCGCGCGGCTCTCCGTGGACGGTGATCGAGTGGCGCTGGAGACGGAGGACGGCCGGGTGTCGGGCCGGCACCTCGACCACGACTTCCCCGACTACCGTCGCCTCGTCCGCTTGCCGGCCGGACGCCGCGCCCTCGTCGACGTGCCGGTCCTCCGCGAGGCGGTGGCGAGCGGCCCCGTCCGCACGAGCGAGATGCGCGATCAGGGCGGGCACTCCCACGACCTCAGCGTGCTGAAGGTGGCGCGCGACGGCACCGTGGTCGTCTGCGAGGACGGTGACGACGACCAGAACCAGGTGGCCGTCGACCGCGCGTTCCTGCTGGACGCGCTCGCTGCCGGCGACCGGGACCGACTGATTCTGGAGTTCGGGGCCCCGACGGCGCCGATCGCGATCCGCCGGCCCGACGACGAGGAGACGTTCTCGATCCTGATGCCCGTACGCCTGGACCACTGACGCCCCTGGCTCCGGCCGGATGAGCCGAGGTCGGGCCCGGAAGGTGGAGCGCGGATTCGCGCCGGCGAACAAGGCGGCGCGCTCAAGGCCACCGCCCGGCAGTCGTCGCTCGCCGCACCTCCGCTCCCAGCCCTTCTGACGTGCCACGATCGGCCCGTCTCACTCCTGGGACCACACCCACTCATATAGTGCGACTGCATATATGGAACGCAAAGGGCGGGGTTGTGGTGACAGGCAGGGCAGGGCGGCTGGCCGTTCTGGGTGCGGTGGGGACGGCACTGGCGCTGACCGCTTGTGACGCCGGCGCGGGCGGCTCGGGCCAGGACGGGCGGCGCACGGACGGTGACCTGCTGTCGCACTCCCTCCGCCTGCTGGAGGACGCACCGTCGGTACGGGTCACGACCAGGGCCGCGGTGGCCATGGGCGGGGACGTCGAGATCAGCGTCGACCACGAGAAGAACTGCCGCGTCGACGCCCAGGGCGGAATCTTCCACGTCGTCGTCGAGCGCGGTGACCGTACCTGGATGAGCTGGAGCGACGACCTTCTGGACCGCGGCGGTGCCGTCAGCGAGGAGGGGGCTGAGCTGGCGGAGGGGCTGCGCGGCAAGTGGCTGCGGCTGAGCGGGGACGGCAGGATCCGCGAGAGCATGGTCGACCTGTGCGCCCTGACCGCCGTGCACACCATCGCCGACCGGCTGGCGACCCCCGGCGTGCACGCCTCCCGCGAGGCCGGGGTCACCGAGAACGGCGAACGCCTCGTCCCGCTGCGCCGGGGCGAGGCGGGCGACTCGGTGACCACGTACGTCAAGGCCGACGGCAAGCCGTATCCCCGCAAGCTGGTCGTAGACATGCCCACCTTCGCGCCCGAGCCGGTCGACTTCCGGTTCTACGCCTACGGTGACCCCGTCACGGTGAAGCCGCCGAAGGCAGCGAAGACCGTGCGCTCGGCACGCATCGAAGCCCTGGCGGAGAGAAACCTCGCGGCCGGCCTGCCCAGCCACTGAGGCCCCGGAGATCAACCCACGAAAACGCCCCCGCTCCACGCCGCACGCGTGGACCGAGCGGGTGACGAGAATCGAACTCGCGCTCTCAGCTTGGGAAGCTCGGGTCATCTACCTGTCTTTGCTGGGCTGACCTGCGGCGGAGCGGCTGTGACGCCTGACCAGCGAACGAACTCTTCCCCTGCTCCCCGTAGTTCTCCGCACGGTTTGGCAGACGTCTGGCACGGGCACGGCCGTCTGGTCGTGCTTCAGGGTGGCCAGGGTCAGGCAGAGGTTGGCAAGATCCTGGCATGCAGTTCGACGATCCTGGCAGGCTGAACGACGTGTGCAGCCAGCGGCTCGGTGAGAGGGCCGGTCGGCAGTTCGCTGCCATGGCACGCCGCGGCTTTCGGCTGATCCGCTCAAGCGAAAGGGCCCGGGCAACCGGTCAGTGTCGGCTTGGGGGTCCTGCCCTCCTCGAACCGGAGACCCTCTGGCCCGAACACAACGGTGTTCCGCTGTCCCTCCACGCCGTGCTGGACACGGATGTTCTCGCTACCTGGCTGGGCACGGAACTGCCAGTACGGCCTGGCCTGCTCAACTTCTTCTACCTGGATCCAGACTTGCCGTACGAGGAGTACCGCAAACTGGACCTGTCCGGATCCGGGATGTGTCGCGTCATCCCCGCCGACCCGGCACAGGCAGTCATGGTGGCAGCCCCTCAACCAGCGAGAAGTTACGCGCCAACGCCGGTTCACGCGGCTGAGGTGACCATGCTCCCGGACTGCTGGGACGTTGAGGACGATGACGTGGAGTTCGACAGGGGCCAGCACTGGGGAGCGGCATCGCTGATCCTCAGCGAGATGGGAGATCTCGATGGAAACACCGCTGGCAGTCACTGTGCCTTCGGTTGGCCGGACACCTCGCACACGCTGCAGGTGTCGTCTCGCGACGCAGACGGCGCGGCCGTCCATCTACTCCAGCTTGCCGAGGACACCGAACTCGGGTGGGGTTGGGGTGACGCTGGAACGTTGTATTTCACGATCCCGGCGAAGGCACTCGCGGCTGGCGACTTCCGCAAGGTAGTGGCACAGGTCCTCTGCTGTTGACGCGCACAGCAGGAGGACCCCCTCTGGTGCGCCTGCCTTCACCAGGCCCCCCCTTCCCGCTTGTTCTGGTGCACTTGTGGTGCGGCCCCGTGCGCAGCGCGTACAAGCTGCCGGGGGAGCCGGACGTGTGGCCGAAGGCGGATGTGATCTCGGGGCGGTCGAGGAGATCGTCGCGGCGGGCTAGCCGTTCTGTCCGGGGATCGTCGCACCATCCGGTTCCGCAGGGCGACGTCAGGCGTCGCTCTGCCCGGCCCCCGGCCGCCCATGCCCATGAAGAAGCCCCCCGCTCGCGGAGAAACCGCAGGCAGGGGGCTTGATCAGGCGGGGTTACTTCTTCTTGCCCTGGTTCTTGACCGCCTCGATGGCAGCCGCTGCCGCCTCGGGGTCCAGGTACTTGCCGCCCGGGGTGAGCGGCTTGAAGTCGGCGTCCAGCTCGTAGTAGAGCGGGATGCCCGTCGGGATGTTCAGGCCCGCGATGTCGGCGTCGGAGATGCCGTCGAGGTGCTTGACCAGGGCGCGCAGGCTGTTGCCGTGGGCGGCGACCAGGACCGTGCGGCCGGCCAGGAGGTCGGGGACGATGCCGTCGTACCAGTACGGGAGCATGCGGACGACGACGTCCTTGAGGCACTCGGTGTCCGGGCGCAGCTCCGGGGGGATCGTCGCGTAGCGCGCGTCGTGCGCCTGCGAGAACTCGGAGTCGTCGGCGAGCGGCGGCGGCGGGGTGTCGTACGAGCGGCGCCAGAGCATGAACTGCTCCTCGCCGAACTCGGCCAGCGTCGCCGCCTTGTCCTTGCCCTGGAGGGCACCGTAGTGGCGCTCGTTCAGGCGCCAGGAGCGGTGCACCGGGATCCAGTGGCGGTCCGCGGCCTCCAGCGCCAGCTGCGCGGTGCGGATCGCGCGCTTCTGGAGGGAGGTGTGGACCACGTCGGGGAGAAGATCGGCGTCCTTCAGGAGCTCGCCACCGCGGACTGCCTCCTTCTCGCCCTTCTCGTTCAGGTTCACGTCCACCCAGCCGGTGAACAGGTTCTTCGCGTTCCACTCGCTCTCGCCGTGGCGGAGGAGGATCAGCTTGTACGGTGCGTCGGCCATGGTCCTGAGCCTACCTAAGGATTCTGGGGGCCGCGCCGCCCGTGGGGGCCCAGCCCGCCGGGCCGTGCGGTGGGTGCGGGTCCGCGCTGCCGCCCGCTGAATTCCGGCTTAACTCTTCTACAACCTTTCCTCACATTCATCTGTCTGGTTATCGCCAGGAAGTTGAGGGGTCAGGAAGAGGAGCACCGAACGTGACCGTGCGTTCCTTTGCGCGGCGGATGCGACCGCGAGTCGAGCGGAAAGCCGCCGAGCGGGTCTGGCAGCTGCGCACCATGCGGCGGCGGCGCAAGGCCGCGGTCACGGATCCGGTGCTGCGCCCGGTCGCGGTGCGTGGCCAGCAATTCTACGGCCGGGTCGTGGACCGGTTCCGTGCGGCCGAGGCGGCCGCGCAGAACCTCGATCTTGTCGTGGGCGCGCTGGAACAGGAAGGCATCTCCTATTTCCTGGTGTCCTCCCGGGCGCGTTACACGGTCGGTGTGAACGCCGTCGACCGCGAGCGGTTCCTGACCGCGCTGGAGGCCCGCAACGCGGGTACGGCCGTGTTCATCGGCCGGCCGCTGCCCGGCGGCCAGCTCAAGCACCCCGCGCTGTTCCTGGACGGCGCCCTGCCCGCCGCGCTGCGCACGGCCACCGTGCTGCGCGTCGGCGAGAACCACCTCGGGCCCGCCGGCCAGCTGCTCGCCGGGCCGGAGCTGGCCTGCGACGTGGAGTTCTGGGAGGACGGGGCGGAGCTGCTCGCCTCCGCCGACGGGCCCCGCCGGCTGGCCAAGGTGCAGCCGCAGGCCTCGGCCGACATCTTCGCCGAGTCGCTGGTGACGCCCCGCAACAACGGGATCACGGACGTGCTGCCGGCGAGCGAGCAGAAGCCGGCGACCGTGCGGGTCGGGGAGCGGGAGCTGCCCAGCTTCACGGCGCTCACGCTGCCCACCGTGAACCAGGTGACCTTCCCCGTCGACGTCGTCTACACCTGGGTCGACGGCGAGGAGCCGGCGATGCGGGCGAAGCGGGCCCGCCACCAGGACCGCGGCATCGCCGAGATCCTGGACAAGGAGACCAACGCGTCCCGCTACACCAGTCACGACGAGCTGAAGTACTCGCTGCGCTCGCTGGCGATGTACGCCGACTTCGTCCGGCACATCTACATCGTGACCGACGGCCAGAAGCCGCACTGGCTCGACGACACCGCGCCGGGGATCACGGTCGTCGACCACCGCGACATCTTCCCGGCGGAGGTGCTGCCGGTCTTCAACTCGCACGCGATCGAGACCAGGCTGCACCACATACCGGGCCTGTCGGAGCACTACCTCTACTTCAACGACGACGTCTTCGTCGGCCGCCGGGTCACCCCGGAGCACTTCTTCTTCGGCAGCGGTCTGATGAAGATCCCGGTGTCCCCGCTCAAGATCGGCATCGGCAAGCCGCACGCCGAGGAGACGGCCACCAACTCCGCCAGCAAGAACGTACGACGGCTGCTGCTGGAGAAGTTCGGGCGGATGACCACGAACAACTTCATGCACACCCCGCTGCCGCAGCAGCGCGGCGCGCTGCGGGCGCTGGAGGAGCTGTTCCCGGAGGACGTCCGCCGCACCACCGCGTCCCGGTTCCGCTCGCCGCAGGACATCGCCATGACGGCCCCGCTGCTGTACCAGTACGCGCTGATGACCGGCCGGGGCGTGCCCGGCAAGTTCAGCTTCCGGTACGTGAACATCAGCCGCCCCGACGCCGCGCGGCGCCTGGCCGACCTGCGGCGCAACCGCCGCTTCGACTTCTTCTGCCTCAACGACGTCGACGTGCCGCCGGAGGAGCGGGAGCAGGTCAGCGTCCGGATGCACGAGTTCCTGGAGAACTACTTCCCCTTCCCGAGCCCCTTCGAGAAGCAGAGCTGACGGGCTGCGGCCATGGCCATCGACATCCGTCATCGCTTCGCGGTCCCGCAGCCGGGGCTGCGGGCCGCCCGGGATCTGCTGCTGCGCCTGCGGTTGTGGCTGTCGGCCCGGCTCTGGACGCTGCGCGCGGCCCCGGCCCGCCGCCGGCTGCGCGCCGCCGTACCGGGGCTGCGCCGGGTCGCGTGCGGTCCGGTGCGGCTGTACGGGCGCACGGTCGCCGGGTACACCGCCGCGGAGGCCGCCGCCGCCGACCTGGAGCAGGTGTGCGCCCTGCTGGAGGCGGCCGGTGTCCCGTACTTCCTGGTGCCCGCCGAGCAGGGGCCCGTGGTGCCGCGGCCGGTGATCGGGGTGGAGGAGTCCTACCGTGGCGCCGTGCTGGCCCGGGCCCGGCAGCACTTCGCCCGGAGCGCCGGGTACGTGGGTGCGGTGGGCGCGGACGGTGCCGTGACCAGGGCGGTGCTGTGGGCGGACGGGAGGCTGCCGCGGGCGCTGCGCGGGGCCCCGGTGCTGCGGACCGGCGTGCTGCGGCTGGGACCGGGCGGGCAGGTGCTGGGCGGGCTGGAGACGGGCTGCGACATCGAGTTCTGGCGGTACGGCCGGGAGCTGGGCGCGGATCCCGCGCATCTCACGGTGCCCGGCACCCGGCTCCAGGACGACTTCGGTCCCGCGCTGGTCGCTCCGCGCCGCAACGCCGTCTCCGAGGTGCTGCCGGCCACGGCCTGGCAGCCGGCCCCGGCGACCGGGCAGGCGTCCGCCCCGGCGACCGGGCGGGCGGCCACCGCGACGACCGGGCAGGCGGCCGTGGTCGCTGGGCAGCAGCCCGGTGTCGTCGTCGGGCGGCGGCGCGATGTGCCGACGTTCGCGGCGTTCGCCGAGCCCGGCATCGACCAGGTCTGCTTCCCCGTCGACGTCGTGTACACCTGGGTCGACGGGGACGACCCGGCGATGGCGGTGAAGCGGCGGGCGCACCAGGCGCTCTCCGACAACGTCATCGCCCCGCGCGAGACCGGCGCCTCCCGCTACACCAGCCATGACGAACTGAAGTACGCGCTGCGGTCGCTGGAGATGTACGCCGGTTTCGTCCGGCACGTCTACCTCGTGACCGACTCCCAGACTCCGGCCTGGCTGGACCCGGACACGCCCGGCCTGACCGTGGTCGACCACCGGGACATCCTCCCGGCCGACGCGCTGCCCGTCTTCAACTCGCACGCGATAGAGAGCCGGCTGCACCACATACCGGGCCTGTCCGAGCACTACCTCTACTTCAACGACGACGTCTTCATCAACCGGCCGGTGCGGGCCGAACACTTCTTCCACGGCAACGGCATCGCCCGCATCCCGCTGTCCCCGCTGAAGCTCGGGGTCGGCGCCCCGCACCCGCTGGAGCCGGCGCCGAACTCCGCCGGGAAGAACTCCCGCGAGGTGATCCGGAGGTTCCACGGCCGGCAGATCACGCACAAGTCGCTGCACACCCCTCATCCGCAACTGCTGTCGGTGATGCGGGAGATGGAGGATCTCGGCATCGAGGAGCTGGAGCGGACGGCGTACTCGCGGTTCCGGTCCACCGCCGATGTCGCTCCGGCGTCCACGCTCCACCACCACTGGGCGATCGCGACGGGCCGGGCCGTGCCCGCCGACTACCGCTTCCGGTACGTGCAGTTGGGCACGCCGGACATGCGGCGGCGGCTGGCGCGTCTCACGGCCGGCGAGGACGTGGACTTCTTCTGCCTCAACGACGTGGACACCGCCCCGGCGGAGCGGACGGCGGCCCAGGCGGCCATCCGGGCCTTCCTGGAGCGGAAGTATCCGTTCCCGAGCCGCTTCGAGCGGGCGGCGCGGGGCGCCGCGTATCCGGCCGCGCCCCGCGTGGTGCCCCGCGGTCGCGGGCACCGCGGCTCGATTGACGCCGCGTGTTAATTGAGTGGCGTCACCAAGATCCCCGTTTGTAAGTTGTGGCCGCTGCTTGAGCCGCTTACCGCCGTGGGGGATCCTCGATGCCATCAGCCAGTGTGAGACGTGCCGTCCGGGAATCCGTCTCCGGGCTCCCCCGGGAGTTCTGGTGGCTGTGGACGAGCACCCTCGTCAACCGGCTCGGCGCCTTCGTGGCCACGTTCATGGCCCTCTACCTCACCCTCGACCGCGGCTACTCCGCCTCGTACGCCGGTCTCGTCGCCTCCCTGCACGGGCTCGGCGGGGTGGTCTCCTCCCTGGGCGGCGGGGTCATGGCGGACCGGCTCGGCAGGCGGCCCACGCTGCTGATCGCCCAGACCGCCACCGCCGCCTCCGTCGCCCTGCTGGGCTTCATGACCCACCCGGTCGCCATCGCCGGCGTCGCCTTCCTCGTCGGCATGGCCTCCAACGCCTCCCGGCCGGCCGTGCAGGCGATGATGGCCGACCTCGTCCGCCCCGAGGACCGGGTGCGTGCCTTCTCCCTCAACTACTGGGCCATCAACCTCGGTTTCGCCGTCTCCTCCATGGCCGCCGGGTTCATCGCCGAGTTCAGCTATCTCGCCGGATTCCTGATCGAGGCCGGGATGACCCTGGCCTGCGCGGTCGTCGTCTTCGCCCGGGTGCCGGAGTCCCGGCCCGCGGCCACGGCCCGGCAGGCGGAGGCGGAGGTCGGCCTCGGCACGGTGCTGCGGGACAGGCGGTACATGGCGGTCGTCGGGCTGTCCTTCCTCGTCGCGCTGGTCTTCCAGCAGGGCTCGGTCGGGCTGCCGGTGGCCATGGGGCGGGCCGGGTTCTCGCCCGCCGACTACGGCCTGGCCATCGCCGTCAACGGCATCCTGATCGTCGCGCTCCAGATCCCCGTGACCCGGTTCATCGAACACCGCGACCCGCGCACCCTGCTGGTCGCCTCCTCGCTCCTCGCCGGCTACGGCTTCGGGCTCACCGCCTTCGCCGGGTCGGTCGGCGTCTTCATGCTGACCGTGTGCGTGTGGACGCTCGCCGAGATCGTCAACGCGCCGACCCAGACCAGCCTCGTCGTCGGCCTCTCCCCGGTGCACGGCCGTGGCCGCTACCAGGGCGTGTACACCCTCTCCTGGTCCGTCGCCGCCCTGGTCGCCCCGCTGATGTCGGGCGCGGTCATCGACCGGCTGGGCGCGGACTGGCTGTGGGGGATGTGCGCGGTGGTGGGGACGGCGGCGGGGTTCGGATACGCGAGCCTCATGCGGAAGCTGCCGCGGGAAGCGTCGGCCACGGCCGCGGTGAAGGCGGACACCGGGACCGAGGTGCGGACGGCCTGAGGGGAGCGCCGGCCGCCGGCGAGTCCACCGGACATCTCATTCCAGTATTCACGAGATGCAATTTCCGACATGTTCGCCATTACTTCGATGATGTGCCCGCAGCGGCCCGGAAACCCCCCTTCCAGGTGACGCGTATTCCCTCGAATGCCCCAAACCCAGCCTCCGGGGGCCGTCGTTAGGTCACCGTGATGCGATTGGACTGGCCGCTGGCCGACGACTTCCTGATGTCTCCACTCCACCGCTACGGCGATGTGGATCCCACGTCATGCTCCGACCTGCTCGATGATTTCCTGAAAAGAATCAGCGCGATGGAAAATGAATACTGGCGGGCCATGGCGAATCTGTACAGGGCATCCTGAGGCAGGATGCGGAGGCTGACCCATGGACAGGATTCATCAGGACGCCGGTCTCTACGACCACACCTGGGGCGTCACGGAACCGGGCATCGCGCAGAACGACTGGGATCCGGTCGAGGAACTGGCCCAGATGCTGTCCACGCCGACCGTCGCGCACCCGGCTCCCGCCGCCCCGCCGACCGTGCCGTCCCCGCGCCGGGGCGGCCGTCGGCGGCTCCGCCAGGAATCCCATCTGCTCGACGGCGGCCGGCGCGTCACACACATCACGCTGCTGATCGCGACGGTCTCGCTGTGCGCGGTGGGCATGCTGTGCTGGTCCGTCTGCTACTCGTACGGCCAACTGCGCGGGATCGCCTGCTCGGTGCTGCCCCTGCAGGTGGCCCGGTACTGGCCGCTGACGGTGTACGGGCCGTGGTTCGTGGCGGCGCTCTCCGTACTGCGGGCGACGGCCCAGCGCCGGAGCGCACGGCGCTCCTGGGGCATCGTCCTGGCCTCTTCCGCGATGGCCGTGGCGCTGTGCGTCAGCCACTCCTCCCATGCACTGCTGTCGTTAGTGATCTTCGGTATCCCGCCGGTCACCGCGCTGGTGTGCTTCTGGGAACTCGTCGGCCAGCTCCCGGCCAAGAGCCGGGCCCGGCATGCCACCCATACCGATCGACCGCGCTCCAGGCCGTGAGGGCGCCGGCGCCCCTCCGACACCGCCGCCCCCTGCCCGCGGACTCTCCGCGGGCAGGGGGCGTGCGCGTGTCCCGGCCGGGTGACGCTAGCTGCCGGCAGGGTCGGCCGCCTTGCCGTTCGCGCAGTTCTCGGAGTAGTCGGAGAGGTAGTCGGCCACGGCCGGCACCACGGCCGCTTCCTGCAGGCAGACGTCCGCCGCCGTGAAGTTCCAGTTGTTGGCGGCGTTGACGCCGCCGACGCCGAAGTCGCTGTCGTCGTCGGCATGGGCCGGGGCGCTCATGGCCAGGGCGGCCAGGGCGAGCGTGGCAGTGATGATGATCTTCCGCATGCCCGCTGAAACGACCGCGGGCCGGCAAAGGGCACGGCCGGACCGGCGCGGGTGAGCCTTTCCGGGCGTATCGCGACACCTCGCACGGGCGTGTGACCCGGGTCACACGCGCCCGTGTCACATCCCGGCGCCCCGCTCCGTCAGAGAGGTGTCAGCAACCGCCACCACCCAGGAGCAGATCATGGACGCTCGGCTGAACCTCCTCACCAACCCGGTCGCCGGCAAGCTGTTCAAGCACTTCAACGCCGCGGGCAAGGTGATCGGGGACTCCACCCTGCCGGCCGCCACGCAGGAGCTGGTGAAGATCCGTGCCAGCCAGATCAACGGGTGCGCGTTCTGCACCGACATGCACACCAAGGACGCCACGGCGGCCGGCGAGAGCGCCACGCGGCTGCACCTGGTCGCCGCCTGGCGCGAGGCCACCGTGTTCTCCGACGCCGAGCGGGCCGCCCTGGAGCTGGCCGAGGAGGGCACCCGGATCGCGGACGCGGCCGGCGGGGTGCCGGACGAGGTCTGGGCGAACGCCGCCAAGCACTACGACGAGGAGCAGCTCGCCGCCCTGATCGCGCTCATCGCCCTGATCAACGCCTACAACCGCGCGAACGTCATCGTCCAGCAGCCCGCCGGCGACTACGTGCCCGGCATGTTCGGCTGACGAACGCACCGGGTCACGGGTGCATGCGGGCGCCCTTCAGGACCTTGTCGACACCGTTGCGGGGGCCGTACACCGCCAGCCCCACCAGGTCCAGCCCGGCCGTCGGGACGGCCCGGACCGCCGCCCGGTTGTCGCGGTCGTTGCCCGTGGCGAACAGGTCCGAGGTGAAGACGGCACGGGGCAGGGCGCGGCTCAGCGCCCTGCCGTGGGCCAGTGTCAGGGTCTCCTTGCCGCCCTCGAAGACCAGCACCGGCTGCCGGAACATCGGCAGGTACGACACGCCGTCCCCGTCCTCGTACGGCTCCCCGATCACCTCCGGGACCGTCGCGGCCAGGCCGCTGACCAGGAACGCGGTGACGTTCAGGCGCTGCCAGGGCTCCAGGTCCTCGCGCAGCAGAACGGCGATCTTCGTGTCGAAACGGATGGGTTCAGTGCTCATGGAATGAGACTGCCGATCCGGGGGCGGCCGGTTCTTGTACGTTTTTTGCATGGTCGGCGGACAGGAGGTCACCGCGTGGCGCCCCCGGGTCCCGGGCGTCACCGAGGTCTTCCACGCCCGCTTCACCGCGTACGCCTATCCGATGCACGTCCACGACGCCTGGACGCTGCTCATCGTGGACGCCGGAGCCGTGCGGTACGACCTGGACCGGCACGAGCACGGCACCCCGCACGACACCGTGTCGCTGCTGCCGCCGCACGTGCCGCACAACGGCTCCCCCGCCACCCCGGACGGCTTCCGCAAGCGGGTGCTCTACCTGGACGGCAGCCGGCTCGGGGACGAGCTGATCGGCCCCGCCGTGGACACGCCCGATCTGCTCGACCCCCTGCTCCGGCGGCGCGTCGGGCAGCTGCACTCCGCCCTCGCCCGGCCCGGCGACGAACTGGAGGCGGAGAGCAGGCTCACCCTCGTCGCGGAGCGGCTGCGGGAGCATCTGCGGCGCGAGGGGGCGCAGCCGCGGCGCCGCCGTGACCCGGTGCTCGCCCGCGAGCTGCGGGAGCTGCTCGACGCGCGAGTCGTCCGGGGGGTCCCGCTGGAGGAGGCCGGCCGGCTGCTGCACGCCCATCCGGCCCATCTGGTGCGGGCGTTCAGCGCCGCGTACGGCATCGCCCCGCACCAGTACCTCATGTCGCTGCGGGTCGGGCGTGCCCGGCGGCTGCTGCTGGACGGGCTGGCGCCGGGCGAGGTGGCGCCGGTGACCGGGTTCTACGACCAGGCCCATCTCACCCGGCACTTCAGGAAGTGGGTCGGGGTGACCCCGGGGCGCTACCGCAGCAGCTCGCGCTGAGCGTCGTACAGGTTGCGCGGGCGCACGGCGTCCGTGGTGCCGTACAGCTCCAGGCGGGAGTGCAGATCGCCGGTGAAGTCCGGGACGTCGGTCTGGTCGAACTCGCGTACCTCGTTCACGCCCACGGTCGCGGAGTACGGTGCCAGGCCGTCGATCCTCACCAGGCCGGCCCGGCCGTTGGTGACGCGGATGTTCCAGTGGGTGAAGCGGGCGCCGAAGAGCGGGCCCGCGACGGCGTCGCCGCCGTGCCGGCCGTTGTTGTTCACGGTGATGTCCGTGCGGACGTCGGCGAAGGGCAGGCCGCGGTGGCTGTCGAAGGTGCCCATCCGCATGTCGCCGCGGGACCAGACGTTGTGGGAGGACAGGCCCTCGACGTTGATGCCGTGCAGCTGGGTGCCGGCGGGGGCGGGGACCGTGCGCTCCTCGATCGTGAAGTCCTCGACCAGGTTGTCGTGGGAGCCCTCCCGGCAGAAGTACGGGTGGTGCGAGCCGCGGCCGGCGACCCGGGTGCGGCGCAGGGTGCAGGCGGAGGCGGCGACCAGGCCGAACCCGTTGTCGACGTGCCGGACGGTGACGTCGTCCACCCAGCAGTCGTAGGCGCACTGCAGGACGACCCCGTTGTAGCCCTTGTCGAGGAGGTGGGGCGACTGCGGGGTCTCGACCGCTTCGAGGGTCAGCCCCTCGACGCCCGATCCGGTCAGTTCGGGTACGTGCGTGGTGAGTCGGGGGTCCCATTCCGGGCGGATGTCGAGCGGGAGCGGGCGTTCGAGGGTGACGCGCCGGCCGTGGACGCGGGTGACGCGCACGGGCCACTCGTAGGGGACGTAGGACGTCAGTTTCGTCTTGTCGTCCCAGACGTACGCCGCCGGGCCCGGGCCGCCGCCCGCCATGTGCTGGAGGAGCGTGTGGGCGGGGTCGTCGGCGAGGCGGAGGAGGACGAGCCGGCCGGGGCGCAGTCCGGAGGCGTCGGCGACCGTGATCGTCCATGCGCCCCGCTCGGCCGGTGCCACGGTCGTCAGGGTGGTCCACTCGTCCCGCTTGTTGCCGGTCCAGCCCTCGAAGGGCCACTCCCCGGCCCTGATGGCGGCGGTCAGGGAGTCCCAACGGGCGCGCGGGGCCAGCCAGATCAGGCCGCCCGCCCAGGACCAGGACGACTTGTCGCCGCCGTAGCGGGAGCCGTAGACGCCGATCAGCTCGGTGAGGTTCTTCGTCGCGTACAGGGTCGTACGGCCGCTGCCGGCGCCGCGCAGGACGACGTGGGAGTCGCCGAGGCGGATGACGTCGTCGACGCGGTAGGTGCCGGGCGGGATGGTGACCGTGCCACCGCCGGCCCTTCCGGCGGCGGCGATGGCACGGTTGATGGCGGGGGCGCAGTCCGTGGTGCCGTCGGGGACCGCGCCGTACGCGGTGACGTCGGCGACGGTCCGGGGGCGGGGGAAGCGGGCGGATCCGGCCCCTCGGCCGGCGCGGCCGACGTACGGGATCTGCGGGTGGGTGAAGGGGGTGCGGCGGAACTCCCGCCACAGGGGCGGGACTTCGGGATCCACCCCGGGCTTCGGGACCGGCTTCGCGGCTGTCCTTGCGACCGCGCCCGGGGCCGTCTCGGTGGCCGACGCCCGGCCGGCCGTCGCGCCGAGCGCCACGGCCGTGGCGCCCGCCAGCAGGGCCCGTCTGGTGAGGTGCGTCCCGCTCGTGTCCATCCGCCACCCCTTCTTGTTCACCCATGTGAATGTCGTTCAGGAATGCGTCGACCGCGAGCATGCCACCGCTCTCGCCCGGGGGAAAGGGGTCGGACGGCGGCCCACGGGGCCGGAATCGACGGAAGCCGCCCGTCCGCCGATCACCGGTGGTTAACCTCGCCCCATGGATGACACACAGAAAGCACAGGACCCGCAGACTCCTCGCGATTCATCCACCCCCGCCCGCTCACTGCCGCTCAGACGGTTCTCGATCGCCGTCGCGGGTGCCGCGACCCTGGTCGCCCTCGGCGTCGGCGTCGCACTCGCGGCCCCCTCGGACAACCACTCCCGCCCCGAGCGCAGCGTCACCGACACCGTCCCGCCGGACTCGGACAACGGAGGCAGCGGGGGCCCCAGGGACGGCGACGGCACCGCCGGGGGCACGTCCGACGGCAGCACGGACGGCACCACGGACGGCGGCTCCGTGTCGGGCTCCGGCAGCACCGGCGGAGTCGTCGACGGCGGCGGCTCCGTGGGCGCCGACGGCGGCACCGATCCGACCCCCGACCCCTCGGACGAGCCCACCGGGTCCGCCGACCTCGCCGAGCTGAACCGGCGCGTCACCGAGCTGGACAAGAAGGTCGACCAGCTGCCGACCAAGAAGGAACTGGCCGACGCCCTGCGGGCCTTCGCCGACGAACTCGACCACGGCGGCAGCAGCGCGACCCCCGCGCCCGACCCGTCCTGACCCTACGACCGGACCCGTCCCGAGCCAGTGACCGGCTCCCGGTCAGTCGGCCGGACGCTCGATCAGGTGCCTGAACGCGTCCAGGTTGCGCGTGGACTCGCCGCGCGCAACCCGCCAGGCGTACTCCTTGCGGATCGAGGAGGCGAAGCCCAGCTCCAGCAGGGTGTTGAACGCGCCGTCGGCCGCCTCCAGGACCTGGCCGAGGAGGCGGTCGATCTCGTCCGGGGTGACGGAGGCGAGGGGCAGGCGGGCGGCGACGTAGATGTCGCCGAGCCGGTCGACGGCGTAACTCACGCCGTACAGCTTGAGGTTGCGCTCCAGCAGCCAGCGGTGGACGCCCGCCTCGTTCTCGTCGGGGTGGCGGATGACGAAGGCGTTCAGCGACAGGGAGTGGCGGCCGACGAGGAAGGAGACCGTCGTGGACAGCTTGCGGGTGCCGGGGAGCTTGACCACGTAGTTCCCCGGTCCGGGGCTCTCCCACTCCAGTTCGGCGTCGCCGAGGACGCTCTCCAGGACCTGCCCGGCCTTCTCGACATCACCCATGGTGGGAGCGTACGCGACGGCGATGGGCCTGGGTCGCGGCCGTGTAGACGTCGGCGGTGGCGGCGGCGGCCGTGTCCCAGCCGAAGGACTGGGCGTGCCGGGCCGCGGCCTCGCCCATGCGCGTCGAGAGGGCCGGCTCGTCGGCGAAGCGGCGCAGCACGCGCGCGTACGCGGCCGGATCGTGGCCCTTGACCAGGAAGCCGGTCTCGCCGTCGCGCACGGCCACCGGCAGCCCGCCGACCGAGGCCGCGAGCACCGGGGTCCCGGCCGCCTGCGCCTCGATGGCGACCAGGCCGAAGGACTCGCTGTACGACGGCATGACGAGGACGGACGCGGCCCGGAACCAGTCCGCCAGCTGCTCCTGCCCGGTCGGCGGACGGAACCGCACGACGTCCGCGATGCCCAGCCGGGCCGCGAGCTTCTGCAGCCCTTCCGGCTTGGCGAGGCCGCTGCCGCTGGGGCCGCCGACGACCGGGACGACGACGCGGGAGCGCAGCTCGGGGTGCTCGTCGAGGAGGACGGCCACGGCGCGCAGGAGGACGTCCGGCGCCTTCAGCGGCTGTATGCGGCCGGCGAAGAGCGGGATCAGGGCGTCCGGCGGGAGCCCGAGGCGGGCGCGGGCGGCGGCCCGGCCGTCGGCCGCGCGGAACCGCTCCAGGTTCACGCCGGGGTGGACGACGGCGACCTTGTCGGCCTCGGCGGCGTAGTGCCGGACCAGCTCGTCGGCCTCCTCGGCGGTGTTGGCGATCAGCCGGTCCGCGGCGGCCACGATCTGCGTCTCGCCGATGACGCGGGCGGCGGGCTCGGGGGTGTCGCCGGCGGCCAGATTCGCGTTCTTGACTTTGGCCATGGTGTGCATGGCGTGCACCAGCGGGACGCCCCAGCGCTGGGCGGCGAGCCAGCCGACGTGGCCGGAGAGCCAGTAGTGCGAGTGGACGAGGTCGTAGTAGCCGGGGCGGTGGCCGGCCCACGCCTGCATCACCCCGTGGGTGAAGGCGCACAGCTGGGCCGGGAGGTCCTCCTTGGCCAGGCCCTCGTAGGGGCCCGCGTCGACGTGCCGGACGAGGACGCCGGGGGCCAGCTCCACGACGGGGGGCAGGCCGCCGGCCGTGGCCCGGGTGAAGATCTCGACCTCGATGTTGATCGCGGCCAGCCGCTGGGCCAGCTCCACGATGTAGACGTTCATGCCGCCGGCGTCGCCGGTGCCGGGCTGGTGGAGCGGGGAGGTGTGCACGGAGAGCATGGCCACCCGGCGGGGCCTGCGGTACAGCCGGAGCCGCGGGGCCGCCGACGGGGAGCGTCGCCCGAGCCTGCTGACGTACTGGCTCACGTGGCGTTCCTCCTTGTGCGGCATGCCTTCCGGAGGGCCCACCTCGCCCTCCAAGGGGGTCCAACAGCAAGCGGGTGCCCGGCCATTTCCCGATCAAGCGGCTTTGCCGAATCATTACCTCGCATCGATCAACCGTTCGAACACGGAGGGCGTCGGCCCGGCGCCCCGTCCGGGGCCGGGGGCGCCCCCGCGACACCACGACGCGCTCAGGGGCGACGGCTCACTCCAGACGAAGGACCTCCGGGCCGACGGCTCACTCCAGACGAAGGACCTCCGGGCCGACGACGCACCGCCGCACCGCCGCGCCCCGCTTACCCTCGTACGCATGACAGCCCGCGCAGCGACCCTTCCCCACTCTCGGCTTCGCCCGACCCGGGGGACCGCCGTCGTGGGAACGGTGACGCGCGGGACGACCAACCCCAACCGGCTGCGCCGCATGGACCGCTGGATCGCGGCCGTGCACGGCGCCGAGCTGCGGCGCGCCGCGGACCCGCTGGCCGTCGACCTCGGCTACGGCGCCGCCCCCTGGACCGCCGTCGAGCTGCTCGGCCGGCTGCGCACCGTCGCCCCCCGCGCCCGCGTGGTGGGTGTCGAGATCGAGCCGGAGCGGGTGGCGGCGGCCCGGCCGTACGAGCGGGAGGGGCTGGCGTTCCGGCACGGCGGCTTCGAGATCCCGGTCGCCGGGCGTCCGGTGCTGGTCCGGGCCGCCAACGTGCTGCGGCAGTACGACGAGGACCAGGTCGCCGCGGTGTGGGAGCGGCTGTGCGCGCGGCTCGCCCCGACCGACGGCGGCGCGCGCGGCGGGCTGCTGGTGGAGGGCACCTGCGACGAGATCGGCCGCCGGCACGTATGGGTGGCGCTCGGCCCCGAAGGCCCCCGCACGGTCACCTTCGCCACCCGGCTGGGCTCCCTGGACCGCCCCTCCGACCTCGCCGAGCGCCTGCCGAAGGCGCTGATCCACCGCAATGTCCCGGGCGAGCCGGTGCACGCCTTCCTCCGGGACTTCGACCGCGCCTGGGCCGCCGCCGCCCCCTACGCCTCCTACGGCGCCCGGCAGCGCTGGATCCGCGCGGTGCGGGACCTGACGGCCGACTGGCCCGTGACCGACTCCCCGGCCCGCTGGCGGCAGGGCGAAGTGACCGTCGCCTGGGAGGCGTTGGCGCCGCTGCGCTGACCGCCCGCCGTCGACGCGCGGGGTGCCCCGCCGTCACGCCGGCGCCCCGTGCCCGTCGGCGGCCGGGGGAACGCCCCGCGTGCGTCGTTCGTCACATCACCGGGGAGATCGTCGTACCCGGCGTCCGGTGAGGGAATTCCGCTTTCCGACGACCTCTGTCGCTTTGCGCGCGGCCGTGGCACGATCCCTCGGGCGACCGTAAGTTACTGACGGTAAATCAGTTTGGGGGAAGACGTATGGGTTCGGGCAAGCGCGGCCTGCTCACGGCCGCCCTGACCGTGGTCTGCGCGGCGACCGTCCTCGCGGCACCGGGCACGGCGTTCGCGGCCCCCGTGCCCACGCCCTCGCCGAGGACGACTCCGGCACCGACCCCGAAACCGACTCCCCCGCCGAGCAAGGACCTTGAAGAGGTCCGCAAGAAGCTCGACGCGCTCTACCACGACGCGGCCGTGGCCACCGACGACTACAACGCGGCCGAGGAGAAGGCGGACAAGCAGTCCGCCGAGATCGTGGCGCTGGCGAAGAAGATCGACCAGGGTCAGCAGAAGCTGGACAAGCTCAAGGACCGGGCGGGCGCCGCGGCCCGGGACCAGTACCGCACCGGTGGCCTGTCCGCCACCGCCCAGTTCCTGCTCAGCGACGATCCCGGCCAGTTCCTGGACGGCGCCGGCCGGGTGCTCCAGGGCCAGCGGGCGGCGACCAAGCTGATGGCCGAAATGGCCCGCACCCAGAAGGAGTTGCGGCAGTACGCCGACGACGCCTCGGAGCAGTGGAAGAGGCTGGAGAGCAACCGCAAGACCAAGGCCGCCGCCAAGAAGAAGATCGAGAAGCAGATCGACGCGGCCGAGAAGCTCGAGTCCCGGCTGGAGAAGAAGGAGAAGGAGCGCCTCGCCCAGCTGGAGCAGGAGGCCGCGAACAAGGCGCAGACCGCCTGGCTGGACACCGGCGTACTCAAGGACGTCGACGGCAAGGCCACCGCGCAGGGCAAGAAGGCCGTGAAGTACGCCTCCGAGCAGCTCGGCAAGCCGTACGTGTGGGGTGCCGAGGGCCCCGACTCCTTCGACTGCTCGGGGCTGACCTCCCAGGCCTGGGCGGCGGCCGGGCACGTCGTGCCGCGCACCTCGCAGGAGCAGTGGAAGCAGCTCAAGCACATCGACGTCAAGGACATGCGCCCCGGCGACCTCGTCATCTACTTCGACGACGCCAGCCATGTCGCGATGTACATCGGCGACGGCACGATCATCCACGCCCCGCGCCCCGGCCGCACGGTGACGATCGCGGGCGCCGGTTCGATGCCGATCCTCGGGGTCGTACGGCCCGACGCGTGACGGCCGCCGGGCCGGCTCGTGACGGTCTCCGGGCCGACGCGTGACGGTCGCCGGGAGGCCGGCCGCGTGGCGGCCATGTGCCCGGTGACGCAGGTCATGTGACCCACCGCACGCCCAACCACCGGGCAAACCCGGGCAGGACGTGAGCTTCGTCATCCCGCACGGGCCGTCGACGTGTCCAACTGCGGTACGGAACGCGGCATATGACAGCGGCGGGCGCCGGAGCGACGCGGCTCACACCATTCCATCGGGGCGGTCGTAGCCGCTATGGTCCCGGTCGGTGGGTCGAGACCCCTCGACGCCGCCGTGCCCTCGGGGGGAGGGAAGGAACCCAAGACGATGCCCGTACCCGTACCGCGGCAGAGAGCGATCCCGGCCGTGGAGAGTGGTCAGGCGCAGGCCGCCCCCACCGTCGGCGGTCCCCTCAAGGAAGAGGCCCACCGCGACGCCACGACCGTGAACGGCACCGGCGCCACTCTCACCCTGCTGCTGATCGAGGACGATCCGGCCGGTTCGCCGATCGTGCCCGACATGCTGGACTCGGCCGGCAAGCCGATCCGCGTCCGCACCGCCCGCAACCTCACCGAGGCCGAGCGGCTGCTCACCGACGACGTCCACTGCATCCTGCTGGACCTGGCGCTCCCCGCGCCGGGCGGCAGCGACACCGACGACGAGCTGGCCGTGCTCAAGCACGTCCTCCAGCTCGCGCCCCGGCACGCCGTGCTCGCGCTGACCGCCTCCGGCGACACCGAGCGCGGCACCGAGGCCGTGCGCGTCGGCGCCCAGGACTACCTGTTCCGGGACGAGCTGGACGGCCGTCTGCTCAGCCGTGCCATCCGGTACGCGGTGGAGCGGAAACGGTCCGACACGGCCGAGCGCCGGCTCGCCGAGGGCAAGCTGCGTGCCCAGGAGAACCGCCGGCTGGAGCGCGGGCTGCTGCCCACGCCCCTGCTGGACGGCTCCTCACTGCGCTTCGCCGCCCGCTACCGCCCCGGCCGCTCCCGGGCGCTGCTCGGCGGCGACTTCTACGACGCCGTCCGCACCCCCGACGGCACCGTGCACGCCATGATCGGCGACGTCTGCGGGCACGGCCCGGACGAGGCCGCGCTCGGCGTGGAGCTGCGCATCGCCTGGCGGGCGCTGACCCTGGCCGGGCTGTGCGGGGACGAGCTGCTGAACACCCTGCAGCAGGTGCTGGAGCACGAGCGCGCCGACGAGGAGATCTTCGCGACGCTGTGCACGGTGGACATCGCGCCCGACGGCCGTCGGGCGGGCCTGTGCCTGGCCGGCCATCCGGCGCCGCTGATCGCCCGCCCCGGCCGGCCCGCGCGGCTGCTTCCCTACGACAACAACGGCCCCGCCCTCGGCCTGCTGCCCGGCGCCCGCTGGCCGCGGATGCAGGTGGAGCTGGGCGCCGAGTGGAGCCTGATGCTCTACACCGACGGCCTGATCGAGGGCCGGGTCGGCGTGGACGGCGATCGGCTCGGGCAGGACGGCATGCTGTCGATGATCCGCCGCCAGCTCTCCGAGGGGCTGCGGGGGGAGGATCTGCTGCGGGCCGCGGTGAGCGAGGTCCGGGACCTCAACGGGGGTGAGCTGACCGACGACGTCGCGGTGGTGCTGCTGGACCGGGCGGCGTGAGCGGGGATCCGTCGTAGGGGTGGGCCGCCGTCGCCGGGGCGGGTCGTCCGTGGCCTGGCGCGCGGTTCCCCGCGCCCCCGAGGCACGCTGCTGCTCGCCCACCCGAGGGGCGCGGGGAACCGCGCGAACGAGCGGCTCACCCGCGCCCGGCGACGGCGCAGCCCGGCGGGATGCCTCAGCGGCCGCCGTTCCACGGCCCGTACGGACCGTCGCTGCTGCTTCCCCCGCGGCGGCCGAAGCCCCGGCCGCCGCCGACCTGCTGGAGTGCGGGGCGTACGTCCACGATGTACACGATGCTCGCCACGGCGCCGGCGATCGGCAGGATGGACAGGATCGAGAAGAGGTAGCTGACCACCAGGGCGATGCCGAGGATGATCAGCCAGAAGACCTTGTTCTGCTTGTCGGCCGCGCGGAAGGCGTCCTCGCGCCGGAACGCGGCGTCGAACAGCCCGAACGCTGCCAGGGCCATCAGAATGATCTTCAAGATGCCCATGAATCCCGCGAAGCCCAACATCAGCATGCTGCCCACCGCCCGTTGATTCCCGATCCTGCTACGCCGCCACCGTACCCATAGAACGGGCCGGGCACCCCAGAGGTGCCCGGCCCGCGCCCGGCTCGGCGGGCACGGTCACTTGGCCGGCGGGGTGGTCTTCTTCGCGGTGGTGCTCTTGCGGGGCGCCGGAGCCTTCTTCGCCGCGTTCTTCTTCTCCGCGACGGGCTCCGCCTTCGCCACGGCCGGCTCCGGCTCGTCGTTCTTGACGACGCCCGGCTCGGCCTTGCCCTCCACGACGATGGCCAGGTCCTCGATCTCCTCGGCGGCCTCGCCGCGCCAGGTCCGCACGGTCTGCTCGCCGTGCTCGGCGACCTTCTCGTAGGTCTCGCGGGCCTTGACGGCGTACTCGGCGGCGACACCGACCCCGCGCAGGGCGAAGTCCTGGGCGGTCTCGCCGAGCTTCTTCAGGTCGACGTCGAGGGTGCCGATGAGGTCGGTGACCTTGGCCTGAAAGGTCTCCTGCGCCTCCTTGGCGCGGGCCGCGGCCTTCTCCTGCACGGCCTTGGGGTCGGTGTTGCGCACGGCCTCGATGCGGGCCGGCGCCTCGGCGCGCAGCTGCTCGACCAGGGCCGGCACCTTCTTGGCCTGCTGGATCGCGAGATCGGCGGTGCCGGCGGCGAAGTAGAGCGGGGTCGGGTTGCTGAGGGTCTTGCGCAGGTCGTCGGTGATGGCCATGGTGAGGGTCCTCCCGGATCGGATTCGCGTTCGGCTGGGTGGGTGTGGTCCGCGGCGGGCGTCCGGAGCCCTGGTCCGGCGTTATCCGGCCGTCCGCCGCGGACCGGCGTCCGTGTCACGTGCGGCGGCATCGCCTCCGGCCGGACCGGCGCCGCCGGTCCCCTGGTCCACGGTGCCGTACCCGTCCGCCCCGGCCCCGCTCGGCTCGCCGATCCCGAATCCGTTCTCCTTGCGGAAGGACTCGTAGATCTGGAGCAGCACCTGCTTCTGCCGCTCGTTGAGCGAGGGATCGGCGAGGATGACGGCGCGGGTCTCCACGTCGTCACGGTCCCGCTCGGCGTCGAGGATGCCGGCGCGGACGTAGAGCGTCTCGGCGGAGATGCGCAGGGCCTTGGCGACCTGCTGGAGCACCTCCGCGCTGGGCTTGCGCAGCCCGCGCTCGATCTGGCTCAGGTACGGATTGGACACCCCGGCGGCGTCGGCGAGCTGCCGCAGCGACAGCTGCGCGTTTCGCCGCTGCTCGCGCAGGTACTCACCGAGATTGCCGACGTTCAGCGATGCCATGCCTCCACCTTGCCCCACCTTCGCTAACAATTGCAAGCATCCGCTTGCAAGAGTGTGTCGCGGGGGGGGGCGGGCCGGTCGCCGGAGGTGAGGCGGCGCCGGGGCGGAGGCCGGCCCCGGCCGTCGAGGTCCTGCCGCCGCATCGGTCAGGAATCGAGAAGCGCCGTGCGGGCCGCCGCGGCTAGCGTGGCCGAGGCGGCCCCACGGACGGAGTGACGATGAGCATGACCACGAGGACCGACGCGCCGGTGACCGCGGCGCCCCTCGCCGACAGCCACGAACTGATCCGCGTGCACGGCGCGCGCGAGAACAACCTCAGGAACGTCAGCGTCGAGATCCCCAAGCGCCGGCTGACGGTGTTCACGGGCGTCTCCGGCTCCGGCAAGAGCTCCCTGGTCTTCGACACCGTCGCCGCGGAGTCGCAGCGGCTGATCAACGAGACGTACAGCGCGTTCGTCCAGGGCTTCATGCCCACGCTGGGCCGGCCCGACGTCGACGTGCTGGAGGGGCTGACCACCGCGATCATCGTCGACCAGCAGCGGATGGGCGCCGATCCGCGCTCCACCGTCGGCACCGCCACCGACGCCCACGCGATGCTGCGCATCCTCTTCAGCCGGCTCGGCACCCCGCACATCGGCTCGCCCAAGGCGTTCTCCTTCAACGTCGCCTCGATCAGCGGCGCGGGCGCGGTCACCGTGGAGCGCGGCGGGAAGCAGGTGAAGGAGCGCCGCGAGTTCAGCATCACCGGCGGCATGTGCCCGCGCTGCGAGGGCCGGGGCTCGGTCACGGACATCGACCTGGCCCAGCTCTACGACGAGGACAAGGCGCTGAGCGAGGGCGCGCTCACCATCCCCGGCTACAAGCCCGGCGGCTGGAACCACCGTCTCTACACCGAGTCCGGCCTCTACGACCCGGACAAACCGATCCGCACCTTCACCGAGCGGCAGCTGCACGACTTCCTGTACCGCGAGCCGACCCGGATGAAGATCGCGGGCATCAACATGACCTACGAGGGTCTGGTGCTCCGGATCCAGAAGTCGATGCTCGCCAAGGACCGGGAGGCGATGCAGCCGCACATCCGGGAGTTCGTGGACCGGGCGATCACCTTCACGACCTGTCCCGACTGCGACGGCACCCGGCTCAGCGAGACGGCCCGCTCCTCGAAGATCAAGGGCCTCAGCATCGCCGACGCCTGCGCCCTCCAGATCAGCGACCTGGCGGAGTGGGTGCGCGAGCTGGACGAGCCCTCGGTGGCGCCGCTGCTCGCCTCGCTGGGCGGCACCCTGGACTCGTTCGTGGAGATCGGCCTCGGCTACCTCTCCCTCGACCGGCCCGCGGGCACGCTGTCGGGCGGCGAGGCGCAGCGCACGAAGATGATCCGCCACCTCGGCTCCTCGCTGACCGACGTCACGTACGTCTTCGACGAGCCGACCACCGGGCTGCACCCCCATGACATCCGGCGGATGAACGACCTGCTGCTGCGGCTGCGGGACAAGGGCAACACGGTGCTGGTCGTGGAGCACAAGCCGGAGGTCATCGCGATCGCCGACCACGTGGTGGACCTCGGCCCCGGCGCCGGTACGGCGGGCGGCACCGTCTGCTTCGAGGGCACCGTCGAGGGACTGCGGGCGAGCGGTACGCTCACCGGCCGCCACCTCGACGACCGGGCCAGGCTCAAGGAGACCGTGCGCACGCCCGCCGGGGCCCTGGAGATCCGCGGCGCCACGGCGCACAACCTCCAGGGCGTCGACGTGGACGTCCCGCTCGGCGTGCTCGTCGTCGTCACCGGCGTCGCCGGCTCCGGCAAGAGTTCGCTGGTGCACGGGTCGATCCCGGCCCGCGAGGGCGTGGTCTCGGTCGACCAGACGCCGATCCGCGGCTCGCGGCGCAGCAACCCGGCGACGTACACCGGCCTGCTGGACCCGATCCGCAAGGCGTTCGCCAAGGCCAACGGCGTGAAGCCGGCACTGTTCAGCGCCAACTCCGAGGGTGCCTGCCCCGCCTGCAACGGTGCCGGTGTCGTCTACACCGACCTGGCGATGATGGCCGGGGTCGCCACGACCTGCGAGGAGTGCGAGGGCAAGCGGTTCGACGCCTCGGTGCTGGAGTACCACCTCGGCGGGCGGGACATCAGCGAGGTGCTGGCCATGCAGGTGACCGAGGCCGAGGAGTTCTTCGCCGACGGGGACGCCCGCACCCCGGCCGCCCACCGCGTCCTGCGCAACATCGCCGACGTCGGCCTCGGCTACCTCACCCTCGGCCAGCCGCTCACCACGCTGTCCGGCGGCGAACGGCAGCGGCTGAAGCTGGCCACGCACATGGCGGAGAAGGGCGGTGTCTACGTCCTGGACGAGCCGACCACCGGCCTGCACCTGGCCGACGTGGAGCAGCTGCTCGGCCTGCTGGACCGGCTGGTCGACGCCGGCAAGTCGGTGATCGTCATCGAGCACCACCAGGCGGTCATGGCGCACGCGGACTGGATCATCGACCTCGGCCCGGGCGCCGGTCACGACGGCGGCCGGGTCGTCTTCGAGGGCACCCCGGCCGACCTGGTCGCCGCCCGCTCGACCATCACCGCCGAGCACCTGGCGGAGTACATCGGCACCTGACACCCACGGCGGCCTCCCCGCCCGGCACCTCCGGCCGGCTGACAGGGCCTGCGCCCGCGACTGGTACGGCCGGTCCGGCCCGCCTGGTGGCGGGCGCGGTCGACGTGGTCAGGGGGCCGTGGTGCGGCCGGGCGGGCGCAGCCACCGGCCGAGCGCCGTGAAGTCGGCGTCCGTCAGGCCGTAGCGGTGGTCGACGCGGTGGAGGAGGGCCGGCGCGGGATGGTGGACGGCGGTCCAGGCGCGGTCGGCCTCGGTGATCTCGTCGTCCAGCCAGACGAAGGGCCGGCCGGCCGCCCAGGCCACCAGCGGCCGGGTCTTCCAGTGCAGCAGGTCCGGCGGCTCGTCCTCGTCGGGCCACTCCACGACCGGCAGCGGCGGCAGGCCGAGCCAGGGGGCCAGGCAGGTGTTGGCGTCGTCCATCCAGGTCGTAGCCCACACCAGCTCGCAGCCCAGCGCCGTGAGCCGGGGCCCGAGCGCCGGGTCGACCCGGCCGAGCAGCGGGTGGTCGGCGGCGCCGGGCGGGGCGGGCACGCGTTCGTACACGGGGTAGACGCCGTCCGCCGCCCCGAACGGGATCAGCGGGCCGTCGACGTCGAGGAAGAGCAGCATCACCGACCAGGATCGGCCCCCGAAGCCCGGTTCCGCCACGATCCCGTCGCTCCGCGCCCGGTGGCCCTCCTCGCGGCCGCCCGCATCCCGGCGACCCCCGCACGAATCCGCCCCCGGCCACCCACAGGACCCCGGCCGACCCCGGCCACCAGCAGGAGCCCGGCCGACCCGGCACCGGTCCCGGCCACCACACCCCGCCCCCTTCGGCGAACCCACCCCCGGCCTCCCACAGGACCCCGGCCGAGCCGGCCGGGTGTGCGGTCAGAAGGGCAGGGGGCGGCGGTGGACCACGTCCAGGCGGGAGACCGCCCGGGTCAGGACCACGTACAGCCGGTGGGCGCCCCGCTCCTCCGCCTCGGCCACCGCGGCCGGTTCGACGGCGACGACATGGTCGTACTCCAGGCCCTTGACCAGGCTCGCGGGGACGACGGTCAGCCGGGCGCCGAGCGTGTCCGGACCGGCCGGGGCGAGGCCCGCCTCGGTGAGCGCCGCCCGCACCCGGTCGGTGTCCGCGTCGGCCGTGACCACGCCGACCGAGCCCTCCCGGGCGAGGGCGTCGCGCACGGCGGTCACGGTGGTGCCGAGCAGGTCCTCGGTGGGGCGGAGGGTCAGCTCCCCGTCCGTGCGCAGGGAGGTGGCGGCGGGCACGGCGACGTCGAGGCGGGCGAGGAGGCGGTTGGCCAGCTCCACGACGGCCGCCGGCACCCGGAACCCGGTGGTCAGCGGCGCCACGGCCGCGTCCGGCCGGCCGAGGTGGCGCAGCTGGACGGACCAGTCCCGGGCGGCCCAGGGGGTGGTGCCCTGGGCGAGGTCGCCGAGGACGGTCAGGGAGCCGAACACCGCCCGGCGGGCGATGGCCCGGCACTCCATCGGCGAGAGATCCTGCGCCTCGTCGACGACGATGTGGCCGTGGCTCTCGGGGTGTTCGATCAGCCCGGCGAGTTCGTCCAGCAGGACCAGGTCGGCGGCCGTCCAGCGGGCCGACTTGTACGAGCGCGGCGGACGGGCCCAGCGGAGCGCCGTCTGCTCGTCGGGGTCCAGCAGGCCGTCGGCGGCCCGGGCCAGCGCCGCGGCGTCGGTGAGGAGTTCGGCGAGGAGCTCCTCGGGGCGGGCCTTCGGCCAGATCGCGTCGAGCTGTTCGGTGAGCGGCCGGCACCGCTCGATCCGGCGCACCCAGGAGGCGGGCAGCACCCCGGAGCGCCGTTCGGCCTGTTCCCGCAGCCGCCGCACCACTCGGGTGCGCACCCGCTCGCGCCCGACGGCGTACGGCGGTTCCTCGGCGCGCACCTCCGCCACGATCGCGGCGAGTTCGGCGGCGGGGACGCGCCGGCGGGAGGAGCCGTCGGGTACGGCGAGGTCGGCGACGCCCTCGGTGGTGACGCGCGCGTACAGCGCCCGGCGCAGCACCTCGGCCATGCGCGGGTCGTGCTTGACGACGGCCGTGGGGGCCGGGTCGGTGCCGGTGACCGGGTGGCGGGCGATCTCGTCCAGCAGCGTCGACTGGCGGATGCCGGTCTCGCCGAGGGAGGGCAGCACCTCGGCGATGTACGACAGGAAGGTGCGGTTGGGGCCGAGGATCAGCAGGCCGGAGCGCTGGAGCCGCTTGGGGTGGGTGTAGAGCAGATAGGCGGCGCGGTGCAGGCCGACGGCGGTCTTGCCGGTGCCGGGGGCGCCCTGCACGCACACGGACTCGGTGAGGGCGGCGCGCACGAGGTCGTCCTGCTCGGGCTGGATGGTGGCGGCGATGTCCCGCATGGGCCCGACACGGGGGCGCTCGATCTCGCGGGCCACGATGTCGCTGGTCCGGGACTCGCCCCGGTCCAGGTGCTCGTCCTCCAGGCCGGTGAGGTCGGCGGAGTCGCCCCGGCTGCCGGGGGCCCAGCCGAACCGGCGCCGTACCGCCACGCCCTGCGGGTCGCGGGCGCTCGCCTGGTAGAAGGCGCGGGAGACGGGGGCCCGCCAGTCGACCACGAGGGGCGGGGCCGCGGGGTCCTCGGTGATCCGCAGCCGGCCGACGTGGTAGTTCTGCCCGCCGTGTCCGGGCTGGTCCGCGGCGAAGTCGAGCCGGCCGAAGAACAGCGGGCCCGGGGGGAGTTCGCGCATGGCCTTGGCCCGGCTGCGCAGCCGGTACCCGAGGACCTCGGCGTCGGCGCCGGAGGCGGAGACGTCCTCGCCGACGACGACCTGTTCGGCGGCGCCTTCGACCATCGCGGCGAGGGCCGCGCGGCAGGCGTCGTGGTGGGCGCGCTCGGTGTGCAGGGTCTCCGTGAGGGCGGGTTCGAGTGACGTCATGGCGCCACCGTACCGCCAAAACGTTACCGAGTTACATTTTTAACCGAGTCTCACTGGGTGGGTTTCAGCTCCGGCAGTCCCTCGGCCAGGCGACGGAACGCCCGCTCGGCCGCCCGCACGGCGTCCGGCGCCACCTCCTCGACCGACTCCCCCGCCGCGATCCGCCGCCAGTTCTCCTGGGCGAGGATGCGCTGCACGGCGATGATCTGCCCGGCGGCCAGCCGCGCGTCCAGCCCGCCCCCGAGCGCCTCGGCGAGCGCCGCCTCCGACCGCTCCAGATGGCCGTACGCCCGCGCCACCAGGGCCGGGGTGCCGTAGAGCAGACGGTGGAAGGCGAGCACCCCGGGATGGGCGTTCAGACCGGTGACCGGGTCGCGCCGCTCCAGGCCGGCGAGGAAGTTCCGCCGCAGCGCGGCCACCGGGTCGGCGGCCCCGGCCACCACCCGCGCGGCCTCCGTCTCGTGGTCCGCGATCCGGTGCAGGACCAGGTCCTCCTTGGCGGGGAAGTACCGGAAGAGGGTGGGCTTGGAGATCCCGGCCGCGGCGGCGACCTCCGCCACGGACACCGCGTCGAAGCCCCGCTCCAGGAACAGCCGCACGGCGATGTCCGACACGTCCTGGTACATCCGCTGCTTCTTGCGCTCGCGCAGACCCATCTCACCCATGGGGGGAGCCTACGCAGCGCGGCCGCGAGCCGTGCGGGAGCGGCTACGCGGGGCCGCCCGGCGCGGTCGGCCAGACCGGCCGCGCGCTGTCGTACCGCCGGGACGACAGGCCCAGGGAAGCGGTGGCCGCAGCCAGGGTCATGGCGTACGAGTCCACCGCGCGGCGCACGTTGGGCGCGTCCAGACCGGCCCCGGTGACCAGGCGGTCGAGGTCGACGTAGGCCGAGCGGACGATCTCGATCCACCGGTACACCCGCCAGTCCTCCCGCCAGCCCTCGGTGAAGCGCGGGGCCAGCCGTGCCTCCCAGCGGCGGAACATGCGGTCCCGGATCTCCGGGCGGGTGGGGGTGAGGTGCATGTGCCGGACCAGCTCGTACAGCGGGTCGCCGACCAGCGCCATCTCCCAGTCGATCAGGGTGAGCGGCGGACCGTCGTCGCGGCGGACCAGGTTCCAGGGGTTGAGGTCGCCGTGCAGCAGGGCGGGGTCGCGGCCGGTGACCCGGTGCCGGGCGAGGATCTCGCGCAGCCGGGGCGCGTCGGGCAGGCCGAGGAACCGGGCCAGCTGCTGGGACTCCCTGGGCAGGCCGGCGACCAGCGCGACCAGCTGGTCGCTGAGCCACTCGTAGAAGCCGGGCGGCCCGCCGAGCGGGTCGAGGGGGGCGTGGTCGACCCGGGTCAGCGCGGCCAGCTGGTCGACCAGGCAGTCGGCCTCGTGCGGGCGCAGCCCGTGCACCGGGTGCTCGGGGCGGCGGCCGAGGTCGCGGGCGCCCTCGTAGGTGTGGACGGTGAACCGGTCCCCGCGGTACCCGAGGGCGGGGTCCGTCGCATGGCTCTCGCCCAGTGCCAGCACCCGGGGCGCGGCCACCGGCACCCCCGCCCGCTCGATCGCCCGGAGCACCGCGTGCTCGCTGAGGAAGCCGGTCTCGCGCCGCAGCACGACGGCGGCCTCGCGGCGGACGACGACCGGGAACGGCGTACCGGGCACCCGGAGCACCGTGTTCAGGTGCGCGGCCCCCTTGAAGACCCGGCCCGCGGGGGCGGCGCCCTCCAGGAACAGCGCGTCGTCGACCGCGGCGCGCGGGAACTCGGGGTGCTCGGGGACCCGCCGGTCCGGGGTCCAGCCGAGGACCCGGGCCGGGCCGGCCCCCCGGGGTACGGCACCGGACGCCCCCCGCCGGATCAGGATCCGCTCGATCTCCGCCGCCTCGGGCACCCGGCCCAGCCGCAGCGGCCCGGCGGCGGCCCGCAGGGCGTCGCGGACGGTGACCGCGGCCTCGTCCAGCCGCTCCCGCCCGAAGGACTCCTCCAGCGCCCGGACCGCCCGGACCACATCGGCGTACCCGGACCGGGCCTGCTCGAACGCCAGGTAGTGCGGCAGGTCCCGGGAGAGCCCGGCCGTGGCGGCGGGCCGCACCCGGTGCACGGCCTCGGCCCAGGCGTCGACGACCTCGCCCCGCTGGTGCTCGGGGTAGCGCATCCGCACCAGATGGACGGCGAGGTCGTGCAACGGGTCGCCGTACCCGGCCTGTTCCCAGCCCAGCGGGTGCAGCGGCGCGGCACCGGCGGCCGGCAGGAGCAGGTTGCCGCGGTGCAGGTCGCCGTGGAACAGGCCGTACGGCCGCCGGGCCAGTGCCGGGACCCCGTCGGCGAACCGCGCGAGGGCGTCCTCCGGCACGCCGAGCGCCGTGAACAGGCCCCCGTACCGGCGCATCTCGGGCCGGCGGAGCCGCTGGTCGGCCAGCCGGGCCAGGGTGCGCAGGAACCCCTGGGAGTCGGTGTGGTTGCGCGGCCAGTGGGGCGGCAGGGGCGGCAGGGCGCCGGCGCGCACCTGGAGGACGGCGGCGAGCAGTTCCGCCAGGTCCCGCAGCAGCGGCCCCTCGACCGGCTTGCCGGGGCCGCAGACGTCGGCGAGCACGCTTCCGTCCACATGGCTGTGGACGGCGTATCCCTCGCCCGCCGCCAGGCACTCCGGCACGGGCAGCAGGCCCCGCAGCGCGTGCAGGATCTCCGGCTCGCCGTGCCAGGTCCGGATCACCAACGGCACGGGGTCGGGGCGCGGCACGCGCACGGTCACCAGGGTGCCCGGCGCCCGGCCCAGCAGTGCGGCCAGCGGCTCGGTCAGCGCGGTGACGCGGCCGTGCGCGGGCAGGGGACCGGCCGGGGGGTCCGCCGCGACGGCACGGGCCACGAACTCCCGGACGACGGCGTCCGTACGAACTCTGCGGACGGGCCCTGCGGCCACAGCGCGGGGGACGGGCGGTGCGCCCACGGGCCGCTCCGGGTGACTCGTGCGAAAAGGAAGGGTCGGGACCTCGGGAGGGTGTCGAAAGACCCGTCAGGGAGAACATAAGTCCAGCCCGGAGCCGCCACGACCGGCCGGCCGGGACAAGCGGCCGGGCGGGTGGCCGGCCACTCGGTCCGCACCGGCGGCGACGGCCGCGGGAACGGCTCGTCACCCTTCCCTGTGCGCGCGTCCGAGCGGTGACTCGGCGGGCGGAATCGTAGCGCACCACAGGGCACCTCCGTCCGACGCCGCGCTCCCGCGAGGAGCCCGGCGTCCGCCGGACCCTCGGTGTCCGGTCGCCGTGATCCGCCGCCGCGCCCCGTCCCCGCGGTTCCGCGCCGACGTCCCCGGCCTCAGGGGGATTTCACCTCCCCCCGGCGGAGGAGGCACCAGGAAATCCGGGCGTGCGGCACACACGACCGGGTCCGGTCGAGCGGCCGGATGTCAGCGCGTCCCGGCGCGGTGGCCCCGCAGCAGGCGCAGCAGCGGCTCCAGCGACCGCAGGACGTGGGCCGCGCCCGCCGTGCGCAGGTGTTTCTCCTTGGCCTCGCTGCGCGCGTACCCCAGGAACGGCACCCCGGCCTGGTGGGCCGCGGTCAGGTCGGAGAGGGAGTCGCCGATCATCAGGGCCGCGGCGGGGGCGGCGCCCATCGCGTTCAGGGCGCGGTTGAGGCAGTGCGGGTGCGGCTTGAGGTGGTGCAGATGCTCGGTGCGGCCGTACAGGTGAGGGGCGAAGCAGCCGGTGAGGCCCCGGGATTCGAGGTAGGTGCGGGCGGCGCGGGGCGAGTTGTTGGTGGTGACGGCCAGCCGGGCGCCGACGGCCGTCCAGGTGCGGATGACCGGGTCGGCGTAGGCGGTCGGCAGGGCGGAGGAGGCGGCCCGCAGCTCCTCCTGGGTGAGCCGTTCCTCCAGCCCGGCGACGAGGTCGCTGCCCGGCCGGCGGCGGCCCACCGCGCGCAGCACGACCTGCGGGTCCAGCGTCTCCCGTTCGGTCTCGGTGAGCAGCCCGCGCAGCCCCTGCCGCTCCAGCCAGTCCACCAGGTCCGCGGCCACCCGCTCGGCCCGGTGCCGGGCGAACAGCCGGCAGATCGGACCGTCGAAGTCCCACAGCACCACCCGGGCCGGTGTGATCAGTTCCCGAAGCTTCTCGTTCTCACTCGCAACAGAAGGCGCATCAGAAGTCGCATCAGAAGTCACTAGGAGAGTGTCAGGTCCGTGGTGATGGTTTCCCAGAGGGCGTCGAACCACTTCTGTGACTGCGCCACGAACGCCGCGTCCCGCTGACCGGCCCGCTTCTCGAAGGAGAAGAGGAGGGACTCGGAGCCGAGGGTGTCGTACATCTCCAGCGTCCGGCCGCTCTCGGTGGGCTCCTCGCGGCGCGTGACCATGTAGTACGCGTACAGCGCCTCCATGCCGTTGAGCAGGTACAGCTTCGCCGGCGGGGTGAACGGCAGGGCCCGGAAGGTGACGTGGACGTCGATGTCGTGGGTGCCGCGCAGGGCCTGGAGGTTGTACTGGAGGACCTGGCCCTGGGCGTTGCGCATCGCCAGCCAGCGCTGGTGGACGGCGGCGTCGTCGTCGCCGGCGTCGACCGAGACCGGGAAGGCGAGGTTGATGTCCCGGGACGGCAGCAGGATGCGGGCGTCGATGCGCTCGGGCCGCAGCCGGCCGTCGTGGATCAGGCGCAGCGGCTCACCGAGGGCGGGGATCAGGCTCTGCGCGGTCAGGCAGACGGCGTCGATGCGCACGTGCGACGCGGAGAAGGCCGCGGTCAGCCGGGGTGCCAGGGCCACCATGGTCGGCTGCGGCTCCTCGTGCGCGGGGGCCGGCACGGCGACCCGCGGCGGGCTGCCCTTGCTGACGTCGCTGAGCAGCCCGTCCTCCTGGAGCGCCCGCAGCGCCTGGCGTACGGCACCCCGTTCCACGCCGAACTCCTCGGCCAGCTCGGCCTGGGTGGGCAGCCGCTCACCGGCGCGGAGGGCACCGGTCCGGATGCGTTCGCGCAGGGCGCGGGCGATCTCCTGGGGTGTGAGCCTTCTGCTGCCGTTCACTGCCACGCTCTCCTGGTCCACGACCAAACGCTACAACCCTCGTCCATCTACCGGCAGTTGTCCGGAAGTTGTTTGTAAGCATGTACCAAGTGGGGACAACTTAAACAGAGTTGGCTGCCAACTTGGTCAAGTTGGCAGGCCGAAAGGGGGAACGTCCATGCCTGTCCTCGCGCTCCTCTGCGCCCTCTTCGTCGTCGGCTTCGAGCAGCTCGTCCAGTGGCGGTTCGGCGCCGCCGGCATCGTCGGGCTGCTGCTGCTCACCGTCGGCGCCAAGGCCAAGAGCCCGGCCGTCTGCTCCGCCGGCGCGGTCCTGCTCGCGGTGCTGCTCGCCGGTCCCGCGCTATGACGTCAGCACCAGCTCCGAACTGATCGTCTCCCACAGCGCGTCGAACCACCGGCCCGACTGCTCCACGAACGCCGCGTCCCGCCGGCCGGCCCGCCGCTCGAAGGCGAACAGCGGGGACCGGGTGCCGTCCGCGTCGTACAGCTCCACGTGCTCGTGTTCGATCTCCCGCTCACGGCGCCCCAGCGTGTAGTACGCGAACAGCGCCTCGGCGCCGTTGAGCAGATACAGCTTCACCGGCGGGGTGAACGGCAGCGCCCGGAACGAGATGCGGACGTCGATGCCGTGCGTGGCGTACAGCGCCAGCAGGTTCTGCCGCAGCACCAGCCCCTGGGCGTTGCGCTGGGACAGCCAGCGCCGGTGCAGCAGACCGCCGTCGTCCGCGTCCACCGGCGTCGGGAAGGCGAGGTCGATGTCCCGGCTGGGCAGCAGCAGCCTCAGGTCGATCTTGGCCGGTTCCAGCCGTCCTGCGTGGATCTGTCGCAGCGGCTCGCCGATCGCCATCGTGAGCGAGACCGCGGTCAGGCAGAGCGCGTCGATCCGCACGTGCCGGGCGGCGAAGGCGGCGGCGATGCGCGGGGCGAGGGCCACCATGGTGGGCTGCGGCGGCACGGCGGGGCCGGCCGGGGGGCGGCCGGGAGCCTGAACCGCCGCCACGGTGGCGGGGCTGCCCTTGGAAACGTCGGTGAGCAGTTGCTCCGACTGCAGGATGCGCAACGCCTGCCGTACGGCGCCCCGCTCGACGCCGAACTCGTCGGCCAGCTTGGCCTGCGTGGGCATGCGCTGACCCGGCCGCAGCTCACCGGACCGGATCCGGCTGCGCAGTTCGTCGGCGATCTCGCGGTGGGACGAGCGGGGCCGCTGTGGCCTTGTCCGTCCACTGGCGGAGGCGTGCTCCGGGTCCACGAACGAACCGTACAACTTCCCGCCAAGTTAGGGCAGTTCACCGACAGGTGGTTATGAGTCGCGTCCCAACGGAGATAAGTACAGTGAAGTTGGCTGCCAACTTGAAGGACATGGTCGAGCTTCCCAGTGGTTGGCCGAAGGGCTCCCTTCCGGAGGGGAGCCGGGAGCCCGGGCAGGGGGCGGCCACCGGTACGCACAGCCACAACTGAACATCCCGCACAGCCACAACCGAACATCGACAGCTGAATACCCGACTTCGCACAGCCACAACTGAACAGCTCGCTACGGATGAACAGTCAGCAGGCCGTCGGGAGAGGGGAGCGACAGCGAAGGTCCGGGCGGCGCGATCACCCGGACGAGCACACCAGGGCGTCGGCCCCTCAGGGGCGGCGCCCTCTTGTCCGCCCCCGCCGACCGCCCCCGCGCCTCACGTCAGCAGATCGTCCACCTGCGCCTCGCCCACCCGGTACCGGCGCGCGATCTCGCCGCTGCAGTCGTCGGCCGTGCGCTGCAGCCGCTGCCGGCGCCGGGAGACCTCCTGCTCGTACTGCACCAACCGCCCCATCGCGGCGCTCAGTTCCAGGTCCGTGCGCGCGGTCAGGTCCGACAGCTCGACCTCGGCGAGCATCTCGGCGGCCAGCCGCCGGTACTCCTCGTTGTGCGGGGTGCCGAGCGTGACGTGGCGGGCCGAGGAGCGGTGCCGGGCCGGGGCGTCCTTGAGGATCTCCGGGAGCCGGTCGACCACGGAGCCGTCCGCCGGCGCCGGCACGGGCACCCTGCCGCGCCTGCCCAACTCCGCCCGCAGGATGTCGATCCGGCCCTGCAACAGCCGCCGTACATAGCTGAGGTCCGCCTCGTCGCGCTGGGCGTCGCGGCGCACGGTGCGCAGCTCGGGCAGGCTCAGCCGGGCCAGGTCGTGCTCGGGCGGCTCGGCGGGCAGCGCCGCGCCCGTGGTGCCGTCGGCGCGCTGCACGGGCGGCCGGTACGTCCCCTGGGGCCGCACCCGCCCGCTGGTACTCGGTGTGCTCATCTGCTTCTGACCGTCCCCTCGACCGGCGTGTGGGAGCATCGTGCCACCCCAACCGGCCACAATGTGACCGAGTGCCCCCGAACGGCCCCAGATGGGCGGTAAGAGATCCATAATGGGCCCCCCGCGGCCGAGCGCGGGACACCCGGCATGATGGTCCGCATGCGTGCGGTGGTGCAGAGGGTGGACGGCGCGAGCGTCGTCGTGGACGGCGAGACGGTGGGCGCGATCGAGGGCGAGGGGCTGTGCGTCCTCGTCGGGGTGACCCACGAGGACACCAAGGAGAAGGCCGCCCAGCTGGCCCGCAAGCTGTGGACGGTCCGGATGCTGCACGACGAGAGGTCGTGCAGCGACATCGACGCCCCGCTCCTGGTCATCAGCCAGTTCACCCTCTACGGCGACGCCCGCAAGGGCCGCCGCCCCACCTGGAACGCGGCGGCCCCCGGCGATGTGGCCGAGCCGCTGGTCGACGAGGTGGTGGCGCGGCTGCGGGCGCTGGGCGCGACGGTCGCGACGGGCCGGTTCGGCGCGCAGATGAGGGTGTCCCTCACGAACGACGGCCCGTTCACGGTGCTGCTGGAGATCTAGGCGCGGCCTCGCGCCGCCGGGATCCGGGCCCGCCGGAGGTCCGGGCCCGCCGGAGGTCCGGCGCGGCCTCGCGGAGCTACGGCTCGACCACGACCTCCTGCGCCGCCGCGATCTCCCCGGCCAGCAGCCGCGCGTCGACGGGCACGTTCCGCTTCACCAGTGCCAGGGCCACCGGACCCAGCTCGTGATGCCGTACCGACGTCGTCACGACACCGATCCTGCGGCCGTCCGGGCCCTCGTCCGCGACACGGATCTCCGTGCCCGGCACCGGCAGATGGACGTCGCTGCCGTCCAGGTGCAGGAAGACCAGCCGGCGCGGCGGCTTGCCCAGGTTCTGCACCCGGGCCACGGTCTCCTGTCCCCGGTAGCAGCCCTTCTGGAGGTGCACGGCCGTGCCGATCCAGCCCAGCTCGTGCGGGATCGTGCGGTGATCGGTCTCGAAGCCGAGGCGGGGACGGTGGTGCTCGACGCGCAGCGCCTCGTGGGCGAGCAGCCCGGCGGCGGGCCCGTGCGCGGCGGCGAACTCCTCCAGCCCGGCGCGCGGCAGGAAGAGATCGCGGCCGTACGGCGTCTCGCGTACGACGACGTCCTCGGGAACCTCCGCGATGGAGCCGGCCGGCAGGTGGACCACCGCGGTGTCGGCGGTCCGGTCGGCGACCTCCACCCGGTAGAAGAACTTCATCGACTCCAGGTAGGCGATCAGCGCGTCCTGGGTGCCGGGCTCCACGTGCGCCCAGACGGTCGTGCCGTCGTCCACCAGATACAGGGCGTGCTCGATGTGCCCGTGCGCGGAGAGGATCAGCGCCTCGGTGGCCTCGCCGGGGCGGAGTTCGCTGACGTGCTGGGTGAGGAGAAGGTGCAGCCAGCTCAGCCTGTCGTCACCGCTGACGGTGACGACACCGCGATGGGACAGGTCGACGAAACCGTTGCCGTCGGCGAGGGCGCGCTGCTCGCGGAACAGGTCGCCGTAGTGGGCGGCGACACCTTCGTCCACACCCTCGGCGGGGACTGCGCCGGGCAGGGACAGCAGGGGGCTCTTCATACCGCAAGCCTACGACGTGGTACTTGAACCCTTCAGGGAACAGTCCTCGCACCGGCCGAAGAGCGCGAAGTGCTTCATGTCGGTGTCGAACCCGAACTGCTGCCGCAGCTTGGCCGTGAACTCCGCCGCCACCTCCACGTCCGCCTCGATGACGTTGTCGCAGTCCCGGCACACCAGGTGCAGATGGTGGTGGCGGTCGGCGAGGTGATAGGTCGGCGCGCCGTGCCCGAGGTGGGCGTGGCTCACCAGACCCAGCTCCTCCAGCAGCTCCAGCGTCCGGTAGACGGTGGAAATGTTGACCCCCGACGCCGTCTTCCTCACTTCCACGAGGATGTCGTCGGGGGTCGCGTGCTCAAGGGTGTCCACGGCTTCGAGGACAAGCTGCCGCTGCGGCGTCAGTCGGTAGCCGCGCTGCCTGAGGTCGCTCTTCCAGTCGGTGCTCACCACACCGACGAGTCTAGGACTACTTGAAGAAGGCGATGCCGTCGTCCGGCATGTCGTCCGGCAGGGCCTTGGCCCAGCGCTCGACGTCCTCCGGGGTGACGACCTTCTTCAGCTGGGCCGACATGTAGGGGCGCAGCGGGACCTCGGGGGTCTGCTTCTCGCCGACCCACATCAGGTCGCTCTTCACGTACCCGTACAGCCGCTTGCCGCCGCTGTACGGCTGCGAGGCGGCCGTGCGCGCGACGGCGTCCGTCACCAGGTCGATCTGCGGCTTCTTGTCGGCCATCTCGCCGTACCAGATCTCGATGACACCGTCGTCGCGGGTCATCGTGACCTCGACCTTGCGGTCGGCGTCGATCCGCCAGAAGCCGTGCTCCGACTCCAGCGGGCGCACCTTGTTGCCGTCCTCGTCCAGCACCCAGGTGTGCGACTGGTACTCCAGGAAGTCCCGGCCGTCGTGGCTGAAGCTGACCTCCTGGCCGAAGTTGCACTTCTGCGAGCCGGGGAAGTCGTGCACGCCCGCGCCGGCCCAGTTGCCGAGCAGAAAGGCGAGCGGGACCAGGTCCTTGTGCAGGTCGGACGGGATCTCGATCATGAGCGGAAAGCTTCCTGGATGGGGGTCAGCGCTGGCCCTGGTACAGCTTCTTCACGGTCAGACCGGCGAAGGCGAGCACGCCGACGCAGACCAGGACCAGCAGGGTTTCGAAGAAGATCTCCACGGGTGCTCCTTGAGCGAGGGTGGTCATACGACAGAGCCGCAGCCCAGCTTACGCGGCCGGGGCCCGGCCCTCCTGACGAGGTCTGCTCAGGCGAGCAACTCGGTCTGGAGGGTCACGGTCTGGCGGAACGGGACGACGTGCACACCGCCCTTGCGGGACTGGGTGATCACCGCGATGGTGTCCCCGGCCGCGAGGTACGCCTGCCGGACCTGCTCGGCTCCGTACGGCTCGGTCTCCGCGTACGGCACGAGCACGACGTCATCGACCCGGGCCTTCGACGGAAACGTTTCGTCCAGTTCGTAGTAGTCGGCACCGCGCACCAGGTAGGTGGGGGCCGCGGCGCCGATGAGGTTGTTGTTGATCAGATCGTCGGCGACGGCGGCGGTGTCGAACTGGAGCAGCTGGATCCGGGTGCGGGTGCCGTCCGGGGCGGTCCAGCCGCGGGCGGCGATGTGCCGCAGGCCGTAGTCGGTGAGCTTCTGGCCCAGCTCCCGGCGGTTGTCCGCGCCCGCGTACTGGGCGAGGAAGTCCTTCGTCGCCAGCCATCCGTCCGTGCCGCGCGCCGCCGGGTCCGCCGTGGCCCCCTCGGGCGCGGGCAGCACCAGGGCGCGCAGGTCGGCGTAGTGCGTGCCGCTCTTGTTCTCGGCCGCGAGCGGTCCCGGCCTGCCGGCCGGCAGCGGCGGCCTGACCAGCTCCGGGTACGCCCAGCGTCCGTCGGAGGCGGTGGCGAGGCCCGGCAGGTCCGTCCGGTCCATCCGGGTGATCCCGTAGGCCGTGCCGGCTCCGGCCACGGCGAAGACCGCCACGGCGGCGGCCCACCGCAGCGCCGCCCGCAGCACCCTGCGGTCCTTCTTCGGGGCGGGTGCGAGGCCGGGCGCGGGCGCGGGACCGGTGGGCAGCGGCGCGAGTGCGGGCGCCGCCGGGTCCTCGGCCGGTCGCTCCGCCTGAGTCTGCTCGGTCATACGGCCTTCCCCGGGTCCTTGATGCGGTCGAGCTGGGCGGCGACCATCTCCGCCACACCCTTCTTGTCCAGCGGCTTGGCCGCGGTCGCGGTGGCGCTGATCAGGACGTCTCCGACGTACCCGGAACACATCATCATGTCGAGCCTCTCCGCCGAGTCGGTCGGCGGCAGGAAGCACGCGGTGTCCTCGTGCCCCTCGACGGCCGGACCCTTGCGGAAGATCTTCATGGCCTCCGCGAACTGGTGCTGGTAGGTCGTCATGGAGCGCACGGTCCGCCGGTCCATCCGCGTCAGCACGATCTCCAGGGTGAACACCTTGCCGGAGGAGGCGTCCTGGTCACCGACCTCCGGGGCACTCAGGTAGCTGCGCATCGCCATGCCCTTGACGGGGTTCCGGTCGATCTGGCGCTCCAGCAGGCGGCGCTGGGACCGGGGCAGCTCCGCCAGCGTCCGCTTGCGCAGGGCCGTGGCCTGCCGGCCGGACAGCTCGGTGTCGGAGCCGAACTCGTACAGGTCCGGGCCGCGTCCGTAGCGGTCCTCGCCGTACGGCAGCAGCATGGCGCTCAGTCCGGTGCCCCCGGACGCGGCCGGCCTGCCCGTGGAGGGCTCGGGCAACCGCCAGGTGGCGGCGCCCGGGTCGCGGTCGGCGCCGTGCACGGTGACCGCGGTCCAGCCGACACCGGCGACGACGGCGAGCAGCAGCGCGGCACCGCCGGCCACGAGGGCGGCACGACGGCGCGGGCGACGGGGGCGACCGGTGCCGTGGGGCTCGGCGGACTCCGGCCCGGCGGCGAGGATCTCCGGCGTCCCGGTGGCTCCCGGCCGGTCCGCGTGCTCGGTGCTTTCGGTCGTCACAGCCGCTCCATCTGCCGCTTCGCCAGGTCCAGGATCGTCTTCTTCGGGACCGGCCTGGTGTCGTACATCCAGATCTGCATGGCCAGGTCCCCGCGCCAGGCGTGCGCCTCCGCCTCGTACCCGCTCACGCCGCCCTCGGTGTGGGGCGTGCGGTGCACGTACGCCATGCCGTCGCCCGTGCCGGGAATCCCCCAGCTGTCGGCGTCGCCGTCCTGCTCGGCCCAGTAGTAGCCGTCCTCGGCCACGTCCTTGGCGCCGAGGACGTCCTGCTGCCGGTACTGGATCAGCCGGATCTCGACCGTGCGGGTGCCGGCCTCGCGCCAGGTGACGACGGCCGCCCTGCGGTACTCCTCGCCGAGCTGCCAGCCGTAGCCGCTCGCCGCGTTGTTGTACGACTCCGCGAGCTGGGTCAGGTTCATCCAGCCGTCCCGGCGGGAGCGGAACGGCGACTCGCGCGCGCCACTCGGCTTCTTCAGCAGGAGTCTGCGCAGGTCGCCGTCGACCTTGACCCGGCGGTCCCGGGCGGCGGACAGGGGCTCCGGTGCCCCGCCCCCGGCCTGGGCGAGCCTCGGCTGCGACAGCGGGGGCAGCGCGGTGGGCTCACGGTCGGCCTGGACGAGGTAGCCGGCGCAGGTCCCGGCGATCAGACCGAGCACGGCGGCACCGGCGAGCAGCACCGGCATCCGGCGCCGCCTCCGCACCGGCCGCGGCTCCGGGTCCCCGGCGCTGGCCTCCGACGCGGACTCGGCGCTGGTCTCCGGCTCGGACTCGGCGCTGGTCTCCGGCTCGGGCCCGGCTCTCCCGGGCTCCGGCTCGGCTCTCTCGGACACTTCCAAGGGTCTCCCCCCAGGGAAAAGGAAACGCGGCTTCCTGATCCGCGCTTTCACAGGAGACTCATGGCATGTGCATGGAGTTGTGGGCAAGCGGATTACGATTCGGTCATGGCGAAGAAGCTTGTGATCAAGGTGACGGCAGGGGCGGACGCCCCCGAGCGCTGCTCGCAGGCGTTCACGGTGGCCGCGGTGGCGGTGGCCAGCGGCGTCGAGGTCTCGCTGTGGCTGACCGGGGAGTCGTCCTGGTTCGCGCTGCCGGGCCGGGCCGCCGAGTTCGAGCTGCCGCATGCCGCGCCGCTGCCGGATCTGCTGGAGTCGATCCTCGCCGGCGGGCGCGTCACGCTGTGCACGCAGTGCGCCGCCCGCCGGGAGATCACGGAGAAGGACGTCGTCGAGGGCGTACGGATCGCGGGCGCGCAGGTGTTCGTGCAGGAGGCCCTGGCGGACGGCGCTCAGGCGCTCGTCTACTGAACCCGCCCCGCCCGCCGGCCCGCGTCCCTACGGCCCGGGGCGCTTCTTGCCGTCCAGTTCGTCCCACCATTCGTCGGACTGCGGATCCCCGGAGGGGTCGTCCCACCAGCGGTCCTCCGGGCCCCGCCGGTTGGCGACCATCGCGGCGACCGGCGGGATGACCATGGCCGCGACGCACATGCCCACGGCCGCGGGCACGGACCAGATGCGCACGACTCCCCAGGCCAGGACGAAGAGGCCGATACACGTCCCCATCATGGCGAAGTAGATGTGCCGACGCCGGGCGTACATAGGTCCAGAGTAGGACCGGCGGCCCCTGTCACAACTGATCCACAATTCCCGTCCGGCCGGACCCCGCAGGGTTACCGTGGGGTATCCGTACCGGATTCCACACACCGCCACCGACCGGGGGAACCACCACATGCGAGCCCTGCGAATACTCCTGATCGTCGTCGTGATCCTGGGCGCGCTGTTCGTGGTCGTGGACCGGGTCGCCGTGCACTTCGCCGAGGGCGAGGCCGCGGACAAGCTGAAGGCGACCGAGAACCTGGCGTCGTCCCCGGACGTGAACATCAAGGGCTTCCCCTTCCTCACCCAGGTCGCCGGCGGCTCCCTGGACGACGTCGAGGTCGGCATCGAGGACTACGAGGCGGCCACCGCCAAGCCCGGGCAGACCATCCGGATCGACGACCTGAAGGCCGACATGAAGGGCGTCCGGTTCTCCGGGGACTACAGCTCCGCCACCGCGGCCACCGCGACCGGCACGGCGACGATCTCCTACGCCGAGCTGCTGAAGACCGCCAAGTCCGAGCCGACCGAGGTGGCGCCCGGCGTCACCGCCCGGGTCGTGGGGCTCTCCGACGGCGGCAACGGGAAGATCAAGGTCGCGGTGGAGGGGACCGTCTCGTCCCTCGGCGTCCAGCAGACGGTGTCCGTGCTCAGCTCCGTGAGCGTGGTGAACGACAAGGTCGAGGTCCACGCGGACTCCCTGCCCAAGCTGGGCGCCGCCGCGATCGCCGAGGACCGCGTCCGCACGATCACCGACTTCCAGCAGGCCATCGACCGGCTGCCCGGCGGGATCAAGCTGGACAAGGTGCAGGCGGCGCCGGACGGCGTGCAGATCAGCGTGAAGGGTTCGGACGTCAAGCTGGCGGGGTAGGCACCGGGAACGCCGGCATGGGCACCGGGTGTCCGCCTGGCGAGACGGTTCCGTCCGCAGCGTAGATGCCCCGCGCCACCCGAGCGCCCGGAGGCCCCGCAGAGGCCCTCCGGGCGCTTTTTCGTACCGCCATTCGGACGATCGCATCTCGCCATGTGACACACCGGTGACATGCCCGCCCGTACGTCCCTACGATCGACCCCATGCGGTACTCGACGAGCGTCCTCCGACCGCGGGGACAGGCGGATCTCACGAAGCGGCGGGCAGTGGACCTGTGCCGCGTGGCCGCCATGCTCTGTCGCCCCTTCTGAACGGAAGCCCCGGCTCCCGCATCTCACCCCGCCCTGCCCGCAGGGCACCCGTGTGCCGCTCGGGCTTCGAGCGCGCCCCCCTCTCTACTCGCACATCCCGCCGCGACTGCCCCGGAGGAGAAAGAGCATGAGCCGCACCGACGTCCTGGTCGACGCCGACTGGCTGCAGGAGCACCTGGACGACCCGGCCATCGCCATCGTCGAGGTGGACGAGGACACGTCCGCCTACGAGAAGAACCACATCAAGAACGCGATCCGCATCGACTGGACCAAGGACCTCCAGGACCCGGTGCGCCGTGACTTCATCGACCAGGAGGGCTTCGAGAAGCTCCTGTCGAAGAAGGGCATCGCCAACGACACGCTGGTGGTCCTCTACGGCGGCAACAACAACTGGTTCGCGTCGTACGCCTACTGGTACTTCAAGCTGTACGGCCACGAGAACGTCAAGCTCCTCGACGGCGGCCGCAAGAAGTGGGAGCTGGACGCCCGCGAGCTGGTCGACGGCTCCGACGTGCCCGAGCGCGCCGCGACCGACTACAAGGCCAAGGCGCAGGACACCTCCATCCGCGCCTTCCGCGACGACGTGGTCGCCGCGATCGGCTCGCAGAACCTGGTCGACGTCCGCTCGCCCGACGAGTTCTCCGGCAAGCTGCTCGCCCCGGCCCACCTGCCGCAGGAGCAGTCGCAGCGCCCCGGTCACGTGCCGACCGCCCGCAACATCCCGTGGTCGAAGAACGCCAACGACGACGGCACCTTCAAGTCGGACGACGAGCTGAAGGCCCTCTACGCCGAGGAGAGCGTCGACCTCGCCAAGGACACGATCGCCTACTGCCGCATCGGTGAGCGCTCGGCCCTGACCTGGTTCGTGCTGCACGAGCTGCTCGGCGTGGAGAACGTCAAGAACTACGACGGCTCCTGGACCGAGTACGGCTCCCTCGTCGGCGTGCCGATCGAGCTCGGCGCCGGCAAGTAACCCATCCCGACCGGCGTTCCGGTCAGACCCCTCTGGAGAAACAGTATGTGCGGAGCGAAGGCCGGCGGCCCGGACGCCTCGACGATCAAGCCCGGTGAGACCACGATCCAGGGCCAGGTGACCCGCGACGGCGAGCCGGTGACGGGCTACGTCCGTCTCCTCGACTCGACCGGCGAGTTCACCGCGGAGGTCCCCACCTCCGCGACCGGCCAGTTCCGCTTCTACGCGGCCGAGGGCACGTGGACCGTGCGGGCGCTGGTGCCGGGTGCCACCGCCGACCGCACGGTCGTCGCCCAGCAGGGCGGGCTGGCGGAGGTCGCCATCGCGGTCTGAGCGGACCGACGGGCCGAACGGGCTCAGTGACGGCTGAGGGCCGCACCCCCTGGGTTGGACGCCAGTGGGGGGTGCGGCCCTTCGGCTTGCTCCCCGCGCCGCTCTGCACGCCGCTCTGCACGCCGCTCTGCACGCCGTCCTCTCCGCGTCGCCCCTCTCCGCGGGGATCCCGTCGCGAAACTCCGGAAACGAATATGCGATGACCGGTGGATTCCGTTCCGGGGTGTTCCGCTTCTCCCCTGGCGAGCCGCCGCCGGGTGATCAGGAACTCCTCGCCGGCATGGGGGGCACGGGTGCGGTTTCTCACCGGCGATGGCCGCCAGGGCGGTCATTCGGGAGGCACCCTTCAATGCCATGCCCCGTGCACGGCCGTGCACATCCGGAAAATACGCGGGCCGGCGACTCGGCGGAGGTGACGTGGAGCACCTGGAGAATTCCGCGAGCCGCCGGCCGGCCGGCATATCCGCACCGGGTGGGGTGCGCGGGGTGGTGGGGGCCGGTGGATCGACCCGACGGCCCCCCCTACCCCTGGCCCAGCGCGCGCCCCAGCACCCACACCACCGGCGCCGCCGCCGACAGCGGCAGCGCCACGCCCGCCGTGAAGTGGACGAAGCGGGAGGGGTAGTCGTAGCTCGCCACCCGGTGACCGATCAGCGCGCACACGGCCGCCGCCGCCCCCAGGGCGGAGCCCTTCGCGCCGAAGCCGGTCATGCCGCCCACCGCGATCCCGGCGCCCGCCGCCGCCAGCAGCGCGACCACGACCGACGCGGGGGTCGGCAGGGGCAGGGCACGGGCCAGGACGGCGACCGCGACCGCCGCCGCGCCGACGGAGACGGCGTGCGCGTCGGCGGCCAGGTAACCGGTGGCCAGGACCGCGAGCGCCGCCGAGGCGACCGTCGCCATGAGGCCGTACATCCGCTCGTCCGGCGAAGCGTGCGAGCGCAGCTGGAGGACGAGGGAGAGCAGGACCCAGAGGCCGAGCGAGCCGAGGATGCCCACCAGGGCGTGGTCACGGCCGGCCGCCAGGACCGCCGCGTCGGACGTCAGCGCGCCCGCGAAGGCCAGCGCGATGCCCTGCCGGGCGGGCCACATGCCGTTCAGCCGGAACCAGCCCGCCGCCGTCACGGCCTGGAGCAGCACCAGCGGTACGGCGAGGGCGTACGAGGCGACGGGGGCCGTCGCGGCGAGGAGCAGGCCCAGCACGGCGGTGAGCAGGGCCGGCTGCATGCCGGGCTCGATGATCGGGGAGCGGCCCTCCAGGCGGGCCCGCTGGGCGTCGGTGATGCGCGCGTTGCCGGCGAGCGTGGCGGGGCCGTAGCCCGGGCCGGCCACCGGGTCGGCGGGTTCGGCCACCGGCTCGGCAGCCTGCGCGTGTGCCGCCTGTGCCGCGTGTGCCTGAGCGTGCGGTGCGTGTGCCTGGGCCACGGGTGCCTGTTCGGGCGTGTGCGTCTCCGGGTACTGCCGGGACTGCTGGGACTGCGCGTCCTGCGGGTACTGCCCGTGCTGGTACTGCGCGTCCTGCGGGTACTGCCCCTGCTGGTACTGCCCCTGCTGGTACTGCGGCTCCCGATAGGGGAGCTGCTGCGCGTGCGGCTGCTGGTACCCCGACTGCTGATGACCCGGCTGCTGGTACCCCGACTGCTGATACCCCGACTGCTGGTACCCCGACTGCTGATGACCCGGGTCCTGGTAGCCCGGTTCCTGGTACTGCGACTGGTGCTCCTGCCGTGGCAGGTACGCCGTCTCCGCCGCCGGCACGGGCGCGTGCGTCTGCGTCTCCCAGGTCCGGCCCTGCCACTGCTGGGTGAGGTCCGGGTCCTGGCCGGGCTGCTGCCCGTACTGCGGCTCGTGTCCGGGCCACTGCTGCTGATGGGGGTCGTAGCCCTCGTAGGGGCCGCCCTGATACGGCTGATCGGTCATCGCTCACCCTCCTGCGAACGGCGGGAGCACCTCGACCGTGCCGCCCTCGGCCAGCCGTACCGTCTCATGCGCGCGGGTCCCGACCGGGTCTCCGTCGATGAGGAAGGAGCATCGCTGCAGCACGCGCGTGAGTTCGCCGGGGTGTCGCAGGCGCACGGCGGCCAGCGCGCCGGCCAGCGTGTCCGCCTCGTACGGCTCCTCGGCGACCTGGGCCGCGGCCTTGGCGGCGGCCCAGTAGCGCACCGTGACCTTGGGCATCTGAATCCTCAATCGACGGCAAGACATAGACATAGACAGTGTGGGGTCAGGCTAGCCCGCCGCCGACACCGCCCAACCCCCGATGCGGGCCACCAGGGCGTCGTCCGCCGCGTGCTCCGCGTGCCCCATGCCCGGCTCCACCCACAGCTCGCCGTGCTCGCCGGCCGCCTCGGCGAGCATCCGGGGATGGTCGAGCGGGAAGTAGCCGTCGCGATCGCCGTGCACGATCAGCAGGGGGGTGGGGGCGATCCGCGGGACGGCCTGCACCGGGGAGAGCGGGACCGGGTCCCAGTCGCGGTGGTGGATACGCGTACGCAGGCCGTAGCGGCCGACCAGGCGGCCCGCGGGGCGGGTGACAAGCCAGTGCAGGCGGCGCATGGGGGCGGTGCCCCGGTAGTACCAGCGGGCCGGCGCGCTCACCGCGACGACCGCGCGGGCCGTGCCGGGGTGCAGGGCCGCGTGCCGCAGGACCACGGAGCCGCCCATGGAGAAGCCGACGGTCACCACGCGCGCGTGCCCGAGGCCGTGAGCCCGCTCCACGGCGGCGGCGAGGTCCAGCACCTCCTTGTCGCCGACCGTGGACCGGCCGCCGGAGCGTCCGTGGCCGCGGAAGGAGAAGGTGAGGACCGCGCCGTAAGCGCGCAGCACGGCGGCCACCCGTCGTACATGCGGCCGGTCCACGTCTCCGGTGAAGCCGTGCGCGATCACGAACACCAGGTCACGGGAGGCGGAAGAGGAGGCGTCCGGCGCATCCGGAAATGCTTCGTATACAACCGGGCCCGGATCGTATACAGAATCGATCGGAACACCGTCTGCCGTGTGCAGAAACGTCCGGATAGGGGCACGTCTGCTTGTCTCGGGATACGGACGAACGGCGGAATGCGCCACGTGACCTGCCCGGCGGTTGCTCATGTGGGCTATTCTGCTGGGCAGAGGACTCGGGCAGCGTAGCCCCCGGGTCCTTTTGTGCTTTCGGAAGCGTTGTATACGAAGCGGGAAACCACAGGTGACCGCCGGTGTACGGGGCCTTCGGGATCGCAGAGCAGTGCCGCACCGCACACGTCCTCGCAGGGACCGAGGAGGAACCAGACGTATGAGTTCTCTGCTGCTCCTGACCAACGCCCTCCAGCCGTCGACGGAGGTGCTTCCGGCCCTCGGCCTGCTCCTGCACAATGTGCGGGTCGCCCCGGCGGAAGGCCCCGCCCTGGTCGACACGCCGGGCGCCGACGTGATCCTGGTCGACGGCCGCCGCGACCTGCCCCAAGTGCGCAGCCTGTGTCAGCTGCTGCGCTCCACCGGCCCCGGCTGTCCGCTGATCCTCGTCGTCACCGAGGGCGGCCTCGCCGCCGTCACCGCCGACTGGGGCATCGACGACGTCCTGCTCGACACCGCCGGCCCCGCGGAGGTGGAGGCCCGGCTGCGGCTCGCCATGGGGCGGCAGCAGATCGTCAACGACGACTCCCCCATGGAGATCCGCAACGGCGACCTGTCCGTGGACGAGGCCACCTACTCCGCCAAGCTCAAGGGCCGGGTCCTGGACCTGACCTTCAAGGAGTTCGAGCTGCTGAAGTACCTCGCCCAGCACCCGGGCCGGGTCTTCACCCGCGCCCAGCTGCTCCAGGAGGTGTGGGGCTACGACTACTTCGGCGGCACGCGCACGGTCGACGTGCACGTACGGCGGCTGCGCGCCAAGCTCGGCCCGGAGCACGAGTCGCTGATCGGCACCGTGCGGAACGTCGGTTATCGATTCGTTACGCCCGAGAAGGGCGACCGGTCCGCCGAGGAGGCCAAGGCCAAGGCCGTCCGGGCAAAGCAGGAAGATGCGGACGCATCCTCCGTCCTGGACGGCACCGAGGTCCCCGCCGAGGCGTAGCCACCGCCCGGAAGGCGCCCGGGCGGGGCATTTTCTTCGCGCAGCCACCATGCGAAACGCCCTGCCCAGCGCGGGTCAATCCGCGTAGACTCCGCGCGTGGCCAAGGTGACTCGGGATGACGTGGCACGGCTGGCTGGAACCTCCACCGCCGTCGTCAGTTATGTCATCAACAACGGACCCCGGCCGGTCGCCCCGGCCACGCGCGAGCGTGTCCTCGCCGCGATCAAGGAACTGGGGTACCGCCCCGACCGGGTCGCCCAGGCGATGGCCTCCCGCCGCACCGACCTCATAGGTCTCATCATCCCGGACGCCCGCCAGCCCTTCTTCGGCGAGATGGCCCACGCCGTCGAACAGGCCGCCTCCGAGCGCGGCAAGATGGTCCTCGTCGGCAACACCGACTACATCGGCGAGCGCGAGGTCCACTATCTGCGGGCCTTCCTCGGCATGCGCGTCTCGGGCCTGATCCTCGTCTCCCACGCCCTGAACGACTCGGCCGCCGCCGAGATCGACGCCTGGGACGCCCGGGTGGTGCTGCTGCACGAGCGTCCGGAGGCCATCGACGACGTGGCCGTGGTGACGGACGACCTGGGCGGCGCCCAGCTCGCCGTGCGCCATCTGCTGGAGCACGGCTACGACTACGTGGCGTGCATGGGCGGTACGGCGGAGACGCCGGCCGTCGGCGACCCGGTCTCCGACCACGTCGAGGGCTGGAAGCGGGCCATGTCCGAGGCGGGCCTGTCCATCGAGGGCCGGCTGTTCGAGGCGCCGTACAACCGCTACGACGCCTACCGCGTGGCCCTGGAGATCCTGGCCGGCCCGAACCGGCCGCCCGCGATCTTCTGCTCCACCGACGACCAGGCGATCGGTCTGCTGCGGGCCGCGCGCGAGCTGCGCATCGACGTGCCGGGGGAGCTGGGGGTGGCCGGCTTCGACGACATCAAGGAGGCCGCGCTCGCCGACCCGCCGCTGACCACGGTCGCCTCCGACCGCTCGGCGATGGCGCGGGCGGCGGTCGACCTGGTGCTGGACGACGGGCTGCGGATCGCCGGGTCCCGGCGCGAGCGGCTGAAGACGTTCCCGTCCCGGCTGGTGGTCCGTACGAGCTGCGGCTGCGTGTAGCTCCGCCGGTCCGGCCCGCGCCCCCGGACCACCACCGAGAGACCCGTCCGAGAGACCCGTCCGAGAGGCCGGTCCGAGAGGCTTCGCCGCGCCGCGAGAGGCTTCTTTATATCGGGCAAACGAGGTTCTGCCGGGCTTCTCAGGGAGCCCTCAGGAAGCTCTCATGGTGGCGGGGGACTCTTCTGTCATGACCGAGAGCATCCGCCGCAGCGGCGAGTACGAGTACGGCACCCCGCAGGGCGGCGCCCCCGAGGGTACGTACGCACAGCAGGGCGAGTACGCCCGGCAGCACAGCTACTCCGCTCCCGTGAACCCCGAGTGGCCGCCCCCGCCGCCGCACGAGCCCCCGACGGCCACGGCCGCCGCGCCGGCCTCCGGACCGATCGCTCCGGCGCCCGGGAAGAAGCGTCCCCGGGGCCCCGTCGCCCTCCTCGCGGCGGTCGCGATCGTCGCGGCGGCGGTCGGCGGCGGCACGGCCTACGCCTTCCAGGAGCTGACCGCCAAGAACACCGTCGCCACCGCCGGCAACAGCACCACCGTGGTGCCGTCCGGCAAGAAGGGCGACGTCGCCGCCATCGCCGCCGCGGTCAGCCCGAGCGTGGTCGAGATCAACGCGACGCTCGCGGGCGGCTCCTCCACCGGCTCCGGCGTGGTCGTCACGTCGGACGGCGAGATCGTCACCAACAACCACGTCGTCTCCGGCGCCACCTCGATCAAGGCGCGCACCAGCGACGGCAAGAGCTACACCGCCGAGGTCGTCGGCACCGACAGCTCCAAGGACCTCGCGCTGATCAAGCTGCGGGGCGCCTCCGGGCTGAAGACGGCGGCGCTGGGCGACTCCAGCGGCGTCCAGGTCGGCGACACGGTCGTCGCGATCGGCTCTCCCGAGGGCCTGACCGGCACGGTCACCAGCGGCATCGTCTCCGCCCTGGACCGGGACGTCACCGTCTCCACCGACGAGAGCCAGGGCCAGGGACAGGGCCGGAGCGGCGGCGGACAGTGGCCGTTCCAGTTCGGCGGCCGCGAGTTCAACGGCGACACCGGCTCGTCCACGACCACCTACAAGGCCATACAGACCGACGCGTCCCTGAACCCCGGCAACTCCGGCGGTGCGCTGATCGACGCGAGCGGTCATGTCATCGGCATCAACTCCGCGATGTACTCGTCGAGTTCGCAGTCGTCCTCGTCCTCGGACGCGGGCAGCGTCGGCCTCGGCTTCGCGATCCCCGTCAACACCGTCAAGTCCGACCTGGCCGCACTGCGGGCGGGCTCCGACAGCTAGCGCCACCGGCAAGGAACAGGCGGCTGGCGACACCCGGCAAGGAACAGGCAAGGAGCAGGTCATGATCAAGCACGTACCCCACCGGATGGCCGAACGAGGCCCGGCCGGAATCACCCTGGCCCTCTCCATCGTGTCCGAGCTGCACGTACCCGTTCCGGCGCCCCGCGCCCCGGAGGTGGCCGTGAACCCGGTCCCCCAGCTGATGGGCCTGCGCACCTCCGCCGCCCGTCCGCACCGCCGCAAGGTGCCCCTGCACCGGCTGAGCACGGTCCGGGCCTGACCGGCCCGCGTGCCCCTCGGCGACCGCAGGACGTGGCACGCTGAGAGACACCGCGACCACCCGCCCCCACCGCACCCGAGGTATCACGAGCGATGAGCCCCGCCGAAGGCGACCGCGACCCCCAGCGCATCCTGATCGTCGACGACGAGCCGGCCGTACGGGAGGCACTGCAACGCAGCCTCGCCTTCGAGGGGTACGACACCGAGGTCGCCGTCGACGGCGCGGAAGCCCTGGAGAAGGCCCCGGCCTACCGTCCGGACCTGGTCGTCCTGGACATCCAGATGCCCCGCATGGACGGCCTGACGGCGGCCCGCCGGATCCGCGGCGCGGGCGACACCACTCCGATCCTGATGCTCACCGCCCGCGACACGGTCGGCGACCGGGTCACCGGCCTCGACGCGGGCGCCGACGACTACCTCGTCAAACCCTTCGAACTGGACGAACTCTTCGCCCGTATCCGCGCCCTGCTGCGCCGCAGCTCCTACGCGGCGGCGGTGTCCGCCGAGGCCCAGGAGGACGAGGCGCTCACCTTCGGCGACCTGCGGATGGACCTCGCGACCCGGGAGGTCACCCGCGGCGGGCGGCAGGTCGAACTGACCCGCACGGAGTTCACCCTGCTGGAGATGTTCATGGCACACCCGCGCCAGGTGCTCACCCGGGAGCAGATCCTGAAGGCGGTGTGGGGGTTCGACTTCGAACCGTCCTCCAACTCCCTCGACGTCTATGTGATGTACCTGCGCCGCAAGACCGAGGCCGGCGGCGAGCCGCGCCTGGTGCACACCGTGCGCGGCGTCGGGTACGTCCTCCGCCAGGGCGGCGCCGAGTGAACCAGCTGGCGCGCCGCTACCGGGCGCTGCCGATCCGGGCGCGACTGGCGATGCTGGTCGCGGCGGCGGTGGCGTTCGCGGTGGCGGCCGTGTCGGTGACGTGCTGGTTCATCGTGGAGCGCCGGCTGTACGCGCAGCTCGACGAGGATCTCCAGAAATCCCTGCGGAGCACGACGCAGCCGGACCAGTTGCAGTTCACCCTCGACAACTGCACCGACACCCCGCAGTCCAGGGGCTTCCTCCTGCGGGACAAGTACTCCCAGCTGGTCACCGACGACGGCAAGATCTGTCTCTTCGGTGCCGCCTCCGGCAAGATCAAGGTCACCCAGGCCGACAAGACCGAGATCGAGGGCCTGGCCCCCGACACGCTCTACTTCCGCAACGGGAACGACGACCAGGGCAACGAGCTGCGCGTGCTCACCAAGCCCATCGGCCCCACCGCGACCACGACCGGCGGACGCGGACCCAATGTGGGCGTGCTCATCGCCGTACCGCTGAAGAGCACCCAGAAGACCCTCAACGACCTAGCCCTGGTGCTGCTCCTGGTGTCCGCCGTCGGGGTCGTCGGCGCCGGTGCCGCGGGGCTCGCCGTCGCCCGTGCGGGGCTGCGTCCCGTGGACAAGCTCACCGAGGCCGTGGAGCACGTGGCCCGGACCGAGGACCTGACCATCCGCATCCCCGTGGCGGACGTCAGCGAGGACGAGGTCGCCCGGCTGTCGCGGTCGTTCAACTCGATGACCGCCTCGCTGGCCAGCTCCCGGGAACTCCAGCAGCAGCTGATCGCGGACGCCGGCCACGAACTCCGTACGCCCCTGACCTCGCTGCGGACCAACGTCGACCTCCTCACCCGCAGCGAGGAGACGGGGCGCCCGCTGCCGCCGGAGGACCGCAAGGCGCTGCTGGCCTCGGTGAAGGCGCAGATGACCGAGCTGTCCGCGCTGATCGGCGACCTCCAGGAACTGTCCCGCTCGGAGGGGCAGCGCGGCGAGCGCGTGCAGGTGGTCGCCCTTCAGGACACCGTCGAGGCGGCCCTGCGCCGGGTCCGGCTGCGCGGTCCGGAACTGTCGATCACCGCGGACCTGGAGCCCTGGTACGTCCGGGCGGAGCCCTCCGCGCTGGAGCGGGCGGTCGTCAACGTCCTGGACAACGCGGTGAAGTTCAGCCCGGAGGCCGGGACGATCGAGGTACGGCTGGACAAGGGCGCGCTGACCGTCCGCGACCACGGTCCCGGCATCCCCGAGGACGAACTCCCGCACGTCTTCGACCGCTTCTGGCGCTCCCCCGGCGCCCGCGCCCTGCCGGGCTCCGGCCTCGGCCTGTCCATCGTCGCCCGTACGGTGCAGCAGGCGGGCGGCGAGGTCACCCTGGACCGCGCGGAGGGCGGCGGCACGGTGGCGACGGTACGGCTGCCGGGGGCCCCGACGCCGCCGCCGGAGACGCCGGCCGGCTGAGCCGTCCCCGCGCTCGGGTCACTCGGGCTTCGGCATCGCGCGCAGGCGCTGGATCTGGGTGTGGCTGAGGTCGTTCGCGCGGCGCATGTGCCGGGTGATCGCCCTCAGCTCGTCCTCGCTGTCGTCGTCCAGGATGGTCTGCCAGGTCTGCCCGAGGTCGTCCCACAGCGCGGTGACGCGGGCGACGCGCTCCGGGACGGGGGTGACCAGCACGCGGCGGCGGTCCTGCCGGTCGGGCGTGCGGGTGACGTAGCCCCCGCGCTCCAGCCGGTCCACGAGGCGGGTGGCCGAGCCCGTGGTGAGGCCGGTCAGCTCCGCGATCTGTCTGACCGTGAGCGGTTCCGGCTCGGCCGTCAGCAGGCTGAGGCACTGCACGTCGGTCGGGTGCAGCCCGAGGTGGTCGGCGACGGCCTGGTTGAACAGCACGTACGCGGCCAGATAGCGGCGGGACTCCATGGCCAGTTCCGCGTACAGCCGGGCGCGGCTCGGGTCGGTCACGGGGCTCCCCTTCCAAAATTGCTGCGCGACGCAGTTGCCTGTGGGTAATCTGCTGCGCGACGCAACTAATGCGTCACGCAGCAACTCTATGCCACCGGGGGAGACCCATGCCCACCATCGCCGTCACCGGTGCCACCGGCGCCCAGGGCGGAGCCACCGCCCGCGCCCTGCTGGCCGCCGGCCACCACGTCCGCGCCCTCACCCGCACCCCGGCCGCACCCGCCGCCGACGCCCTGCGCGGCCTGGGCGCCGAGATCCGGCACGCCGACTTCGACGACCGCGCCTCCCTCGACTCGGCCCTCGCCGGCGCCGACGCGCTGTTCGCGGTCACCACCCCGTTCGGCACCGACACCGGCACCGAGATCCGGCAGGGCACGGCCCTGGTGGACGCCGCGGCCGGGGCCCGCCTCGGCCATGTCGTCCTCACCTCCGCCGCCCACGCCGACCGCGGCACGGGCGTCCCGCACTACGAGAGCAAGTGGGCGGTCGAGCGGCACCTGCGCGCGTCCGGCCTGCCCTGGACGGTGATCGCCCCGGCGGCCTTCATGGACAACTACACGAGCGGCTGGACCCTCGACGGGCTGCGCACCGGCAGCTTCGCCTGGCCCATGCCGCACGACCGCCCGCTCACGCTCATCCCCGCCGCGGACATCGGCGCGTTCGCCGCGCTGGCCCTCCGGCGTCCGGGCGACTTCGCCGGCCTCCGCATCGACATCGCCTCCGACGTCCGCACGCCCGCCGAGATCGCGACCGCCCTCACCACCGCCCTCGGCCGCCCGGTCACCCACCAGGAGGTCCCCCTGGCCCACGTCCGCACCCGTTCCGCCGACCTCGCCGCGATGTTCGCCTACTTCACCGGCACCGGCCTCGACGTGGACGTGGCCGGTCTGCGCCGCGCGTACCCCGAGGTCGGGTGGCACTCCCTCGACGCCTGGGCGGCCGGGCAGGACTGGGCGACGCTGCTGGGCGGGTAGCGGCCGGGCCGACGAGCCGCCGGCGTCCGGCTCGCCCCGTTTCGACTGGGGGGCCGCCGAGGAACAGGTCGGGGACGTCGTGCCGCCGCGGTTCGCCGGCTCACCCTGCTGTGCGTGGGGCTCGCCGGGGCGATGCTCGACTCTTCGCCACCGAGGGCGCCACCCGATGGGCCCTGCCGGTCCCCGTCGGCCAGCGGCTGTGGACGCTCGTGCCGTTCGCCGCCCTGTGGGCCGTCGGCGCCCTGCTGCGCTACCGCAGGCTGCGCAAGGGCGTGCGGTACAACCTCCGCTCCCTGGTCCGGCGCCGCCGCCGGCCCCGGATCGTGCTCGGCCAGGCCGCCTGGGCGATGCTCTGCGCGCTGCTGCTCACCCCAGGTGCCGTGGACGGACCGCACGCCCGCCCAGATCGTCTTCTGGGCGGGACGGGTCCCGACGGCGGCCACCGTCTGGTTCGACCGGCGGAGGAAGAGCTGACGGGACCGCCGGGGAGACACCGGTCCTACCGCACGACCGTGATCCGGTCCGCCGCCGGAGGGGCGAGCGGGGAGGCCGCCGACGAGTTCGCCGTCAGGTACTTCTCCAGGGCGCTCAGGTCGTCCGCGCCGACCAGGTCGTTCGTGCCCTGGCCCAGGGTCGGGAAGCCGTCGCCGCCGCCCGCCAGGAAGCTGTTCGTGGCGACGCGGTAGGTGGCCGACGGGTCGATCGCGGTGCCGTTCAGACGGATGGAGCCGGTGACCACCCGGTCCGCGCCCGACCGGGTGAGGTCCAGGGTGTAGGTGAGTCCGGCGGACGGCTGGAGGATCTTCGGGGCCGCCGCGTTGGCGCCGCTCACCTGCTCCTTCAGCACCTGGATCAGCTGGGCGCCGGTGAGGTCCTGGAGGTTCACGGTGTTGGCGAACGGCTGGACCGTGAAGCCCTCGGCGTAGGTGACGACGCCGTCGCCCTCGGCGCCCTTGGCCGCGTAGGTCAGTCCGGCCCGGACCCCGCCCGGGTTCATCAGGGCCAGGCTGGTCTTCGGGTCCAGCTCACGGCCGTGGGCGAGCTGCGCGTCGGCGATCAGGTCGCCCATCGGGGACTCGGTGCCGGTGTTGTTCACGTCGGCGGAGATGTAGCCGATGGGGCGGTTGCCGATCGGGGCCGCCAGGGTGTTCCAGCGGGAGATCAGGTCCGTCATGTCCGCGGCCTTCGGGACGTCCCGGGTGACCACGCGGTTCGCGGACCGCACCGCCGTACGCGCGATGTCGCCGGTGCGGCGGTCGTACGTCAGCGTGGTGTCGGTGTACAGCCGGCCGAAGGAGGCCGCCGAGGTGACCATGCGGGGGCGACCGGACGGGTCCGGGACGTCGCAGACGTACGCGTTGTGGGTGTGGCCGGTGACCAGGGCGTCCACCGCGGGCGTCACGTTCTTGGCGATGTCCACGATCGGGCCGGAGATGCCGCTGCCGGCGCCCGCGGAGTCGCAGTCGTAGTTGTAGGAGCCGGAGGCCGGGAAGCCGCCCTCGTGGATCAGGGCCACGATCGACTGGACGCCCTGGCGCTGGAGCACCTTGGCGTATTTGTTGATCGTCTCGACCTCGTCCTTGAAGCTCAGGCCCTTGACGCCGTCGGCGGAGACGATGCCCGGGGTGCCCTCCAGCGTGACGCCGATGAAGCCGATCCGGACGTCCTTCTTCTTCCAGACCCAGTACGGCCGGAGGATCGGCTTCCCGCTCTTGTCGTCCAGGACGTTCGCCGCCAGGTACGGGAAGTCGGCGCCCTTGAACTTCTTGTCCGTGTAGCAGCCGTCCGTGGGGTGGCAGCCGCCGTTCTGCAGGCGCGCCAGCTCCCGCGCACCCTCGTCGAACTCGTGGTTGCCGACCGAGGTGACGTCCAGACGCAGCTTGTTCAGCGCCTCGACGGTGGGTTCGTCGTGGAACAGGCCCGACAGCAGCGGGGAGGCGCCGACCATGTCGCCGCCGGCCGCGGTGATCGAGTACGGGTGGCCCGCGCGAGCCTGGCGCAGATGGGTCGCGAGGTACTCCGCGCCGCCCGCGTCGATCGTCTTCGTCGTGCCGTCCGGCTGGAGTTCGCTGACCCGGCCGGAAGAGCCGGACGGGGGCTCCAGGTTGCCGTGCAGGTCGTTGAAGGAGAGCAGCTGGACGTCCTGGTAGCGGCCCGGACGGTGGTGGCTCTCGTGCGCGTCCGCCGGGAGCGCGGTGAGCAGCGCCGCCGCCGTGGCGAGGCCGGCTGCGGTGGCGAGGACGGCGTAGGGACGACGTCTGGTGCGCCGGGGCGCGGCTGACATGGGAACCCCCCTGTGGGTCGGCTGTGGTGGCTCGGCGCAGCCTAGGGTCAACGCGCGTAGCACGACAGGGGGTTCGGGGTTACATCCTGGTTTCCCTTTGCCGGTTCCGCCGCCGGGCGGGATGTCGGCGCTTGTGGCCGGTATGCCGGGACTTCACCCCGGCCGGGCCGTACCCTCATACGCATGAGCAGCGACGACACCGTACGGGGCTTCCCCGCCCGCTCCATCGAGACCCACTCCGCGCTCACCCCGGACCTGGCCGAGGCCGTGCTGAGCCTGCTCGGCGAGGCCGCCCGGACCGACGGGCAGCAACCGGTGTCCGAGCAGGGCCGGCTGCAGCTGCGCGGGGGAGCCCGCGAAGGCGTCTCGCATCTGCTGCTGACCGTCGACGGTGAACTCGTCGGCTACGCCCAGCTGGAGGACACCGACCCGGTGGAGGCGCCGGCCGCCGAGCTGGTCGTGCATCCCGCGCACCGCGGGCACGGGCACGGCCGGGCGCTCGGCTCGGCCCTGCTCGCCGCCTCCGGCAAGCGGCTGCGGGTGTGGGCGCACGGCGGGCATCCCGCCGCCCGGCACCTCGCGCAGGTGCTCGGCCTGACCCTGTTCCGCGAACTGCGGCAGATGCGGCGCCCGTTGGCCGGCCTGGAGCTGCCCGAGCCGGTGCTGGCGGAGGGGGTGACCGTGCGCGCCTTCGTGCCCGGCAAGGACGACTCGGCCTGGCTCGCGGTGAACGCCGCCGCCTTCGCCCACCATCCGGAGCAGGGCTCGCTGACCCAGCGCGACCTGGACGACCGCAAGGCCGAGCCCTGGTTCGACCCGGCCGGTTTCTTCCTCGCCGAGCGGCGCGGGGAGCTGATCGGCTTCCACTGGACCAAGGTGCACGCCGAGGAGGGGCTCGGCGAGGTGTACGTCCTCGGTGTGCGACCCGGCGAACAGGGCGGCGGGCTCGGCAAGGCCCTCACCACGATCGGGCTGCGCCATCTGGCCGCCCAGCAGCTGCCGACCGCGATGCTCTACGTCGACGCCGACAACAAGGCGGCGGTGTCGGTGTACGAGCGGCTGGGCTTCACGGTCCACGAGACCGACCTGATGTACCGCGCGGAGTCGTGAACAGGTACCGCCCGGAGTCGTGAACAGGTACCGCCCGGAGTCGTGAGCGGAGACCTGGGCAGGTACCGCCCGGAGACGTGAGCAGGTACCGCCCGGAGTCGTGAGCGGAGACCTGGGCAGGTACCGCCCGGAGTCGTGAGCGCGGACGTGGGCAGCGCGGGCCGCGGGCGGGGGCGCAGCCCGGGCGTCAGCTCTCGTTCCCGTGGTGCGGGCCGGGGCGCGGACGCGTCGGGCGGCGGCCCGCGGCAGGCCGAGGGCGAGCCAGGCGCCGGGGCCGGGACCGAACAGCCGGGGCAGCCCGGTCGTCAGCAGTCCGACCGCGCCGGCCGCACCCAGCGTCCGCCACCGCAGGGTGCGCCAGACCGGTACCGCCGGCGCCGGGATCACTCCGCGCACCGGTCCGGCCCCACCTCGGCGGGCACGCCCAGCAGGGCGCGTACCGCCGGTACAGCTGCTCGAAGGCATGCCGGTCCCGGTCCGCCGCGATGGCTCGCAGCAGGTCCCCGTCGCTTCTGGTCTCGCTCACGTCTCCTCATGGGACGGGCCCCGCCGATCGGTTCACGTAGGCGCCGGATTGACTTTCCGGCCCCCTTCCACCACCCTTTCACTACTCAATTAGTGAAAGGGTGGTGGAACCGGATGGTCGAGTACCGCATCGACCGGCACAGCGGCGTGGCCACCTACGTGCAGATCGTCCAGCAGACCAAACAGGCCCTCCGCCTCGGCCTGCTGGAGCCGGGCGACCGGCTGCCCACGGCACGCGAGGTGGTGGAGGCCACCGCCATCAACCCCAACACCGTGCTGAAGGCGTACCGCGAGCTGGAGCGCGAGGGCCTGGTGGAGGCCCGGCGCGGGCTCGGCACCTTCGTCCGGCGGTCCCTGGGCACCACCCCCGCCGACTCCCCGCTGCGCACGGAGCTGGAGGAGTGGGCGGACCGCGCCCGCGCCGCAGGACTGGAGCGGGACGACGTGGCCGCACTCTTCACTGCCGTACTCGACAAGCACTTCCAGGGAGACCCGTCATGAGCAGCGACACGGCGTTGAGGGCCGAGGCTGTGGGGAAACGGTTCGGCCGCCGTGGGGGCTGGGCCCTGCGCGACTGCTCGTTCCGGCTGCCCACCGGCCGCGTGTGCGCGGTCGTCGGCCCCAACGGCGCCGGCAAGTCCACCCTGCTGGCCCTGGCCGCCGGGCTCACCGCGCCCACCGAGGGCAGCGTGACCGTCCTCGGCCGCACACCGGCCGCGGCCCGCCCCCGGGTCGGCTTCGTCGCACAGGACAAGCCGCTGTACCCGCAGCTCACCATCGCCGAGACACTGCGCATGGGCGCCGACCTGAACCCCGGCCACTGGGACGTGGACCACGCCGCGCGGGTCGTCGCGGGCGGCGACCTGGACCCCGAGGCCCGCATCCGCTCCCTCTCCGGCGGCCAGCGCACCCGGGTCGCGCTCGCCCTCGCCCTCGGCAAGCGGCCCGAACTGCTGCTCCTGGACGAGCCGATGGCCGACCTCGACCCGCTGGCCCGGCACGAACTGATGGGCACGCTGATGGCGCAGGCCGCCCAGTACGGCACCACCATCGCGATGTCCTCGCACGTCGTCGCCGAGCTGGAGGACTCCTGCGACCACCTGCTGCTGGTCGGTGACGGCCGGATCCGGCTGGCCGGCGAGATCGACGAACTGCTCGCCGCCCACCGGCGGGTGACCGGCGCCGCCGACTCCGCCGGTCTCGGCGCACACACGGTCGTGGAGTCCCGGGTCACCGGCCGCCAGCTCAGCGCGCTGATCCGCCCGGCCGGACCGCTCCCCGGCGACTGGCGCACCTCGGTGCCCTCGCTGGAGGAACTCGTCCTCGGCCACCTGCGCAACCCCGGCGCGCCGGGCCTGCACGAGGGGAGTGCCGCGTGACCGCCGCCCTGACCGGCCCGGCCGGCGTACGGCGGGACGCCGGGAAACCGCGCCTGACCCGCTGGGTGCTGCGCCTGCACCGGCCCGCGCTGTACGCCTGGGCGGGCCTGGTGATCGCCCTGGCCGCCCTGCTGCTCGCCCTGCGCGGCCCGCTCGCCGACGCCGCGGCCGAGGCCTGGCGGCAGTACGACGCCTGCCGGGACTCCGCGAGATGCTCCTACGACCAGGACGCCATCCTCCGCTACAAGGACTACTACACCTACGCCACCGCCGCCCTGAACGTCCTGCCCCTGCTGGTGGCCGGCTGGGCGGGCGCCGCGCTCGTCGGCCGGGAACTGGAGTCCGGCACGGCCCGGCTGGCCTGGACGCAGGGCACGTCGCCGGCGCGCTGGCTGGCGGTCCGGCTGGCCGTGCCGGCGATCGCCGTGACGGCCGGAGCCACCCTGCTGTTCCGGCTGCACGACCTCGCCTGGAACGCGGGCCGGGGTCGCATCGACACCGCCAAGGAGTGGTACGACCGCTTCACGTTCTTCGCGGGCGGCCCCACCACCGTCACCCTCGCCCTCGCCGGACTCGCGGCCGGCACGCTCGCGGGCCTGGTGCTCCGCCGCACGCTGCCCGCCCTCCTCGCCGGCGTGGTGGTCACCGCGCTCCTGCGCGGTGCCGCCGAGATCGCCCTGCCGCACCTGTGGCCCGCCGTCACCCGCGTCTCCACGATGGACCAGGGCTTCGTGGGCTCCGGCCTCGTCGTCGACCAGGGCATGGTCACCCGGACCGGCGCCCAGGTGCCCGTCCCCCCATGCGGTTCCACCGCCGCGTGCGAGGCCGCGTACGCCGACCTCACCGGCCACTGGAACACCTACCACCCCCACTCCCACCACTGGCCCCTGCAGCTCACCACCAGCGCGCTGTTCCTGGCGGTCACCGGGCTGCTGGTACTCGGCTCCTTCCTGGCGCTACGCCACCTCACCGGCACCGCCCGCACCCCTCGGAAGGCCACCGCATGACCGCCCTCGCCCCCGCCCGCCCGGCCACCCGCCGCACCCTGCTGCGACTGCACCGGCCGGCCCTGCTCGTCTGGACCGCCCTCGTCCTCCTGGCCGCCGGCGAACTGCTCTGGATCCACTACGCGGCGGCCCCCCGGGACCGGGCCTGCACGCAGCCCGGCCACTGGTGCTCGTACACCAGCCTCACCGACACCAACAACGTCATGAACGCCCTCGGCGAGGCCCTGTGCTACGCCCCCGGCGCGGTGGCCGCCTGGTCCGCCGCCGCGCTGATCGGCCGAGAGCTGGAGACCGGCACCGCCCGGCTGGCCTGGACCCAGGCCGTCACCCCGGCCCGCTGGCTCACCGCGAAGCTGACGGCGGCCGCGCTGCCGCTGCTCACCGGCTCCGCGCTGCTCGCCCTGGCCTTCGGCGCCGTCTGGTCCACCGACCGGGACGTCCTGGTCACCCACTGGACCTGGGACCGCGTCTTCGTCCCGCGCGGCCCGCTGCTGCCCGCGCTCGTGCTGTTCGGACTGGCCGCGGGCGCCCTGGCCGGTCTCGCGCTGCGCCGCGCGCTCCCCGCGCTGGCCGTCGCCTGCGCCGCCACCGTGGTCCTGCGGCTGTACCTGCGCGACCTGTGGCAGCCGCTGCGCGGGCCGCGGACCGGTTTCTGGCCGCTGCACCTGGCCGCCACCGGCATGGTCCTCGCCCTCACCGCGGCCACCCTCGTCGCCGCGTACGCCGTACTGCGCCACCGGACCGCCTGAGGTCCGCCCCCACGCCGGTCCGGTACGTCCCGCCACGGGGAGGCGGGACGTACCGGACCGGCATTCTCGCAGCCGGGAACCCCTTCGAGCCGCTCCCCGCTATCCCGCACGTCATGTCGCCGTAACCAATGATTCAGCCGGGCTTGCGACGCTCGGCCAATGAAGCCCGCCGTGCCAGAGCCTTCGCCGCCCCTCGAGGGGCCGGCCGCGGGGAACGGGGCCGCCAAGCTCCCACCCGCACGTTCCGACGCGCCCGTGTCGCCCGTTGCGCGGAAGAATGGGTTCATGAGCCAGTCAGACACCCAGGCCGAAGTTCAGCACCCGCAGCCCCCCGTGGGCTCCATCGCCGCGCACCGGCAGCCCACCGTGTCGGCCGCGGTCTCCGACCTGGAACCCGACCTCGACGCGGACCTCGACGCGTACGAAGAGTCCCAGGCCGGCGGCGGCCCCCTGCCCCAGGGCCGTTTCCTCGACCGTGAGCGCAGCTGGCTCGCCTTCAACGAGCGGGTCCTGGAGCTGGCCGAGGACCCGAACACCCCGCTGCTGGAGCGCGCGAACTTCCTCGCGATCTTCGCCAGCAACCTGGACGAGTTCTTCATGGTCCGGGTCGCCGGTCTGAAGCGCCGCATCGCCACCGGCGTGGCCACCCGCTCCGCCTCCGGGCTCCAGCCCCGCGAGGTACTGGAGATGATCTGGGCCCGCTCCCGCGAGCTGATGGCCCGGCACGCCGCCTGCTACCACGAGGACGTCGCCCCCGCTCTCGCGGAGGAGGGCATCCACCTGGTCCGCTGGACCGAGCTGACCGAGAAGGAGCAGGCCCGCCTCTTCACGCTCTTCCGGCACCAGATCTTCCCGGTCCTCACCCCGCTGGCCGTCGACCCCGCGCACCCCTTCCCGTACATCTCCGGCCTCTCCCTGAACCTGGCCGTCGTCGTGCGCAACCCGGTCAGCGGCCACCGGCACTTCGCGCGCGTGAAGGTACCGCCGCTGCTCTCCCGCTTCCTGGAGGCCTCCCCGGGCCGCTACGTCCCCATCGAGGACGTCATCGCGGCCCCCAACCACCTGGAAGAGCTGTTCCCGGGCATGGAGATCCTGGAGCACCACGCCTTCCGGATCACCCGCAACGAGGACCTGGAGGTCGAGGAGGACGACGCCGAGAACCTCCTCCAGGCCCTGGAGAAGGAACTCATGCGGCGCCGCTTCGGCCCGCCGGTGCGCCTGGAGGTCGAGGAGTCCATCCACCGCGAGGTGCTCGACCTCCTCGTGCGCGAGCTGAAGATCTCCGAGGCCGAGGTGTACCCGCTGCCCGGCCCGCTCGACCTCACCGGTCTCTTCCGCATCCACAGCCTCGACCGGCCGGAGCTGAAATACCCGAAGTTCGTCGCCGGCACCCACCGCGACCTCGCCGAGGTCGAATCGGCGTCCGCGCCCGACATCTTCGCCGCCCTGCGCGCCCGGGACGTGCTCCTGCACCACCCGTACGACAGCTTCTCCACCTCCGTGCAGGCGTTCCTGGAGCAGGCGGCGGCCGACCCGGACGTCCTCGCGATCAAGCAGACCCTGTACCGCACCTCCGGCGACTCCCCCATAGTCGACGCGCTCATCGACGCCGCCGAGTCCGGCAAGCAGGTCCTGGTCCTGGTCGAGATCAAGGCCCGCTTCGACGAGCACGCCAACATCAAGTGGGCGCGCAAGCTGGAGGAGGCCGGCTGCCACGTCGTCTACGGCCTGGTCGGCCTGAAGACGCACTGCAAGCTGTCCCTGGTGGTCCGCCAGGAGGGCGAGACCCTGCGCCGCTACAGCCACGTCGGCACGGGCAACTACCACCCGAAGACGGCCCGCCTGTACGAGGACCTCGGTCTGCTCACCGCCGACCCGCAGGTCGGCGCCGACCTCTCCGACCTCTTCAACCGGCTGTCCGGCTACTCGCGCCGGGAGACCTACCGCCGCCTGCTGGTGGCCCCCAAGTCCCTGCGGGACGGTCTGGTCGCGCGGATCGACAAGGAGGTCCAGCACCACCGTGCGGGCCGTCCGGCCTTCGTCCGCATCAAGGTCAACTCGATGGTCGACGAAGCGGTCATCGACGCGCTCTACCGGGCGTCCCAGGCGGGCGTGCCGGTCGACATCTGGGTGCGCGGGATCTGCGCCGTCCGTCCGGGCGTGACGGGCCTCTCGGAGAACATACGGGTCCGCTCGATCCTCGGCCGCTTCCTGGAGCACTCCCGGGTGTTCGCCTTCGGCAACGGCGGCGAACCCGAGGTGTGGATAGGCAGCGCCGACATGATGCACCGCAACCTCGACCGCCGGATAGAGGCCCTGGTCCGGGTCGTCGACCCCGGCCACCGCGCAGCCCTCAACCGGCTGCTGGACACCGGCATGTCCGACGGCACCGCCTCCTGGCACCTCGGCCCGGACGGCGAGTGGACGCGACACGCGACCGACGCGGACGGCCAACCCCTGCGCAACGTCCAGGAGATGCTCATAGACGCCCGGAGGCGCCGGCGTGGCACAGCAACACCTTGACCCGACGGACCCCACGGCCGAGGCGGTGACCGGGGACGCCCTCGCGGGCTACCTGCGCGCCCAGGCCACGGAGTTCCTCCGCGCCCTGCGCCTGCACCGGGAGACCGGCGGCAACGGCGGGGGCGCCCCCGCGCGCGGCTACCCGGGCGCGGGGGACGGCGGCCCGGAGGAGTCCGTCGACGCGGCGCGCGCCCTGCGCCGCTCGGCCCGCCGCATCAGCGGCAGCCTGCACACGTTCCGCCCCCTCCTCGACGCCGACTGGTCCGAGGAGATGCGCCCCGAACTGGCGTGGCTGTCCGGCACCCTGGGCCTGGAGCACGCGTACGAGTCCCGCCTGGAACGGCTGTTGCTGGCCCTGCACCGGCTGTCGGGGGCCACGGCGTTCCCCCCGCAGCCGGTGGACGCCGTGCCCGCGGGCGGCCGAACCGCCGGAACGGCACCCCTCCCCCTGACAGGGGCACCGGAGAACACCCGCGGCCCGGCCCGCACCACTGCGACAGCGGAACGCGGCAGCCTGACGGTGGGCGCGGCCAAAGCGGGCGCCCTGCTCGAACGCCAGCTCACCCTGGCCCGGACCCGGGCGCACTCCACCGCCCTCCAGGCCCTCGGCTCCAGCCGCTTCCACGCCGTCGCGGACAAGGTCGCCTTACTCGCCAGCGAGGTCCCCCTCACCCCCGCCGCCCCCGCCACCGAGCTGCACCCCCTCGCCGCCGCGGCCGAGGAACGCCTCACGGACGCCGTCGCCGCGCTGCCGCTGATCGTCGCCGGCCACCCCTACAACGCGGAGGCACTCGTCCACGGCCTGTCCCCGGACCCCGCCCCGCACCCCCAGGACGGCCCCTGGCACCAGGTCCGGCTGCTGCTGCGTCTGCACCGGTACGCCCGCGAGGTGCTCCACCGCGGCACCGCCCCCGTGGACGTCCGGCTGCTGGCCGCCGGACAGGCGCTGAACCGGCACCGGGACGCCTCGGAGGCGGCAGCGGCGGCGGCCCAGGCGGCCCGCACCCCCCGCATCACCCCGGCGACCGCGTACGCGCTCGGCGTGCTCCACGCCGACCAGCGGCACGAGGTGGAGGCGGCCCGGTTCGCGTTCCAGCAGGCGTGGCAGAAGCAGACCGTCAACATCCCCTGAACCCCCGCGAGGAGGCGGTGTGAACGACACCGTGGTCCAGGCGGCCGGCTGCGTGCTCTGGCGCGGCTCCGCCTCCGGCAGTGTCGAACTGGCCCTGGTGTTCCGGCCCCGGTGGTCCGACTGGTCCTGGCCCAAGGGGAAGCGGAAGAAGGGCGAGACGGCCCGTGCCGCCGCTCTGCGGGAGGTACGGGAGGAGACGGGCCACACCTGCCGGCTCGGATCGCGTCTGCCGACATCCCGCTACGCCGACCACGCCGGCCGCGAGAAGGAGGTCCGGTACTGGGCCGCGGAGTCGACCGGCGGCACCTTCACGCCCAACGACGAAGTGACCGAACTGCTGTGGCTGTCGCCGGACGAAGCGCGCGAACGCCTGACCTACGAAGTGGACAGGGAGCTGATCTCCCCGGTCCTCGCGGCGATCGACACCGACCGGCGCCGGGACGCCTGACGAGCCGGGGCAGGGGTCCGGTCACGGCACGCACGCATCCCCCGTACAACCTTTGCGTCCGGCAACGGGTCTCCTCGGTCGCTCAACCGCCGCGTACCGCCGGGACCAGGTCACCTCCGGTCGGCACGGGCGGCTCCGCCTCCCCGATGTATGCACCGAGCAGGAAGACTCAGCGTGTCCCAGCACCTCCGCAGAACCCTGGCCATCGCCGCCGCAGCGGCCCTGACGGGCGGGCTGCTCACCGTCACGGCCGGCTCCGCCACCGCCGCCGGCTCCCACGTGCCCGGCGACTTCAACGGCGACGGCTACCGCGACATCGCGGTCTCCGCCCCCGGCGCGTACGTGGCCGGCAGGGCCTCCGCCGGGCAGGTCGTCATCCTGTGGGGCGGCACCACCGACCCCGGCAACACCCGGCGGACCCTCATCAGCCAGGACAGCCCCGGCGTCCCGGGCGGAGCCGAGGCGGGCGACCGCTTCGGCGACGCCGTCGTGGCGCAGGACTTCAACGGCGACGGCTACGCCGACCTCGCCGTCGGCGCCCCCGGCGAGGACGTCGGCACCGACACCGACGGCGGCACGGTCGCCATCCTGTGGGGCTCGGACGCGGGCCTGACCAGCGGGGTGACGGTCGCCGACCCGGCGCCCGCCTCCCACGACAAGTTCGGCCGGGTGCTCGCCGCCCTGGTCGACAGCGACCAGAAGCCGGACCTGGCCATCGGCTCGGACATCCCGACGATCGACGTCTACCGCGGCGGCTTCACCAAGGCGGGCGGCAACGGCGGCGGCTACCGCTTCGTACCGCCGGCCTCGGTCACCGGCGCCCCGACGGCCATCGCCTCCGGCAACTTCGGCGGCGAGGACCCGATCGCCGACATCGTCGTCACCGGCACCAGCACGTACTACGCGCTCGGCTCCGCCACCGGTCTGCGCCCCGCCAGCACCGTCAAGCTGCCCACCAGCACCTCCGTCGCGATCGGCGACTTCGACAACAACTACTACGAGGACATCGCGCTCGGCGCCCCGAACGAGGGCGGCGGCGCCGTCCGCGTCTTCAACGGCGACGCGAAGGGCCCGTCCGCCACCGTCTCGTACACCGTCACGCAGGACTCCCCCAACATTCCGGGCGCGAGTGAGTCCGGCGACCGCTTCGGCGCCTCCCTGGAGGTCGCGGCGGCGCGCGGGTACGGCTCGCAGCTCCTCGCCATCGGCGCTCCCGGCGAGAGCCTGGGCAGCGCCACCGGCACCGGCGCGGTCACCCTCGTCGTCGGCGGCGAGAAGGGCTTCGACGCCATCGGCGCCGACAGCAGCACGTACGCCCGGTTCTTCGCCCAGAGCACCCCCGACGTTCCGGGCGACGACGAGACCGGCGACCACTTCGGCAGCTCGCTCCACCTGGCCGACACCCACAACGATCTGCAATGGGACCTGCTCGTCGGCGTGCCCGACGAGAACGCGGGCGACGGGGCGGCCGTCTACTTCCGCGGCAACGACGACCCCACCGCCACCGGCACGCCCGGCATCAGCGCCTCCGGCACCGGTGTCTCCACCTCCGGCTCCCCGCAGTTCGGCGTGCGCCTCGCCGGCTGAGGCCGAGCGCTCGAGGCTCCGGCAGAGCCCGCGAACAGCCCTGCCCGCCGCGCCCGGCGCCCGGCCCCGCGACCGGAGCCCGGTGGACGCCCTGGTCCGGGCCCGGAGCGCCGGTGGCGGCTAACCGCATGCCGCATGCCCCTCCGCGTCCGTGCGGGCCTGGCTCCGGGCCCGGCGGGCGGGGCCGCGCCAGCCGCAGCTGCAGCGGGCCACGCAGAAGCGGCCCTGCTCGGAGGTCGTCGTGAGGTGTTCCTGCCCGGGCCGGGCGCGATCCGGCCCGTCCTGCTCCGCCGAGGTGACTGCCACCCCGACAACGTTACCCAGCCCGCGGAAAAGGGTGCGTACGACCTCCCTCGTCCCGCGGTGGCGCGTGACGGCGTCCCCTACCCGTCGTTAACCGGACAACAGGGGGCCCGTGACGGACACACCGGCTGGGGGTAGGCGGACGATGGATCGGCGGCAGCACAGACGCGCGGGCGGGACGGTCGCCGCGGTGGGCATCCTCCTCGGCCTCGGTACGGGTGCCACGGGCTGTTCCGGCAGCGGGGTCGCCGCCGAGGACGTCAAGGGCCCGGGCGACCCCGTCACCGCACTGCACCGGGCCGCCGACGCGCTGCGCGACGCGGGCAGCTCCAAGGCCGGCACCTCGATGGAGATGGCCACCGGCGGCACCCGGGTCACCATCCGCGGCAAGGGGGTCTACGACTACCGGCACCGGCTCGGGCGGCTCACCGTGATGCTGCCCGAGGACCCCACCGGCGCCTCCGAGCACCGGCCCATCACGGAACTCCTCGCCCCGGGCGCCCTGTACATGAAGAACCGGGGCGCGGGCGTGCCCGCCGACAAGTGGGTGCGGGTGGAGACCGCGACGCTGTCCGACGGCAACCTGGTCACCGGCGGCGCGACCGACCCGTACGCGGCGGCCGAGCTGCTGCGCGGGACGCGCGAGGCGGCCTTCGTCGGCTGGACGGAACTGGCGGGGACGCCCGTGCGGCACTACCAGGGCACCGCCGACCTGCGCCGGGCGGCCCGGTACGCCTCCGACGGCCACCGGGCGGCCCTGGCGGCGGCGGCGAAGGGCTTCGCCACCGCCGAGGTGCCGTTCGACGCCTATCTGGACGACCAGGGCCGCATCCGCAAGCTGCGGCAGCGCTTCAGCTTCGTCAACGGCCGCCAGGAGGCCACCGTGGCGGTCGCCTCGACCCTCCTGCTGTTCGACTTCGGCACCCCCGCCGACATCCGGCTGCCTGCCCCGACGGACATCTACGCGGGCCGCATCGCCGAGGACGACACCGGGAGCGGCGCATGAAACCGGCCAGGCAACTAGTCCGGGACGCCCTCCCGTAAGTAGCCCGTCCGTGCCATGCGCGGGGTGTGGACCACTGCCTACGCTAGGAGGTCGGTGGCGGCGGAGAAGAGGTGAGGCGGGTGGCTCCGGTCGGCGGTACGGCGGTACAGGACCATGTGGCCCTCGCCGAGATCGAACTGTGCGGGGAGCTGATCATCGCGGCCTCTGCCGCCGAGGACCGGCTCAGCCTGGAGAGCATCGACGAGGTGCTGCGCGTGGCCGAGGAGCGAGATCCGGCCTGACCAGGGCCCGGCCGGGCCGGCGCCGGACCGACCAGAACCGGCCGACCGCGGGCCGGGCGATCGTCAGTCGGCCGACCGTGGACCGGGCGGCCGGGCCGGCCCGCGCGGACGGCGGGGTCAGGTGCGCAGCAGGCGGCCGATCGCCTTCGTCGCCTCGTCCACCTTGGCGTCGATCTCGTCGCCGCCCTTGAGGGCCGCGTCCGCGACGCAGTGCCGCAGGTGCTCCTCCAGCAGCTGGAGCGCGAAGGACTGGAGCGCCTTGGTGGAGGCGGAGACCTGCGTGAGTATGTCGATGCAGTACGTGTCCTCGTCCACCATCCGCTGCAGGCCGCGGATCTGCCCCTCGATCCGGCGCAGCCGCTTGAGGTGCTCGTCCTTCTGCTGGTGGTAGCCGTGCGTGGCGCCGGCCTCGGTCGTCGTCGTCATCGCTGGCCTCCGTCTCGGAACGAGCTGTGGACACACATGGGGATACATACCCCTACTGGGTATATGGTAACGAACTTTGCGGGGTAGGGAGCCCTTGGTACGCCCCCGTGCTGATCAATCTGCCCGATGGGCGACACTGGGGGACGGCCCATTAGCCGTGGCCGGATGATGCGCCTAGCATCAGCCTGACCGAAACCGAAGCACCCCGAGGACCCCACGTGCGCTTTCGTCTGACCCCCAGGGAGACGAGCTTCTACGACATGTTCGCCGCATCCGCGGACAACATCGTCACGGGCTCGAAGCTCCTGATGGAACTGCTCGGGGCGGACGCGTCTGCCCGGGCCGAGATCGCAGAGCGTATGCGGGCCGCGGAACACGCAGGTGACGACGCCACGCACGCGATCTTCCACCAGCTGAACTCCTCGTTCATCACGCCCTTCGACCGTGAGGACATCTACGCCCTCGCCGGTTCCCTGGACGACATCATGGACTTCATGGAGGAGGCCGTCGACCTGGTCGTCCTCTACAACGTCGAAGAGCTGCCCAAGGGCGTCGAGCAGCAGATCGAGGTACTGGCCCGCGCGGCCGAGCTGACGGCGGAGGCCATGCCGAACCTCCGCACCATGGACAACCTCACCGAGTACTGGATCGAGGTCAACCGGCTGGAGAACCAGGCCGACCAGATCCACCGCAAGCTGCTCGCCCACCTCTTCAACGGCAAGTACGACGCGATCGAGGTGCTGAAGCTCAAGCAGATCGTGGACGTCCTGGAAGAGGCGGCGGACGCGTTCGAGCACGTGGCGAACACGGTGGAGACCATCGCCGTCAAGGAGTCCTGAGGCGTCGATGGACACCTTCGCTCTGATCGTGACCATCGCGGTCGCGCTCTTCTTCACGTACACGAACGGTTTTCACGACTCGGCGAACGCGATCGCGACGTCCGTGTCGACGCGGGCGCTGACCCCGCGGGCGGCCCTGGCCATGGCCGCGGTGATGAACCTGGCCGGTGCCTTCCTGGGCTCCGGGGTCGCCAAGACGGTCAGCGAGGGTCTGATCGAGACACCGCGCGGCTCCACGGGGATGGGCATCCTCTTCGCGGGGCTGGTCGGCGCGATCGTCTGGAACCTGGTCACCTGGTACTTCGGCCTGCCGTCCTCCTCCTCGCACGCCCTGTTCGGCGGCCTGGTGGGCGCGGCGCTGGCGGGGGGCACGGAGGTCCTGTGGGACGGCGTCGTCGACAAGGTCATCATCCCGATGTTCCTGTCCCCGGTGGTGGGCCTGATCGTCGGCTACCTGGTCATGACGGCGATCCTGTGGATCTTCCGCAAATCCAACCCGCACAAGGCCAAGCGGGGCTTCCGCATCGCCCAGACCGTCTCCGCGGCCGGCATGGCCCTCGGCCACGGTCTCCAGGACGCCCAGAAGACGATGGGTGTCGTGGTGATGGCACTGGTGATTTCCGGCCATGAGACGTACGGCGACCCGATCCCGGTCTGGGTGAAGATCGTCTGCGCCGTGATGCTGTCCCTCGGCACCTACGCGGGCGGCTGGCGCATCATGCGCACCCTCGGCCGCAAGATCATCGAACTCGACCCCCCGCAGGGCTTCGCCGCCGAGACGACGGGTGCGTCGATCATGTTCACCACGGCGTTCCTCTTCAAGGCCCCCATCTCCACGACCCACGTCATCACCTCGGCGATCATGGGTGTGGGCGCGACCAAGCGGATCAACGCCGTTCGCTGGGGCGTGGCCAAGAACATCGTCCTCGGCTGGTTCATCACCATGCCGGCCGCCGCGCTGGTGGCCGCGCTCGCCTTCGGCGTGGTCAAGCTGGTGGCCCTGTAGGACGCGTCCGCCCGCCGGCCGGCCGGCGGACGGGGCCGGAGACAGACGCGTGGGCCCGCCCCCGGGAGCCGGGGGCGGGCCCTTTTGCATCCTCGCGGTGGCACCGCCATGCAGCACCGCGAGGGGTCATGTACCGGCCGGTCTAGCCGAAACGGCCGGAGATGTAGTCCTCCGTGGCCTGCACGGACGGGTTGGAGAAGATCCGCTCGGTGTCGTCGATCTCGATCAGCCGGCCGGGCTGGCCGACCGCCGCCAGGTTGAAGAACGCCGTACGGTCCGAGACGCGCGCCGCCTGCTGCATGTTGTGCGTCACGATGACGATCGTGAACCGCTCCTTCAGCTCACCGATCAGGTCCTCGATGGCGAGGGTGGAGATCGGGTCCAGGGCCGAGCAGGGCTCGTCCATGAGCAGGACCTTGGGCTCGACCGCGATCGCCCGCGCGATGCACAGACGCTGCTGCTGACCGCCCGAGAGACCGGAGCCCGGCTTGTTCAGGCGGTCCTTCACCTCGTTCCAGAGGTTCGCGCCCTTGAGCGACCTCTCGACGATGTCGTTCAGCTCGCTCTTCTTGTAGCTGCCGTTCAGCCGCAGGCCCGCCGCCACGTTCTCGTAGATCGACATCGTGGGGAACGGGTTGGGGCGCTGGAAGACCATCCCCACCTCGCGGCGGACGGAGACCGGGTCGACCCCGGTGCCGTACAGGTCCTCGTCGTCCAGCAGCACCTTGCCCTCGACGCGGCCACCGGGCGTGACCTCGTGCATCCGGTTCAGCGTGCGCAGGAACGTCGACTTGCCGCAGCCGGAGGGGCCGATGAACGCCGTCACCGAACGCGGCTCGACGGTCATCGAGATGTCTTCGATCGCCTTGTGGGAGCCGTAGTAGGCGGTGAGTCCGCTTACGTCGATTCGCTTGGCCATTGTCTACTTCACTTCCAGGTAAGTCTTGGTCGGTCGCCGATGGGCCGCTACGCGGCGGCAGCCGCAGATCGATTCCTCTAGCGACCGGCCTTGGGGGCCTTCCAGCGGGCGATGCCGCGGGCCACCAGGTTGAGGATCATCACGAAGGCGATCAGCGTGAGGGACGCCGCCCAGGCGCGGTCGTAGGCCGCGTTGGCGCCCGCGCTCTGCGCGTACTGCTGGTAGATGTACAGCGGCAGCGAAGCCTGCGCACCCTCGAACGGGTTGTTGTTGATGAACGGGTTGCCGAACACCAGCAGCAGGACCGGCGCCGTCTCGCCCGCGATACGGGCGATGGCGAGCATGATGCCGGTGGTGATGCCGCCGATGGAGGTCGGCAGGACCACCTTCAGGATGGTCCGCCACTTCGGCACGCCGAGCGCCAGCGAGGCCTCGCGCAGCTCGTTCGGGACGAGCTTGAGCATCTCCTCGGTGGAGCGGACGACGACCGGCATCATCAGGATGGCCAGGGCCAGCGAACCGGCGAAGCCGAACGGCTGCATCTCGAAGATGAGCATCAGGCTGAGGATGAACAGACCCGCGACGATCGACGGGATGCCCGTCATGACGTCGACGAAGAACGTCACCGCCTGGGCGAGGCGACCGCGCCCGTACTCCACCAGGTAGATGGCGGTCATCACGCCGATCGGGGCGCCGATGAGGGTGGCGAGGCCGACCTGTTCCAGGCTGCCGATGATGGCGTGGTAGATGCCGCCGCCGGGCTCGGAGTCGGCGACGACACCCATGGAGTGGGTGAGGAAGTAGACGTCGAGGACCTTCACGCCGCGCGAGACGGTCGTCCACACGAGGGAGACCAGCGGGATCACGGCGAGCAGGAAGGCGACCCACACGAGCGAGGTGGCGACCCGGTCCTTGGCCTGCCGGCGGCCCTCCACGCGGGCGGAGATGCCGTAGGTGCCGAGGACGAAGAGGACCGCGGCGAGCAGGGCCCACTGGATCTTGCTGTGCAGATCGGCGGCGAAGCTGATCCCGATGCCGAGGGCGATCGCGCCGACGGCGATCGCCGGCGAGGTCCACTTCGGGAGGCTGGCGGCGCGCAGCGTGCTGGGCCGCTTGTCGGTGACGGCTGCGGTGCTCATGCGTTGGCCCCCGAGTACTCCTTGCGGCGGGCGATGATCGCGCGGGCCGCACCGTTGACCAGCAGGGTGATGACGAAGAGCACAAGACCGGAGGCGATCAGCGCGTCCCGGCCCAGCGGGGTGGCCTCGCCGAACTTGCTGGCGATGTTCTGGGCGAAGGTGCCGCCGCCCGGGTCGAGCAGGCTGGCCTGGATGTCGTAGCTCGGAGAGAGCACGGTGGCCACGGCCATGGTCTCGCCGAGGGCGCGGCCGAGGCCGAGCATCGAGGCGGAGATCACGCCGGAGCGGCCGAAGGGCAGGACGGCCATGCGGACGACCTCCCAGCGGGTGGCGCCGAGGGCCAGTGCGGCCTCCTCGTGCATCCGCGGGACCTGCCGGAACACCTCACGGCTGACGTTGGTGATGATCGGCAGGATCATGATCGCCAGCAGGATGCCCACGGTGAGCATCGAGCGCGGCGCGCCGTCGTCCCAGGAGAAGATCCCGGTCCAGCCGAGGTAGTCGTCGAGCCAGCCGTACAGACCGTCCATGTGCGGGACGAGGATCAGGGCGCCCCAGAGGCCGTACACGATGGACGGCACGGCGGCGAGCAGGTCGATCACGTAGGCGATCGGACCGCTCAGCCTGCGCGGGGAGTAGTGGGTGAGGAACAGCGCGATCGCCACGGCGATCGGGACCGCGATGGCCATGGCGACGACCGAGGAGACGATCGTGCCGAAGGCCAGCACCGCGATGCCGAACTTCGGCGGCGTGAGGTTGGTGTTCCACTCGAAGGTGGTCAGGAAGTTTCCGTCGTCCTCGCTGATCGCGAGGTAGGCGCGGTAGGTGAGGAAGACCGCGATCGCGGCCATGATCACCAGCAGCAGGATGCCGGAGCCGCGGGACAGGCCCAGGAAGATGCGGTCACCGGGACGGGTGGCACCACGTGCCGCGCGCTTCTGCTCGGCGACCGGGGGCTGGGGCGTGGGCGGAGGGGCGTCGGTTGTCGTCGATATGTCCATCGGGTTCTCCGGTCTGCGGAGCCGCGTGCCCACGGGGGGCGGCGGCTCGTGGCGGCGGTGCACCGGACGGTGCGGCCCGGCCCTGTCGGGTACCGGGCCGCACTTGCGGATCAGGTCAGCTCAGGCCGTCGATGGTGGTGCGGACCTTGGCGATGATCTCGGCGGGGATCGGGGCGTAGTCGTTCTGCGTCAGAACCTTCTGGCCGTCCTCGCCGGCGATGTACTTCAGGAAGGCCTTGGTGGCGGGCAGGGTGTCCGCCTTGTTGCCCTTGTCGCAGACGATCTCGTAGGTGACCAGGGTGATCGGGTAGGCGCCCTCGGCCTTGGTCTTGTAGTCGAGCTGCAGGGCGAGGTCCTTGCCGGTGCCGATGACCTTGGCCGCGGCGATGTCCGCGGTGGCGGAGTCGGTGGACGGCTTCACCGGGGTCTTGGCGCCGGTGTTGATCGCGACGGTGGTCATGTCCTTGGCGTAGGACAGTTCGAAGTAGCCGATCGCGCCGGAGTTCTGCTTGACGCCCTGGGCCACGCCGGCGGAGCCGGAGGCCGCCTGGCCGCCCTGCGCCTGCCAGGCCTTGCCGCCGGAGTACTTCCAGTTGTCCGGGGTGGTGGCGATCAGGTACTTGGTGAAGTTGTCCGTGGTGCCCGAGTCCTCGGAGCGGTGGAACGCCTGGATCTTCAGGTCGGGAAGCTTCGCGTCGGGGTTCAGCTTCTTGATCGCCGCGTCGTTCCAGTTCTTGATCTTGCTGTCGAAGATCTTGGCGATCGTCGGGGCGTCCAGGACCAGGTTGTCGACACCCGGGACGTTGTAACCGAGGGCGATCGGACCGCCGACCATCGGGAGGTCGATGCCCTGACCGCCCGAGCAGACCTTCTTGGAGGCGGCGACCTCTTCGGGCTTCAGCGCGGAGTCCGAACCGGCGAACGCGATCTGGCCCTGGTTGAAGGAGGTCACGCCGGCGCCGGAACCGGCACCCTTGTAGTTGATCTGCACACCACAGGCCCGGGAGAACTCCTTGACCCAGGCGTCGATCGCGTTCTTCTGCGCGGAGGAGCCGTCTGCGAGCAGCTGACCCTTGGCGTCGTCGCACTTGATCGAGCCGGCGGCGGAGGACGGGTTGCCCGACGCCTTGCCGCCGTCGCCGTTGTCGTCGGAGCCACACGCCGTCAGAGCCAGGGCGCCGGTGACGGCGACAGCACCGAGAGAGAGGGCGCGCAGCCGGTTCTTGCGCTGAAGCATCACTTTCGGAAGTTCCTTCCAGGAGCCGCCGCTGTCGGCGGCGCGCGAGGGTCGGTGGTGCGTGAGTGCCTTTCAGGGCCGCACTCCGCACCGCGTAAGGCCGAAATTAGGCAGATCAGGTGAAGTGGCCGATGGCCATAAATGAACGCAGGGTGAACCCCTGCCGTCGGCCTGGTTAGGTCACGGAATGCTCACGGGGAGAACACATGAAGGTTCCGACGAGCGGGTTGCCCGGACACGTATCCGACGTTCTTCACCCGTTCGGCGGAACCTCATCGTGCGGGACGTCGTCTCGTTCCACGACAGCCGAGGAAAGGCGACGGACATGGAACGGCGTACGTTCATCTCGGGCGGCGCGGTCGCCCTCGCGACGACCGCACTGACCGGGTGCGGTGCGGGCGGAAGCTCCTCCCGCCCCGCGGCGGCGCGCACCGGGACGCCGTCCGCCCCATCCTCGCTCACGTCCCTGAAGACCACCAGCGCGAGCGCCGCAGCGAACTGGGCGGCCCTCGCCCGGGACCTCGACGGCAGCCTGGTACGGCCCGGCGACGCCTCCTGGAAGACGGCCCACCAGCTGTACAACACCCGCTTCGACGGCCTGAGGCCGGCCGCGGTGGCCTACGTCGCGCACGCCGCCGACATCCGCACGACCCTGGCCTACGCCCACGCGCACAACGTCAAGGTGTCGATACGCAACGGCGGCCACTCCTACGCGGGCTACTCCTCCGGCGACAACCGGCTGATCGTCGACGTGTCCCGGCTGAACCGGATCCGGGTCGGCGGCGGCCAGGCGGTCGTGGGCGCCGGCTCGAAGCTGATCGACGTCTACCGGGCGCTGGCCGCCAAGGGCGTGACCATACCCGCGGGCTCCTGCCCCACCGTCGGCGTCTCCGGCCTCGTGCTCGGCGGCGGCCACGGCGTCGCCTCCCGCGCCTACGGCCTGACCTGCGACAGCCTCACCCAGGCCACCCTGATCACGGCCGACGGCACCCAGGTCACCGCCGACGCCACCCACCACTCCGACCTCTTCTGGGCGCTGCGCGGCGCCGGCAACGGCAACTTCGGCGTCGTCACCGAGCTGCACTTCAAGACCCATGCCGCGCCGCAGGCCGTGACCGCCTACCTGACCTGGCCGTGGTCCAAGGCCGCCAAGGTGCTCAAGGCCTGGCAGGAGTGGGGCCCGAACCAGGCCGACGAGATCTGGTCCTCCCTGCACCTGGCCTGCTCCCCGGGCCGCACCCCGACCGTCTCCGTGGCCTGCTTCTCCCTCGGCACCTACGGCGAGCTGCAGAACGCCGTGGACCGCCTGGCCCACCTGGCCGGCGCGAACGCCTCCTCCGTCACCCTGCGCCGCCGCGGCTACGAGGAGGCCATGGAGATCTACGCCGGCTGCTCCTCCTTCTCCACCGACGCCCAGTGCCACCTGCCGGGCTCCACCCCGGGCCGCTCGCCGCAGGGCCGGCTGGGCCGCGAGACGTACGCGGCCCGCTCCGACTTCTTCGACCGCTCGCTGTCCGCGGCCGGCATCCAGACCGTGCTGAAGCAGATCGCCGCGGTGCGGGGCGGCGCGGGAAGCATCGCGTTCACCGCGCTCGGCGGCGCGGTCAACCGGGTCTCCCCCACCGCGACCGCGTTCGTCCACCGCCGCTCCCGGATGCTGGCCCAGTACATCGCCTCCTGGGGTGCGGGGGCCTCCGGCGGCACGGCACAGTCCTGGCTGACGACGGCCCACGGCGCGATGAAGCCGTACGCCTCCGGCGCCGCCTACCAGAACTACACGGACGCGACGCTGAAGGACTGGAAGAAGGCGTACTACGGGGACGCGGCGGCCCGGCTGGCCAAGGTGAAGAAGAGTTACGACCCGCAGCGCTTCTTCTCCTACGCGCAGGGGCTGTAGCCCCGGCTGCCTCCGCTTCCGCGCGCACGAGCCGTGACCCCGGCTCTCCGCTCCCGCACGCGGAAGCCGTAGCCGTAGCCGTCAGCAGTGGCAGAGCACGCCGACCACGACCGTCTCCGGGTCGAGGTGCTCCAGATGGCCGTCGGCCCACTCCCAGTAGCGCTCGGTGCCGGCGTCCCGCCAGCGGCCGTCCAGGCCGAGCAGGGCGTAGCCGGGGACGGCGGCGCGCAGCACGCTCTCCCGGTCGTCCGCGTGTTCCCGGCCGAAGCAGGCGACCGGGTCGGTGGTGAGGAACGACATGCCGAAGTGCGGGTCGCCGGCCACCGCCCGCCGGGCCACCTCCTGCACCAGGGGCTGCGCGATTCCAGTCGTCCGTGGCGTTGATGTCGTACGGCGCCATGGCGACGGCTACGGCGTCCGCCACCCGGTGCGGCGGGGTGGCGGCAGGCACACCGTGGCGAAGAACTCGGTCATGCGCGGGAGCGTAGAGCTACGCCGCCAGGTCGCGCTCCTCGGTTTCCAGGGGGGTCCGGGCGCCGGGCAGCAGGGTGTCCCGGCCGCCGCCCGCCACCGGGCGGCGCCGCACGAGCCACCCGGCGCGCGGCGAGCGCTCCACGGCCCGCATCAGCGGCGTGAGCAGGGCCGTGGCCGGCGGGGACAGCAGCAGGACGACCGCCGTACCGAGGGCGAAGCCGCCGACGACGTCCGTCGGGTAGTGCACGCCCATGTACACCCGGCAGAAGCCCTCCAGCAGGGCCAGCCCTATCCCCGCGAGGCCGAAGCGGCGGTTGGCGACGAAGAGCCCCACGCCGAGCGCCATCGTGATCGTCGCGTGGTCGCTGACGAAGGAGAAGTCGGTCTTGCCGCTGACGAGGACGTCCAGTCCCCGGTGGTCCACGAAGGGGCGGGGGCGCTCCACGAAACCGCGTATCGGGACGTTCACCAGGACCGCGAGGCCGGCCGCGAGCGGCGCCCACACCAGTGCGGCCACCGAGGGCGCCGCCTCCTCGCCGCCCCTGCGGCGCACGGACCACCAGCACCACAGGACCAGCAGCACCATGGCGATCAGCAGGCCGTACTCGCCGACGAACTCCATGGCCCGGTCGAACCACCCGGGGGCGTCCTTGGCCAGGCCGTTGATGTCGTAGAGCAGTTCGACGTCGGGGTTCGATCCGGATTCGGCGAGTACAGCCATGGTGCTGCGGCCCCTTCGTCGTTCGTCCGGACGCACCTCTTGTGCGTCGCTCCTACCCCCGTGGTGCGTAGATCCGCTTACGCTGCACTGCCGTACTGCCCGTACTGACGTCCGCTCGGCTACGTCAACAGGAACGCACGGCCACCATCAATACGTTCCACTCTCCACTGAATGATCACGCAGACGTTATCGAAGAGAGACTCGTCACCGCAGCTCAGGGCAGGGCTTCACCGTCGGCTCATACGGTCGTGGGGAGCGCTTTTGCGCCATCTTCGGTGACTCGTGTGGCGCCGAAGTAGTCGGGGGTGTCGACGGGGTCGAAACGGATCACGGCGCCGGTGCGCGGGGCGTCGATCATGTACCCGCCGCCCACGTAGATCCCCACGTGCCGGATGGCCCGCGAGTCGTTGTGGTCGTCGGAGAAGAACACCAGGTCGCCGGGGAGCAGCTGGTCCCGTGAGGGGTGCGGACCGGCGTTGTACTGGTCGTTGGCCACGCGCGGCAGGGTGATCCCGACCTTCTCGTACGCGGCCTTGGTCAGGCCCGAGCAGTCGAACCGCCCCCCCTGGTCGGCCGTGCCGTTGCCGCCCCACAGATACGGCGTGCCGAGCCGGCTCTGCGCGAAGGCGATGGCGCCGGCGGCCTGCCGGGTGGGGTCGATCCGGGTGACCGGCGCGGCGAAGCTCTTCTCCAGACTGCGGATCCGCTGGACGTAGTTCTGCGTCTCGCTGATGGCCGGCACCCCGCCCGACCGGATGACGCGGTAGGCGCCCGCGTTGTAGGCGGCGAGCATGTTGTCGGAGACGTCGCCCGGCACGTCCTTCACGTACTTCGCCAGCTCGCAGTCGTACGAAGCGGCGGACGGGATGGCGTCGTTCGGATCCCAGATGTCGCGCTTGCCGTCACCGTTGCCGTCGATGCCGTGCGTCGCCCATGTGCTGGGGATGAACTGGGCGATGCCCCGGGCGTCGGCCGGGCTGACGACGGTCGGGTTCCAGCCGCTCTCCTGGTAGAGCTGAGCGGCGAGGAGCGCCGGACTGATCGCGGGACACAGGTTGCCCCACTGCTGCACGAGCCCCTTGTAGGCGGCCGGAACGGCCCCCTTGGCCAGCCCCCGGCTCCCCGTGGTCACCCCGTTGACCAGGTTGCCGGCCACGATGTACACCCCGACGACGAGCAGCATGACGAACCCCGTGCCGACCGCGACGGCCGCACCACCGATCACCCATACCTTCCGCACGGGTCAACTTTCCCCCATGCCGGGCGGGTCCACGACACCTTCGGCGTGATGTGGCGTCATTTCATCGTGAGAATCAGGTACATGACGCCGGCACAGCCGGGTGCGCGGAGGTGAGGTGCCTGCACGCTCCGGTCGCCCTGACCGGCACCCCCGCGGAGGTCGAGGGGCGTGCCGGTGCGGCCCGAGCCCACGTCGGCCGTCGGCACTCCGGCGACGGGGCCACCGAGGCCGGCCGGTCCGGCGCGGCAGAGCGGTGAAGGACAGTCAGGAGGCTTTCTCGGCGCGCGCGTACAGCTCCCCGGCCGTGTCCCCCAGCACCACGCTGTACGAGACGTCGGCCGTGGCGCCGCCCTTGTCGTGGCCGCCGAGGATGCCCACGACCTGGTGGTCGCCGTTGATCCAGGGGCTGCCGCTGGTGCCGCCGGTGAAGTCGGGGCAGTCGATGCGCTGCTGGGTACCGCCGCGCGGAGACGGCCTGTTGGTACAGGTGATGGGCGTCTCCCGGGAGTCGGGATAGCCGGTGACGGTCACCGCGGTGGCGCCGGTGGCCACCCCGGGCGCGAACCCGTTGGCCCCGACCGTGTCCTCCAGCCCCTCGCCGGACCGGCCGGCGACGACGGCGAAGGCGAGATCGCTGTCCTCGTCCTGGTCCTCGACCCACCCGTCGGGCAGGAACCGCCGCGTCACCTCCCACACCCCGTACGGCGCCCGCCCGTCCCGGTAGCCCGGCACGAAGACCAGGTCGTCGGAGCCGTCCACGCAGTGCGCCGCGGTGACGACGAGGTCGCCCCCCGGGCTGTGCACCACGGACGCGGTGCAGAAGTGCCCGCCGACCGGCCCGCCCGCCCGGTCCGCGGCGAACAGCGCGCCCACCCGCGCGCTCGACCGGGTCGCGAGGGTGTCCGCGGTGACCCCGAGGGGCCCCCGCCCGTCGTCGGCGGTGGCCACGGAGGACGACGTCAGCGCGAGCAGCACCGCGGCGCCCAGCAACGCGGGCCGCGAGGTGACCGAGAGGCGTGAGATGCGCTTCATCAGGTCTCACTCTTTCCCCCGAAGGTGAGAAACCCGACCCGCCTTCGCTGAGATTTTCCTGTGAACCACGGCCCGGAACGTGGTCGTCATCCCGCCGTCCACCGCGGTCCTCCGTCCGGTGAGGAAGGATGCCGCGTCGCCCGCCAGGAGGACGACGGCGCCCGCGCTCTCCTCGGGCCCGCCCCGGCGGTGGTCACCGCACCGGCGCCGCGAGCCCCCACTGCACGCCTGTCAGCTCCTCGGACAGCGTCCACAGCCGCCGGGCCGCCGCGGGATCGCTCGCCGCCGCGCTGCGGCCGACCAGGGTCGGGGCGCCGCGCATCTCGGCCGGTCCGTCGGGGCCGACGTAGGCCGCGCCGGGCAGGTCCTGGGTGGCCGCGAAGAGGGTGGGCAGGGCGCCGGCCCGGTCGTCCTGGGCGAGCACCCTGTTGCCGACCGCCATGACGGCCCTGGCCAGGGGGTTCGCGGTGTGGCTCTGGAGGTTGGTGGCCGCCCAGCCGGGATGGGCCGCCAGAGCGCGCACGGCCGACCCGGCCTCCGTCAGGCGCCGCTGGAGTTCCAGGGTGAACAGCAGGTTGGCCAGCTTGGACTGGGCGTAGGCGCGGGTGGGGCTGTAGGTGCCGCGCAGGTTCACGTCCTCGAAGTGGATCACCTTGTCGCCCATGCGGTGCGCACCGGAGGACACGGTCACCACCCGGTCGGTCACCCGGGGCAGCAGCAGGTTGGTCAGCGCGAAGTGCCCGAGGTGGTTGGTGCCGAACTGCATCTCGAAGCCCTGCTTGGTGCGCTGCTCCGGGAGCATCATCACGCCCGCGTTGTTGATCAGCAGATCCAGCGGGCGGTCCCAGCCGGCGGCGAACGCGCGCACCGAGTCGAGGTCGGCCAGGTCCAGTCGGCGCACCTCGGTGCTGCCGTCGATCCGCGCCGCGGCGGCGCCGCCCCGGGCGAGGTCCCGTACGGCGAGCACCACGTGCGCCCCGGCCCCCGCGAGGGCGTGCGCGGCGGCGAAGCCGATGCCGCTGTTGGCGCCGGTGACCACGGCCGTGCGGCCGGTCAGGTCGGGGAGGTGGGTCGCGTTCCACTTGCGCGCGGTCCGCGCTTCGGTCGTGTCAGCCATACCCCCAAAGTAGGCATCGACAACAATGCTGTCAATGACAACAATGGTGGCGGCGCCAACAAAGCTGACGCCGACAACATCGGGATACGATGGTGCGCATGCCCACAAGCCGCCCCTACCACCACGGAGACCTGCGCGCCGCCCTGCTGCGGAGCGCCGAGCGCACCCTGCGTGAGAAGGGGGTCGGCGCGCTCTCGCTGCGGGAACTGGCCCGCGAGACCGGCGTCAGCCACGCCGCCCCGGGCCGGCACTTCAAGGACAAGCAGGCACTGCTCGACGCCCTGGCCCTGGACGGCTGCGAGCGGATGAACCAGACCCTGGCCGCCGCGGCCGACCGCCCGGACCTCTCCTTCGAGGAGCGGATGACCGCCCTCGCCCGCGCCTACCTCGGCTTCGCCGTCGAGCACCCGGAACTGCTGGAGCTGATGTTCGCGCGCAAGCACGACCCCGACAGCTCCGCGCAGCTCGCCGCGGCCGTCGACCAGGCCTTCGGCTCCTTCACCGGGCTGATCGCGGACGCCCAGGAGCGGGGCGAGATCGTCCAGGGCGCCCCCGAGCGCATCACGATGGTCGCCGCCGCGAGCCTGCACGGCCTCGCCGCCCTCATAGCCAGCTGCGCGCTGGAGGCGGACGAGGCCCTGGCGGGCCTGGACGAGCACGTCCACCTGCTGCTGCACGGACTGCGCCCACGCTGAACCGACCGCACACGGCCGCGCCCGCGCCCCGGCCGGCGCCCCGTCAAGCGGCAGCCGTCCGGCCGAGTTGCCGCACGAGGCCACAGAGCGCCCCGGAGGGAACGGACGGCCTTCACGCACCCGCCCCCGCCCGTGAGAACATCGATGCGGCTTCTCACCCGACCGGCCGTCAGAAACCGCGCCAGGTCGTGATGTAGGTCAACGACGGAACCACACGACAGGTTCCGGTCTGACCTCGTTGCCCGGCGTGACCTGCCGTGATACACAGAGTTACCGTACGGGCTATTCGTACGAAACCCGCCACTCAATGACGTCAAGTCGACATACGTTGGCGGCGTTGTCGGCGACAATGAGGCCTGACCTCTGCACACCGCAGAGGCACTCGCGGAACTACCCACCAGGGGCGGTGACTTACATGCTCTTTGCGGCCGACAAGGGAGACATCAACACCATCATCGGCGGGATCGCTCCGGACTGGGGCCCCTTCGGCAGCCTGGGCAACGAGGCCAAGGTGATGATCGAGGTGGTCATGGCCGTGGCCATCCTCCTCTGCCTCGGCATCGCGGTATGGGGTGCGGCGAAGCAGCGCATCGGCGCCACGGCCCTCCGGGACACCTTCAGCGCGGAACAGGGCAAGGGCCTGATCATCGCCGGCCTCACCGGGGTGTTCATCATCGGCTCCCTCGGCACGCTGTTCACCATCGTGTACGGCATGGCGGTCTAGCCCCAGCCCTCCCGGGCACGCCCGGCCACGGCTGTCCCCTTCACCCCACCCACCCGTCGTGCCCACCGGCTGAGGTTGCGTTTCCCTGATGTCGAGTCACCACACCGCGCCCGCGCGGGAACCAGCACGGCTACCGTCGTATGCCTACGAGGGTGAGGGAGCGCAGACGGCATGAGTCCCGGAGACGACCAGGCCTACACCGACTACCCCGAGACGGGCCACACCCGAACCCGCCTCCCCGAGACCGACCCCTACGGCGGCGCCCCCCGCCGCCCCCACCGCTCCTCCTCCAGAAGCCTGGTCACGGTGGTGGGCGTGGTGGTCCTCCTGATCGCGGCGATCGCATTCGCCAATCGGGGGGACGATTCGGCTGCCGACGGGGCGACGCCGAAGAACGACCGGCCGAAGGCCGCGTCGACCGCCGCAAGCGGAACCAGGCCGGTGGAGACCACGACCGGCGACATCCCTTCCGGCTTCGCCCACACGAACCAGGGAGCACAGAGCGCGGCGGCGAACTACGCGGTGGCGCTGGGGTCGGCGGACATGTTCAACACCACATGGCGTCACCGGATCGTGAGCACGGTCTACACCCCGGATGTGGCGGCGGCCAAGCAGTCGGCCATGGACAGCGCCTACGCCAGCGAGAAATTCCTCGCCAACATCGGCTTGGCCAAGGACGGGAGCGCCCCGAAGGGGCAGACGTTCGTCTCGCGGGTCATCCCCGTCGGCACCAAGGTCACGTCCTCGGAGGCGGACGGCATGACGGTCGAGGTCTGGTACACGTCGCTGTTCGGCCTCTCCGGGGAAGCCTCCCGGAATCCGGTGACCGAGAGCTGGTACACCACGACGTACAAGCTCAAGTGGATCAATGACGACTGGAAGGTCGCCGACTCCCAGCAGAAGGACGGTCCGGTCCCCGTCGGCCGTGACCAAACGGCTTCGACCTCAAACGACATGACGAAGGCCGTCGAGGAGTACGGAGGGTTCACGTATGCGCGCTAACCACCGCGTCCTCAGGATCACGGCTGTCATCGGGGCCGCGCAGGCGGCCACGCTCCTGCTGGCGGGCCGCGCATTCGCCGCGCCCGATCCTTCCCCGTCCCCCACCCAGAGCAGCGATCCCTGCGCACTGATTCGCGACGCCGCCAAGGAATTCTGCGAGAAGGACAGCGGTTCCAAGGGTTCCTCGGGCTCGACCGATGCCCCCCTCAGTGACACCCTCGACCCCCTCACCTCCCTCGCCAAGGGGTGTGCCGACGCCGCCTCCTGGACCATCAAGAAGCTCAGTGACGCCGTGAAGGAGACCGCCAGTGTCGACTTCACCAATCAGGCGTTTCTCAAGCAGTACGCCATCGTCTTCGCCGCCTCCACCATCCTCACCCTCCTGCTGTGGCTGCTCGCCGTCGCCAAGCGGGCCGTGCGCGGTGTGCCGCTGACCACCGCCATCTCGGAAGCCGTCGGCTTCCTCTGGCTCACCGTGCTCGCCTCCGCCTTCACCCCCCTGATCCTGTACACCGTCGTATCGGCGGCGGACGGCGTCACCGACGTCCTCGCCAAAGCCACCGGCGACCAGGCCGACACGTTCTTCGGCACCTTCTCCGGCGCCCTGAACAAGGGCACCGACATCGGCGGCGGCCCCATCATGCTGATCGTCGTCTCCCTGGTCAGCATCCTCGCCGCCGGCGTCCTCTGGCTGGAGCTGGTCATCCGCGCCGCCCTGCTCTACGTCGGCGCCCTCCTCGGCACCGTCGTCTACGCGGGACTCGTCGACAAGAACCTCTGGGGCCACGTCCGCCGCTGGGCCGGGATCATGATCGCCGTCATCCTCGTGAAGCCGGTCATCGTCATCGTGCTCGGCCTCGCCGGCGCCCTGTCCGGCGACAACGGCCCCGACGCCTTCTCCGCCGTCGTCTCCGGCCTCGCCATCATCCTGCTGGCCATCTTCGCCAGCGCGATGATCTACCGCTTCGTCCCCGGCTTCGGCGACGAGATCGCCGGCTCCCGCAGCAACCGCATCATGCAGGGCGCCGAGAGCAAGGCCGCCGCCGTCATCAGCTCCCCCGCCACCCTCGTCGCCCAGGGCATCAAGACCCACAGCACCCGCGCCGACAGCAACACAGGGGCGCAGAGCGGCGCCGGCACGCCCCGCCAGGCCAACCCCGCCAGCGGCGGTGTCGCCGCCCACAGCAGCCGTACCCCCACCGGGGGCACCGGCGGAGCCGTCCCCTCCGCCACGCCCGCGCCCCGCGCGTCCAGCCCGGTCAACACCCCGCACGCCAGCAACGCCCGCAACAACCGCTCAGGAGGTGAAGGGCGTTGACGACCGAGTCCCACCTGTCCCATCCGGTCACGCCCCGCCGTACGTATCTCATCGGCCGCGCCCGGCCGAACGCGATCGTCGGCCGGAACCGCGAGTCCGGCGAGATCGCGCTGATCATCGTCGGCGCGTTCCTCGGCATGATGTGCGGCCTCCTCGTCCCGGTCCTCTCCCTGCGGATCGTGCTGCTGACGGGCTTCCCGCTGCTCGCGCTCGCCGCGGTCTACGTGCCGTACAAGCGCCGCACCTTCTACAAGTGGTTCGAGATCAACCGCTCGTACAAGCGGACCCTCAAGAGCGGGGCCGTCTACCGGTCCGGCGCCATGGAGGCCGGCACCCGGCTCGACGGCAGGGAGATCGAGGTCGGGCCGCCCCCCGGCATCGGACGGATCTCCTGGCTCGCCGCGCCCTTCGGCCCGGACGAGATCGCCGTCCTGCTGCACGCCGACCGCAAGACGGTCACCGCCGCCATCGAGATCGAGGGCCCCGGCGTCGGCCTACGCGACTCCGAGGACCAGGAGGCCCTGGTCGACCGCTTCGGCACCCTGCTCAAGCACGTCGCCAACGGCGACGGGTTCGTCACCCGGCTGCAGATGCTCGCCCGGACCCTGCCCGCCGACCCGGACGCGCACGCCAAGGACGTCGTCCTGCGCGGCGACGAGCGCTCCCTGGACTGGCTCCAGCAGTCGTACGACCAGCTCCAGTCCATGGTGTCCACCAGCAGCGAGCAGCACCGCGCCTACCTCGTCGCCTGCATGCACTACAACCGCGAACTGGCCGCCGAGGCACACGCCATGGCCCGCGCCGCCCGCGCCCACGGCAGCAAGGTCGACCGGGACGCCGGACTCGCCGTCGTCATGGCCCGCGAGCTGACCGACATCTGCTCGCGGCTCCAGGAGGCCGACATCCGCGTCCGGCAGCCGCTGGGCCAGGGGCGGCTGGCGTCCCTCGTCCACTCCATGTACGACCCCGACCACCCCATCGACCACATCCAGGCGATGACCAGGCGCAACGCCTGGCCGGCCGAGCTGGACGCCATGGAGCCCACCTACCTCCAGGCCAAGACCCGGGAGTCGGGCACCCGCGCCCCCTGGTGCCACGCCACCGCCTGGGTGAAGGAGTGGCCCATGACCCCGGTCGGCGTGAACTTCCTCGCCCCGCTCCTCGTCCACACCCCCGACGTCATCCGCACGGTCGCCGTGACCATGGACCTCGAACCCACCGAGATCGCCATCGAGCGCATGCTGACCGAGAAGACCAACGACGAGGCCGACGCGTCCCGGGCGGCGAAGATGAACCGGACCGTCGACCCGCGCGACATCGCCGCGCACAACCGTCTCGACCAGCGCGGCGAAGACCTCGCCAGCGGCGCGGCGGGCGTCAACCTCGTCGGCTACATCACCGTCTCCTCCCGTTCCCCGGAGGCCCTGGCCCGCGACAAGCGCACGATAAGGGCCTCCGCCGGCAAGTCGTACCTCAAGCTGGAGTGGTGCGACCGAGAGCACCACCGCGCCTTCGTGAACACACTTCCCTTCGCCACCGGCATCCGAAGGTAGGGGCTGATTCACCGATGCGGGATCCGCTGTCCGTCCTCACCGAGGCCTTCACCTCCTTCCTCTTCGGGAAGGTGGAGACGACCCGGCTTCCCGTGCGCACCTCCACGGGACAGGCCCAGGCCGTCTACCTGCCCACCGCCGCGCCCGGCCTCGGCGACTCCGGCGTCATCATCGGCCGCGAGGTGTACTCCGGGAAGGGCTACATCTACGACCCCTTCCAGCTGTACGGCCAGCAGCTGCCGGCTCCGCACTGGCTGGTGCTCGGCGAGTCCGGCAACGGCAAGTCGGCGCTGGAGAAGACGTACGTCCTGCGCCAGCTGCGATTCCGGGACCGTCAGGTCGTCGTCCTGGACGCGCAGGGCGAGGACGGCGTGGGCGAGTGGAACCTGATCGCGCAGGAGCTGGGGATAACCCCCATCCGGCTCGACCCCACGGCCGCCCTGGACCACGGGATCCGGCTCAACCCGCTGGACCCGGCGATCACCACGACCGGGCAGCTCGCGCTGCTGCGGACCATCATCGAGGTGGCCATGGGCCATGGCCTGGACGAGCGTTCCGGCTTCGCCCTGAAGGTCGCGCACTCGTACGTCAACGAGACCATCGTCGACCGCCAGCCCGTCCTGACCGACATCGTCGAACAGCTACGGCACCCCGAACCGGAGTCGGCCGAGGCGATGAACGTCGCCATAGACGACGTACGGGCGTGGGGCCTGGACGTCGCCCTGGTGCTGGACCGGCTGGTCGACGGTGACCTGCGCGGCATGTTCGACGGCCCGACCACGGTCGGCATCGACCTGGACGCCCCGCTGATCGTCTTCGACCTGTCCCACATCGACCGCAACTCCATCGCCATGCCGATCCTCATGGCGATCGTCGGCGTGTGGCTGGAGCACACCTGGATCCGCCCCGACCGGAAGAAGCGCATCTTCCTGGTCGAGGAGGCCTGGCACATCATCAACAGCCCGTTCGTGGCCCAGCTGTTCCAGCGGCTGCTGAAGTTCGGGCGCCGGCTGGGCCTGTCCTTCGTGGCGGTCGTCCACCACCTGTCCGACGTGGTCGACGGGGCCGCGGCGAAGGAGGCGGCGGCCATCCTGAAGATGGCGTCGACCAGAACGATCTACGCCCAGAAGGCCGACGAGGCCCGGGCGACCGGCCGGGTCCTCGGCCTGCCCCGCTGGGCGGTCGAGATCATCCCCACGCTCACCCCCGGCATCGCGGTCTGGGACGTCAACGGCAATGTCCAGGTGGTCAAGCACCTGGTCACGGAGACGGAACGGCCACTGGTCTTCACCGACCGCGCGATGACCGAGTCCTCCAGCGACCTCGCCGCCGAGGACCCCCTGCGCGCGGCCGAACTGGAGGCCGAGCAGCGGGCCGCGGCCTTCGTGGAACAGCACCTCGGCGACTCCGAGTCGACGGTGGCGTAGGACGGTGGCGTAAGGGAGTGCAGGGTGAGACCGGACGAGCGCCGTGACAGCCGCCGGGAGGGCCAGGGCGGCGGCATCCCCGACGGCCTGCTGATCGGCATACTGGCGTTCCTCCTCGGCATGACCGTGCTGGTGTGGACGGCCACGGGCCTGTCGGCCTTCTTCGCCCGGGGCGGCTGGCCCGACGGCGTCACCTTCACCCGCACCCCGCCGGCCATGCGCCACCTCATCGGCCGGCCGCACGACCTCGCCGGCTCCTGGCCGGACACCCCACCGTCCCAGCTGTCCGGCTGGGGCCTGTTCTGGGGCCTGTTCATCGGCCAGCTGATGATCCTCTTCGTCCTCACCATGTTCACGATGGGCGCGGTGGCACGCTGGCGGGCGGGGAAGAGACGGCGGGCCACGGCCGAGGGCACGGGGACGCGGGGAAGCGGGCCGACGGCCGCCCTCCCCCGGGACCCGGAGCCCGCGTACGAGACTCCTCTGCCCACGCCCGCACCCCTGCCCGAGCCCACTCCCCCGCCCGTGACCGAGCCAGCGCCCGCGCCCGCGCCCGCGGCGGCGCCCGCCTTCCACGCCGAGGTTCCGGCGCCCCGCAGCGAGCCGGAGTCCCCGGTGGTGGGCGGTCTCCCGGCCCACGGCGAGCGGGCGGGCGGAGAGGAGAGGATCCTCATCGCGCCCAGGGAGAGCCGCCGGTCGGCCGCGGCCCAGGCGGTGCGCGACACGGCGGGCCCCGTCCTCGTCGTCACCTCGAACCCGGCCCTGTGGGCGGAGACCAAGGACACCCGGGCCAAGCTGGGCCCCGTCCTGCTCCACGACCCCGCCCACCTCTGCGACACCCCGGCCCGCCTCCACTGGTCTCCCACCACCGGCTGCGAGGACCGACAGACGGCGCTGCACCGGGCGACCGCCCTGCTCGCCCCCGTGCGGCCCACCGCCAGGATCGACCAGGCGGTGGCGGACACGGCGACCACCCTGCTGCGCAGCTATCTGCACGCCGCCGCGCTGGAGAACCGCACCGTCCGGCATGTCCACCGCTGGTCCCAGGGCACCCAGGTGCAGGACGCCGTCCGCACGCTCCGTACCCACGCCAAGGCCGCCCCCGGGGCCGCGGGCGAACTGGAGGCCGCGCTCACCGCGCACCCGGAACGCCGGGACATGGCGCAGGAGCTGACCAGCCGGGCGCTGTCCGCCCTGTCCACGGTCAACATCCGCGAGTCCTGCACGCCGAACCGAACTGATGCGCTGACCCTGGATTCCTTCGTCCATGAAGGGGGCACGCTTTATGTGGTCGGTGAATCCATCGAGGACCCCAGGAGCGTTCCGGGCGCGATGCCGCTCCTGACGGCCCTCGTCTCCAGCGTGGTCGAGCGCGGCCGGCGCATGGCCGAACGGTCATCCTCCGGTCGGCTCGACCCACCACTCACCCTGGTCCTGGACGATGTCGCGGCCGTGGCCCCGTTCCCCGAGCTGCCGTCGCTGCTCGCCACGGGAGCCGACCAGGGTCTGCCGACGCTCGTCCTGCTCCGCTCCCGTGAACAGGCCCGCTCCCGCTGGCCGCACCAGCAACTGCCGGTCTAGGCCGGCCGCTCCAGGACCAGCTCCAACTCGGTCTCCGCCTCGTTCTTCGAGAACGTGACGACCACGCCGCTCGGTTCGAAGCCGACCTTCCGGTACGCCGCCCGCGCCCGCGCGTTGTCCTTGTGCACGAACAGCCGTACCCGCTCGGCCGCCCGTTCCCACGCCCACGTCACACCGGCCTCGAACAGCGCCTCGATCAGCCCGTTCCCCCGGTGTTCGGGCCGTACGAAGACCCCGACCACATGTCCCTGCCGGCGTTCTACCGCGGCCCCGGTCCAGTCCCGGGTCCCGGGTTCCTCCACGAGCACGGTGAGCGATCCGGCCCAGGTCCCGTCGGGCGCCTCGGCGACGAACTGGAGGGATGTCGTGGACCCTTCGCCCGAGCCGACGGCCCGGTCCTGCCAGAAGACGTCGGGCCGGGCCGCGGCCTCCTCGTACTCCTCCAGGAAGGCGAGATGCGCGACCGGGTCCCGCAGGGCGTCCAGCCGCAGCTGCCTCACCTGCTCCCACTCGTCGGGACGTATGGCACGGACGACGTAGTCGTTCCTGGTCAGGAGGGTCATGCGCCCCACCGTAGCCCGCACCCTTGGGACCGCTCACCCCAAATACGGAGGTCGGCTGTCAGTGCCGGGTCCTACTGTGGGCCGCATGACCACGCTTCCCGAACGGCCCCACACCGCATTGCTCGTCGTAGACGTCCAGAACGGCGTGGTGGCGAACGCCCACGACCGCGACGGCGTCGTCGCCAACATCGGCCTCCTGGTCGGCAAGGCCCGCGCGGCCGACGTGCCGGTCATCTGGGTGCAGCACTCGGACGAGGAGTTGACGGTGGGCAGCGAGAGCTGGGAGTACGTCCCGGAACTCGTCCGCCGTGACGCCGAGCCGCTGGTGGCCAAGAACTATCCGGACTCCTTCGAGGACACCGCCCTGGAATCCGTCCTGGCCGAGCGAAAGGTGGGTCGGCTGTTCGTCACCGGCGCACAGACCGACGTGTGCATCCGGGCGACCCTGCACGGCGCGATCGTCCGCGGGTACGACGCGACGCTGGTCGCCGACGCCCACACCACCGAGGACCTCACCGCCCATGGCGCTCCCGCACCGGACAAGGTGATCGCCCACACCAATCTCTACTGGCGCTGGCACAGTGCGCCCGGCCGGCAGGGCGGGACGGTGAACACGGCAGAGGTCACTTTCTGAAAATCCCCCGGAACGCAGAAAACCCCCGCATCGAATCGATGCGGGGGTTTTCCCAATATTTGTTCGGCGGCGTCCTACTCTCCCACAGGGTCCCCCCTGCAGTACCATCGGCGCTGTGAGGCTTAGCTTCCGGGTTCGGTATGTAACCGGGCGTTT